>NZ_JAJTHI010000011.1 GCF_021298855.1 Gemmatimonas sp.
CGCGCGGTGGAGACCACATCGGTGGCGACCGTCTTCGTGGTCTGCGCCACGTTGTTGAGCACGCCCATGGCCTTGTTGAGAAATCCCACGGCCTCGGTCACGGTACTGGCCGCGAGTCCGCCGGCCCGCAGCGTGTCCTCCACGCCGTCGGTGAATTTCTGGAACACGTTGGTCACCGCGGCGGGCTTCTCCGCGTACTTCGATTCGAGAAACTCCACGTAGTCGAGCACCTGATACAGGCGCTCGTCTGACAGGGTCTCGAGCTTGCGATTGATGCGATCGCGAACGTACGGATTCATGGGCTCCTCGTGGCGTGCCGTGTGGCGTGCCCTACGTGGTCATCCACGCCAACGTTTCCGCTCGCCACGCGCGTCGATGTGGCAGTAGGGCGTGGCATACCGGCGACTGCTGTACACGCCCAGACCGCCGGCCAGCTCGGGGTGCGCCCGCTCGACCCAATCCACCGCCTGCTCCACCCGGTACGCATCGAACAGGGTGAGCTCTCCGTCGCCGTCGGCATCAATGGCGACATCGGCAGCGTCTCCATACAAGTGGCGCGAGTCGCGCGCGGAGCCCTCCACCCCGGCGTTGTGCAACGGTGTGCGGAAGCCGCTGTGCACCTCCAGCATGAACGAGGCGCTCTCCTCACCACGACGCCGAGCCAATTCGCGCAGCACCAGTTCGATCTTGTCGAGCACGCGCGGATCGACGGCCACGTACTTGGGCCACATGGTCTGCCGGTCGTGCGTGACGAAGTCGCGCACGCGCAGGTGCTTGGTGAGCGGCAGGTCGAGGTGTTCCTCGTGCACTTCGGCGAAGCCCAGCGGCTTTTCCGCCGCTTCATCGCGCGACCACTCGGCGGGGTAGCGTCCAATCTGGTAGCCGTTGAGGGTGCTCCCCAGCTTGAGTTCGAAGGGCACCATCACCGCCAGCCGCGGCTCCTCGAGACGCTGCGTGACGCCATGGCGCGTGACCTCGAGCTCGTAAATGCCGGGGGTGAGCGGCGCGAGCAGCGTGTCGCCCTCGAGGGGACGCACGACGTCGCCCGACTCGCCACTGCCGACGGCCACCCACTGATACTCGAACCCGAGCGACCCCGACGCCCCGCGGATCTCGAGCGGCAGCGCAACCCGCTCGCCGGCGCGCACGAAGTGCATCTTGATTTCGCCACTCACCCCCCGCGCCGCGGCTCCCACTTCCACCCGGGGCACGGCGCGGCGGAAGCTCTCGGCCGACGAGTCGGCGAAGAGCTCACCGGGCGGCTGGTAGAGCACGGCCGCCGTGATGGCAATGAGACCGCTCAGCACGAGCGCTGTACGGCGCTGGATCATGGCGCACCTCCCAGGATGGCGCCGCTCACTGCGCCCCCCACCGCGCGCGACTGCCGCGCACATCGATGTGCACGAAGGGCCCGTGTGCACTCGTGGCCTTGTACACGCCAATGCCGCCCACCAGCTCCGGATGCGCGCGCTCCACCCGCTCGGCCGCCTGGGCCAGCACGCGGGCGTCGTGCGTATCGACACGCCCATCCGCATTGAGATCGCTCATCCAGTCGCGCGCGCCGTTCACGACGTACACATCGGCGGCATCACCGTACTGGTGGCGGCTGTCGTTGGCCCGACCGCCGGTCCCCACGCCCTGCTGGTTGTATTGCGGCGTACGGAAGCCGGACATGACCCGCAGGGTGGCCGCGTGCACGCCCATCGTGCGCAGCTCCTGCAAGACCAGTTCGAGCTTGTCCACGAGCGGCTCGCGCAGGACGAGGTACTTGGGCCACACGCCCGTCTGATCCTTGGTGAGGAAGTCGCGCAGACGGAAATGCTCGGAGATGGGCGTATCCGCGTTGCCGGCGGTGACTTCCAGGAACCCCTCAGGATTGCCGTAGCTGCCGCCGCGCGCCCGCTTTTCGGCCGGAAAGAAGCCAATGCGATAGGCGCCGATACGCCCGCGCACCTTGTCGGCGAAGGGGCGCATGGTGATGAAGTGAAAGGCGCCCGTTGAGTCGTTGGCGGCATATACCCCGGGCCGCGTGGCGGCCGAGTCCCCGAAGAGCTGACGCAGCACCGGAATGCTGGCGGCGCGATGCGGGGCGAGGAACCGGGCCCGAAGCTTGCGGCTCACCCCACGGAGGGTGTCGAGCCCCGGGAACGACGCGGCCCGCGGCACGTCCGCCCGGACAGTGGGCGACAGGTCGCGGGCTGTCGTGGCCGCCATGCCCGTGGGGCGCACGACCACCGCAAGCGCGGCAACGGTCAGGGCCACGACCAATGCCCCGCGGCGGCGCGGATGCGCGCCCCGCCCGACCGGTACGACGGGATTGGCTGAAGACGCCTGGGCGTCGGAGGATGTCTGAATCACGAGTTCGGAGATGGCGCCCGGTCACGAACGACGGCTGCCCCATGGCAGACGACCCAGCGCCCGTGCTGGAAATATACTCGACCCCGATCCGTCCGTTCACCCGGCGAGGATGAACGCCTACGGAAATCGCATCTGTAAGTGTGTGTGGCTTCAGTAGATGAAGACCGGGGTCCCAACGGCCACGCGGTGGTACAGCTCTGCAATGTCTTCGTTCCGCAGCCGCACGCATCCGTGGCTCACCGCCTGCCCCACCGACGCCGGGTTGTTGGTGCCGTGCAGGGCGTAGCCGTCCCCCAGATAGAGTCGGTAATGGCCAAGCACGTCCGCATACTTGCGCTGGTTTGTTCCGAATGGCGGAATAATGATCTGGCCATCGGCAACGATCTCACGGCCGTCCGTGGCCGCCAGCGGGCGGACTGCACCATCGGCGGTCACACGCACGACATCGTTCCCCTTCACGGTGATGAGCCCGCCGTCGCGCAGCGGCAGGGGCTTGCCGCGCACCAGCTGGGTGAGACCGAGCCGCCGCTTGTTGGCCTGCTCCTGATAGTGCCAGTCGGGCGGGATCCAGGCGGGGGCGGAGTCGCGACGCTGCACCACCAGCCGGCCGCGCGGCGTTTCGAAGCGCAGGACCTTGGTGCCGCCTCGTACGACCAACTGCTTCCCCGAACCGGTGGCCACCCGCGCCGTGAAGAGCACACTGTCGCCGCGCTTGTACCAGAGGCGACGGTCGGTGATGGACACCACGATGTACGAAGAGTCCGCCGGCACCGGGGGTGTGGCGGCCAATTCGGCACGCAGGCTGTCGGCGCTGAGTCCGGCCTGCAGGGTGAGCTGTTCGAGGGCCTCGGAATTGTCGTTGAACACCAGCCGTGCCACGTCGCGCTCGAAGCGCGTGCGCAGGGTGATGACGGTCAGCCACCCGGTGAACCCGAGGGTCAGTCCGGTAAGCGCCAGAAGCCAGAGCGGCGTGCCGCGCCAGCCACGTCGCAGCGCGCGTGACCGGGCCCGACCTTCCGCGGGGTGTACCGCGCGCGTGGTCATGTCAGTAGAAGTACACCCGGGTACCCGGGGTCAGGTTTTCGCGAATGGCCTGCAAGTCACCGGCATCGAGGCGCACGGAGCCGGGCATCACATAACTGCTGTCGGCAAGCGGCCCGATTCCGGGCACGGCGTACAACAGGGTTCCCCCCGTGGTCACGATCGCGTGCGTCCCGGTCCATCCGGGCGCCGCCCGCTCGGCCACAGGGGGCAGACCGCGGTCGGCCCACAGCCAGTCCGGCAGGGACCACGCGTCGGCCGCGCCAAGCAGGCGCTCGATGCGGCGCACCCCCCGGGGAACGACCACGCGAACGGTATCGGCGCCGCTTCCCACCCGCCGCTCCGGGCCAATGCGGGCGGGCATCGTGCGCAGCCGCGCGCCCCCCCGGTCGAGGGCCACGTAGCCCGAATCCGTGTTCACCGCCAGGTGGATGCCGCCGTCGCCCCGGGCCTGCCGCCGCATGATTTCGATCATGAGGGTGGCCTGGTCGACATTCGCCGCCATGATGGCATCGGCACGCTGCTGCTCGAGTTCCGACATGCCGGCCCGCAACCGCGCCGTCTCCTCCCGGTAGCGTGCGCGCCGCCACAGCAGCAAACCATCCAGGAGGAGCAACGTCACCAATGACAGGGCCAACAGCAACGTCCGACGACGAACACGCATGATCCGGCACGGTTTAGATTGCACCGGCTGACCCCACCGCCCTCGCGGTGGCCCCCGATGCCCGACGAACGTACCGCCCCGGCCGGCATGCGGCCTGAGCGGTCACCCTGAAGCATATCCCGGAGACCGATGTCTGCACGCGTAGATCGCGCGGTGGCGCTCATCATTCTAGATGGGTGGGGGTACCGCGAAGAATGTGAGGCGAACGCGATCTGCCTCGCCGACACGCCCAACTGGGACCGCATCTGGTCGCACGGCTCCCGCACGCTGCTGACCGCATCGGGGAAGGCGGTGGGGTTGCCCGAAGGCCAGATGGGCAACAGCGAAGTGGGGCACCTCAACCTCGGCGCGGGGCGCGTGGTGATGCAGGACCTCGTGCGCATCGGCAGCGCCATCGAGACCGGCCGCTTTTTCGAGAACCCCGCGCTGCTTCAGGCGTGCGCGCATGTGCGCTTCAATCACGGCACCCTGCACCTCCTGGGCCTGTTGGGCGACGGTGGGGTGCATGCGTTCCAGGCGCACCTGTATGCCCTGGTGGAGCTGGCGGTGCAGCAGCAGGTGCCGCGGGTGGTGCTGCACGCCCTGCTCGACGGACGCGATACCCCACCGCAAAGCGCGCTGGGGTTCCTGCGCGAGACGCTCGCCACGATTGCGGGCAAGGCCCAGTTGGCCAGTGTGTGCGGTCGCTACTACGGCATGGACCGCGACAACCGGTGGGAGCGCACGCAGCGCTGGTACGACGCGGCGGTGCGTGGCCAGGCCCCGGTGGAGCCGGACGCACTGGCCGCGCTCGAGCGCTCGTATGCGGCGGGGGTGCACGACGAGTTCGTGACGCCGTGGGTCATGCCGGGTCCGGACGGTAGCGCGCTGGCGCCCATGGTCGATGGCGATGCCCTCGTGAGCTTCAATTTCCGCAGCGACCGCATGCGCCAATCCCTGCGCGCGCTCGCGTTTCCCGACTTCGACGGGTTCGACACGGGGCCGCGGCCGCTGGTGCAGATCGTCACCATGACGCAGTACGACGACACGTTCCCGTTTCCGGTGGCGTTCGGCCCGCAATCGATGAACAACCTGGTGGGCGACGTCATTGCCAAGGCGGGGCTGACGCAGCTGCGCACGGCGGAGACGGAGAAGTACCCGCACGTGACGTTCTTCTTCAACGGCGGCCACGAGCAGCCGCTCCCCGGCGAAGACCGGCGCGTGGTGCCAAGCCCCAAGGTGGCCACCTACGACCTGCAGCCCGAGATGAGCGCCGGGGCGGTGTGCGCCGTGCTCTGTGACGCGCTGGCCAACCGCACGCATGACTTCATGCTGTGCAACTTCGCCAATACGGACATGGTGGGGCACACCGGGTCGCTCGAGGCGGCCATCACGGCCGTGGAAGCCGTGGATGCCTGCCTCGGTCAGGTGCTGGAGGCCGCAGCTGCCGGCGGCGCGCGGCTCATCATCACGGCCGATCATGGCAACGCGGATCTCATGATCGATCCGGTCACGCACCAGCCGCACACGGCACACACCACCAATCCGGTCCCCCTGGTCATCCTCGATCCCGACGAGACCGCGCCGCTGCGCAGCGGGGGCGCCTTGTGCGACGTGGGGCCCACGGCGCTGGCGCTGCTCGGGCTTCCCCTGCCTCCCGACATCACCGGTCGCGATCTTCGCGTCCGTCCTTCCGATTCTCCGTCCTGATGCGCTCCATGCATGTATTCCCCGTTCGTTCCGGTGCGGCGGTGGCAGCCGCCCTTGCCTTCCTGCTGCCCGTCGCGGGGAGTGCGCAAGTGGGATACCTGCCCGAGAAGAGTCCCTACGAAGACTTCAAGATCGGCCAGTCGGCGACACTCCTGGGCGGATGGCTGGCCGTGAGGCCCGATCCCGCCAATGTCGCCCCGGCGCCGAGTTGGCTGGCCGGCGTGCGGTACGACATCGGCGTGGGCGGCCCGGCCTCGCTGTTCGCGCGGTATGTGTTTTCGCCGAGTGAGCGCAACGTGCTGGTGCCGACCAATCCGCGGGCCACACGGGTCGTGGCCACGCCGGGCACCACGACGCACCTCATCGATGCCGGGCTCGATGTGTCACTCACGGGACGCAAGACCTGGCGGCATCTCATGCCATCGGTGAATGTGGGCGCGGGACTGGCCAGCGACTTCGCCCGCGCCGACACCGGCGGCTACCAGTTCGGCACCAAGTTCGCGTTCAACTACGGCTTCAGCCTGCGCTACCTGCCCCGCCGTGGCCCGCAGCTGCGCCTCGACGCCGTGAACTACCTGTGGCAGTACCAGTATCCCGACCGCTACTTCGTGAAGGCGGCCGACACCACGAGCATCCTCACCGACACCCGCCGACGCGAAGCGTGGCGTGCCAATTGGGCGCTCACCGCCGGTGTCACGTTCCCCCTGTTCCGGTAGGCCGGCATGCCCCGCACGTCGCTCACCCGTCGCGTGACCTTCGCCGCCGCCCATCGGTACCGTCGCCCCGACTGGAGCGACCAGGAGAACGCCGAGGTGTTTGGCGCCTGTGCCCACCCGCACTACCATGGGCACACGTATGTGTGTGACGTCACCGTGGCCGGACCGGTGGACGAGGAGACGGGATTTCTCGTGGATCTCGGCTTCCTCGACCACGTGCTGCAGCGGGAGGTGCGCGACCGGTTCGACCATCGCAACATCAATCTCGATGTGCCGGAGTTTGCCGACGGCAAGATGATCCCCACGGGAGAGTTGCTGTCGCGCTTCATCTGCGAGCGGGTGCAGGCCGCGCTGGCGCACACTACCGCCCGGGTGATCAAGGTGCATCTGGCCGAGGATGCCACGTTGAGCAGCTGCTACGAGGTGGACGCCTGATGCGGCGCCTGCTCGCCGTGACGCTGTGCGCCGGTGCCGCCACGGCCTGTGCGGCGCGACCGCCGCAGGCGGTGCTCGAGCCGCATCAGCCGGAGCCGGTGGCCCCCTACATGATGCCGGTGGCCACGGTGCCGGCCCCCACCCTGCGGGACCGGGTCCGCCATACCGTGGACTCCGTCGTGGCAGCCCCCATGTGGCGCAACGCCCGCCTGGGCATCCTGATTGTCGACCCCGAGTCGGGGGACACGCTCGCCAGCCACGATGCCGACCGGTTGTTCATGCCCGCCTCCAACCAGAAGCTGCTGACCGGCGCCATTGCGACGACGCTGCTGGGGCCCGACTTCCGGTGGCGCACGCCGGTGTTGCTGCACGGGGTGCAGCGCGGCGCCACGTGGCATGGCAACGTGTACTTGCAGGGAAGCGGTGATCCGAGCATCAGCGACGCCCTGCGCGGTGGTCGTGCCAGTTCGGCGTTCGACGCGGCCCTGGATGCGCTCTCGGCACGTGGGGTACGCCGCATCGCCGGACGCGTCCTCCCCGTGGGTGATGCGCTCCCCGGGCTGAGCACCGGCTTCGGGTGGGCCTGGGACGATTTCGACGCGGCCTACAGTGCGGCGATCGACGAACTGCTGTACAACGAAGGGGAGCTGTACGTCACCGTGCATGCCGGTCGTCGTGTGGGGGCTCCGGTACGGGTGCAGACCGCCCCCACGCGGCGCTACCCGGCGGTGGTGGTGGATGCCGTAACGCGCGACAGCGCCCCGCTCCCCGCCGGCACCCGCCCGCCGCGCCTGCAGGCGGCCTACGACAGTATCGGCCGGGCGCTGATCGTGTCGGGGACGCTCGCGCTGGGCGACAGCGCGCGGTTTACGGTGGCGTATCGTCACCCCAACGATGCCGTCGTGGCGGCCTTCACCGAATCGCTGGCCGAACGCGGCATCACGGTGCAGCAGAAGCGGCTGGCCAGGCGCGACACCGCGTCGCGGGCACTCGACACGCTGGCCGTGATCACCTCGCCGCCCTTTGCCGACGTGCTGCGACGCATGGAGAAACCCTCGCAGAACCAGATGGCCGAACTGTTCTTTCGCACGGTGGCCCTGCAGCAAACGGGCAACGGGTCGGCCGACAGTGCGCAAGCCGTCGGGGCACGCGCGCTGGCCGCGTGGGGGGTGACGGCGAACGACGCCGCGTATCGTGATGGCAGCGGGCTTTCGCGCCACGACTACGTGACGCCGCGCGCGATCGTGAAGGTGCTCGACGCCATGCGCCGTTCGCCGCACTTCACGCTCTTTCGTGACGCGCTCCCGATTGCCGGCGTGGACGGCACCATTCGGAGCCGCATGCGTGGCACGCCGGCCGAAGGCAATGTGCGCGCCAAGACCGGCACGCTCGACAAGGCGCGCGCGCTCAGTGGCTACGCGACCACCGCCAACGGGCGGGTGCTGCTCTTCTCCATGATGATGAACAACTTCACGGTGCCCACCCGTGAGGTGGAGCGCGTGCAGGATCTGCTCGCGGCGATGCTCGCGGGCGGCACGCTCGCGGCAGGACGCGGTTCGTGACGGCAGGCACGGGGATGGGTCCGGCGTCGGGGCTCTCCTTTGCCGACGCACTGGCGGCGGTGCTGGCCGCGGTGGGCGGGCGCGCCACTCCCACGGAGCGCGTGGGCGTGGCGGACGCGTTGGGCCGCGTGCTGGCCCAGGACATCACGAGTCGGCTGGCGCTCCCCGCGTGGGACAATGCCGGCATGGACGGCTATGCCGTGCAGCGTGCCGATGTGCTGGGCGCCACGGCTGCGTCACCGCGTGTCCTGCCGGTGATCGGCACCAGCGTGGCCGGCAGCGATCCCACCGGCCTGCCATGGGTGCAGCAGGGAACGGCCATGCGCATCATGACGGGCGCCCCGCTGCCGCCCGGCGCCGACGCGGTCGTTCGCCTCGAGGATTCGGACCGGGGTGAAGCCACGGTGTGCATCACGAGTGATCGCGATGTACAGGGGCGCGGCAATGTCCGCCCACGCGGCGAGGACATTGCGGCCAACGCGGTGCTGTTCGGGCGTGGCACGTCGTTGCGGGCCGCGCATCTGGGCGCCCTCGCGTCCATAGGCGCGGCAGCGCTCCCGGTGTTTCGGCAGCCGCGGGTCACGATCGTGTCGAGCGGCGATGAGCTGGTGCTGCTCGATCGCTTCGACGAGGTGCTGGCGGGGCACCGCCTGGTATCGTCGAGCAGCTATGCGCTGCCGGCGCTGCTGCGCGGAGCGGGGGCACAGGTGACCATGGCCCCGCTGGTCTCCGACTCGCTCGAGGCCCTCACGGCGGCACTCGCCGACGCGCTCGACACCGGATGCGACCTGCTGGTGACCACCGGCGGCGTGTCGGTGGGGGCGCACGATTACACGCGGGATGCGCTGGCGGCACTGGGAGGCACCCAACGGTTCTGGCGGGCCCGCATTCGCCCTGGCGGCCCAATTGGCACCGGCATGGTACGCGATGTGCCCTGGCTGGGGTTGCCGGGCAATCCGGTATCGACGCTGGTGACGGGGGTGCTGTTCGCGTGGCCGCTCATTCGGGCGCTGGGTGGGCACGCCGGTGTCCACCACGCACGCATCCCGGTCCGCATGACAGACCGGGCCGATACGCCGGCCGCGCTGCGCTACTTCCTGCGCGTGGCACTCGGCGTTGGCAGCGATGGGCTGCTGGAGGCTCGGCTCTCGGGCGCGCAGGGATCGAATCTGTTGCGGTCCATGGCGCTCGCCGACGCGCTGCTCGAGGTGCCCGAGGAAATGACCCGCGTGGAGGCCGGCACCATGATGCACGCCATCCTGCTTCCCGACGCGCCCCCGCTGTTGCCCACGGCCCCGGCCCCGCCGGACACCGCCTCGTGAGCGACGCCGCGCATCCCTTGCGCGCCTTGCACGGCGCGGCGCTCGACGCGGCCTTCACGCAGAAGTGGACGACCGACTTCGAGACGGTGCCGGTGGGGTCGGGCGCACAGGCCCGAACCTTCACCCTGTTCAAGCCGGCCAATGCCGATCACCTGATCAGCGAAGCCGACTACGTCATGGACGAGCGGCTCCCCTACTGGGCCGACCTCTGGCCATCGGCGCGCGTGCTGGCCGGCGCCCTGCTGTCCATGCGTGGCGAGGGGCGCACCCTGCTGGAACTGGGGTGCGGTCTTGGGCTCGACACCACGGCCGCCATGGCCGCCGGCTTCTCGGTCACCGCCACCGACTATTACGAGGACGCCATTCACATGGCGCGTGGCAATGCGGCGCGCAATCTCGGCCGGGAGCCGCAGGCGCGGCTGGTGAACTGGCGTGCCTGGCCCGACGACCTCGGCACGTTCGACGTGGTCATCGCGGCCGACGTGCTGTACGAGAAGGAGTACGCCTCGCTGGTGGGCGCGTGTGTGGCGCGCGCCCTCGCGCCGCAGGGCGAGGCGATCATCGCCGACCCCGGTCGGCTCGCTCTGCCCGCGTTTCTGGAGCACCTGCCGACGGTGGGGCTCGAACTGGTGCACCGGTCGCACACGCCCTACGAGAACGGGGCCGTGAAACAGGTGGTGCAACTGCTGCATCTGCGGCACATGGCGCGCTGACGGGCCCGGCGCCGGCCCCCCAGCCGTCGTCTACCGTCTCTCCCACCATGGCGCCTTGGGGCACCCCTGCGACAGTCCGTGTGGCGCCCCCCCCACGGTTTGCCCTGCCATGACGGCATTCCCGAGGCACATGACCGGGCGCTCCGTTGGCATCATCCTTCCGTACGGGAGGGCATGCGCCCAGACCGAATCTCGCCCTTCCGCGGCCCGCTCATCGTGGTCATGACCTTCCTGTGCGCGCTGCTCGCGCTGTACCCGGGCGCGGCACGGCGCGGGCGGCCGGCACCGACCGCAGCCCGCGCCGTGCCCCCGAACGACGGTGCCGTCGACCTGTCGTTCAAGCGCCCGCCACGCGACACACCCTCCCGCCCCTCCGGGACGGTCGCCAGGGCCACGACCAAGGAGCCGCCGGGGCGCTGAGGCCGGCGGTCAGCGCAACCGCGCGGCCACCACTTCGGAGATGTCCAGCACCGGCACCTCGCTGCCGGCCCCGGTCACGCCGTCGGTGATCATCGTCATGCAGAACGGGCACGCCACGGCAATCTGATCGGCGCCGGTGGCCAGCAGCTCTTCGCTGCGCTCGACGTTCACGCGCTTGCCCACGTTCTCCTCCATCCACATGCGCCCGCCGCCGGCGCCGCAGCACAGGCCGCGACTCTTCGTGCGCGCGGGCTCCACCAGCTCCATGATGGGGAGCGCCTTCTTGAGCGTGTTGCGCGGCGCATCGTACACCTCGTTGTAGCGCCCCAGATAGCAGGAATCGTGGTACGCCACCTTGAGCCGCTGCCCGTGCTCGGTGTCGAGCGGCACGCGCCCCTCGTTGAGCAGCCGCTCGATGTACTCGGTGTGGTGAATGACCTCGTAATGCCCGCCCAGATCGGGGAACTCCTTCCCCATCTGATGGAAGCAGTGCGGACAGAAGGTCACCACCGTCTTGATCTCGTAGCCATTGAGCGTTTCGATCACGCCCTTGGCCATCATCTGGTAGAGGTATTCGTTGCCCATGCGACGCGCCGGGTCGCCGTGGCAGGTTTCTTCCTGGCCGAGGATGGCGAACTTCACGTTGGCCGCCTGCAGAATGCGCGCGAACGCCACCGTGATCTTCTTGCTGCGATCGTCGAACGAGCCGGCGCAGCCCACCCAGAAGAGCAGATCGGGCTTCTCGCCGCTGGCCGCCATTTCGGCCATGGTGGGGATGTTCATTCCCTCGGCCCACTGCTCCCGATCGGCCGCGCTGAAGGCCCACGGGCTGCCGTTGCGCTCGAGGCTCGTGAGCGCGGGCTGCAGTTCGTCGGGGAAGCGCGACTCCATGAGCATGAGATCACGGCGCAGCTCGTTGATGATATCGAGCTGATCGATGCTCACCGGGCACTCCTGCACGCAGGCGCGGCAGCTGGTGCAGGCCCACAGCTCTTCCTCGGTGATCCAGCTGTCGAGCAGCTTCTTGTCCAGCACCGCCTGCTGTTCGGCGGTGGCGGTACCACCGCCGGCGGCCACGGCGTCGAGCACGGTGGCCTTCTCGGTGAGGCGCGCCCGCGTCTTGACCACGATCATGCGCGGCGACAGCACCTTGCCCGTGATGTTGGCCGGGCAGGCGGCAGTGCAGCGCCCGCACTCGGTGCACGAGTACCCATCGAGCAGGGCCTTCCAGCTCAGGTGCTCCACATCGCTCGCCCCGAACTGCTCGGCGTCCTCCGCCTCGAGGTCCATGGGCCGCATGGCCCCCACGCGTCCCGGCCCGTCGGTGTTGGAGAACCACACGTTGATGAGCGACGTGAGGACGTGCAGGTGCTTGGACTTGGGGAGATGATTGAGGAACCAGAGAATGCCGAGGGCGTGCAGCCACCAGGAGACCCGCGCCATGGTGTGCGCCGTCTCCACGCTCATCATGCCGGCGAAGAGCGGCAGGAAGCCGCGGGTGACGATGTGCCCCGATTGCGAGGCGCCGGGCTGCATCTGCTCCCCGATGTACAGCAGCAGCAGTGTGATCATGAGCCCGGCAATGACGCTCAGGATGAGCACGGCCTCGCCGCTGTGTACCGCATCGACCGTGAACCGGCGCGGGCGAATGACGAGGCGTCGGTACAACAGGTAGAACACGGGGAACAGCACGAACACCGCGAACAGCTCCTGCGACGCCACGAAGGCCGTGTAGAGCACGTCGGGGAGGAGCACGTTCCAGGTGAAGGGCGTGTAGAGCCCCTGGATCATGATCTCGATGGTGCCCAGCCCCAGCACGCAGAACCCCCAGAACACCAGGGCGTGCATCATGCCGCCCAGGGGGTCGCGCAGGATCTTGGTCTGCGCGAGGCCGATGAGCAGGAAGTTCTTCGTGCGGATATCCGGGTGATCGGTGCGATCCTCGGGCTTGGCCAGCTTGAGCCATCGAACGAGCCGCTGGGCCTGCTGGCTGAACATCCAGAGGGCGCCGGCGAGGATCACCGCGAAGACGTAGTTCTGCAGGGTCATGGCGCGAAGCTAGGCCGTGGAATGGGCCGCGACAAGCGCGGCGGGGAGGCACGGAAGGGAGGAGGCACGGGGAACGCAGCGGGCCCCACCGCCTTGATGGCGATGGGGCCCGTCCTGTCCGACTGCGCGTGCCAAGGGGACGTCAGCCCTGCGCGCGCGCCGCCTTGACCGCCGCAGTGAGGGCCGGCATGACCTCGAACACGTCCCCCACGATGCCGTAATCGGCAATCTTGAAGATCGGGGCGTCCTTGTCCTTGTTGATCGCCACGATGGTCTTGGAGGTGCGCATGCCGGCCAGATGCTGGATGGCCCCCGAGATGCCCACGGCGATGTAGAGGTTCGGACTCACGTTCCGGCCCGTCTGCCCGATCTGATCGGAGTGCGGCCGCCAGCCCTCGTCGGTCACCGCGCGCGTGGCCCCGACCGCCGCGTTGCCGAAGGCGTCGGCCAGCTCGTCGCACAGCGTGAAGTTTTCCGGCGCCTTGAGCCCGCGACCGCCGGCCACGATGACCGGCGCGTCGTTGAGGTCGATCTTGCCGGTGTTGCCCTGCTTGAGCTCGACCACCTTCACCCGTGAGGCCGACGGATCGGTGGCGCTCGTAATGGCTTCGGTGGCCAGCGGCTTCGCATTCGCCACCGGCTGGAAGGCGGCGGGACGCACCGACAGCACCGCCGGCGAGCCGGTGAGCGTGAGCGTGGCGATGGTCTTGCCGTTCATGTTGAAGTGCTGCCCCACCACGTTCCCGCCTTCCACCGTGAAGCCGGTGAGGTCGGGGGCGAGGCCGCTACCCAGCTTGGCGGCCACGCGCGGCGACAGGTCACGCCCCTGCGCGGTGGCGCTGAACACCGCGAAACCGTACGTGCCACCCGACAGCCGCTGCGCCAACGTGGCCGCCAGCGCCTCGGGGTTGTACTGCGCGAAGCCGGCATGTTCGAGCACGAGCACACTGTCAGCGCCGTGCTCAGCGAGCGCACCGGCCTTGCCACCAATGCCGGCCTCGCCGGCCAGCACCGCGTGCACGCTGCCGCCGCCGGACAGATCGGCGAGCTGACGCCCGGCCGTCACGGCCTCCAGCGCCACCTTGCGCAGGTCGCCCGCACGGACTTCGGCAAAAACAAGAACGTTGGCCATGGTCAGAGCACCTTCGCTTCAGTCTGGAGGAGACGGACGAGTTCGGGCACCGCCGCCGCGCTGTCGCCGAGAATACGGCCAGCGGCGCGCTCGGGCGGGAGCACCATCTTCGTGACCGACACCTTGATGTCACCCAACTGCGCCGGCTTCACATCGAGCGGCTTCTTCTTGGCCGCCATGATGCCCTTGAGGCTGGGCAGGCGCTCCTTGTTGAGCCCGTCGTCGATGGTGAGCAGCGCCGGGAGCGGGAACTCCACCACCTCGCTGGCGCCTTCGAGCTGACGCTCGGCGCGGCCGGTGCCGCCGCTGATCTCCAGCTTGCACACGTTGGTCACGCAGGGCAGGTCGAGCAGCTCGGCCACCATGGGCCCCGTCATCTGGTTCATGGAGTCGATGGCAATGCGCCCGAAGAGCACCAGATCGTAGCCACCCTCCCTGAGCTCGGCCGCCAGCGCGCGCGCCACGGCCAGGCCGTCGGCCGGCACCGCCGCCGCCTGCAACAGCACGCCGCGGTCGGCCCCCATGGCCAGCGCCTTGCGGATCTGCTCCTGCGCCGCATCGGGGCCGAGGCAGATGGCGACCACTTCGCCGGTGTTGTTGTTCTTCTCCTTGAGCTGCAACCCCGCCTCGATGGCCCAGAGGTCGAAGTCGTTCACGTCGTACTTGAGCCCCGCCTCGTCCACTCGCGTGCCGTCGGCCGCGATCGCGAACTTGGTTTCCATCACGGGGACGCGCTTGATGCACACGGCGATCTTCACCGCGGTCGCTCCGTTCGAATGTCAGGTAGGATTGGGAGACTACGTGTCCGCAAGCTAAGGGACGGGGACAGAGGGGGGCAATGCGCCGCGACCGTCCGAAAACAGCGCGGGTCGGACCCGCCCGCAGGCACGTCCGACCCGTCCGTCCCACGGGGCACCGGTACGGCGACCGGTTCCCGTTTACTCTGCCCGGCTCAGCGCCCGAAGTTCGGATTGGCCAGCTTTTCGGCGTCCGGCAACGGCCAGCAGCGCTGGTCGCCGTACACGCCGCCCTTGGCGTACAGCGCCCCGGCCGCCGGCACCTGCGGCAGGTTGAAGCGCTTCACGTCGAACCAGCGGTTCCCCTGCAGGAACAGCTCGCGCCGGCGCTCTTCCGCCACCGCGGCATCCACGTTGGCCGATTCCTGAGCGGTGAGCGGCGGCAGCGCCACGCCCGTACGGGCCCGCAGCGTGTTGAGAATGGCCACCCCGGCGGCCCCGCCCCGCGCTTCGGCCAGGATGAGCTGCGCCTCGAGACCCGTGGCAATCGGGTACGTGGCCACCAGGCTGCTGTACTTGTTCTGGTTCCAGAGCCGATTGATCTGGTCCGGCGCCGTACGGTTGAGGTCCGTGACCGACACGCGGGGATCGTTCAGCGTGCGATAGGCCGGCGCCACGCTGGTGGCGTTGGACTGGTTCACCTGCTGGAAGATGCGATTGTTGCGGCGGCCAATGGTGGCGTCGGCGGTGGCGTTGTACACGAAGCCCACCGGTACCCGGGCGGCATCGTCGGCCGCGCCGGGCTTCGCCCCCTTGTTGATGCGCGCGCGCGCCCGGCCCACGTAGGCCAGGTTGAGCACGTTGGCATCGCCGGCGGTGGTAGCGGCGGCAATGGCCCGCGTGAAACGCACCTCCGCCGAATCGAACAGCTGCGTGGGCGTGAGCGCACTGCCCAGACCAATGACGCCCTCACAGAAGCCTTCGCCGAGCAGCAGCAGGCTGAAGCCCGCCATGGCCGAGTTCAGGGCAATGAGCCGCTGCCGGTTGGGCACCTGCGCATCGGTCCACTCGGAGAGCCGCTGCACCGCCTGGTCGTTGGTGTACCGGGCCGTATTGATGGGCGTGTACACGCCAATGCCCTCGCAGCCGCTCGTGGAGTAGAGCGCATCCACGGCCTCCACGTTGCGGCGGTCGTAGTTCCAGCGCGCCGCCGTTTGCGTGGCGTCCACGAGCTCACCGGCGGCCAGGCCGCTGGCCACCACGTAGCCGCCCAGGGCGCATTCGTAGTCGGCCACGGCGCTGGCCGAAATGAGTGCCGCGTTGGCCGGCACCAGAAATGCTTCTTCGGCCAGACGGCTGGGGGTCTGTACCGTGAGCAGGCGATCGAAATTGCCGCAGGCGGCGGTGAGGCCGAGCGACGCGACCGCCGTCAGGACCTTCATCGTGTTTCGCATGATGGTCAGAAGTTGAAGTTGACGGTGGTCACGAACTGACGAAGCTGCGGCAGCACGTTCTGCTCCCACTGACCGAAGGCACCACCGCGGGTGCCGCCGTTGAACGACGCCTCGGGCTCGATGCCCGGGAAGTTCGTCCAGAGCCCCAGGTTGCGGCCGGCCACGGTGATGGACGCGCGCGTGGCGCCCACACGACGTGCGAAGTTGCCGGGCAGGGTGTACGTGGCCGAGAGCTCGCGGAAACGCGCGAAGCTGGCGTCGTGAATGAGGTGATGCGTGAACGCGGTACCCGCCTGCACGGCGGCCAGCTGCGCCCGATCGGTGACCTCGTCGGGGTAGTACAGCTCACGGCAGAGCACGAACGCGCCGCAGCGCACGCGGTAGTTGCCGTCGAGCTTCTTGTAGCCACCGCGCCAGTCGACGAAGGCGTTCACGCGGAGGTGCTTGAACATCGTGAGACCGGCCGAGAACGAGCCTTCCTGCATGGGCACCGAGTTGCCGAGGAAGACGCGCGGCGCCTGCGCGCAGGCCACGGTGCCGCCCGCCCCGTTGTCGCAGAGCACGTTCGTGGCGCGGCGGGTGGTGGCGTCGTAGTCGGCGCTCACGATGCGGCGGTCCCACCAGGCACCCGGCGCATAGCCCACGCGGTGCCCGATGTTGCTGGACAAGGACACGAACTGGGTGGACCCACCCAGTGACGCGATGTTGTAGGCGGTCGTGGAACCGCTCAGCGTGAGATCGAGCGACAGGTTGTCGCGGCGCAGCGGCGTGCCGCGCACCACCCACTCGAGCCCCTGCCGATCCACCTGGCCGGCGTTGAACAGCTGGAAGCCGGGGAAGCCGTTCGACGGCGGGGCCTGGCGCGACAGAATGGCGTCACGGGTGGAGCCGCCGAAGTACGTGACCTCCATGCCCACCCGGTCATTCCACAGCCCCGCGTCGAAGCCCAGTTCGAGCTCGGTGCTGCGCTCCGGGCCCAGGTCGGCGTTACCGGCCGAGGAGGGGGTAAGAAAGCCGCCGGCCGCCGTGTACGTGCGAATGGCGTCGAAGGCGCCCGGCTGGAGCCCCGAGGCACCGTACGCAGCGCGCAGGCGCAGCTGGTTCATGAACGCCGGAATGGGGAGCGACGGCTCCTCGCTCACCACCCAGGAGGCGCTGAGCTTGGGATACGTGACAGCATCGAAGTTGGTGCCGAAGGCCGAGTTATCGTCGGTCCGCACCGCCGCCGTGACGAAGAGGCGATCGTTCCAGACGAACTGCTGCTGGATGAACGCGCCCACGGTGTTGTTCTGCGTAAGCTCGTCGCCGCCCACGTTGCGAATGCTCGCCGACGAGATGGAGGTGAGCCCCACGGCGGGGAACGTCGCCCCGCTGATGGCACGGAAGCGCGTCTGGCGCAGATAGATCTGCCCACCAACCGACGTCACGCTCTTGAGCGCCGACGACGGCTGGAATTCGGCGTTGGCGACGTAGTCGTACGACGTGAGCGTCACGTCGCGCGTGCTGGCCGAGATGGCGCCGGCGGTCGGCAGCCCCGACCCGGCGAACGCCGCATACGTGGCGGCGATGAGGTCGTTGCGCGGCGTCCGGTCCTCGTTGTTCTCGGCCAGCCGGTCGAGCCCCACGATGAGCCGGTGGTTGAGCCACTTGGCCGGGCGGTTGGTGAACTGGAAGCTGCCGGTGAAGCGGTCGGCGTCCTGGAAGACGTCGTACGCCTCGTAGTAGGCGTTGGGCGGCCCCGAGCGGAAGCCCAGCTGCGGATTGCCCGGGGTGCGGGAGTTCACCCCCACACCGCCATACAAGAACGAGGGAGACGAGAAGAGCGTGCCCCAGACGGCCCCGCCGCCACCCGACTCGAACGGCAGGTACGTGCGCCCCGTGGTGTAGCCGAGGCTCGTCTGCACGTCGACGCTGGGCGACGGGTTGGCCTGCAAGTTGACGCGCAGATTGGTGCGACGGAGACGATTGACGCGTTCGGCGCCCTGGTTCTCCTCGTACCCGCCGCCCACGTAGTAGCGCACGGCGTTGGTGCCACCGGACACCGACATCTGGATGTCCTGCAGCTGCCCGCTGGTGAACACATCGTTGCCGAAGCGCGCGTTGAGCGAGTCGTTGAGCTGGCGCGTGGAGATGCTCACCGTATCGAGCGCCGTGGCGCTGCCGGCGCGCGGCACGGTGCCGTAATTGTCGTCGAAACGATTGAGCCAGTTGGGCACCCAGCTGGAACCGCCGCGGGCGGTCAGGTTCCATACCGGGCGGCCGGCGGCACCCTTCTTGGTGATGATCTGGATGACGCCGTTGGAGGCTTCGGTGCCGTAGAGCGTGGCCGCGGCCGGGCCCTTGATGACTTCGATGCTTTCGATGTCATCGGGGTTGAAGTCGTTCCAGCGCGAGATCGAAGCCGAGCCGAACCCCTGATTGCTCGGCCCGGAGGCCTGCGTGTTGTCGACGCGCACGCCGTCGACGTAGATGAGCGGATCGTTGGCGAGCGACAGCGAGGACGCGCCGCGCACGCGGATGCGCGACCCCGTGCCGACCTGGCCGGAGCTGGCGACGATACTCACGCCGCTCGCACGACCATTGAGAAGTTCCTGGAACGAGTTGACCGGCTGAGTGGCCACGATTTCGGCCGCATTCACGGTGCTGACGGCGTTGCCGATGGCGCGCTTCTCGGCCACACCGGCCGTTCCGGTCACGACCACCGACGTGAGCTCCATGGCGCGCTCGGAGAGGGCAATGCGCACATTGGCGTCGCCAATGGTGGCCCCCACGGTGCGCGGCTGGAAACCGATGCGCCGCACGGTAATCTGGACCTGTCCGGTGCCGGTGAGCCCGGCCAACCGGAAGCGGCCGGCGTTGTCGGAGGTGGTGCCCACGTTGCGCCCTTCGACCGCGATCTGGGCGTCGCCAATGGGCGATCCGTTCTTGTCGTTCACGACCGTACCGGCAATGGTGCCAGTACCCTGCGCGTGCAGGGGGGCGCGTGGGGCCAGACTCGCTGCCACGAGCCCGAGCGCCACACCGAGGGTGCGCGACCGGACCGCGACCAAGCGGGCGGCGGAGTGCAGCATGTGCGTCATCTCCAGGGGATTGAGGAGGAAACCACTGTTGCGGCGGAACCTATGCGCGCAAACATCGGAGACAAGCGTGCGGTCACACCTTCCTGCGGCTGGGCACGCATCAGGCCGGGTGGGCGGTGGGTCTCCACGGCAAGGGAGGCGGCAGGGGGCTGGCGGTCAGGAAGCGGGAAGCAGGGGGCACCAACGCGTCAGGGCGAGAGACGCGTCAAGGTGCGCTCTGTACGCACCACGCGCAGGCGCCGGCCATCGAGCGACACGCGCATCTCCGACGGTGAGACCGTTTCCACGATGCGCAGTGGCACCGCCAGCAACTCCGCGCCCTCGGCGTACCGGCCGACCATGCGCGCCTGCCCCGGTGCGCCTTTCGGCGGGCGCAGATAGTCCAGCGTGTCGCTGTGCAGGCGGCCGGTGCGCTGGTCCACCACATAGCGTCCGATCAGCTGCGGGCCGGCCAGATCCTCACGCGGCATGAACCGCACGACGCTCAGGCTGTCCGGGGCGTACTCGGTGATGCTCAGGCAGTGCGTCTCGAGAAACCGGTTGCTGGTGAGGTCACGCAGCGACGGGCGCCGCACGACCCAGTCGCCGTCGATGCGCTCCATGGCACGTCCCGCCTCGTACGGCCGGTTGGACGGCAGGACCGGCATGGTCACCGTGTCGCTCTCCCCCTCCAGACGCCGCCCGTCTTCGGTCTCGAGGATCGTTTCCACGGCGAACGAGAAGCCCGTGCGCTCCTGACTGGCCAACTCGCGGCGTTCGGCATACTCGGCAAACACCGTGCGGACCGCCTCGACCACGCCGGCGGATGCCTGGGCCGCCACGTCCTGCGCCGTACACCGCGCGGCGTCCTCCACGCGATAGGCCGAGAGCAGCGCGGGTAGGCGTGACATCACGATGCGATCGGCGGCATTCGTGCTGCGCGCCGGCCGATACCCGATGCGACGGGCGAGCCACGGGCCGTCCGCAGGTCGGGCTTGCCGGGCCATGCCGGCGGCGTCGGTGACCACGCGCTGCCCCGAGGGCGATTCGAGAATCGCGTACGGCACCGCGCCGCCAAGGCTGTCCACCACCTGGATTTGCGCCAGGGCCGGGCGTGGTACGATGCCGGCGAGCCCCGCCAGCGCCAGCAGCGCGCCTACGACATACGCACGACACACGGGCATGCCCCACCACTGGTTGCTTCACATTGGGTGCGTCCCCTACCACGGGGCCACGGCGGCACAGCCTGCATGGCCCCGGGGACCGCGGGCGTGAACGGCAACGCCCCGGCCCCCGTTGCCGTTGGCCGTTACTTGAAGGCGTTCAGCCCGGTAATGGCCTGACCCAGAATGAGCGAGTGCACATCGTGCGTGCCTTCGTACGTGTACACGCTCTCCAGATTGGCCATGTGCCGCATGGCGGCGTACTCGGCCAGGATGCCGTTGCCGCCCAGCAGGCGCCGTGTTTCCCGCGCAATGTTGGTGGCAATGTCCACGTTGTTGCGCTTGGCCAGCGACACCTGGGTGGGGGTGAAGTTGCCCGCGTCCTTGAGGCGGCCCAGGTGCAGCGACACGAGCTGCCCCTTCACGAGTTCCGTGAGCATGTCGGCGAGGCGTACCTGCTGAATCTGGAAGCCGCCGATGGGCTTGTCGAACATGATGCGCGTCTTGCCGTAGCTGACCGCTTCCTCGAAGCACGCCATGGCCGCGCCGAGCACGCCCCACGAGATGCCGTAGCGGGCCTGCGTGAGGCACATGAGCGGGCTCTTCAAGCCCTTCGACAGCGGGAGGATGGCGTCGGCGGGGACGTGCACATCGGTGAGCACCAATTCCGAGGTGTGACTGGCCCGGAGCGACAACTTGCCGTGCTGATCCTTGGCGTGGAATCCGGGCAACGCGGTATCGACGACGAAGCCGCGGATGCTGCTGTCATCGGTGCTGTCGCCGGTCTTGGCCCAGATGATCGCGATGTGCGCCTTGGAGCCATTGGTGATCCACATCTTGCCGCCGTTCAGAACCCAGCTGCCGTCGGCCTGCTGACGCGCCCGCGTGATCATGCCGGAGGGGTTCGATCCGTAATCGGCCTCCGTAAGGCCGAAGCAGCCGATCATCTCCGCCTTGGCCAGCTTCGGCAGATAGTGGCGCTTCTGCTCTTCACTGCCGAACGCGAAGATCGGGTACATCACCAGCGCGCCCTGCACCGAGGCGAACGAGCGGATGCCACTGTCGCCACGTTCGAGTTCCTGCATGATGAGCCCGTACGCGACACTCGAGAGCCCCGCGCAGCCATACTCCTCCGGCAGGTTCGCCCCGAGCACGCCCAGTTCGGCGAGCTCGGGGATCAGCTCGTCCGGGAAGCGCCCCTGCACGTAACAGTCGCCGATGATCGGCAGGATCTTCTCGTTGACGAACGCGCGGATCGTGTCACGAATGGCGCGCTCTTCTTCGGTGAGCGCCGCATCGATGTTGAACAGGTCGCCCGGGTGAGCGGTGAGTTCCACGGACGGGAGCGCAGGGATCGCGCTCGCCAGCAGGGTATCGAGGGCCATTGGGCGCTGCGGGAGAGGGGGAAAAGGTCGACCCCCCTAATGTAGCAAGGCGTACGGCAAGGGAGGCACCCGGGCAAGCCCGAGCTTGGTTGCGGTGAGCGCCTTTGCACGATAGCAGGGACGAGTGGTTTCCTGGTTCTCATCGTCCCTTCCACTCTCCCGCACCGAGCCGGCCAGACTCCGTACCACAGCGCTGCTTCCCTGGTCTTTGCCGCCTGTTCGGGTGGCGGCGGAGACGACGCGGGCCCCATCACCGCGCGCCCCAACGCCCACCATTGGCGTCACCACCGCGGCCAGCGCCCTCACCGTGACGCAGGGAACGAGCGGCACCGGGGGCGCATGGAATGCCGTGACGCCCAGCGGGACCACCACCCGTGTGTATTCGTTCAACATCAGCGGCCGGGCGGGCCGCGTGGCGTATGCCATTCCGCAATCGGGGCGCGGAACGGTAGGTGTTTCCTTCTTCCAGCAGGCGCAGACGTCGAACACGTGGACGGTCACCATGTCGCGCAGTTACTCCGGCAGCGGCGCAACCTGGACGCTCGCGGTGCCCAATGTCGCCGGCGTGAGCGGCTTCAACACAGCGTGGGGGCTCGCCAACGCCAGTACGAACTGGTCGCTGACGGGGCTTGGTGGACTCTTCGCCCCGGGGAACAACGCCCTGGGGTTTGGCGAAGGCGGCACGTTCCGATCGGCCGCTCGCACCGGCACCGTGTCGCCGTAACGGCAACCGGCGTCGTGCGACGGTGAAGTCGGGGCGCCAGTGCCCGGGCAGTGGCGCCCCGCGCTGCTTTTCGCGCTCCGTGTGTTTGCGTGCAGTGTGCGCTGCGTCACGATCGTGACCAACCGGGGGATCTCGCCGCCGCGCCCGTTTCCGTCAGATTGCTTCGCGTTGGTTTCCGGCCCGTTCTCCCTTCCCTGCATGCGCCGCACTCTCGCCCTGTTCAGCGTGCTGCTTGCCGCCTGTGGCGGGGGCAGCGACTCCCCTGCCCCGGTGACGCCGCCCCCCGCCCCCAGCATTGCGCTGGCGCTCGCACCGTCGGCCGCCACCGCCTCGCGCGGTGCCACCACCACCACCACCGTGACGCTCACGCGCGGCGGCAACTACGCGGGGACGGTCACGCTGGCGGCCGAGGGGGTACCCAACGGGGTGCAGGTCACGTTTTCCCCTGCGTCGCTCACCACGTCGGTGACCAGTGCCACGGTCGCCATTGCCGTGGGCGCCACGGCCGCCGTAGGCACGTCGTCCTTCACGATCACGGGAACCGGCGCGGGCGTCGCGACCACGAGCATCCCGTTCGCCCTCACGGTTGCCACGCCCCCCGGCGTCACGGTGTCGGCGATCACGGCACAGCAGCTGTCGCAGGGCACCTCATCGGCCACCGCCATTCCGCTGGTGCTGACACGCACCGGCGGGCTGGCTGGTGACCTCACGCTGGCGCTGGAGGGGGCGCCGACGGGGCTCACGGCAACCTTCACCCCGAACCCGGTCGCGGGCACCGGCGCGCAGATGACGTTGAACGCGGCCGCCACCACCGCGCCCGGCAGCTACGCGCTGGCGGTGCGTGCTACGGGCGCAGGGGGGGCGAGCGGTACGAGCCCATTCACCCTCACGATCACCGCAGCCGAAGCGGGCAGCGTGAGCATCAACACCGTGCCCGCGACGCTCTCGGTGGTGCAAGGACAGACGGCACTGACCACGGTGAACATCGCGCGCGCCGGCGGGTTCACCGGCACCGTGACGCTCTCGGCCAGCGGCTTGCCGGCGGGGACGACGGCCACGTTCACGCCGGCGGTAGCCGCCGGCACGCAGGCGCAACTGGGCCTTGTGGTGGGGGCCGCGACGCCGGCGGGCAGCTACCCCGTGACCGTGCGCGCACAGGGCGCGGGCGTGCGGGAGGCCACCACCACGCTCACCCTCACCGTGACCCCTGCCAGCAGCGGCGGCAATACGGTGAACTGGACCTTCTGTGCGCCCGAGCGGTTCCCGGTCTGGTTTGCCTATCAGACGGGCACGAGCGGCGCGTGGACCGCGCTGACGCCGACGGGGAGCAGCACGCGCGCGTACGCCGTGCCGGCCAGCACCGTGGGGGCGGTGGCCTACGCCATACCGCGCGCGGGGGGCGGTGCCGATGTGTTCGTGAGCTACCTGACGGCCGCGGAGCTGGGCTTCCAGGCGAGCAACGAGTGCGTGGGGAGCCGCCGCACCAAGTCGCTCACGGGCACCGTGACGAACGTGCCGGCCGGCGCGCTGTCGTTCGTGAGTGTTGGTGGCAGCGGCACACTCATCGCGAGCCCGGCCACGACCTTCACCCTGTCGGGGGTGGCCGATGGCCTCACCGATCTCGTGGCCTTTCGCAGCGCGCCCAGTGTGGGCAACGTGGGCGTTCAGGCCGACCGGGGCATCCTGCGGCGTAATGTGGACTACACAGCGGGCAGCAGCATCCCGACGCTCGACTTCAACGGCAACGAATCGTTTGCGGTCGCGACGGCGAATGTGTCGGTGCTGAACGCCGGCGGTGATCAGGTGTCACTCGCCACGCTCCTCCTGACCACCAATGGCGTGGCGGGGCCCCTGACCACAGCCACTCAGCCGGTGGCGATTGCCACGCAGCGCGTCTTCGGCGTACCGCGCGCGCAACTGCTCAATGGCGACCAGCATCAGATCCAGGCGGTCGCCGTGAACAGCGCCGGGCCCACCACGTCCACCCGATCCGTGACGCAGTTCAATCGCGAATTGAGCGATCGCACCGTGGCCCTCGGTGCCGTGCTGCCCACCTTCGTTCCCGCCATCGCGGCCACCGCGCCGTATCGCCGGCTCTCGCTGAGCGGGCTGTGGCAGGCGGACTATGGTGATGTGATGGCCGTGCAGTATCTGCAGCAGCCCAACACGTGGACGGTATCCGTGTCGCGCGGCTACACAGGCGGCAGTGCGAACTGGACGCTCGCGATGCCCGATCTGTCGGGCGTTGCCGGATTCAATACCGCCTGGGGGCTGGGCAGTGGGTCCACCGGCTACACGGTCATTGGCAGCGGTGGGACGCAGGGTGGGTTGAGCGGCGGCGGGGGCACCTTTGCCGAAGGGGCCAGCTTCCGGCAGGCGTTGCGCACGGGGACGCTCCCGCCCTGATGGGGCACCCGTGCACGAACGCGGCGACGACGGGCGCGCGCTATGCTCAGCGCGCGTGTGCCTGTCGCTCGCGCCGGCGTTCGAGTGGCGTGACGTCGCGCCGCGCCGCGGGCGTAATGCCCACCTCGCGCGCCTTCCGGCGAAACTCGGGGCCATGATCGACCGGGCGTCCGGTCTCGTGCTGCCACTGGTGCACCATTTCGTGCAGCAGGGTGTGCATGGCTTCCCGCCAGCCATGCCGCACGATGTGGGTGCGTGACATGACGATTTCCGCCGCCAGGTGCCGCGAGCCGGGGTCGTAGTGCCCGAGCCGCGTGGCCATTCGACCGGAGAGCCGCAGCGGAATGCTCTTGAGGGTGCCGCCAAACCACTGCGCGTTGAGCTGGCGATGCGCCTCGGTGAGTTGCGTGAGCAGCGCCGCATCGCCGGGGCGTGCCGGCTCCTGTCGCCGGGCCACCGGCGCCCGCTCCACATCGTGCGCCAGAATGACCTCGCGGGCCGCCAGGCGCTCGGCCCTGGTGCGGGCCGTGGCGAAGGCCACGATGGCCCGCAACACCGTCTCGGGCGCTTCGGAATAGCCTTCATGCACGCGCAGGGTGCGCCCAATGAGCGACACCATGACGGTGCGTGTCCGCATGAGGACCAGCTGCTCCACACCGCGCAGCCCCATGTCCTGGAGGCGCGAGAAGAGCACGGCGGTGCGTGCCCGCAGCGCCGACCGGCCGCGGACCTGACGTCCCCTGTCCGACTCCGGCAGCTGCGACGACGACGGCGACGGTGACGGTGACGGTGACGACGATGGCGAAGACGACGGCACGGCGGGGGCCGGGGCCGGCGCCTCGGTGAAGAACCCGAGTTGCAGATCGTCGAAGAGGGACACGACAGCAACTTGGACGTGCCCCCCCGTTCGGGCAACGCCCACGCCACGGTCCGCCGGTCTCCCGACCCCAACCCTTTGCCAAGCGCCACCCGACGCACCTACCCTTCTTGCATGACACCGCCCTCCGCGACTCCGCTTCCCCCCGCCCTGACGACGAGCTTCGACACCGTGCGCCTCCTGGGTACGGGCGGCATGGGGGCCGTGTGGCTGGTGCGTGACCGCTTCCTCGACCGTCTGGTGGCCCTGAAGGTGCTGCGGAGCGAACACGCCGACCCGGCAATGCGGGAGCGGTTCCTGCGCGAGGCGCGCACCAGCGCCCGTCTCGAGCACCCCCACATCATCGACGTCTATCGCGCCGACGAGACCGACGGGGTGGTGTGGTTCACGATGCGGTACATCAACGGCGAGTCGCTGGGTGATCGACTCCGGGATCGCGGCGCGCTGCCCGTGGCGGAGACATTGCGCATCCTGCGGGAGGTCTCGTGGGGGCTGGCCTACGCGCATGCCCGCGGAGTGGTGCACCGCGACATCAAGCCCGACAACATCCTGCTCGACCGTGAATCGGGGCGGGCGGTCATCACCGATTTCGGCATCGCGCGTGACGCCACGTACGACTCATCGCTGACGCTGCTGGGGAACGTGCTGGGCTCGGTGCACTACATGAGCCCCGAGCAGGGCGTGGACGAGGTGGTGGATGGTCGCAGCGATGTCTATGCGTTGGGGTGCGTGGCGTATCACATGCTCACGGGCGCCCCGCCGTTCGAGGGGACGGCCCAGTCGGTGTTGGTGGCGCACGTGACAAAGCCCGCGCTCTCGCTGGTGGGCACGCCCACGGTGCCAACCGGGCTCGCGGCGCTCATCGACAGCTGCCTCAGCAAGGCCCCCGACGACCGCCCCGCGACCGCGGATCTGCTGGCGAGCACGTTCGACGACCTGCTGCGGGAAGTGGAAGCGGCCCAGCAGGCGCAGGCCGACGCGTCGCCGGCTGGAGTCCTTTCGGAAGACGAGGCGCGGCTGGTGTGGCAGCGCGCGGCGCAATTGCAGGCCGAGGCGGCCCATCGCATGGAACGGCACGCGGCCCTCGAGGGCGCGCGCGTGGCGCGGAGTGGGTCCAACCGGCCGGCGGACGACCGGCGGCCCTCATCGTCCGCGGATGTGCCGCTACCTGACGAGTCCTATCGGGTGCGAGACGTGGAAGCGGCCGCGGTGGAAGCCGGGATTTCGCGGCAGTACGTGGCGATTGCGTTGGCCGAGCTGCGGGCCGGGGGAACGTCGACTGCGCTGGCGGCCCCGGTCTCCGACCGTGACGACCGACGCATGACCCGGCTGCTGGGCACGACCGACCGCGCCATTTCGGTGTCGCGGGTCATTCCGGCCTCACCCAAGGCCACGCTGCAGGCGCTCGGCGCCGTGTTCACGAGTGCGCCGCACCAGTTCACCCTGCAGGACACGATCAACGGGCACCCACTCGACGGCGGCATCATGCGCTTCAAGGTGCCGCGCCTGCTGGAAGCCTATGCGAATCCCTTCGTCGGCTTTGCGTCGGAGAAGCAGCTTCGCTTCCGGCTCGAGCAGATCGAGCTGTTCGACGTCAACGTGACGCTGCATCCGCGCGGTACCGCCGCCACCCCGGCCTGCGAAGTGGTGCTCACCGGCGACCTGCGGGCCGGGCTCGCCCGCAACGTGGCCCTCGATCTGGTCCTGATGGCCATGACCGGCGTGTTCGCGTTTCTCGGCACTGCCGTCGGATTGGGCGCGACGCTGGGCGTCCCCGTGCTCAGCGCCGCCCCACTCATTGCGGGAGCCGGGGCCGCGGTACTGGCGGGGGCCGCCGAAGGGGCCTGGTATCGGTGGCTGTTCCGCAGGGCGCTGAAGGGCACGATGGACGAGTTGCAGCAGCTGCTGCAGCAGATCGAGCGGCAACTCGCCCAGCAGGCGCTCTTCAGCGGGGAGCCGGTACTCCCGGAGCGGAGCGAGCCGCGGTGAGCTGCATGGCTCCCCGCGTGAACGCGCCATCCCGATAGCTCCACGCCTGCACGGTGACCGTCTCGGCACTCGCCTCGATCACGTTCAGGGCACTCGGGCGCCTGCCCCGCATGCGGCTGGAGAGCGTGTTGGCGGCACTCACCAGCACACGATCGGCCACCAGCTCCACCCGCTCTTCATGGTCGTGCCCCGTGCAGACCACATCCACCGGCATGGTGGCGAGGGTATCGAGCACACGCCGCGGCTGCTTGAGCCCCCAGCGGTTGGAGAGTCGGCCGCGCACGACGTTGTGATGCACCACGAGGAGGCGCAGGTCGCGCGGCGGCGCGGCGGCAAGGCGGGCGTGTGCCTGCTGCAGTTGCGCGTCGGTGAGCCCGCCCTTCACGCGCCAGTCGCGCGGATACCAGGTGAGTGACTCGGGGTGGGTGCCCCACGCCGAGTTGAGCCCCACCATGGTCACCCCCGGCACCTGGACGGTGGGTTCGGTGTCCTCGCAGATGTATTCGCGATAGCGCGCATGCAGACGTGCGAACTCGCCGAATCCGAAGGGCGCGTGCCACCAGGCCGTATCGTGGTTGCCGGGCACCGTGATGACGGGCGCGACCGCGCGAAACTGCGCCACGATCTCGCGCGCCTGCTCGAACTCGTGCACCCGGGCGCGCTGCGAGAAGTCCCCCGACACCACGATGGCGTTCCAGCGCTGCGCGCGGGCCAGCACCAGGGCGGCGTCCACATGGGCCTGAACGAAGGGGTGCCCGCAGTGGATGTCCGACAGGTGCAGCACCCGCACGGTGGCCGGCGTGGAGAGCGCGGGCTCAGCCAAGCTTCGCAATCACGGCGTCGGCGAACGCGTCGGTGCCCGCGGTGCCACCCAGATCGCGCGTGAGCACACGCCCCTCCCGGATGGTGCTCTCGAATGCGTCGCGAATGCGTGTCGCGTTGTCGCGGTCGCCGATGTGCTCGAGCATCATGCAGGCCGCGAGGATGAGCGCCCCGGGGTTGGCGATGTTCTTGCCGGCGATATCGGGGGCCGTGCCGTGCACCGCCTCGAAGATGGCCGTGTTGCGCCCGATGTTGGCGCCTGGCGCGAGCCCCAGCCCACCCACCAGCCCGGAGATCTCGTCGGAGAGGATATCCCCGAAGAGGTTCGTGGTGACCACGACGTCGAACTGTTCGGGGCGCATGACCAGGTGCATGGCCATGGCATCGATGATGCGCTCCTCGAACAGGATGCGCCCCTCGTACTCGCGGGCCACCATGCGCCCCACGTCGAGGAAGAGCCCCTGCGAGTACTTGAGGATGTTGGCCTTGTGCACCAGGGTGACCTTCTTCCGCCCGTGGGCCAGGGCGTACTCGAAGGCGTAGCGCACGATGCGCTCGCTCCCCTGCCGGGTAATGATGGCCACCGACTCGGCCGCCGCCCGCGGGTCGTCGCCGATGCGCACGTAGTGCTCGACGCCGATGTACAGCCCCTCGGTATTCTCGCGCACCAGCGTGATGTCGATGTTCTCGAAGCGGCCAGGCACGATGGTGCGCGCCGGCCGCACGTTGGCGTAGAGATCGAACGTCTTGCGCAGCGCCACGTTGATGGAGCGGAACCCCTCGCCGACCGGCGTTTCGAGCGGCCCCTTGAGCGCCACCCGTGTCTGCTTGATGGAATCGAGCGTGGCGTCGGGAATGGGGTCGTTCCAGCGGGCCACCCCCGCCATGCCGGCCACCTGCCGGTCCCAGGCGATATCGCACCCGGCCGCGTCGAGGATGCGAACCGTGGCGTCGGCAATCGAGGGACCGATGCCGTCGCCGGGGATGAGCGTGACGGGTGTGGGCATCACGAAGAATAGCCACTCCCGGCAGCGGGCCGATAGGAACGGGGAGTCCGACAGCGGGACAACGCCCCCCCGTGGCTGCGCGTTCATTGACAAGCCGCCGCCCCATGCTGCATATGGGCACGTCGGTTCCCACCTTTCCCCCCTCCGCGTGACTCGACTGCTGAAAGTCCTCCCCTGGCTGGCCCTGGCCGCCCTCGGCGCGGGTTCCCTGGCCTTCGTGGCCGTGAACCGTGGTGAGCAGGTCAGCGCGGCCTGGCTGCTGACCGCTGCCGTGTGCACGTACCTCATTGGGTACCGGTTCTACAGCCGCATCATTGCGCACGACATCTTCAACCTCGACGCCGAGCGGGCCACGCCCGCCGAGCGGCTCGAGGACGGGCGCGACTACGTGCCCACCAACAAGTGGGTGGTATTCGGGCACCACTTTGCCGCCATTGCCGGCCCCGGCCCGCTCGTGGGGCCGACCCTGGCCGCCCAGTTCGGTTTCCTTCCGGGAGCGATCTGGATTCTGGTGGGGGTGGTGCTGGGAGGCGCCGTGCAGGACTTCGTGATCCTGGCCGCCTCCGTCCGTCGCGACGGCAAGTCGCTGGGACAGATGGCGAAGGAGGAGATCGGCACGGTGGCCGGTAGCACGGCCCTCATCGCCGTGCTGGGCATCATGATCATCCTCATCTCGGTGCTGGCGCTGGTGGTGGTGAATGCGCTGCGCGACAGCCCCTGGGGCACCGTCACGATCGGCCTCACCATTCCCATCGCGCTGCTCATGGGGCTGTACATGCGCTACGTGCGCCCGGGCGCGGTGCTCGAGACCACGGCCATCGGTCTCGTGCTGCTCGGCGTGTCGCTGTGGGCCGGCAAGTGGGTATCGGAGTCGGCGGTGTGGGCGCCCGTCTTCACGCTCGACGGCACGACGCTGTCGATCGCCATCATGATCTATGGCTTCGCGGCCTCGGTGTTGCCGGTGTGGCTGCTGCTGGCGCCGCGCGACTACCTGTCGGCGTTCGTGAAGGTGGGGGTGGTGGTGGCCCTGGCGATCGGCATTCTGTGGGTGCTGCCGCCGCTCGAGATGCCGGCGGTCACCAAGTTCGTGGACGGCACGGGCCCCGTGTTCTCCGGCAAGCTCTTCCCGTTCGTGTTCGTCACCATTGCCTGCGGCGCGATTTCGGGGTTCCACGCGCTCATTTCCAGTGGTACCACGCCCAAGATTCTCAAGCGCGAGTCCGATGCCCGCCTCATCGGCTACGGCTCCATGCTCACGGAGTCGCTGGTGGCCACCATGGCGCTCATTGCGGCCTGCGTGCTCACCCCGGGCATCTACTTCGCGATCAACTCGCCCGCCGGCGTGATCGGCACCACGGCCATGGCCGCCGCCGATACGATCAACAACTGGGCCCTGTTCAAGCCCATCACGGCCGCGGAACTCGATGCCCTGGCGAAGGCCGTGGGGGAGAACTCGCTGCTGTCGCGCACGGGTGGGGCACCGTCGTTGGCGGTGGGCATGGCGCACCTGTTCTCGCAGGCGCTGGGCGGCGAAGCCACGATGGCGCTCTGGTACCACTTCGCCATCATGTTCGAGGCGCTGTTCATCCTCACCACGCTCGACGCCGGCACGCGGGTGGGTCGGTTCATGCTGCAGGACATGCTGGGCAACATCTGGAAGCCGCTTGGCAAGGTCTCGTCGTATCCCGCCGGCATCTTCGCCAGCGCGCTGTTCGTGTGCATGTGGGGCTACTTCCTGTACCAGGGCGTCACCGACCCGCTCGGCGGCATCAACTCGCTCTGGCCGCTCTTCGGCATTTCCAACCAGCTGCTGGCCACGGTGGCGCTGTGCGTGGGCACCACGGTCATCATCAAGATGGGGAAGGCGCGCTACGCCTTCGTGACGCTGCTGCCCATGGTGTGGCTGGTGATCGTGACGATGACGGCGGGGCTCACCAAGATCTTCTCCAGCGACCCGAAGCTGGGCTTCCTGTCGCACGCCGCGCTCCTCAAGCAGCAGATCGCGTCGGGCACGTTGCCGGCCAACATCAAGACCGTGGAAGCGGCGCAGCGCATGATCTTCAATGATCAGCTCGACGCGGGTGTCGCCGCCTTCTTCCTGGTGTCGGTGATCGTCATTCTGGGGGCGTCCATCAAGGAGTGGCTGGCCGTGACGAGCGGCCGCAAGGCCACGGTGTCGAGCGAGACGCCGTTCGTGCGCACCCAGCTCACGGGCGCGTGATGTACGCGACGTGGAGTCGGCGCTGATGCCCGCTGCTCCCGTCGGGACGGGGGCTTCGCCGTCCGCGTCGCCCGTTCGTCGTTGGCTCGCCGCCTGGCGGCGGGCCGCGGCGGTGGTGCGACGCATGATCGGCGTGCCCGACTATGACACCTACCTCGTGCACATGCGGCACCGCTACCCGGGGTGCGCACCGCTCGACCGTGAGACGTTCGAACGCGAGCGGCTCACGGCGCGCTACAAGGCCACCGGTTCTCGCTGCTGCTGAGGGGGGGCACTGCCGGTCGCGGCCATCCACGCCGCGGCCGCCAGCGCCACGGTGGCGCCCATGCCGAAGGCGGTGCTGGCCGACCAGCCATCCCATACCGCGCCGAAGAGCACACTGGCCGGCAGCGCCGCCACGCCCACCACACCGTGATACCAGCCGAACGCGGTGCCCCGCCGCCCCGCCGGTACGAGGTCGGCGACCAACGCCTTCTCGGTGCCCTCGGTGAGTCCGAACACCACGCCGTACGTGGCAAAGAGCGCCCACGCGTGCCACTCGGCGGTCGCGAGGGCAAAGCCGGCGTAGACCGCGGCATAGAGCAGCCATCCGGCAATGAGCAGCGGTCGTCTGCCGACCGTATCGGAGAGTGCCCCGCCGGGGGTGGAGGCGGCGCTCTTCACCAGATGCAGTACGACCCACAGCAGCGGGATGAGGGCGGTGGACACCCCCAGCTGCGAGGCGCGCAGCAGGAGGAACGCGTCGGTGGAGTTGCCCAGCGTGAAGAGCACGATGGGGGCCATGCTGCGCCAGAAGTCGCGCGGCAGCGGTGCGGCCGCGGGCCGCGGCGCCACCGGGCGGGGCGGCGTCTCGAGGGGGCGCTCGCGGACCCACACGGCGGCCACCAGCACGGCCAGCGCGCCCGGCACGGCGGCCACCCAGAACACGTCACGCACGGGCATCCCCGCCCACTGCAGACAGGCCAGGGCCACCAGCGGGCCCACCACGGCACCAGCATGGTCGGCGGCGCGGTGGAAGCCGAACGCGCGCCCCCGTTGGCGGGCAGGCACCGATGCGGCCAGCAGCGCATCGCGCGGCGCCCCGCGTATGCCCTTCCCCACCCGGTCGGTGAGCCGAATGGCGAGCACCTGCCCTCCCGTCTGGGCCACCGCCACCAGGGGCCGCACCAGTGAGGCGAGCGCATACCCGGCCACGATGAGCGGCTTGCGGCGAGCGACCCTGTCCGACCACCATCCACTGGCCACCTTGAGCAGCGCCGCCACCGCCTCCGCGGCGCCCTCGATTACCCCCACCATGCGCACCGACGAGCCCAGCGTGCCCACCAGAAAGAGCGGGAGAAGCGGGGCGATGATTTCGCTCGAGGCGTCGGTGAGGAAGCTCACGACGGCGAGCGCGAGGACGTTCCCGCGTGGGCGCCACGCGGCATCGGCAAGATCGTGGTGAGGGGCGGCTGATGGCACAGGGACCTCGAGGCGCCGATGGCATGTCGGCGGCCGGTGATGCGTGGGGCTCTGCGCTCACCGATGTTGCCGTGGCGCACCGGAGCTGGACACTCGACCAGCAGATCCGGTTGACGCAGACGCCCGCTCCTACCGGCAACGAAAGTGCCCGGGCGCGTCTGGTGCAACTGGCACTGCGGCGCGCCGGCGCCTCCACCGTGCGCCTCGATGCGGCCGGGAACGTCTGCGTTGTGCTCGGCGAGGGAACGCGGCCCCCGCTGGTGTGCATGGCGCATCTCGATGCCGTGTACGAAGACGGCGCCCCGATGGACCTGGTGCCGGTGCACCGCGACGGCCCCGTCATCCGTGCCCCCGGCATTGGCGACAACGGACGCGGGCTGGCCGCACTGCTCACACTGGCTCGGCTCCTGCGCGCGCCGGAGCTCGCCGCACGCCTGACGCGCCCCGTCCACCTGGTGGCCACCGTGGGCGAGGAGGGAGACGGCAACCTGCGCGGGGCGCGCGCCTGGTTCGACGACGCCGCCCGGCAGGGGATGACGCCGCACGCCGTGATTGCCATCGATGGGCCGGGGGACGAGTCCATCGTGCATCACGCGGTCGGCTCGCATCGTCTGCGCGTCACCCTGCACGGAGAAGGTGGACACAGCTGGGTGCAGGCGGACGCGGCCAATCCCATTCACGCGTTGGGCGGGTTCATTGCGGCGGCCGCCCGTCTTGGCAACGTACGATCCCGCGACGCGGTCGTGCATGTGACGCGCATGCACGGCGGGGAATCGCTCACCGCCATTCCGCAGCAGGCGTGGGTGGAGATCGATGTGCGCGGCACCTCCTCCGCGCGCATCGAACAGGTACGTCACGATCTGCGGCGACTCGTGGCGTGGCATACGCTGCCAGGGTTGCGGGCCGAGGTCACGGTGCTGGGTGACCGGCCGGCAGGGACACTCGATGCCGCGCACCCGCTGGTCGAGGCGGCCGCGCACGCCACGGCCCGTGTGGGGTGCACCCCACGCTCGGCGGTCGCGAGCACGGACGCCAATGTGCCACTGGCGCGCGGCATCCCGGCCATTGCCGTTGGTGCCGGTGGACGCGGCGGTGGTGCACACTCCCGCCACGAGTGGTACGACGACGCCCATGGCGCACGCGGCATTGAGCGACTGCTGCGCCTCGTGCTGTTGCAGGCGGCGGGGTAACGGCTACTCGGCGAGGTGGGTGGCGGCGTCGAGCAACTCGAGGGCCGGTGCGCTGGGGGCCGTGCGGAAGAACACCGACCGGTGTGACGCGTTCGGATGGACACGCAAGTACTTGTCGCGCCATCGCGCGGCGAAGCGCTCGGCATCGACAGCGGGCACCATGGCCCACACCGCGCCGCCGAATCCCGCACCGAAGGCGCTGGCGGCCGTGGCCCCAAGGTCCCGCGCATACCGCTGCAGGTGCACCGTTTCGGCGATCTGATTCTCGAGCGCGCGCTCGGCGCCTGCCTGTGATTTGTCCACCAGCCGCCCGAACTGCGTCAGCTGCCCGGCCGCGAGCGCCTCGGCCGCCTGCGGCACAATGACGAACGTTTCGTCGAAGAACTGCCCGAGCCGCGCGGTGAGGTGGCCCGCCGAGAACTCCGCATCGGCGGCGGCTTCGGCAGCCGTGAGCAGCGGCGCGGGCACCTCATCAAGCGGCGTGTCGCCGGCGGCGGCAACAAACGCCTCGCGCAGCGTGCGCACCGGCAGCTGTCCGGTGGCGTTCCACGCGTCCACCAACCGGCGTGCCGTGCGGGCCGCCCGGTTGTAGCGCTCCTTGGCCGCACCGGTCTTGGCCGCCACGACGCCACTGACGCCGATCACGAAGGTGTGGGTGGCAGGCCACCCGACCGATTGCTCGAAACGCACCGGCGCCCACGAGAAGACATCCAGCCGTGCCCGCTCGCAGCAGAGAATGGCCGTCTGATCCTGCGCGCCACCCATGGTCCCCACCCCCTTCTCGCCGGAGAGCACGCCATAGTCCATGCCGTTCTCCAGCGCCCCCACATAGCCGGCAAGCGCCGCGCGGTCCGTGATGGCCTCGCGCCAGAGCGGATGCGATTCCAGATCGCCGAGCGCGGCGAACGCCAGCGTGAGGCCGACGGTCAGCGCGCTGGAGCTGGAGACACCGGCCGCCGGGGGCAGGTTGCTGGCCAGGGAGATGTCGGCGCCCTGCAGGCGGTCGCCGAAGTTGCGCTGCAGCCGGTTGAGCACCGTGCGCGGATAGATCACCCACGGAGCCGCCCCGCGCGCATTCGCATCGAGTGACAGCGAGATCGCCTCGCGACGGCGCGCGTCGCGCAGCACGACGTGCCGGTCGTCGCGCGGGCGCGCCACCAGGACGATGCCGCGCTCGACGGTGCACAGCAGCGAGCGGCCACCGGCATAGTCCACGTGCTTGCCCAGCACTTCGATGCGACCGGGGATGATCCAGCTGCGTCGTCCGTCCCGTGGGATACCTGCCTCATCGAGGACCCGGTGGGCATCGCGCAGCAGCGCCCGATACGCCTCGGCGGCGGCCACCGGAAACGCCGCGTCGGCAAGGGACCGGCGCACGAACAGTTCGTTCACGTCAGGGCCGGGGCTCGATGTCCTGCAGCCGTGCCGCCACCGCGGCAATGTCGCCGCGATGCGACAGGTCGAGCACGGGCGCCGCGAGGCGTACCGCCCGCACCGGGACTCCGTCCCGTACCGCCATGGCGACCGCCTCCGGCAACTCGTATTCGCCCCGCACCGAGCGCGGAACCCAACGGCACGCATTCACGATTGCGGGGGTGACGGCCCACAGGTTCATGCCCACCCATCGCGCCGCCTCCGAGCCCAGATCGAGTGTGTCGCCCGGCTTCTCCACGATGCCGTGCAGGTATCCGTCGTCTCCCACCTCGAGCACGGCAAAGGCGCGCACGCGCTCCGCATCGATATTGCCCGCGCGGACCAGCACGTCACGATCGAACGCCACCACGCCTGCCGTTGCCTCGGCCGCCAGCAGGCGGAATGCCTCCACCGGGTAGTAGTTGTCGGCATTGAGCACGAGGAACGGCTCCTCGCCGATGACGTCAGCGGCGCTGGTGACGGCGTTTGCGGTGCCGATGGGCTCGGCTTGGACGGCAAACCGGATACGGGTGCGGACCGGCGGCGCCTCCTCCACGAAGTGGCGACGCATGCCCTCATGCTCGGGGCCGATGACCAGCATGACGTCGGTGATCCCCGCGTCCGCGAGGGCCGAGACGACGTACTCGAGGAACGGGCGCCTGATGGGAATCATCCCCTTCACGCCGGATTCGGCGGCTGCCGATTGCGTTGCGCTCAGCGCGGCGTCGGCATCGGCGCGGCGCATGCGGGTGCCAAGCCCTCTGGCCATGATGACGGCGGTACGAATCATGGTGCGGAACGCAGCGGGTGGGAACGCGCAGGACTCAGCCGGCCGCGATCGCCGGGCCCTGCGGCGCCGTGCTCGTCCGCCATGCGCCGCGCGTGAAGTCGGGAAACTTCACCGGCGCACTGCCCTTCCGGATGGACTGTTCGCAGAGGGCATACGGCACACTCCACGCCGCGGCATCGTACACGTCGAAATCCGGCGCCACCCCTTCGCGCATGCACTGCACCAGCCGATAGGCCATGATGAAGTCCATGCCGCCGTGCCCCCCGTTCTTGCGCGCAAGTTCCCCCACTGCGGCCCAGAGCGGATGCTGGTACTTCTGACGGAACTCGGCAAAGGGGGTCCAGCGATGGCCACCGGGCTGGCCGTCGATGTACAGACGCGGGGGATAGTCGTTGAAGGCGGCCTTGGAGCCCTGCAGGTTGTTGAGGCGTGAGTAGGGGCGCGGGCTCGTCACGTTGTGCTGCAGCAGGATGGTCCGTCCCTTGGCCGTCTTGATGAGCGAGGTGTTCACGTCGCCCGTCTTGTACGACTCCCGCCACTTGGGGCTGTCGCGGGGCTCATGCTGCTCGCGCCATTCGGTCAGCCCCGCTTCCGGCGACGACATGGAGACCACGTACTCGAACCGGTCACCGCGGTGAATGCCCAGGTACTGCGCCACGGGACCGAGCCCGTGCGTGGGATAGAGATTGGTGTCGCGTTCGGTGTGCGGCTGACGCCGCCACAACCCCTCGTCCCGATTCTCGAAGAGGATGTCGCGCAGGTCGTGATTGTACGCCGCCTCGGCGTGCAGCAACGTGCCGAAGACCCCTTCGCGCACCATGCGCAGCACGGTGAGTTCGCTCTCCCCGTAGCAGCAGTTCTCCATCATGAGGCAATGCCGCCGCGTCTTTTCGGACAGCTCGACCAGCTCCCAGGCCTGTTCGGTGGTGAGCGCAATGGGCACTTCGCTGCCGCAGTGCTTGCCGGCCAGCAGAGCGGCGCGCATGACCGGCGTGTGCCACGGCCACGGCGTCGCGGTGTAGACGAAATCGATATCGGCCCGCTGCACGAGCCGCTCGAAGTCACGCTCCCCGTTGGTGAACACCGCCGGCGCCGGCCGGCCGGCCTTCGTGCACAGGGCGACGGCCATCTGCGCCTTCTCGGCGACGATGTCGGCCACCGCCGTGATCTCCACGCCGTCAATCGCGAGCAGTTCCCCGAGCACGCTGCGCCCGCGCAACCCGGTGCCCACGATGGCCACGCGCACCCTGTCGTGCTTCTCGAAGGGGATCCCGAGCATCGTGCCGTTTCCGGCGGGGGACGGTGGTACGAGGTCGGCGCGCCATGCATCGGTACTGGCAAGCAGCTGCGCCGGGGTGGCCGTGACGGCGGCAGCGGCTGCCGCCGCGGCACCGGCCAGGAGGTCACGCCGCGAGAGGGGAGTGCGCGATTCGCTCATCCTTCGCCCCGGATCTCCGAGTGATCACCGATGCTGAGGCTTCCGGCCACGCCCTCCACCCGGACATGATCGCCCAGGAAGCAGTCGTGGAGGGACGCGTTGGTGATGGTGACCTGATCACCGGCCACGGTGTCGCGCACCGTGCTTTGGCGCACGACGCTGCCCTTGCCGAGCGAGACGTTGGGGCCGACGGTCGCGTGTTCGATCGTGCAGCCCTCCTCGATGTACACGGGTTCCACAATCGTGGCGCCCTCGCCCAGCGCGGCGGGACGACGGGCGCGTCCCTTTTCGAGCATGACGCGGTTCGTATCCAGAAACGTTTCGAGCTGTCCGGCATCGTACCATCCGTCCACATCGACCACGCGGAGCTTCGCGCCCTGGTCGATCATGTACTGGAAGGCGTCGGTGAGATACCACTCCCCCTTGTTGGGCGGCGTGGTGAGGACGTGGGCGATGCCTTCGAGCAGGAGTTGCCAGTTGCGGATGTAGTAGAGGCCGATGTTGGCGCGCTTGCTGATGGGCTCTTTCGGCTTCTCGACGATGCGGGTCATGTGCCCATTCGCATCGGTCACCACGACGCCGAAGCGCTGATAATCCTCGACTTCCTTGGTCCAGATGATCCCGTCGTCGGTGCAATCCTTGAGCAGGCTGAGATCGGCGTCGAAGATGGTATCGACGAAGATGATGAGCACCGGCGCATCGATGAGCGCCCTCGCGCGCGCGACCGCGCCGGCGGTGCCGTCCTGCACATCCTGCTCGATGAACACCGACGGCACGTCGTAGGCGGCGGCGGCAAAGGCCTCGACCTTTTCCTTGAGGTGCCCGGTGATGTACACCACCTGTTCGACATTGCCGAGCTGCATCACGTCGTCCATCACGTAGCTCATGACGGGGCGGCCGGCCACCTTGAGCATGGGCTTGGGTACGACGTGCGTGTGCGGCCGCAGTCGCGTGCCTTTGCCGGCGAGCGGGATGATCACTTTCATGACGGCAGTCTGGGGGAGGGAGTCGGCGCCGCGCGTCGCCGTGCGCGGCCTTCAGCGTGGGGCAGTGCGGTGGCAATGCCCCAAAATGCAGAACGGCGACACCCCGGGGGAAGGGTAGCGCCGTATCGACTTTGCACGCCTTGGCGCCCCGCGTTCGGGGCCCCCAGCGGTTTGCGCCTCAGGGGGCGCTGGTACCTTCCCGGCCGTAGCGATCCTTGATGCGCACCACGTCGTCGAGCTCGGGCGTACTGGCCTCGAGCACGTCACAATCGGTGACCGCTTCCATGTAGTGGATGGTGCCCGGCGTGATGTGAAACGACTGTCCGGCCACGAGGGCCTGATCCTGCAGCTCCGGCTCGCCCGGACGCTGCACCCAGTACTTCATCTCGCCCTGCAGCAGGTAGACGGTTTCGTCCTTGCGCTCATGGTACTGCACGGAGAGCGCGTGGCCTGCCTTGATGTGGAGGATCTTGCCGACGTAGCGGTCGGTATGAGCCCAGATCGTTTCGTGCCCCCACGGTTTCGGCACGTGACGGACATCGACATAACCACTCATCAGCGTTTCCGGGGGCGGCGATAATGGAGGCTGCCGAGCGCCGCTCAGCGGCGCCCGGTACCCATGCGTGCGCGCAGCGTGGCCAGCCTGCGGCTCACCGAGCCGTCCATGACGGTGTCGCCCATGCGAACGACCACACCACCGAGAATGGTGGGATCGACGGTCACGTGGGGAACCACCGTGCGCCCGACCACCTTCGAGAGCCGCTGACCGATCATGGCCGTTTCGTCGTCACCGGCCGGGCGCGCGAGCGTGACCCTGGCGTGCACGATGCCCTGGGACGCATCGAGCAGCGTGTCGTACTCATCGGCAATGACGGGCACGAGCATCTGCCGCCGGTTGCGTACGAGTTGCTGCAGGAAGCGGAGGAAATGCCGGGGCACCCGATCGCCGAGGGCCTTGCTGAGCAGCGCCGACTTGGCGTCGGCGGCAATGCGCGGGGACTCGAGGAAGCGCGACAGGGTGATGTCGGTGGTCATGGCCGTGGCGACCTGCCGCAGCATGATGCCCCACCCCGCCGGATCCTCGGCCGTGCGCGCCAGCGTCAGCAGCGCCTCGGCGTAGTTGCGGGCAACCGACTCGCCCTGTACGCCGGCGGGCATCAGCGGGCCGCCTGCTGATCGAGCGAGGCCAGGAAGCTCTCGACGATCTTGCGGTTGCCGGCGGAGTCGAGGTTCTGCTCGATGACGCGCGAGGCGCCGGCGATGGCGAGATCCACGGCTTCCTTGCGCAGGTCGGCGATGGCCGCCGCCTTTTCGCCCTCGATGGTGCGACGGGCCTGCTCGATCATCTCTTCCTGCTGCTGCTTCGTCTGGGCGAGCAGGTCGGCACGCATCTTCTCGGCGGTGGCCCGGCTGTCGGCGATGATCTGCTGCGCCTCGCTGCGGGCGGCCTCGAGCTGCGCGCGCTGCTGGGCCAGCGCGTCTTCCGTGGCGGCACGGTCACGCTTCGCGCCCTCGATCGCGTCTTCGAGTGCCTTTTCGCGCGCCTCGACGGCGGCGAAGAGCGGCTTGAAGGCGAACTTGGACAACACGAACAGCAACAGCACGAAGATGATGAGCGTCCACGCCATCACGCCCACGTTCGGATCGAGCAGATTCGGCGGGCCGCCCTCGGCGGACTCGGACGCCAGCGCCGGCGTGGCGGAGATCATCAGGGCGGCGGCAAGTGCACCGACGCGGCGGGCAGAAAGAGCGAACATGGAAGAGTCCACGAAGAGAGAGAGTGCGGCGGGGCGCCCGGGAGGACGCCCCGCACGCGGACACATCAGAACGTGATCTTGCCCTGAATCAGGAAGCCCACGACGACGCCGAACAGCGCGGCGCCTTCGACGAGGGCGGCCAGGATGAGGGCGGCCGTCTGGATCTTGCCAGCGGCTTCGGGCTGACGCGCCATGCCTTCCACGGCCGACCCACCGATGCGGCCGATGCCCATGCCGGCACCGATGACCGCGCCGCCGGCGGCGATGCCGGCGCCGATCATCGCGAGACCCTTCGGATCCTGCACCACCGGAGCGGCGGCCTGGAGGAAACCCATGATTTCCATCGTATGACTCCAAGAAGAAAGTCTGTGGTTGCTGCGCTCCCGACGGACACTCAGGTCCGCGTTTTCCGCCAACGAACCCGGAGGCTCAGCGGAGTTCACCGGTCGCTCGACCGGCTACACGATCCTCGGCCCGGGAGTAGGGCGTGGGACGTTGGAGAAACTCAATGCGACAAACGCGGAACTCGCCGCCGCGGTTAGTGGTGCGCTTCGCGAATCTGCCCGATGAAGACCGAGGCGAGCAGCGTGAAGATGAAGGCCTGCAGGAACGCGACGAAGAGTTCGAGCATGCTGATGGCAGTGGCCATGAGCACCGGGACCGGTGCCAGCGCCCAGCTCTTGAACGTGAAGATGATGCCGATGAGGGCAAGCAACACGATATGGCCGGCCGTCATGTTGGCGAACAGACGGATCGTCAGGGCGAACGGCTTGGACAGCTTGCCCACGATTTCGACCGGCGTCATGACGAAGAACATGAGGACGCGCATGACGAGCGGCAGATCCTTGTTCCAGTAGAAGATCGTGTTGAGGTATCCGAGTCCATTGGCGCGGACACCGGCCACTTCCACGACGACGGCGGTGATGATGGCGAGCATCGCCGTCACCGCGATGTTGCCGGTCGCCGTTGCCCCCCACGGCAGCATGCCGAGCAGGTTGCAGACGAGGATGAAGAAGAAGAGCGTGAGGGCGAAGGGCACGAAGCCGTCGCCATGGTGCCCCACGTTCGGCAGCACCACCTCATTGCGGAGATAGAGCGCCATGGCTTCGATCGCGCCGGCAAAGCCGCTGGAGCGGCCCTTGGTGGCGTGCTGCTTCCGCGAGGTGTTGCCCGCCACGATGAGCAGGAGCGAGACGATGACCGCCGCCAGCAGCATGAAGACCACGTGCTTGGTGGGCGAGAGATCGATGGCCATGCCGCCAATGTGGATCGGCTCCCACTGCGGCAGCTCGACTTCCGCCGCGAGATGCGAATTGAGTGCGGGAATCTCGAGATGGCGACTGTCGGTGATGTGCGGCGTGATGAAATCCACCGGCTTCTCACCCGCCGGGGCGGCGGAATGCGCGGCGGCCTCGGCGCCATGCTCCTGCGCGCCCGCCACGAGCGGCGCCGCCGCGACGGTTGCCGCAGCGAGCGTGAAGACACGAATGACACGCGACAACGAACGGAGCATGTGCTGCATCCGGAGAGTTCAGTTCAGGAAGAGCGGCTCGACCAGGGTCGAGACGAAGTAGAACACCACGAGGGAGATGAGCGCCGGCCCCGACACGAGCCCCAGCGCCTTGATGCCGAGAAACGCCCAGAAGAGGAGCGAGGCAAAGCGCAGCAGCACGCCCAGCCCCCACCCTGCAATGACCTGCTCGCGCGCCACCAGCCGCGCGACGACGAACGTGAAACTCTGTACGGCGAACGCCAGCCACGCGCTCGCCCGCACCGCACTGGCCGCCGCCGCATCGGTCCAGATGAGCCGCTGCATCACCAGCATGGCGACGACGATGATCGTGCCCTGTGCGGCCGTGAACCCGAGCAGTGCCCGGCCCATCCTCATGGGTACAGCGGCGGCCGGCGGCATGGCGTGTTGCGTCATGTTGTCGGCGAGTCGTTGTCCCGTGAGTCCGAGCGTTTCGGCGCGGTAAGTCGCCGATAGCTCAAATAGAAGCTGCCACCTCCTCCCAGCAGCACACCGCCCAGCAGAAAGAGTGGCGTACTGTCGAACCGGCGATCGAGCCACCCGCCGATCCAGACGAAGAGCAGGATGGCGCCAAAGAACTGCGTGCCCAACCCCGCCAACGCCCAGGGCGACACGTCGCCGTCCGCTGGCCTGGATTCACGCGTTGGCTTTTCGGGGCTGTCTGCCATTCGCCGGCGGAACCTAGACGCTTGTGAAATTTTTCGCAAGCGAACCTTTTGACCGAAACCGCACGAACACCGAATATCGGAAGACCGCTCCGAAGGCCAATACCCACCGTCACTTAGCGGGTCACCGGGGTGTCAATTCACTCTTGACAGTCTGAAGGGTAGTTAATAACGTGGCGCAGTATCGAAATGTGATGCTCAATCGTCCAACCGTATGCAGGATCTACGGATTGGCATTGTGGCATCGCTCCCCCGACATTTCGCCCCGTTCCCTGATGCTTTCACGCATCACCGTTCCACTGCTGGCTGCTGCCGGACTCGTCTTTGCGTGCGGTCCCCGCACCCCGAGCCCGCTGGCCAGCGCGCGTCCCAAGGCCGGCGCCGACCAGGGAGTGATCTCCCACGTCATGGTGGATACGGCCAACGGGACGGTTCGCTTCGCGATCGAAGTGGCGAACGAGTCGCCCAAGCGGGTGGAGCTCACTTTCCCCGACGGGCGCACGCACGACTTTGCGGTGCTCGACAGCACGGGACGCGAAGTGTGGCGCTGGAGCGAAGGGCGCCTGTTCACGCAGGGGATGCAGAACCGGCTGCTCGACGCCCGCGACCGCACGGTGTACGACGAACGGTGGCGGGCGCCGGGGTCCGGGCGCTACACCCTGGTGGCGCAGCTGCACAGCGAGAACTATCCGGTACGACAGCAGGTGGAATTCGCCCTGCGCTGAACGGCGTGCCGCACATCCGCGGCCGCGCGGCTAGATTCCCGGTCACCACAACGGACGCCCCGCGGCGTCCGTTACTGTTTGCGACAGTGGCCACGCGACCCTCCACCCCACCCCCGTGACCTCGACCTCCGAGACCGCCGCGCCGGACAGCCAGGATCTGCAGTTACTCGACCGGCTCGCCCAGGCGCGCCGGCAGCTGACGGCACAGATCGCTCAACGGATCGTTGGCCAGTCGCACGTGGTGGATGACCTCGTGACCGCCTTGCTCGCCGGCGGTCACGCGGTGCTTGTGGGCGTGCCCGGGCTCGCCAAGACGCTGCTGGTGCAAACGGTGGCGCAGGCGCTCGACCTCAGCTTCTCGCGCGTGCAGTTCACCCCCGATCTCATGCCGAGTGACATCACCGGCACCGAGCTGATGGAGGAGGAGCCGGGCACGGGGAAGCGGGCGTTCCGTTTTGCGCCCGGTCCGGTGTTCGGCAATATGGTGCTGGCCGACGAAATCAATCGTGCCCCGCCAAAGACGCAGGCTGCGCTGCTGCAGGCCATGCAGGAGCGTACCGTTACGGTGGCGGGGCGCACCTATGAGCTGCCGCGCCCCTTCTTCGTGCTCGCCACGCAGAACCCGGTGGAGCAGGAAGGCACGTATCCGCTGCCGGAAGCGCAGCTCGACCGCTTCATGTTCGAGCTGAACATCGGCTATCCGACGCGCGAGGAAGAGGAGCAGATCGTGCGCGCCACCACGGGCGATAGCCAGGGCACGATCACACCGGTGCTGGGCGGCGAGGAACTGCTGCGGCTGCAGCGTCTCGTGCGGCGGCTGCCGGCGCCGCCAAGCCTGGTGAGCTATGCGGTGGCGCTCGTGCGCAGCACGCGCCCCGATGCGCCGGAGGCCACAGCGAAGGTGAAGAAGTACGTGAGTTGGGGAGCGGGGCCGCGTGCCTCACAGTACCTGGTGCTGGGTGCCAAGGCGCGTGCCGCGATGGACGGCCGCGCGATGCCCGACATTGCTGATGTGAAGAGCGTGGCCAGGAGTGTGCTGCGGCACCGCTTGGTGGTGAATTTCCAGGCCGAGGCCGATGGCATTCCCACCGAGTCGCTCATCGAACTGCCGTAAGGAGCGGCACCGCCGCGCGGTATCCGCCGCGCGGTATCCGCCGCGCGGTCGGCATGACATGGTACGGGCGACTGTTACGCGGGCGGCACTCCTGGCGAGTGCCGCCCGTCGTGTCTTGGCGGATCGCGCTTCACGGCTGGCACGCGCGCCTCGCGCTCGCGTTCTGACACGTCATTGGCGATGAGGCCGGGGCTGCCCACGCGACCATTCCAGATGACGCAGCGCTGACAGCACCGCTCGAAGTTGCGGCTCGTCCCACCGTGCTGCATCCTGTCTCTGTCGTCGGCCGCCGAGCCGGAACCATGCCACTGTCTTCCACCCTGCCGGACCTGACGGACATCGCGAGCGCCGTGCCCGATACCGACGAGGACGCCCTGCACGCCGTTTCCATTCAGCTGCAGACCTTGGGAGCGTCGCGTGTGCTGCTGGGTGAGCAGGTGCTGGGGATGCACAACGCCCTGCTGTTCCTGCTGGTGTTGCGCATGGCGTACACCCCCGGCATGGCGGTGGCGCGCGACACGCTGGTGCAGGAGTTCTGGCCCGATCAGGAGGAGTCACGCCAGCGCGGGAACTTGCGGCAGGCGTTGTACAAGCTGCGCACGATGGGGGTGCGCACGGCGCTGCGTGGGGATGTGGTGCACCTCGACCCCACGCAAGTCCGGCGGAACTTCGCGCTGGCGCCAAGCGCCGACCACTTCGATCGCGATATCACGCGCGGCACGGAACCGTATGGCAGCTTTCTGCCCGGTGTAACGCCACCGACGGCGCTGCTGCAGGAGTGGCTCGACGTGACGCGCGAGACGCTGCACGGAGCGATGCGTCGGGTACTGGTGGACGTCCTGCGTCAGCGCCGGGAGCGCGCCGACTGGAAGGGGACGCAGATGGTGGCGGCGTGGCTGCTGCAGCTGGATCCGCTCAACGAGGACGCGACGCTGGCGCTGGCGGAGTGTGCGGCGCTGTCGGGGTCGAAGGCGGAAGCCGTGGCCATCCTGGACCGGTATCTGCAGGAGCTGGGCCCGGCCGCCGGCGATATTCGCCTGCCGGCGACCCTGCTGCGGCGGCGCTTCGTGGAGGCGCCCACGCGTCGGCGCGCGGTGGCGCTGGTGACGGACAAGCATTTCCATGGCCGTGACGTGGAGTTGAGCGAACACACGATGTCGCTGCGCCGCGCGCGCTGGCACGACGGCAGCGCCGTGCTGCTGCATGGTCCGCCGGGCATGGGCAAGACTCGGCTGATGCTGGAGCTCCTCAAGGTGGCCCAGGTGGAGGGGTACCGTGAGGTGGTGATGGAGTGTCGGGAGAGCATTACGACGCGTCCGTTGGGGGCGCTGATCGAAGCGCTGCCCGACCTGTTGAGTGCCCCCGGGGCCGCCGGTTGTGCGCCGGAGAGCCTCACGGTGCTGCGCAAGCTGCTGGGGCCCAACCCCATGGCCGTGGGAACGGAGGAGGCGGCGGAGGCGGCGGAGGCCGACCCCGTGTCACACGACGCGCTGTCGGTGACGGAGCGGGTGGAGCTGGCGATTCGCACCATGCGGGCGCAGTCGATTCGTCACGCGGTCGTGGATCTCTTTGCGGCGGTGTCGGAGGAGCGTCCGATCTTCCTGCTGGCCGAGGATGTGAACTGGCTGGATGACGCGTCGTGGGAGGTGCTGGCGGACGTGATCCAGCGCGTGAACGAGATGCGGGTATACATCGTGCTGACCTCGCGTTTCGCGACGATTCGCGAAGAGCGACCGGCGCGCCTGCCGACGCCGCTCACCTACCGTCGCCTGCTGCCGTTGACGGAAGACGCGCTCGTGTCGCTGGTGCGCGGCGCGGCGGACGAGCATGGCGTGTCGGTGCCGGAGGATGTGGAGCGGTGGATCATCCGCGGGTGCGAGGGGAATCCGTTGATGTTTCGAGCGTTGCTTGAACACTGGGCCGCCACCGGGAACGCAGATGGGATCCCCCCCTCGCTGAATGCGCTTATCGATCAACGCATCGACCGGTTACATGCACACGCTCAACAAGCACTCAACGCGATCAGTCTACTCGGTGCGTTTGCTTCCCTTGAGCGCATTAGGGTAGTGCTTGAGTACCCCGTTCACGAACTAGTTCTTTCGCTAGATCAGCTAGAGCTATCCGGCTGTCTGTCAACGAGTAACGCTGGCCTTGTCGTAACCCACAGTCTCGTCAAGCAGGCAGCACTCCGTCGAATGTCCCCTCTAATCGAGGCCGCACTACGAGCATCAATTGGCGAGAAATTGGAGGCAGAGTACCTGCGTACTGGCGATTCCGTGACATTACATGAGGCGCTGATGCATGTGGAGTTCAGCGGAAGACCGGAAGTACTCCACCAGTTTATCTCCAAATACGACGAGTCTCTCATCGAAGGAGGTCGGCCTATTGGCGTAAAGCGCGCGATAAACACCCTCCTCTTTACAACACCGCGCCTGTTCGATGATCGACGCTTTGTGATTCTGCAGCGACGTCTAGACACTCAAGCAGGAGCATACCGCAGCGCAGTAAGCAGCTATCTCGGGACGATTGAGATGCCTACAGATATTCGTAAGCACAGCGTTCCTGATATCGAAGAACTAATCGCTATTGCGGCCTCCGCACTTCGTGCAGACCCATCGATCGATCGGGAGGAACTGGCTAGGTTTTCCAGCGACGTTGCGAATCAAGCGCGTCTGCCTCTAGCGACCCGCATACGAGCAGCAGAGGTTGGCCTAACCATCACCGCAAACACCTGCGACAGCAACACCGCAGCGATCTGCTATTCTGCGCTTCAATCGGAGTTACAAGGAAGCGAATACCCGGACGCTTCTTTGCGCCTTAGGATTTTGTATCACGCCATCTTCGGTGAACTATCTACCGCAGTAGCCGTTGCGCGAGAGATTGTCGATCGTTGCGAACGCAGGCCGTCCTCCACTACGGTTGCAGAAGACCTCAGCAGAGCTGCGTTCGCCTTCAGACTCTGTGGAGACTGGGAAAAGGCGACTTCGCTCTTCTCGAAGCACTTCGAGATGGCAGAGCAACTTGGCGCTCGGCGTCTAGGACTGTATTCCGCGTGGCAAATCGCTCAGATCGAGCTAGAGCGAGGCGATCGGTCTCGCGTTCTGTTCTGGAACAAGAAGCTTGCCGAGATCGTCGCGGAGGAGAACGACCCGATTTCCACGTGCTTCGTCATTGGTCACTTCTGCCGATGCGCAATCGACGAGAAAGATCAATCATCAGCGCGCCGCTACCTCGAAATCGCCAAAGCTGGTCAGCCGAAGCTTCCTGCGGTGAAAGCCTCTGCCTACGTGATTGCACTTGAACTAGGGTGCGAGCTCTTGAAAAAAGACTGGGAACCCAACGATGCGCTCTTGGAAGTAGCAATCCAGCGTCATCGGCGGACCTGCCGATTCGCTACTTCTGACTTTCTTACGGCGGTTCTCGCGGAAGCCATGCACCGACGTGGGTACAAGCTACACGCCGCCGAAATGATCGATGACTATACGAAGAACGCGCGACGAGAACGGGGTCCTCTATCGCGCGCACTGACTCTGATTGCGAATAAGCTTGCCTCTTCCTAGGCTACGGCAGGCGTTCGGACCTTCTTTCGAATCGACTCCATCATTTGCGTTAGGGAGAGAATCTTTCCGGAATCCGAATAGTCAAAGAGGCGGTTGAAATCAGGCGACTGAAGCAGCGCGTCACAGATATCCGGATCAAATTGTGTCCCCCGAAACTTTGCCAGCTCTGCACGCACCTCAGTCTCACCCAATGCCTTTCTGTACGGGCGGTCGGTTGTCATGGCATCGATGGTGTCGGCGAACATGATGATCCGCGAGGCCAAAGGTATTTCCCGTCCTTTCAGCCGGTCAGGGTACCCCGTTCCGTCCCAGTTCTCATGATGGTGACGAACTGCGGGTACGATGTCCTGTAGCTCGGAGATCTTCGCAACCAGTTCTGCGCTCTTTACAGGGTGCAGCTCCATGATGGCACGCTCCTCCGGGGTGAGCCTTCCAGGCTTCATCAAGATCGGAGCGAAGACTTCATGGATCTTTCCGACGTCATGGAGCAGCGCAGCTTTAGAGACCTTTTCGATCTCTTTGGCTGGAAGACCGATCACCTCGGCGATGATCCGGGAGAATCGTCGAACTCGCTGTGAGTGACCGGAGGTGTACGGATCCCTAAATTCAACGGTCTGCACGAACAGTTCGAGCAATTCCTTATTTGTGGTCTCTAACTGGTGCTTGGACTGGTAGGTGAGCCGGAGTCCGATGATCAAGGCACAGAGAGTTAACACTCCCCAACCGCCCCAATCCACGTAAGCGCGCGCAAATCCGTAAACGACGAACACTGCGACAACGTCGTAAAGCACCCCCGCGACGTTGCCTTCGTACCAAAGCCTGATGATGCTCTTGCCTTCCGCAAGTCCGACGGCTGCTGCGACAGCGAGGGTGTTCAGCAGCAGGAAGGCAACGACCGCAACGACGTGAGGTAGGGCACGGAACGTTGGATCAACCTGTAGTGCCTTCCCACCCAGAGCGCCATAGACGGCAATAGATACGCAACCTGCAAAGACAATCTGTCCAACGTTGAACGCTCGCTTGAGCGCCATCTTTGGCCGGAAGAACTCAGCAATGAGCCAACCGGCTCCGACCATGGCGACCGTGGCCCAAGACGGGTAGAGCACGAACGCGGTCAGGAATGGAATAAACGAAACCGCACCGAAAGTACTGCCACGTACTCGATAACTGAGCGCACTGCCGAGTATTGAAACCGCAGTCAACCAAGCGGAGCCTACGAGCAGCTTGAGCTCGACACTTGGTTGGTACCAATACAAGCCGACAAGCGCTGCCGCAGCAGCGGCAACGATCGCATAAACGTACGCGACTACGCTTGTCTTCATGGACATGGTTTTAGAGACGCCCCGTCAACCTTCTCAACTCAGGTCAACCCCAAATCTTGAGGTCAGCGTGCAGCATCGACCAAAGTGCATTCACGAGCTGGGCCATGAATTCCATCGAACGTCACCTCCCTTCGGGTCAGTCACGTGTGCCCCGCTCGGGACCCCACGTGCTCGATCTAGGTTGGCTCCGCTCCTACTGCTTGGCCTGCCCGCTCAGCTCCGCTCTAGACGGCTGACGGGGACGTTTGGGATGTCGTCGTGTCGATGACGAATAAGGGTGATGTGTATGGACGCGTGCGTCCGCGCTCTACCGATCGAGGTGCACCCACCGGTTGGTCGCGTCGAGTACGCTCAACACCGCACTCGTTTCCGCGCTCTCCCGGATCTCGCAGCTACCCGTGAGACAGACCGGCTCGCGACCGATACGCGCCGATACGCTCACGAACACGAACTCACGATCGAAGGCCTCGATGAGCTTGGCGCCCTCCAGCGACAGGCTCCGCTCGCCCCCCACCGTGGACTTCATGGCTGTACCGATGGCCAGCAACGTCGCCCGCGCCGCCAACTCGATGCGCGATCGCTCCGATTCCTGCCCCTCGGCCTCACCGAAATACTCCTGCCCGTCTCGCGACAACGTCACGCGGCACAGTACCCCGCGCGAACGCGAACGCCGCACCTCGACATCCTCGAAAATCAGCAGCCGACGGCCAGCCGACAGGTCGGGAGCCGTCGCCACCCCTAGGGACGATCGAGCGCGCCCAAAGGTACCAGACGTGAACTCGGCGGGGACGACATCCGGCGTCGCCGCCGGTGCACCCGCGGCAGCCGACCCGCCGGAGGGGGTGCCTCCAGCTACGAACGGCATGGGCGCGGACGGGGTGCCCGCCGCCGGCGCCCCGCCGGCGATGGCACTCAATCCCGCAACCGCCGAGGACTCAGGCGCCGTGTCCATGGCCCGCGGCGCATCGAGCGTGGTCGCCACCGAAACCTTCCGGTGGTTCACCCGCAACCCCAGCTGCGCCATCAGCGCGCTCTCGATGTTGCGCACCGTGTTCTTGGGCGGAACCTGGTCGGTGGTGAGCACGTGGATCTCCTCCACGGCCCCCGACTCGCCCGGCACAATTCGCACCGAAATGACCCCCGGCAGGGTCGCAATGAGCTCCTCGGCGCGACGGAGCGGCAGCACACTGCCGGCGATGGCACCGGGGGCCGCCGACGGGGTGCTCATGCCGATGTTGACGGGAATGGACAGATCAGGCTCCGGTGCAAGGGCAGACCGGTAGGAAGGGTCCGGCTTTCAATGGGGCCAATATGTGGCCAGGATCGGTTTCCGGCAAGGTTCAAGCGCGTCCAACGTCTTGTCCCGCATGAAGGTAACCCGCCCCACCTCAAGCTTCATCTTCGGGGAGGAACCCCTCGAGACCCTCCTCCCCCTCATACTCGCGCAATTTCCGGTACAGGGTGCGCTCGCCAATCCCCAGCAGATCCGCCGCCTTGCGGCGATTTCCGCCCGTGTCCCGCAGCGCCGCCTTGATGGCGACCCGCTCGATTTCCGCCATCGTCATCCCCGGACCCAGCGTGATGACCGTCGCCGGGGGCGTTTCGTCACGCGGTTCAATGCCGCGCACGAGGCCGTAACCGTGGCCTGGCATGATCTCCGTGAGCCCGGCCATTGGTACTGCCGGATGTGCCTCCTGCACCCACCCGGCAGGCGCCACCGGCCGCTGCTCCAGATCGATGCGACGACGCAGCTCTTCGACCTGCAGCTTGAGCTCCACCAGCGACCGCACGATGAACTCGAGCTCGCGCCCCTGCGCCCGCTCACTGCCCTGCACCAGCGGACCAACCGGCACGGGCAGCAGGCGACGCCCGCCACGCTCCCGAATGGCGCGCGGAATGTCATCGGCGCCGATTTCGCGCCCGTGCGCCAGCACCACCATGCTCTCCACCAGGTTGCGCAGCTCCCGCACATTGCCGGGCCACGGATACTCCACGAGCAGTTCGAGCGCCTCGCCCGAAATGCCATGGAACTCGCGATCGTGCAGCGCGCTGAACTCGGTCACGAACGTGCGCACCAGCAACGGAATGTCCTCCCGCCGCTCGCGCAGCGGCGGCAGGTACACACTCAGCACGTTCAGGCGGTAGAACAGGTCGGCGCGGAAGCCGCCGTCCTCCACGTGCTCCCGCAACGGTCGGTTGGTGGCGGCCACCACCCGCACGTCCACCGGAATGCTCTGGCCGCTGCCCACCCGTGTGACTTCGCGCTCCTCGAGCACGCGCAACAGCTTCACCTGGGTGGCCGAGGGGATCTCGCCGATCTCGTCGAGAAACAGGGTGCCCGTATCGGCCAGTTCGAAGCGCCCCAGCCGTCGCTCGGCGGCACCGGTAAACGCGCCCTTCTCGTGGCCGAAGAGTTCGCTCTCCAGCAGCGTCTCGGGCAACGCGCCCACGTTCACGGCAATGAACGGTTTGCCGCGCCGAGGACTGAGCCGGTGCACCGCACGCGCCACGAGCTCCTTGCCCGTGCCGCTTTCCCCTTCGATGAGCACCGTGCTGGTGACCGGCGCAATCTGCTCGATCTTCACCAGCACTTCGCGAATGGCCGCCGATTCGCCCACCAGCCCCGTCTCGCTGGCGAGACGCAGCCGCTCGAGACGGCGGCGAATGCTGTCCACCACGTCGTCGAGCGGGACCGGCTTGGGCCACGTTTCGGCGTAGCCGATGTCACGCAGCCGCTCCAGCAGCTGCGGGTCGCTCACGTCGGTGAAGCCGATCACCGCCACGTTGTCCCAGAGCAGTTGCCGCACCAGTGCCACGGTGGCCGTATCCAGCAGCGCGCCGGTGAGCACCAGCACGGCGGGGCGTACCCGGCGCAGGTCGCCGCGCACGTCGTCCATGGGGGAGATGGTGACCGTGGCCATACCCAGCGCTTCGAGCGCGGCGTTGAGCCGTACCGCCGGCTCCACGTCGGTCATGAGAATGGCGACCACCGGCGCGCTGCCGTCGTCACCGCCGGCGCGCCGCCCCGTGGGGCGTGCGCGTGTGCTCACGCCTTCCCCGGGCGCTTGTAGAACGGGAGCGTCACCACGCGAGCGGGAATCATCTTGCCACGAATCTCCACGTCGAAGGTGGTGCCCTCCACCGCCGCGGCGGTGGGGAGGTAGCAGGTACCGACCGGAATGCCGAGGGTGGGGCTCATGGTGCCGCTGCACACCTCGCCCACCCGCACGCCGCCGTAGTACACGCCGTAGCCGTGACGCGGAATGGCGCGCTCGTCGAAGGTGAAGCCCACCAGCTTGCGGTCGGTGCCGTCCTGATGCTGGCGCACGAGCACGTCCTTGCCAAGGAACGGCTCGCTCTTGGCGAGTTTGACGAGCCAGTTGAGCCCCGCATCCAGCGGCGTGGTGTGGTCGTCGAGTTCGTTGCCGTAGAGCGCCATGCCCGCTTCCAGCCGCAGCGAGTCGCGGCAGCCGAGTCCTGCGGGGGTCACCGCGCCGGCCGCCATGATGGCGCTCCACACGTGCGCCGCCTGCGCCTGGTCGACGTACAGCTCGAAGCCCAGTTCGCCCGTGTAGCCGGTGCGCGAAATGATGGCCGGCACGCCCGCGATCTGGCCTTCGGTGAACCAGTAGTACTTGATGCCGTCCAACGGCACACTGGCCAGCGACGCCACGATGGCCGGCGCCTGCGGCCCCTGCACCGCCAGCAGCGCGGTGTCGTCGCTGATGTCGGTGAGCGTGCAGTCGAAGCCCGCCAAATGCGCGCGCAGATGCGCCAGATCCTTGTCGCGATTGCTGGCGTTGATGACCAGCATGAGATGGTCGGCAAAGCGGTACACGAGCAGGTCATCGACAATGGTGCCGTTGGCGCGCAGCAGCGTGCTGTACTGCACCTGCCCCACGGCCAGCGCGGCCACATCGTTGCTGGTGACGCTGTTCACGAAGCGGATGGCGTCGGGCCCCTTCACGAGCACCTCGCCCATGTGCGACACGTCGAACATGCCGCAGGCTTCGCGCACGGCCTTGTGTTCCACGGTGATGCCGGTGGGGTACTGCACCGGCATTTCGTAGCCGGCGAAGGGCACGATCTTGGCGCCGAGGGCAACGTGAATATCGTGGAGCGGCGTGCGCTTGAGCGCGCCGGAATCGATGGCAGTCATGGGCAGGAAAGAAGCGGGGTGCGGCCGTGATTGGCCGCACCCCGGAAAGATGCCCGCTCTGGCAGTCGCGTGCCAGCCATTGCGGCAGCCCTCGTGCCGCGGATCAGCCGATGACGGCCATGACCGCTTCGGCGTGGCCGGCGGGCTTCACCTTCTCGAACACGTGGGCAATGACGCCCTCGGGGTTGATGACGAAGGTGGTGCGCTCGACGCCCATGTATGTGCGTCCGTACATGCTCTTTTCCTTCCAGATGCCATAGGCCTGCAGCGCGACCTTGTCCTCGTCGGCGAGCAGTGTGAAGGGCAGTTCGTACTTGGCCTTGAACTTCTGGTGGCTCTTGACGGAATCGGGGCTGATGCCGAGCACGACGGCCTGGTGCTTGCCCTTCCTGAATTTCGGGAAGAGATCGCGAAACTCGCACGCCTCGGTGGTACAGCCGGAGGTGTCGTCCTTGGGGTAGGCATACAGTACCACCCACTGGCCGCGCAGCGAGGAGAGCGTGAGCGGCTCACCGGAGTCGGTGGGGAGGGTGAAGTCGGGGGCGGGCTGACCGGCAGCGCTGGGCATAGGGAAGGGACGAAGGTTCAGAGGGGAACGTGGCCCATGAGCGCGGCCATGATGGCCTTCTGGATGTGCAGACGATTTTCGGCCTCGTCCCACACCACGCTCTGGGGGCCGTCGATCACGTCGGCGGTCACTTCCTCGCCGCGGTGCGCCGGCAAACAGTGCAGGAAGATCGCGTGACTCCGGGCGCGGGCCATGAGGTCACCGTCCACCTGATACAGGGCGAACGCCAGCGCCCGCTTGGCCTGTTCCTCCTCCTGCCCCATGGAGGCCCACACATCGGTGGTCACGACATCGGCGTTGGCGACCGCCTCGCGCGGGTCGCGCAGCAGCTGCACGTTGGCCCCCTGCGACGCGGCGTGGGCCAGGAACTGCTCGTCGGGGTCATACCCCGCGGGGCAGGCGAGGCGCAGGGCAAAGCCCAGGTGCGCGGCGGCCTCGATCCAGGAGTTGGCCATGTTGTTGCCGTCGCCGATCCAGGCGACCGTCTTGCCGCGGATGTCGCCGAGATGCTGCTGCACCGTGAGCACGTCGGCGAGGATCTGGCAGGGGTGCGACAGGTCGGTGAGGCCGTTGATGACCGGAATGTCGGCGTACTGCGCCAGCTCGATGACATCCTGATGCGCGAAGGTGCGGATCATGATGCCGTGCACGTAGCGGGAGAGCACGCGAGCCGTGTCGCCAATGGGTTCGCCGCGGCCGATCTGCACGTCGCGCGGCGACAGGAAGTGCGCGGTGCCGCCCAGTTGAATGGCGCCCACCTCGAACGACATGCGCGTGCGGGTGGATGACTTCATGAACAGCATGGCCAACGCCTTGCCGGCGAGCGGCTTGTCGGCGTAGGCGCCCACACGCATGCGTTCAGCGAGGGCGAGCAGCGCGAAGGTGTCCGCCGGGGAGAAGTCGGCGATGTTGAGGAAGTCGCGGTGCGGGCGGTCGGCCCCGGACGGTACGTGCATGGATATGCGGCCCAGGCTGGGACGGCCACTGCTGGCGGGCGCCCCGGTGGGAAAAAACAGACGGCGCGACTGAAGGCCGCGCCGGGTGAACCGGGAAATTATGCGTTCGTGAAAGCCAGGGGAACGGGGGCGATGGACCGCCCGGCGCCCGCGCCGGCGCGGTAGCTTTGAGCCATCGGCCGCGGCCCTGCGTCTGCCCCCGCTGATCCCCCTCGGTGCCCACCTGACCATGCTCCGTCTCGCTCCGCTGGAGCCGTGCCTGCGCATCGCCGCAGGCGTCACGGCCGTGCTTGCCCAACTACTGTCGTGGGCGCCCCCTGCTGCCGCCCAGTCGGCCCCGGTGCCGCTCCCCCCTGCGCCCGCGACCCACGAGGTCACCATCGACCATGAGGTGCTTATCCCCATGCGCGACGGGACACGGCTGGGGGCCACCATCGTTCGCCCCCGCGCGCCGGGGCGCTACCCGGTCGTGGTGCGCTACGAGCCGTACGGGCGCACCGTCATGACCTACTTCGCCGAGCGCGGCTACGTGACGGTGCTGGCGGAGGGGCGCGGCACCGGCAGTTCCGGCGGCATCATGGCCGACTACTTCGATGCGATCTCGTTTCGCGACGGCTACGATGTGGTGGAATGGGCGGCCGCGCAGCCATGGTCCACTGGCAAGGTGGGGCTCTGGGGGATCTCCTACGGCGCCATCAACGCCACGCGCATTGCCGCCCTGCGGCCGCCGCATCTCGCCGCCGTCGCCGTCAACAGTTCGTACGCCAACTTCTTCGGCGATCATTTCTTCCCGGGGGGCGTGCGCTCCAACCATCCGTACGTCTGGCACGGCGGCGGGAACATGTTGTCCACGATGCTGCGCGGCCCGGTCTATCCCGGTGCGGACGGCCAGCCGGTGCTCGACCTCGAACGGTGGCGCCAGCGGATCCGCGACAACAAGTGGGAGGGGTATTACACGCCGCAGTGGACGCACGACCAGTACGATGCCTACTGGGAGGAGAAGGACCTGCGGAGCAAGTACGCCACCTACGAGGTCCCCACGCTGCAGGTGGGCAACTACTTCGATCACGCCCGCAATCATGACGAGGCGTACCTCACCTACCAGGTCCTCAAGGCCAAGGGGATTCCGCAGCAGCTCATCGTGGGCCCGTGGACCCACGGCGGGGGCGGTCCCGCCCACACCATCGATTTTCCGCGCACCGCGCTCATGTGGTTCGACCAGTTCCTGCGCGGGATCGACACCGGCATCACCCGCGAGCCGCCGGTCACGCTGTTCGTGATGCGGCAGAACATGTGGCGCACCGAGGACACCTGGCCCATCGCGCGGACGGTGCCCACCACGTTCCAGTTGGGCGGCGACGGGACCCTCGCCACGGCACCGCCGCGGGACACCTCCTCACGGCGCTTCGTCTATCGCCCCTGGGTGGGGAGCGCCGCGGGCCCCTACGGCACCTGGTTCAACGCGCAGTACGACGAGTACCTCGTGCTCCCCGACCAGCGGGCGGACGAGGGGGAGTCGCTGACCTTCACCACCGATCCGCTGAGCGCCGACGTGGAATCCACGGGGATGCCCGAGATCAGCTTCCTGGCCACGTCCACGGCCACGAACACCGACTTTTCGATCAAGCTCAGCGACGTGTTCCCCGACGGACGCTCGGCGCTGGTGACGCGCGGATGGATCAACTCCGCGCACCGCGAGTCCAATGTGAATCCGCGCACCCCGGGCGAATGGCGCGTGGCCCCCACCAGCGCCATCACGCCAGGGGTGGCCGCCCGGTACCGGGTCACGCTGCAGAACGTGTCGTACCGGTTCCGGAAGGGGCACCGGCTGCGCGTGACCATCGCCTCCAGCGACTGGCCGTCCAACTGGCCCAACCCGCTCCCCGCCACCAACACCGTGCACGTGGCGCAGGGGGGCACCATTGGCGTGTCCACCTTCACGCTGCCTGTGGTTCCCGCGTCCCCGACCCCGCGTCCGGCGCCGCGCCTCGCGTTGCGAACATCGGACGCGCCGCGAGCGCCCTCCCCCAACGGCCCGCGGATCCAGATCGTGCATGATCTCTCGACCAGCACGGTGTCCTACCAGTCGGACCGCCGCAGCGAACGGGCGGTCCCGGGCGGGACGATGGAGCAGGTGGAAGTCTGGCGCGTGGACGTGACCAAAGCCCCGCCGTACCGGCAGGTGATCGACTACGCCAACACCCAGACGCTCAGGCGCCCCGGGTTCCCGGACCTGCGCGTCACGTGGCGTGTGCGTACCGATTCGGCCGGACCGAAGGCGACCGTGGAGTGGTTCGAGCGGCCGATCCCCTGAGGGCTGCTGCCGACCCCGGGCGGCATCTGGCCCATCGGAAGTCAGTCGGGAGACGCGGCGCCGGCCGTGATCGCGGCGTTCACCACCCACACCACCGCCAGCCCAACCAGCGTGGCAACGATGTCGCCGGGGTCGAAGAACAGCGCCCGACTGGACCGTTGCCCGAACTCCCAGAGCACGAGTCCCACCCCCGACAGGCCTGTGAGCCACGCCAGGGCGCGCCGCCGCGCCGCCGAGGTCGGGCGGCGTTCGTTCTCCCACCAGGCGAGCAGCACGAATGGAATGGCCACCGCAGCGGCCGCATTGGGGAGGACGCCCATCAGCTCCTGCACGATCGGCGGCCCACCCACGCGGTGCGCACGTGCCCAGTGCACCAGACTCAGCACGCCGAGGGCCCCGATTCCGGTGATCGCGTCTCGCGTGGCCACCGGCCACCGCCGACGTGCGGGGGTGGTCATGCGACCGCCGACGGCGCCGCCGCCCGATACACCGCGGGGTCGTGCCGCTCCATGAAGCGTGCCGGCGCGGCGAGGGGCGTGAACCCGAACCGTTCGTAGAGTCCGTGGGCATCGCGGGTGACGAGCAGCAGACGACGCAGCCCCTGCACCTCGGGGTGCCCGAGGAGCGCGGCCAGCAGCTGCCGCGACACCCCCTGCCCCCGATAGTCGGGGAGGACGTAGACGTCGGCGAGATAGGCGAAGGTGGCCCGGTCGGTGACGAGGCGGGCGAAGCCGACCTGCGCGCCGTGGTCGAAGGCGGCCACGCACAGCGAATGCGCGATGGCGCGGCGCAGCACGTCGAGCGGGATGTCCTGCGCCCAGTACGAAGTGCGCAAGAACCGATGGGCGGCCTCGACATCGATGCGCGCCGGATCGAAGGTGATGTCCAGCATGGGCCCGAGGGTGGCGGAGGGGAGGCGAGGGAACGTCGTCGAACGGAATCCCTCATGCGCCGCGTCACTCTCGCGACGTGCCTGGAGATCGGCCAACCCCTCGGCAACGAGTTCGGCGCCCGCGAGGTCAGGGCAGCGCGCGAGGAGCGACAGGTGACCCGCCGCGCGACGTACCGACGCCGCGCTCACCGCGCCGCCTGGCGCTGGCGGTACAGCGCTTCCAGCTCGTGCACCAGCACGATCCGGCTGATCTCGCCGGCTTCGACGAACACGAAGCGGCTGCCGTCGGGGGCCACGTCGAAGTTCGTGTGTGGGGTGGCAGGGGAGTAGCGATCGATCGGAAAGCGCGTGGTCGCCTCAGTGATGCGCAGCGCTGCCCCGGGCTCGACCCGCGCGATACCCATGCGCTCGCCGCGTCCGTCGATCATGCGGAAGTACAGCGTACGGCCGTCGCGCGACCAGAGTGGCTCGCTACCGCCATTGGGTGTGACGGTCACGGCGGGCCCGGCGCCATCGGCCGGGCGAACGTAGACGCGCGAGCGACCGCCGACATCGGACGCATAGGCCAACCAATGCCCGTCCGGGGAGATGGCGCCGGAGATCTCGTCCGAGGCGGCCTCGCCGTACAGGATGGAGGCGGGGCCGCGCCCCGCCGCGCCGATCCGCAGCACGTCCATGTTGCTGCGCCCGGCGGGGACGGCCGACACGAGAAGATCGCCGCTTTCCGGGTGCCAGCCGGTGGGCGCCCCGGCGAGGGGACCGGTGTACAGCGACTCGGGGCGCGCAGCGGCGTCGAGGGTGCCGCGACGCAGGCCCAGCGGCCCCGACTCGTCGGACAGGAACACGAAGCTCCGTCCGTCGGGGGCCCAGATGGCGTCGTGGCCGTTGCGGGCGGTGGTGACACGGGTAGGGACCCCGCTCGCCACGTCAATGGCCCACACGTTTCGACCGTCTTCGCCGGAGAGGTCGGCCAGCAGACGACGGCCGTCGGGGGAGAAGGTGGGCCGATGCCATTCGCCGGAGCGGGAGGTCACCGGCGTGGCGCCCCCCTCGGTGTCCACCAGCACCAGGCGGGTCAGGTCTCGGCCGCCATACACCACCAGCGGATACCGCCGCGCCGCTGCCAGCTGCGTGGAGCCGTTGCCGCCCACCTGAAAGACCCCGCGCGCCACGGTGACCGGCGCCCCGGTCACCGTACCGCGCTGCTCGTCGAACGGCACCAGCTGCACGTCGCCACCGGCCAGCTGTAGGGCGAGAAAGCCGGCGGTAATGCGCGCGGCCGCCACCTGCGCGTCGAGCACCGTGGTCATGGCCCCGCTGGCCAGGTCGAGCACTGCCAACGTTCCGGTCTTGGCCGAGTTGCCGCCGCGTACGACCAGCGCGCGGCGCCCGCCGGCCAGCACCGCCTGCACCCAGACGCCGGGGTCGGGGACCTTGACCAGCGTGGTGAGGGTGCGCGTGGCGGGGTCGAGCCGTTCGACGGTGAGGAAATCGCCGCGCGAGAGCACCAGGGTACCGTCGTCGGACCAGGCCACGAAGTTGAAGGTCCCGTCCACGAGGGGGCGCAGGTCGGCGGCGCCTCCCCGCAGCGGGATGACCACCAGCCGGCCGCTGGGATTGTTGGCCGCCAGCCACCGGCCATCGGGGGACGGAGTGGGCGCGGTCAGGTCTTCCGTACCGGGGATGAGGGTCGCGCTGTCTTCGTCGATGCGCTGGATGTAGAGGCGCGAGACGGGGTCGTCGTTCCCGGTGCGGGCGGTGTAGATCACCTCGCGCCCATCGTCGGTGATACCGAGGGCGCGGTCGCCGAGCGAACGGGCGAAGCTCAGGCGGGGTGGGACGAGCAAAGCCCCCTGCACCGGCACTCGGGTCCCGTCATCGCGGGGGCCGTGGCGCCCCATCCACCACGCGCCGGCGGCCAGCACGGCGGCGGCGGCGATACCCGCGACTGCCCGCCACCGGCGGCGAGCCCTCACCGGTGCGCGAACCGCTTCACCCCGCACGGTGTGGGCGTCGCCCAGCGCCCGCGCGAACTCGGCGCAGCTGGCAAACCGGTCGGCCGGGAGCTTCTCGAGCGCGCGGCCCACCGCCGCGGAGAGGGCGGGCGGCACCGATGCCCGCTGCTCATGCACCGGCCTGGGACGCTCGATCATGAGCCGCGCCATTACCGCCGCCACCGAGGGGCCGGTAAAGGGGGGCGCGCCGGCGAGCATCTCGTAGAGCACCGCCGCCAGCGCGTACTGGTCGCTGCGCCCATCCAGCGCCTTCTCGGCGCCAGCCTGCTCGGGGCTCATATAGGCGGGGGTGCCCAGCGACAGCCCCGTCTGCGTGATGCGCTGCCCACCGGCCTGTTGCACGGCCAGCGCGATGCCGAAGTCGGCCACCAGCGCATGGCCATCCTGCAGCAGGATGTTCTCGGGCTTGATGTCGCGGTGCACGATGCCGAGGGCATGCGCCGCCTGCAGCGCCTCGGCCACCTCGGTGGCCATGCGCACCGCGTCGGCAATCGGCAGCTGCGTTTCGCGCTCGAGCCGCGCGCGCAGCGTTTCGCCGCGCACGTAGGGCATGACGTAGTACAGCAGCCCGTCGGCCGCGCCGCTGTCGAGCAGCGGCAGGATGTGCGGGTGCTGCAGCTTGGCGGTGGTCTTGATTTCGCTCAGGAACCGCTCGGCGCCCAGCGCGGCGCCGAGGTCCGGGTGCAGCACCTTGATGGCCACATCGCGCTCGTGGCGCAGGTCGTGGGCGAGGAACACGGTGGCCATGCCGCCGGCGCCGAGCTCGCGCTCCACGCGGTAGCGGTCGGCAAGGGCGGCGGTGAGGCGGGCAAGCGCGGTCGTCACTGCTTCGATCCGTTCGACACTACGTGATCCCGCCAATTGAGATACAGGTCGAGCGTGGGGGGGGTGGGACGCAGGGCACCGTCGGTCATGATGACCACGAACTGCTGCCCGTCACGCCGCACATCGTAATTGACACCGGCGCGGAGGTTGTTGCTCAGCACGCGAACGGGGCGCCGGAAGAGCGTGCGTTCCGTGCCGATCTGCGGTGCTGCGGCAGCCAGCGTGACATCGACGGACATCAGGCGGGTCATCTTGCCGCCGGCATCGCGGCGCAGGAAAAACAGCTCCTTGCCATCCCCGCGCCACC
>NZ_JAJTHI010000060.1 GCF_021298855.1 Gemmatimonas sp.
CCCGGGCTGCTCCACGACGGCCGGCGGCTGCTGCACCGGCGGCGGCTGCACCGGCGGCGGCTGCACCGGCGGCGGCTGCACCGGCGGCGGCTGCACCGGCGGCTGCGCCGACTGGGCCTTGGCCTTCTTGGGCAGCAACATCGTGGAGAAGCCGCCCAGCAGCGTCTCACAGTAGAAGGTCGACAGGACCTCCTTGGGCGGACGGTCGCGGCTCACCGTGAGCGTCTTGCTCCCCTTGCTGGCCGCGCGACTGGCCTGGTCAATGTAGGCGTTGCGCAGCCGCGTGAACTCGCGCGCGTTCTCCATGTACGTGCGGTGCATCTGGCACACCGTCTGTTCACGGTCGCCCCGGTAGTTGTCCTCCGCGGTGGCCTCGAACTGCCGGATGATGCCGCGCAGTTGCACGGTCTGCGTGCGGAAGAAGCTGCGCTGCAGCCGGCGCGGGTCGGCGCGCACGAACTCCTGCGCGTGGCCGTCCATCAGCTGCAGCTGCAGGTCCTCCCCTTTCGCGTCCAGCAGGAACACCCCGCTGTCGGCGTAAATGGTCTGGCGCTCCGGCCCCTTCCGCAGATCGTAGATGGTCACGTCGTACATGCGGTTGGTCCGCGCGTCGACCCGGGCCACCCGCATGAAGAACTGGTCGGTGATGGGGTTCATCACCTGTTCCTTGAGTGCCAGCGTGGGCTTCGTCTTGGCGATGTCGTTGTTCAGGATGCGCAGCGCATGATTGGTGCGCGGCAACAGCTGGTCGTTGAACCAGACCATGAACAGCGACAGCAACAGGGCGCACACCAGCACCGGGGCCATGAGCGACCGCACCCGCACGCCGCTCGCCTTGAAGGCGGTGATCTCATGCTCGGCCGCCATGCGCCCGAAGGCGTAGAGCGTGGCCACCAGCACCGCCATGGGCAGCGTCATGGCAATCGTGAACGGCAACGACAGCACGAAGAACTTGCCGATCGCCGACCAGGGCAGCCCCTTGCCGGCGAGGTTCGCCAGCTGGCGCGCGACGTACTGCAGCATGAGCAGCGACGTCAGGGCCGACAGCGCGAACACGAGCGGGCCGGCATGCTCGCGGATGACATAGCGGGTAAGGAGCTTCACGACGTAAATTCCCCGGTGACCACCCGCTTTATCAAGGGCGCGGCGCCGCATATTCGCGGGCGACGCGCCCCTTGTTCGAGACCGTACCTCGGCCCCTCGGGCGACAGCCCGGCGGGAAGACCCGTGGTACCCCAAATCCGGAGATCGGTGCGCAGGCTGTCGCTGGCGGTTTTCCGGACGGTTCTCGTGACTGGAATGCTCGCCGGGTCGGCCTCGGCGCAGGTCCAGCCGCCCCGCCCCGATTCCGCGGCCCGCCGGGACACGGCCGGCCCCGTCCTGCGCGCCCCCGTCCCCACCCGCGCCCCCGCGGCCGCCGATACCGCCACCCGGGACCTCTTCGGCGACCTCGCCAACCTCGGGGTCGAACTCAACGCCCGGCTCGAGTCCAAGCTGCAGCGCACCCGCAACGAGCGCTGCACCACCGCCCAACTCACCATCGTGGGCAACAACTGCCGCGGCCTGTTCCAGCCCGGCTTCGATTTCCAGTTCAATCTCCGGTCGGGGGGCGTGGTGGCCGACCGGGTCTCCGTGAACGTCGACTACGACTCGCAGCGCGAGTTCGACGCCTCCAACAACATCTTCCTCCGGTACCAGGGCAAGGCCACCGAGAAGCTCCAGTCGGTGGAGGTGGGCAACGTGAGCTTCGTCACCCCTACCTCACGCTTCCTCACCTCCGGCATCCCGTCCAACAACTACGGCGTGCAGGCCACGGGGCAGTGGGGCGCCATGCGCTTCTCCTCCATCGTGGCGCAGCAGCGCGGCAACGTGAGCAAGGACAACCTTTTCACGGTGGGTGAGCGCACGCAGCAGCGGGTCGATCGGATCATCGAGGACATCCAGATCGAGACGCGGCGCTTCTTCTTCACCATCGACCCCCGGCAGCTCCCCGGCTACCCCAACGTGGACCTGCTCAACCGCCCGCAGCTGCAGCAGCTGGCGGCCGCGCTCCCCGACTCGATTCGCCCCGTCCGCCTGTACGTCTACCGGCAGCTCATCGGCGCCGCCAACCAGAACCCGCGCGGCCCGCAGTTTGCCGTGCGCGGGGCCCGCAACCCGTCGCGCCAGATCTATGAGGTCCTGCGCGAGAACGTGGACTACTACGTCGATCCGTCGCAGCTGTGGATTGCGCTCGTGCGCCCGCTCAATCTCAACAACGAACGGCTGGCGGTGGCCTACGAAGTGAGCGTGAACGGGCGCCCGGGCCGCAACGTGAACACCGGCGGCACCCCCGACATCGAGTACACCGACGCGCCGCAGGTGGCCAACCTGCTCTGGGAGCCGGAGCTGCAGCCCGACAACCCGGCGTACTTCTTCCGCGAGATCAAGTCGGTCTATCGGTTGGGCGGTGAGGAGCTGGTGCGCAACTCCATTGCCATGAAGCTGGTCACCGGGACATCCGGCGACCAGGAGAAGCCGGTCGATGCGTCGCGCGCGCAAACCTACCTGCAGCTCTTCGGCCTCGCGCAGCCCACCAACTCCGCCGAGTTCGACGTGGAGAACCGGCTCTGGCCGCGCCCCAACGATCCGAACTTCCGCGCCAACTTCTCGGGCGATACGCAGCAGAAGCTCATCCCCGACTATTTCGTCTTCTTCCCGTCGGTGCAGCCCTTCGCGCGCGCCGGCCTCGCGCAGCCGCTCGCCAACCCGGCCAACGACACGCTGTACCGGTACCCCAACGAGTACCTCTACTCCGCCCAGCGCCCGCAGGCCATCTACCGCCTCGTGGTGAACTACCAGTCGGAGGGGGGCGGCAACTCGCAGGCCATCAAGCTGTCCACCATTCAGCTGCGCCCCAACTCCGAGCGGGTCGTCATCGAGGGGCGCGAGCTGCAGCGCGAGCGTGACTACAGCATCGACTACGACCTCGGCATCATCACCTTCAATCGCCCCGATACGCTCTTCACGCGACCACGGCAGGTGAGTGTGCGCTACGAGGAGAACCCGCTCTTTGCCGTGGCGCCTGTCACCATCCTGGGGCTCGCCTCGCAGTTTGCGCTCGACAACGGCGAGATCGCCTTCACCGCCATCTCGCAGCAGCAACGCTCGGCGCTCAACCGGCCACCGCTGGGCTTCGAGCCGGTAGGCGCCCTCATGGCCGGCGTGACCGCCAACATGAAGTGGGACGCCACGGCCCTCAGTTCGCTGCTCACCCGGCTCCCCTTCAACACCGCCAACACCGCGTCACGCATTGCGGTGCAGGGGGAGTTTGCCATGAGCCGCCCGCAGCTCAACTCGGCCTTCCAGGCGTTCGTGGAGAGCTTCGAGGGCGAGGCCGAGCGCGTGCTGCCGCTGCTCGAGAGCAATTGGTACTACAGCAGCCGGCCGGCGCTTGGCGCGTCGCTGGCGGGGGTGGGAAGCAGTGTCTTCGCGCTCAACCGCGCCACCACGCTGGCGTACCAGAACAACGGGGTGGACAACACCGGGGCCGCGCCGCAATTCACCATTCAGCAGATCGATCCCGCCGTGCGCGTGGTGGGGAACGGGCTCCTCGCGCCGGAGCAGCTGCTCTGGCTCACGCTGTATCCGCTGCGCACCGGCGGCATCCTCGACGTCGAGCCCGGCACCGCCACCCGGCGATTCGCCTGGACCGTGGGGAACAGCAGCCTCGCCGGCCCCACCCCCAGCGGCCGTCGCTGGCGCTCCCTGCGCACGGTGCTGGGCGCCAGCGGCGCCGACCTGTCGCGTATCGAGAACATCGAGTTCTTCGCGCTGGTCAAGAGCGAGGAGGGCAAGGTGCGCACCAATCCCACGCTCGTGCTGGACTTCGGCGACCTGAGCGAAAACAGCGTCACCTTCGCCCCGGAGTCGCTCACCATTGCGCCCCCCGCGCGCGCCGGATTTCCGGTGGACAGCACGTATCGCGGCAAGCGTTTCGTGGGCTTCAACCGGCTCGACAGTGAACGGGACTCGTTGTCGCGCGCCTTCAATGCCGTCGAGAACGACCGGGGGCTCGCGGGCGATGTGGCCGATACGCTCGTGGTGGTGAATCGCACCGGCGGCGCACCGGTGGTAACGGTGGAAACGAAGGTGCCGTTGTGTACGCAGTCGCTGCAGGCGGTCCAGCGGCTTGGCGACAGCCGTGCCAACTGCACCGTGCGCAACAACCGCCTCGACGAAGAGGATATCGACCTCGATGGTCGTCTCAACTTCGACGCCGCCGCCATCGAGCAGGAGCAGCTCAAGCGTTTCGTGGTGGACCTGGGCGATCGCCGCAACTGGACGCGCGTGGGGCGCTGCTTCGCGCAGCGTGATTCGTCGGCGGCGGGCGTCACCGCCGATTCCGTCTGCTGGGTGCAGGTGCGTCTCAACTGGCGGGCGCCGGTGGAGGAGCTCAACAGCCCCAACGAACGGCGCATGCGCGCCATGCGCCTCACCGTCATGTCGAGCCCCGCCGCGGGCGATGAGGCGTTCACGCGCGTGGCGCTCGCGCGGCTGCGCCTGGTGGGAGCGCCCTGGCTCAAGCGCAGCGCCGAACCGCTCTCCGGCATGGCTGGCGACTCCAGCGCCACGCTGGGGGGCTACGTGATTGCCAGTGTGGTGGGAACGCTCGATTCCACCAACGTGCTGCCGTACTCCCCGCCGCCGGGGGTGCTGGAGGTGCCGGAGAACCGGCAGACCGGCTACGAAGTCCAGCAGATTCAGGTCAACGAGCGCGCCTTGCGCCTGCAGACGGGGCTCCCCGGCCGTCAGTTCCGCCCCTTCGATCGGGCTGAGGCGTTCTTCCGCTTCCCTGAGGGCACCAAGACCTTCATGGGCTATCGCACGTTGCGGCTCTGGATGCGCGGGCGTGGCAATGGCTGGGGCGTGACCGGCGAGCTCAATGGCTATGTGAAGATTGGCCGCGATGAGCACAACTTCTACATGTATCGCACGCCGCTCAACGCGGGGCCCAGCCAGAGCGACTGGCTCCCCGAGGTGCGGGTCGATCTCACGAAGTTCCAGATGCTGCGCGCGCGGCTGGAGAACGCCTTCCTCACCGGCAGCGCCGACTCGGTGCAATGCAGCGGGGCCGACCTCGAGCTGGTGCGCCGCTCCGGCACGCCGCGCGGGCTCGCCTTGCGGCGGTATGCCGTGTGCGAAGACGGCTACATCGTGTACAGCGCCGACCCGGCGGTCACGCCGCCCAACCTGGCCGGTGTGCAGGAGCTCGCGGTGGGCATCGTGCGGGTGGACAGCATTCCGCGCGGCGGCAGCGCCATCATGGCGGGCGATTCGCTGGAGCTGTGGGTGAACGATGTGCGGCTCGCCGACGTGGTCAACGACGTGGGCTTTGCCGGCGAAGTGGGAATGAACATGAACGCCGGCGATCTCGCCGACATTCGCGTCAACCTCAGTCGGCGCGACCCCAACTTCCGGCAGCTCAACGAGACCCCCACCTTCCTCACATCGAGTGGGGTGAGTGTGGGCACGACGCTGCAGCTGGGGCGCATGCTGCCGGCGCGGCTCGGGCTGGCCATGCCACTCTCCATAGACTACACGTCCACCGGCGTCGACCAGCTCTTCATCAACAACACCGACGTGCGGGCCAGTGGTATTGCCAACCTGCGTGACCCGCGTGACCGGCGCGTGAACTACGCGCTGTCGGTGCGCCGCATCGCGCCGCTGGAGAAGGGCTGGTATGCGCCCATCGTGAACGGCCTCTCGCTGAATGGCACCTGGTCCACGGCGGCGGCCCAGAGCGCCTTCCAGTCGCTGAGTGCCAGCAGCTATGCAGTGGGCGGCAGCCTCACGATGGCCAACGAGACCCGCGAAAGCCGGCTGCCGCGCGCCGTGGGCGCCCTGGTGGGGCTGCTGCCACGCCGGTGGCGTGAATCGGCCGGGGTGAAGGCGTTCCGCGAGCAGCGCATTCGCTGGTCACCCACCGCCTTCCGCCTGAGCAGCACCCTCGCCCGCAACGACAACGCGGTGACCTCGTTCACCAAGGCCGCCGCGTCGCTCACCGACACGGGGCAGGTGACCAACGCCCTCACGCACATCTGGCAGAACAGCGCGTCGCTCGAGTTCCGCCCCACCACGGCGCTGGGCGCCAGCATCAACGCGCGCCAGCTGCTCGACCTGCGCGACTATCGCACCCTGCGCGGGTTTCCCGACAGCGTGGACCGCGGGCAGACCGCGTGGGCCGAGCGGTCGTCGCTGCTGGGCGCCAACGTGGGGCTCGAGCGCGACCGGTCGCTTACCTCCACCTTCAATTTCACGCCGGCCACCGCGTCGTGGCTGCGCCCACGGTTCGACTTCACCAGCACCTTCTCGCTGGTCAAGGATCCCAACGGGCGTACCCTGCTGCGCGAGCGTGACAGCACCGGCGCCTTCGTGCTGCCCAAACGGCTGGGAGCGGCACAGTCGTTCAACCTGGGGACCACGCTGGACGTGGCGCGCTTCGTGTCGGGTCGCACCGCCGAACGCAGTATGCTGCGCCGGCTGGGGAGCCTCTTCGCGCCGTTCGATCTGCAGTGGCAGCAGAGCCTCACCTCCAACTACGACAACACGGCCTTCGTGCCGGGCTTCGGCTACCAGTTCGGGTTGGGCGGGGTGGAGGTCTTCCGTGGGCAGTCGTCGCAGCTGGCCACCACCGCCGGCCGGTTGCGTCGCGGTACCCTGTCGGGCGCGCTCAATCTCCCCTTCTCGCTCACGCTGCAGTCGCGGCTGGAGCAGGGGAACACCGAAACGTGGACGCGCCGCACGCTCGACGGCTTCCAGGCGGTCATCACCAGCGACCAGCTGGTGCGCCCCGACATCACGCTGCGCTGGAGCTGGCGCCCCGTGCGCCTGCGGCGCTTCGTCTCCATGGTGAACGTGAACGGCCGCTACCTCATCTCCGAGCAGGCCACCACCATCCCCAACGAAACCGGGGGGCTGGCCGATCGCAGCCGCACCGTGGCGCGCAGCCAGCCGCTCTCCACCAGCATCACCTGGGCCGCGCTGGGCAACCTCGCGACCAGCGCTTCCATCGACCGCCAGCGCCGCGAGGACCTGCGCCCCGGGGCGGTCGTCAACGGCGACACGCGCCGCATGTCCTTCGACATCACGCGGTCGTTCCCGCTCCCCCGCAGCTGGAACACGCGCACCGGGCAAATGCGCACCTCGCTGTCGTACCAGAGTGAGGAGACGTCGAGCATCGTCACCGGCACCTCGGTGACCGGCACGTCGGTGACCGGCACCTCGGTGACCGGCACCCCGGGCACTGGCGTGCCCCTGCCGGGCGGGCCGGTGCTCACGGCGCGCTTCCCGGCCCAGACGGCCGTGCTCACCAACAACGGGCGACGGGCCTTCAACCTCAACGCGAACACCGATCTGTCCGACCTGGTGAGCTTCACGCTCACCGGCAGCCAGATCCTCAACTTCGATCGCAACTTCAATCGCCGCACCAACAACCTGATCTTCTCGGCGGTCATGCAGCTGCGGTTCTTCGCGGGGGAACTGCGTTGAGATAGGGCGGGGCGGGGGGGCGCCGGAGTGGTGGCCTGACTGCAGACGGCAGACGGCAGGAACCACAGACGGCAGGGGCGCAGTGGTGCGGAAGAACCACTCGGCGGCGTACGCTGCGCGCCGCCGCCGATGTCCCAACCGCAAAGGAAATCGGGCGCCCTGCAAAGCAGTGGCGCCCGTTTTGTTCGACCACATCCCTGCTGTCTGCGGACTGTGGACTGTGGTTCCTGCCGTCTGCCGTCTGTAGTTCCCACCCAGGGCCATAGGTGACACCCGCACCTCGCCCTCTGCCGCCCTTGCCGCCGCGCAGAAATGGTCGCCCTCGCACGATTCCGGTTACGTCGCTCGCTCCCCGGGCCGCTACCCTGCGTCATGCCCACCACGCAGGAGCGCCACGCCCTCGCCTTTCTCACCGGTCTCGCCCTGCTCGCCGTGGGCGTGCGCGTGGCCGGCGTGCACCGCTTCGAGGCCAACGTCGTCGCCGGCCACGGCGGGCAAGCGCCACCCGCCTCACTGGCCGACCGGGCACTCGCGGCGCAGGCCGCCGCCGTGGACTCCGCGGCGCGGGCCCCGCGCCGGTCCCGGGCCTCGCCCCGCCCGCCATCAAGCCGCAAGGCCAACGTGCCGAAACTCCCGAAGACGCCAGCGTCGCCTCGACCCTCGGCGCCGGTCAATGTGAACACGGCTACCGCACAGGAGCTCGAACGGCTACCACGGGTGGGCCCGGCCCTGGCTCGGCGCATCGTGGAGTGGCGGGAACAACACGGCCCCTTTTCCGCCCCCGATGACCTCCGTCACGTGCGTGGCATCGGTCCATCCACCGTTCGCCTGCTCGACACGCTGGTGACGTTTTCCGGACGCCACAGTCAATTAGATGGCAAGGGTCCGCCCTCGCCAACACGACACTTCAGGTCCGCGTACTGACGGAAATCAGGTCTATGGCCGCACCCGCTGCTCCGCTCTCCGGTCGCGCCGCCGAACGACTCGGCGATATGCTCATCCGCGAGGGTCTGCTCACCACCGAAACACTCGCGAAGGCGCTCCAGGAGCAGGCCAGCAATCCCGGCCAGCGACTGGGGTTGACCGTGGTGAAGATGGGGCTCGTGCCGGAAATCGAAGTGGTGCGCATGCTCGCCCGCCAGTTCCGCATGCCCGCCGTGGACCTGTCCCGCTTCGAGGTGGACACACGCCTGCTCAAGCTCATTCCGGCGGAGCTGGCCACCAAGCAGACCGTGCTCCCCCTCAAGCGCGACGGCCGGCAACTCACCGTGGCCATCGCCGACCCCACGGCCATGTCCGTGGTGGACGACCTCAAGTTCATCACGCGCTACGATATCGTCCCCGTGCTGGCGGGCGAGTACTCCATGCGCGCGGCCATCGAGAAGCACTACGAGGCCAACGAAGTCCACATCCAGACGCTGCTGCAGGACATCGCGGCCGAAGACGACGATGTGGAAGTGCTGGACAGTCAGGAGGAGAGCGCCGACGCCGGGGTGCTCGCCGCACAGGTCGACGAGGCGCCGGTGGTGAAGCTCATCAACGCCATCCTCGTGGACGCCGTGAGCAAGGGCGCCTCCGACATCCATTTCGAGTGCTTCGAACACGATCTGCGCGTGCGCTACCGCGTGGATGGAGCGCTGCAGGAAGTCATGAAGCCGCCCATGAAGATGCGCGCCGCACTCATTTCGCGCTTCAAGATCATGGCGTCGCTCAACATCGCCGAGCGTCGCGTGCCCCAGGACGGACGCATCAAGCTCAAGGTGGGCAAGAAGGTCGTCGACTTCCGCGTGAGCACGCTGCCCACGCTCTTCGGCGAAAAGGTCGTGTTGCGAATTCTCGACAAGGGCAACCTCACCCTCGAACTCGAGAAATTCGGCATCGAACCGCGCGCCGAGCGGGAGCTCATGGAGGCCATCTCCAATCCGTACGGCATGGTGCTCGTCACGGGCCCCACGGGTTCCGGCAAGACCACGACGCTCTATTCGGCGCTCTCCAAGATCAATACCGGCGACACGAACATCATGACCGCCGAGGATCCCGTGGAGTACAACCTCCACGGCATCAACCAGGTGCTCGTGCGCACCGAAATCGGCATGACGTTCGCGGCGGCGCTCAAGGCGTTCCTGCGGCAGGACCCCAACGTCATCATGCTCGGGGAAATTCGCGACCTCGAGACCGGCGGCATTGCCATCAAGGCGGCGCTCACGGGGCATATGGTGCTCAGCACCCTGCACACCAATTCCGCCCCCGAGACCATCGTCCGCCTGCTGGACATGGGGCTCGAGCCGTTCAACGTGGCGTCGGCGCTCAACCTCATCCTGGCGCAGCGGCTGGTGCGGCGCATCTGCTCCAAGTGCAAGACCAAGTACACCCCCGACGCCGCCGAGTTCGCGGGGGCCAAGGTGAAGCCCGACACCACGCTGCGGTCGCTGCGCTTCACCGACGAAGCGCTGCTCAACGCCAGACTCCGGGCCAGCCCCGAGGCGCTCCCCTTCCTCACCAACCTCTCGCTCGACACGCGCATCGAGGAGCTCCCCTTCTTCAAGGGGAATGGCTGCGATGCCTGTGGCGGCACCGGCCTCAAGGGTCGCCAGGGGGTGTACGAGGTCATGTTCATGACCCCCACCCTCAAGAAGCTCATCATGCAGAACGCCGACGTGCAGATCATTCGCGACTCGGCCATCGAGGAGGGCATGCTGACCCTTCGCATGGACGGCTGGCTCAAGGTGCTCAAGGGCGTGACGACCCTCGAGCAGGTCATCCGTGAAACATCATCGTAGTCGAATGTGACGGTGGCGTATCGATGCGCCGGCCGATTCGTCCAGTCCTTGGAATGCGCGTGCGTTCCGAGCCACCTGCAGTGATCCCATGACCGCTCCCCCCCAGTCTCCCATTTCCCTCCGCGCGCTGCTTGACGAGATGTTCGAGCGGGACGCCTCCGACCTGCACATCACGGCCGGGGATCGTCCCAAGCTGCGCGTCGACGGGGACATCGTGAACGCGACGCTGGATCAGGTGCTCACGCCGCGCGACACGCTGCAGCTGGCGTACTCGGTGCTGACCGAGAACCAGAAGAAGCGCTTCGAAATGGAGGACGAGCTGGACTTCTCGTTCGGCATCGCGAATCTCTCGCGCTTTCGTGGCAACGTCTTCAAGCAGCGCGGGTGCGTGACCATGGTCATCCGGCGCATCCCGTTCGAAATCAAGACCTTCGACGAACTGCAACTGCCGCCGGTGATTGCCGGGTTCGCCGAGCGGCCGCGCGGGCTGGTGCTGGTGACCGGCCCCACGGGTTCGGGCAAGAGCACCACGCTGGCGTCCATCATCGACAAGATCAACACGGATCGGCGCGGGCACATCATCACGGTGGAAGATCCCATCGAGTTCAACCATCGTCACCGCAACTGCATCATCAACCAGCGCGAGGTGGGGGCCGATACCAAGAGCTTCGCCAGCGCCCTCAAGTATGCCTTGCGCGAAGATCCCGACGTGATTCTCGTCGGCGAAATGCGCGATCTGGAAACGGTCCAGGCGGCGCTCACCATTGCCGAGACCGGTCACCTGGTGCTGGCCACCCTGCACACCAACAGCGCCGCGGAGGCGATCAACCGCATCATCGACGTCTTCCCCAGCCACCAGCAGAGTCAGGTGCGGGCGCAGCTGTCGTTCGTGCTGGAGGGGATCGTCACCCAGGTGCTGCTCCCCAAGGTGAGCGGGCGTGGTCGGGCCATGGCGGCCGAGGTGCTGGTGGTCACGCCGGCCATTCGGGCGCTCATTCGTGACGACAAGGTGCACCAGATCTACTCGCTCATGCAGTCGGGCAAGAAATTCGGCATGCAGACCATGAACGACGCCTTGTATCAGCTGTACGTGAACCGTGTGGTGAGCGCCGACGAGTGCATGCGGTCATCGGGCAACCCCAACGAGTTCCTGCGCATGATCGGCAAGGGGCCCGCGGACGACACGCTCAACGCCGCCCACCCGTCCGAAGGCACCCCATCCGGCAGCCGCCTCGCCGCCGCCAGGCGGTAGTGCCGGCCCGCTGTCCTGCGTCCTGCCTCCCGGTTCCGGCTTCCTCAGCACTTCGCACCGATGCCCACGTTCAACTATACCGCGCGTACCCAGAACGGCGACCTCAAGTCGGCGACCATCGATGCCCCCAGTCGGGACGATGCCGTGGCCCAATTGCGGCGCCAGCGGCTGACCATCATCAAGGTGGACGAATCCAAGTCCACGCCGCAGAAGACCAGCGGGTCGATCAAGATGCGCGACATCGTGATCTTCACGCGGCAGTTCTCCACCATGATCAACGCCGGCCTGCCGCTGGTGCAGGCGCTCGACATTCTGGCGCGGCAGTCGGAGAACAAGGCCTTGGCGGCGGTGGTGCGGCAGGTGGTGTTCGACGTGGAGTCGGGCAACACGGTGGCCGACGCCATGCGCAAGCATCCCAAGGCGTTCACGGACCTGTACACCAACATGGTGGCGGCCGGTGAGGCGGGCGGTATTCTCGACACCATCCTGAATCGCCTGGCCATCTTCATGGAAAAGAACGACGCCCTCGTGCGCAAGGTGAAGGGCGCCATGATCTACCCCACGGTCATCATGTGCGTGGCGGGGTTGTGCGTGGTCATCCTGTTGTGGAAGGTCATTCCCGTGTTCGCGAGCATGTTCGGCAGCGTGGGTATGGAGCTGCCGCTGCCCACGAAGATCGTGATCGGGTTGAGCGGCTTCCTGAACAGCTACTGGTGGGCGCTGCTGGCGGGCCTGGGCGGCGGTGGCTTCATGCTCAAGCAGTACTACGCGACGTCCCAGGGGCAGCTGGTCATCGACAAGCTCATGCTCAAGGTGCCGGTGTTGGGTGACGTGCTGCGCAAGTCCAGCGTGTCGCGTTTCACGCGGACGCTGGGTACGCTCATCAGTTCCGGCGTGAGCATTCTGGACGGTCTCGAGATCACGGCGCGCACGTCGGGCAACCGGGTGGTGCAGGACGCCATCATGGGCAGCCGGGCCAGCATTGCCGGTGGTGACACCATTGCCGGCCCGCTGCAGAAGAGCGAGGTGTTTCCGCCCATGGTGATCAGCATGATCGCCGTTGGTGAGCAGACGGGCGGCCTGGACGAGATGCTCTCCAAGATTGCCGACTTTTACGACGACGAAGTGGACGCCGCCGTGAGCGCGTTGCTCAGCCTGCTCGAGCCCATCATGATCGTGTTCCTGGGCGTGGTCGTGGGCGGCATGATCGTGGCCATGTACCTGCCGATCTTCGACATGGTGAACGCGGTGAAGTAAGGCGGGTTGTTGTGGGGGCTCACGCCGATTGGCGGGCGTTTGGCTCACACTCCGTGGCGGGATTGGCTCACGCCGATTGGCAGTGAGCACAGAAGCGGGGCCGGTCAAGAGACTGGCCCCGCTTCGTTCCGGTGGGAGGTGGCGCTTCTGCTGACACCCCCGCCCTCAGCGGGGCAAACCGTCTCGGTTTAGCTCACCGTGGGAGCCGATCGAGCTGGCGTTCCGGGCGTTCGGAACGCGGCAGAGGGGCGCACCCTGCACGCTACCGCCCGGTCGCCTTCGGGCGGAACCGCGGCCGCACCTGCGACGTATGCAGAGGGTCACGCTCTTCCTCGACTATCTTCCCCCCTGTGCTCACCCTCCTGTCCCCGCGCGCCCGTATCGGGCGCGGCTTGCGCGCCGCCACCGTGCTGCTTGCCGCTGTCTGTCTGCCTTGCTGGTCCGCTACCTCGCTCGAGGCGCAGCGCCGACCGGGGGTGGGCATGGGCTTCTATACCTACACCGGGCTCGTCTCGGCCGAACTGGAAGGCGGCAGTGTGGTCGCCTCGTCGGCGTTCGTGGAGGCGGCCACCATTGCCATCTCCGGCATGGGCACCGTGCCGCTGCTGCGCGTCCCCAAGCGCGCGTGGATTGCCGCCGTGCGCGTGACGCCGCTCAACCTCGGCAACCGCGGCTCCTGCGTGGTGATTCCAGAAGCCGTGGGATGTCAGGACACGCGCTTCGAGGAGCGCGCCTCCGTCATGACCGGCGGCGCCTTCGACATTCGCGCCACACTGCTGCGGGTGATGGTGGGCGGCGCGTATGTGTCCGCGGAGAACAGCGCGGCGCGCTTCGGCCCCATCGTACGCGTCGACTTCACGGCGCCCCGCCAAGGCGGCTCGTCACCCACGCTGTTTCTCACCCGCACCTTTCTCGGCATGGTGCGGGGAGAGAGCGCCGGGCTCACCACCGTGGGCGCCGGCTATCGTTGGGTACGCAAGCGCTGACCTACGGCACCAGCTCCACGCGGGCCACCGCGAGGTCCGCGTCGAACGCCTGCGTGCCGGCCACGATGCCAATGCGCTGGATGGTGCGGACATCGAGCGGGGCGGCGAGTGAGACCGGCGTGAAGGCCGCGAAGGGCAGGTACACCTCGTGCCATGCGGTGGTCACGGCCAGCGGCGCCGCGTAGTACTGCCATGGCGCGCGCGTGTCGGCGGTGCGCAGGTGCACGAAGTACGCCCCGGGGGCGCCGCACACGCTCAGCTGCACGCCGCTGAAGGCCGAGGCATCGTACGTCCCGTTGGGAAACTGCCGCGCCATCTGAATGAAGCCGCCGTTCCGCTCGAGCGAAACGTGCCCCCACAGCCGCAGCGCGCGCCGCCCGTCACGGTCCACCAGCTCCACATGGGCCACCGACACGCCGCCCATCACGCGGTCACTGAACGCGCTCCAGTTTCTCGCGACTGCAGCCGTGTCGCGAAAGTCATCGAGCAGGTGGATCACCCTGGCCCTACCGCAGCGTCCGCAGCAGCTCGGCCCCCTCGCGCTTGCGCCCCTCGTCACCGGGTTCCTGATCGGCCAGCGACGGCAGCTGCTGCAGCACGGCGCGCGCATCGGCCACGCGTTCGTTGGCCACCAGGGCACGCGCGTATTCCAGCTGGAACATCACGAATCCCGCGCGCAGCTCGGTGGCACGGCGCAGATGTGTGAGCGCATCGGCCGCGTTGCCGAAGCCCAGCCCCAGCGGCATGCGCAGCGGCCGCGGTGTTTCCGACAGCTTGAGGTGGGCTCGCCCCAGGATGTAGTGCGCCGACGCCAGCGTGAGGGGCGGCACGCCACGCATGGCGATGACCTTCTCGGTGTCTTCCTTGGTCTGGATGACGTAGTCGGCAGCGTCGAGCACGCCGGCAAAGAGCGCCACCTTGCCGTTCGCGGCGGCGCGTCGCAGGTACCCGTCGGGCGCCGTACTGTTGGCCTTGATGGCACGCTCGGCCAGCGCCAGCGCCTCGCGATACAGCCGGTCCTGGGCCTTGCTCTTCTCGGGCTGCGCGTCCCCCTGCAGCAGCCGCACGCGCGAAACGCGCCAGAGCACCTCGTAGTCGCGCGGCGTGGCGGCCAGCGCCTGATCGGCCAGGGCCACTGCGGGAGCCAGCTGATTGCTGGCCAGCAGCGTATCCACGCGGAGAATGGACTGGGCCCCCAGCACACCGGGGACGAGCAGAGCGCAAAGCAGGGCGAGAGGTCGCATGGGCTGGTTGAGTTTACCGACCGACTTTATCAGCATTATGCCTGAGTCTGTCTCTTCCCGCCGGTACCCGCAAGACGCGTGGTGCCCCGACCGACTGCTGGCACACCGGCTCCCTCTCGACGCCCTCCTCATGCGCCTCCCTGCTGCTCGTCCTGCAGACACGATGATGGCCCTCGCGGCCGGTCTCCTCGCCGCGGCGCCCGCCACGGTGCACGCGCAACGCGAGCGGGCCATCGTGCGCGCCGAGTCGTTTGGCGGCACCACGGTCGAACGTCCTGCGGGCACGGTGGGGCGTGACTCGTACACCCAGCAGGGGGTGCAGGTGCAACTCTCGCACCGCGTGGTGCGTGAGCAGGGGCGCAGCATTGTGCTGCTGGGCGGGCAGTGGCGTGGCGTGCAGGTGGCGCTGCCCCAGCCGAGCGGTGCCCGTGAACCCAACACCCTCACCACGCTGCACGTGGCCGCGGCCGACCTGATGCTGCTGCGCACGGTCGGCGAGCGACACACCGTGGTTGGCGTGCTGCGGCCGGGGTTGTACGGCGAGTCGGTGCGCGCCGAGGGGGCGCTGTTCGTGGACCGCATCGTGTCGCCCCGCACGACGGTGGGCGCCGGGCTGAGTTACGGATCGGCCTACGGCCGCCTGCTCCCCATTCCGGTGGTGCACGTGCTGTCCCGAGTGTCGCGCCGTGTGCTGGTGGATGCGCTGCTGCCGGCGCGTGGCGACATCTGGTGGATGCCGCGACGCGGTCTCGACCTGGGGGTGAATGCCTCCCTGGCTGGTGCGCAGTACGGGCTGTCCACGGCACCGCAGGTCGCCGGCGCCAACCAGCTGTGGCTGGCCAACGCCACGGTCGGGCCACAGGCCCGCTGGTCGCCGGGTGGCGGCAAGTGGCAGGTCACGGCCGATGCCGGGTTCACGGTGCTGCGCCGGCTCGAGTACGCGCGCGATGGGCGCAGTGTGGCCGATCTCGCCCCCGGCAACGTGCCGTACGCCCGCCTGGGATTGCAGCGGCTCTTCTGACCGACCCGCCGTTCATGCGGCGGCAAGCGGAATGGACTGATCAAAAGAGAATCGGGGAACAGGAGAAGCTGGGCACACGCTCCGGTTCTCCTGTTCCCCGATTCTCCCGGCATCAGTTCTACTCCACCAGCCGTCAGCGAAAGACCGCAATTTCCGCCAGCGGCTTGCGCGACAGCGCCGGCACCTGCGCGTCGGGGGCGGGATACCCCACCGGCAAGACGAGGAAGGCCTTCTCGTTGGCCGGCCGCCCGAGCAGTTCCCCGAGGAAGCCCATGGGGCTCGGGGTGTGCGTGAGCGTGACCAGCCCCATGGTATGCACTGCCGCAATGAACAGCCCGGCCGCAATGCCGCAGCTTTCCTGGGTGTAGTAGAACGTGCGCTTGCTGCCGTCGGCGTTCACCCCGTGCGCGTGCCGGAAGAGCACCACCACCCACGGCGCGTCGGTGAGGTGCGTCTTCACCGCATCGGTGCCCAGCGGCTCCAGCGCCGCCCGCCACTCGGGCGTGATGCGCTCGGCGTAGAAGCGGCGTTCCTCGTCCTCGGCGGCCTCGCGCAGGCGCTGCTTGAGCTCGGGGTCGCTCACCGCCACGAAGGTCCATGGCTGCTGGTGTGCTCCGCTGGGTGCCGTGCCGGCGGCGCGAATGGCGTGCTCGATCCACGCGCGCGGCACCGGCTCCGGTGAGAAATGTCGGGTGGTGCGGCGCGCGTCGAGATGCGCCGCAAACTCCGCGGCCCGCCGAGCCGACTCGTCGGGAGCGAGGCGCAGATGCCGGAGCGTCACGAAGGGGGGCGAGGAGGGCGTCGTCATGCCGACCAACGTGCGGGGCGATCGCGCGCGCCGCAAGGGACGTGCGCCCGTTCGTCGGGGGCGATTGACAGTACACTGACATGATGGCAGTGTACTGTCATGAACGAGAAACACGCCCGCGACCGTCTGCGCGCCGATACGGCCGAGCGCATCCTGCGCGCCGCGTTCGAGCGGCTCCGGGAGCACCCGGAGGCGCCGTTTTCGCACGAGGTCGTCGCCGAGCAGGCGGGCGTGTCGGCCCGGACCGTGTACCGGCACTTCCCCACGCAGGCCGATCTCGTGCGCGGCGTGTGGCAGCAGCTGCGCGATCGGACTGGCACCACCTGGCCCCGTACACTGGAGGCCATCGTGCCCGAGTTGCGCGCGCTCTTCGCCCAGTTCGAACGCAACGGGGCGCTCACCAGGGCCATGCTCGCGGCCGCGCCACGGGCCAACTACGCGAGGGCCGGCTCGGCCGAAGGGCGCGCGGCGTTTCGCGAGGCGCTGGCGCCGCTGCTCGCCGGACGCCCGCCGGCGGCGCAGCGGCAGCTCGTGGCCCAGTGCCTCGCCATTTACAGCGCTCCCTTCTGGCAGCTGCTGCGTGAGCGCGGGCCGCTGTGTGCCGGCGCGGCCGCCGACGCCGCGGTGGCGGCCATGCAGGCAGTGCTCGACGCGGCACGCGCATCCGTGCCGTCACCAACCCCTCCCCCACGCTGACCCGCGAGACGCTTCCCCATGCCCACTGCCATCGTACTCCCGGCCGGCGCCACGCGCACGCCCTTGCCGCTCAACATCGTGGGCGAAACCACGCACGTGCTGGTGGATGCGCGTGACAGCCAGGCCACCATGGCCTGCTTTCACCTCGTTGCGCCGCCCATGTCCGGACCACCATTGCATGTGCACACGCGCGAAGACGAGTGGTTCTACGTGCTCGAGGGTGAACTGGTGTTCGAACTCGATGGCGTGGCGCACACCGTGGCGGCGGGTGGCTCGGTGTTTCTCCCGCGTGGCGTGGTGCACCGCTATCAGAACTACACCCCGCGCGATGCGCGGCTGCTCATCGTGACCACCCCCGGGCACTTCGCGCGCTTCTTCGAGGCGCTGGACCGCATCACGCCGCCGGGCGGGCTGCCGCCCATGGCGCAGCTGGTGGCGCTCGACGCCGAGTACGGCCTCACCACGATGGGCCCACCCATGGGCCCGGGAGACCAGCCGTGACGGCCGCCGGTGTGGCGCTGGAGGCCCGCGCCCTCCCCACCGCCGCGGCGCGCCGGCAGGCGGGGCGGACGCCGCGCACGCTTCATGATCACGCCACCTGGTGGCTGCTGGTCATCGTGCTCGTCACGGTGGCCGGGTTCACGCCGTCGCTCACCACTCGGCGCGGTGCGCTCGACTGGGCGCATGCCGTGCACGGGGGGGCCTCGGTGGCTTGGCTGCTGCTGCTCGTGGCGCAGAGCGAGCTGGCGCGGCGGGGGTTGACCAGGGGACACCGGCAGCTCGCGCTGGTGGGCGTGGGGTGCGCGCTGGTCATGTGCATGAGCGCCGTGCCCATGCTGCAGGCGCTCGCCGCCGCGGTCACCGCGGCCGATGCCGTCCCGGCGCGGGCGGCGGTGCCCCGTTTTCTTCTGCGTCTGGATTTCGGGCTGCTGGCGTGCCTGCTCGGGCTGCTGGCGGTGGCGCTGTCGCAGGTGCGGAATCGCGCGCGGCACGCGCGGGCCATGGCCGCCACGGCGCTGCTCGCGCTGCCGGCGGGACTCGGGCGTTGGGCCATGCGACTCCTCGACCTCGACCCCATAGGCGGCTCGCTGGTGGCGCTGGGTCTTGGGGCGCTGTGGCTGATGGCGCTCGCCTACTCCGACGCCCGGGCGGGGGTGCGCGACCGGGTGTACGGCTCGCTGGCGGCGGCGCTCGGGGCCATCGCGGTGCTGGCGTTCACCGGGGCCCGGGCGGTGACCCCGTCCTGACGGCTGCCACGTTGCCGGTCAGTTGGCGGCCGCCATGCCCGCCGCCCGCCCCGTGGCCCACGCCCACAGAAAGTTGTAGCCGCCAATGGGGCCAAAGGCATCGAGCACTTCGCCGCACAGGTAGAGCCCCGGGTGGCGCCGACTCTCCATGGTCACCGGGTGGATCTCCGACAACGCCACGCCGCCGCCGGTCACCTCGGCCTTCTTGTACCCCTCGTCGCCGTGCCAGGGGAGCGCCCCGCGCACCAGCACGTCAATCATGCGGCGACGCTCCTCGCGGGTGAGCTCGGCCAGCTTGCGGGTGGGTTCCACCGCGGCCTGGGCCATGAGCACATCGGCCAGGCGGTCGGGAAGCTCCTGGCGGATCACCGTGGACAGCTGCCGTGCGCCGTGTGGTTGCAGCAGCGTCTGCCATGCCGCGTCGTCGTGTGCCGTCCACTGCACCCGCACGTCGGCTGCGGGCTCATCACCGCGCGCCGCGTCGGCACCGGCGCGCACCACGACGTGCGACACGTTGAGCACCGACGGACCGCTGTAGCCGGCGTGCGTAAACAGGAAGCCGCCGGTGTGCGTGGCGCGCCGCGCCGGCGAGGCGGCCGTGAGCGAGACGCGCAGCGAGACCCCCGACAGCGCGCTGAAGGCATTCTCCGGTGCCGTCACGGGCGTGAGCGCCGCATACGTGGGGTGCAGGGTGTGCCCCAGCGCCTCGAGCATGCGCAACCCGGCGCCGTCGCTGCCGGTGTTGGGGACCGAGAGCCCACCGGTGGCCACGATCACGGCGTCGGCATCGAGCGTGTCTGCGGCGAGCGTGTCCACATCCTCCACACCAATGCGCCAACGGCCGGCATGCGGGGCGATGCTGATGACCCGGCAGCCGAAGCGCGCGGCCACGCCGTGCCGCCGCGCGAGTGCCAGCAAGCCGTCGCGCACATCGCGCGCCTTGTGCGAGGCAGGGAAGAGCTTGGCCGATTCCACCTCCTCTTCGAGCACGAGGCCCACCTCGTCCTCGAAGAACCGGATCTGCTCGGCCAGCGGCCAGCTGCGCACGATCTTGCGCAGCGTATTGGGTGAGGAGTCGGTCACGAAGCGCGACTCGTCCACGCGAGACGGCAGCACGTTGCAGCGTCCACCGCCGCTGATGAGGATCTTGCGCCCCCCGTCCC
>NZ_JAJTHI010000026.1 GCF_021298855.1 Gemmatimonas sp.
GGGGTTGGGGGTGGCGTCGGGGGCTGGGTAGGGGTCGGCGTCGGGGTCGGCGGCGGGGTCTGGGTCGGGGTCTGCGTCGGGGTCTGGGTCTGGGTCGGGGTCTGCGTCGGGGTCTGCGGCGCGGTCGAGGTTCGGGTCGCGACCAGCGTGCACACCGAGCGCACGGAGGGCCGTGAGGGCACGGAGAACAGCACATGCGGTCCGTGTCCGATGCGCGCCAGCGCTCGGTGCCTTCGACCGCCTCAGTGTGCTCCGTGGGGGCGTGTTGCCGCCCCCCACACCGACGTTGACATCGACCCTGACCGCTTCAGTCCGCGGATGTGAGGCTGACGGACATCTCGAGTTGCGCCATGGGCCCGAGCAACGAGCGGAGTCCGTCACGATCGATGTGCACCACCGAGAGCGGCACGGTGGGCGCGGCGAGTTCGAGGGAGTGCCACCCTCCTGTGGATCCAGCGTGCACACGCAACTGCATGCCGGGGACGCTGAGCGTGACCAGCCGCAGGAGATGTTCACGCCACGCCGGCAGATCCGCCGTTGCCGGTAGCGTGAGTGCACCGCTCCGTGGGTCGCGGAGCGGCCTTGCCTCCTGCGGCAGTTCGAGATGCCAGACCCCGGGCACCGTGACCGTGCCGAGGTCGCCGGTAATGCGCACCTGCCCCGCCCAGGCGCGCGCGTGCGCCGTGGCCCGTTGCTGCTCGATATGGTGCGACTCGGGAGTGATGCGCGTGCGGGCGTTCTCGGCCATGCCGGGAAGATAGCCACGCCTTCGCGAAAGACTGGCCCGGTGACAGGCTCGTGGCGCATACTTGCGCCATGTCCATCCTCGACCGCGACTCGCTCAACGCCTTCTGTCGTCACACGCACGTCGAACTGCCACCCACGGCGTCGGGTCCACTGGACGGGCTCACCTTCGGCCTGAAGGACCTCTTCGACGTGGCCGGTCATCGCACCGGCTTCGGCAGCCCGGACTGGCTGCGCACCCACCCGGCGGCTGACGCACACGCGCCGGTGCTGTCGGCGCTGCTCGCCGCCGGCGCGCGCCTGGTGGGCAAGACGCACACCGAGGAGATGGCTTTCAGCCTCACGGGCGAGAATGCCCATTACGGCACGCCGGTCAATCCGGCGGCCCCCGATCGGGTGCCGGGGGGATCGTCGAGCGGCTCCGCGTCGGCGGTGGCAGGCGGCCTGGTGGACTTCGCCATTGGGAGCGATACCGGCGGGTCGGTGCGCGCGCCGGCGAGCTTCTGCGGTATTTATGGCATCCGGCCAACGCATGGCCGCATCACCCTGCAGGGGGCCTGTCCACTGGCGCCCATCTTCGACACGTGCGGCTGGTTCGCGCGCGATGCCGATGTACTGGCGCGCGTGGGGCACGTCCTGCTCGGCACCTCGGTGCCCGGGCCGTTGCCTGGTGTGCGCCTGCTCGTGGCCACTGATGCCTTTGCGCAGGCCACCCCCGCGGCGGCGGCGGCGCTGGCGCCGGCCGTGGCGCACGTGGAGGCGCTCTTTGGCACCGCCCAGCCGGTGGTCCTGGCACCGGAAGGGTTGGCGGCGTGGTTCGAGGTGTTTCGTGTGCTGCAGTACGCCGACATCTGGCAGACGCATGCCGCATGGGTGCAGGCGACGCGCCCGGCCTTCGGTCCGCAAGTCGCGTCGCGCTTCGAGGCGGTATCGCACGTCGACCGGCGCGAAGCGGCGGCGATGGCCGCGAAGCGCCTCGCCATTCGCGAGCATCTGGCGTCGCTGCTCACCGGCGACACCGTATTGCTCATGCCCACCGCCCCCGACGTGGCGCCCCAGCGTGGCCTGCCGCCCAAGGAAACGGTGGCGGTGCGCGAGCGCATGCTGGCCCTGCTCTGCCCGGCTGGACTCGGTGGACTGCCGCAGCTGTCGCTGCCGCTCGCGCAGGTGGACGGATTGCCGGTGGGGCTGTCGCTGTTGGCAGCGCCCGGGAAGGACGAGGCGTTACTCGCGTGTGCGCGCCTCATCCACGGCGCGCACCACACGCCGTAGCCTCTCGCTGCCACGCAATACGATCGCACACATTCAATCCCAACAATCGGACCGGTGACAGGCCCGGTTCGCGTCCGCCGGCAGGGGCTTCATCGCCGCACTGCCAGTGGCCGCCGATACGCACAGCAAGTCTAGGGGATGCCGCGCGTTTGCGCATGGCGCCCAGGTTGCAAACTCGTAACCGCCAAGTTGCCCCCATGACGCCGTATCCCCATGACGCCGTCCCCCATGACGCCGTCACCCATGACGCCGTCCCCATGACGCCGTCCCCATGACGCCGTCCCCCATAACGCCGTTACCCATGACGCCGTCCCCCATGACGCCGTCCCCCATGACGCCGTCCCCCATGACGCCGTCCCCCATGACGCTGTTACCCATGACGCCGTCCCTCATCCCGTCCGTCGGCTCCCCGCCATCCATATCCCCACCCCGACCACGACCGTCCCCAGCCCCGCCAGCGACGCCGCCGGTCGCTGCACGAGCAGCGTCCCCAGCGTCCACAGGCTCAGCGCCACGTACACCAGCGGCGTGATCGGGTACCCCCAGGCGTGGTAGGGGCGCGGCTGTCCCGCCGCCGTGCGCCGCAGGCGCATCATCCCCAGCACCGTGAGCAGCGACATGAGATTGAGGGTGAAGCCCGCGTACAGCATGACCGCCTCGAAGGAGTTGGTCAGCAGCAGCAGCAGAATGAGCCCTCCCTGCGCCAGAATGGCGTTGCGCGGCACGCCGTCGGCGCCGCGCGCGCCCAGCACCCGCCACTGTGGGAGCGATTCCGCCACCGCCTGCGTGACGCGCGAACTGCCAATGACCATTGAACTGATCGACGCCAGCAGCACCGCTGCAATGATCCCGCTCATCGCCTGACCGCCCCACGTGCCGAACATGGCCCGCGCCGACAGCGCCCCCACTTCCACCTTGCCCGCCACCTCCGCCAGCGGCACCGTGCGCAGAAAGGCGAAGTTGAGCAGCAGGTACAGCACCGTGACCAGCAGCGTGCTCGCCACCACCGCGCGCGGAATGGTACGCTCCGGGTCCACGATTTCGCCGGCAATGTACCCGGCCGCGTTCCAGCCGGTGAAGGCGAACGACACGTACACGAGGCTCACCGCATACGGGGCCGACAGCACCTCACGCACGGCGGCGCCGCCCGTCAGCCCCATGTCGAGCGGCACCGGACGGGCGAAGGTGAGCCCCGCCACCACGAACGCCGCCACCAGGCACAGCTGCGTGGCGGTAATGCCGATCTGGAAGCGCTTGGCCGTGTGCAGCCCCGCCAGGTGGACCGCCACCACGACCGCGAGCATGCCCAGCGACGCGAGGCGCGGGTCGACCGGCATGATCGCCGACAGGTAGCGGCCAAAGGCCAGGCTCGAGAGGGCAATGGGCGCCGCGAAACCCACCGTCATGCTGACCCACCCGCCCAGGAATCCCGCCAGCGGGTGCCACGCCTGACCGAGATACACGTACTCGCCACCCGAGCGGGGAAACAGCGCCCCCAGCTCCGCGTAGGCAATGGCGCCGCACAGCGCCACCACCCCGCCCACGATCCACAGGCTGAGCAGCGCGCCCCCGGTGTGCAGGTCGAGCGCCTGAAAACCGAGGGAGGTGAAGACGCCGGTCCCCACCATGTTGGCCACCAGCACCGAGGTGGCACCGGCGAACCCGAAATGACGAGGGTGTGAATCGCTCACGCCGCGCCGCTCAGGCCAACGTGGTCACGCGACGGCAATTACGCCGCGCCCTCGGGAGCCGCACGACGGCGCCCCATGGCCAGCGGCACCAGCGACAACGCCACCGCCAGCGCGAGCGACGCCAGACTCACGAGCTTGCCGGTGGCGTATTCCGGCGAGGCAAAGGTAAGGCGTACCGATTTTGCCCCAGGCGGCAGATCGACCGACAGCAGCGAGAGATCGGCCCGGCGCACCACACCCGGCTTGCCATCCACTTCGGCCGTCCAGTCCTTGTACCAGTTCTCGCTCACCACCAGGTGCGACGGTGCGCCTTCCGCTCCGGTCACCTGGATCTCCATGGCGCCGGGCTGCCAACTCGTCACCGTGGCTGTGGCCTTGGGTTCGGCAAATGGCTGCGCAGCGGCCGGTGACTGCACGGTGGCGCTGTCGTCGAAGATGGCCACGCGATTCACGGGGAAGCGCGCATCCACAATGGTGGCCGCCGCCTGTTCCTTGGCCAGCTTGGCCGACGCGGGGATGACCCGCGCGTACGCCGGCAGCGAATCACGCTCGTAGAGCACCGCCGGCGTGCCGAAGGTCGTGGTCATCTTCGGCACGACCTGCCGGAAGCCGGGCACGGGCTGGCTATCGGGCAGAATGAGATAGCGAATGGCCAGCAGGTCGAGCAGGTTGGGCGAGAAGAGATTCTGCCACCCGTTGTCCTTGCCACCGAGCTCCCGGTAGCGCTGGAGCTCGAAGCCGTGATAGCCAAGCGCCGTGGGTACCTTGTACGCCATGAGCAACGACCACCCGTACGCATTGGCCGCGTCGAGCACGCGATACGGCGGCTTGACCTCCTTCAACCGCGTCGTGATGGCGTCATCGGCAAACAGCGCCGTGGCACGCGGCGAGAAGGTGTAGAACTCGCGATTCACGCTCCACAGGTCGAAGGCCACCACGGCCGCCAGCAACCCGGTGGCCACAGGGCGCGCCAGCTTGCCACTCACCGTGAGCACCAGCACGGCGAGGCCGGCCGCAGCAAAGAGCAGCAGCCGTACGGCACCACTCTGCAGATACGGCGCATTGCCCACGACCGCCTCGTAGCGCTCGTTGATGGCCATGGACTCGGCGAGCCCCTGCAGCGCCCCCACCGCGCCCAGCAGCGCGAAGAGCACGACCGCGCCACCCACCCCGAGCACCGTCTTCATGGGCACCGTGCGCGCAAACACGCGCTCGGCGCCGATGCCCGCCAGCACACAGAGGAAGAACGCGGGCAGGTAGAACACCATGCCCATGGCGCGAATCTTCTTGAGCAGCGGCATGAACTCGTAGAACGGGCGATAGAACGGCGTGTGCCCGGCGAACGAGAGCAGCAGGAAGAAGAGCGCAAACCCGGCGAGCGTGAACGCCATGGTGCGGCGCGACTTGTCACCGAAGGCGAACGCCGCGAGCACCAGCGGCAACGCCCCCATGTACTCGGTGTGGAACTTGATCGGATTGGTGCCCCAGTAGTGGTCGAGCACGCCGTTGAACTGCGGCAGCAGCAGCGTAAACACCTCGCCGGGCGGGAGCGCGTAGCTGGTGGCAAACTCCCAGCCGAGATCGGTGGCGCCGTCGGCGCGCGGCGAGAACGGGATGTAGGCGAAGAAGGGCATGACCTGCAATGCCGTGATCCCCAATCCGAGGGCCACCGCGCCGGCGGCGAGCGCCAGCGTGGGGAGCGGCTTCACCTCCGCCGGGCGCTGCGGATCCCAGAACACGAGGTACAGGGCCCACAACCCGAGCGCCAGCAACAGGAAGTAGGCCATGTGATAATGGCCGAGAATGATGAGTGCCACGGTGATCGCGAAGACACCGAACGCCCATGGCTTCTGGTGGCGAATGGCCGCCAGCAGCACCCAGAAGCTGAGTGGCGTGAGCGCCGAGACGAACAGCTTGCCGTCGTGCCCGGGGCTCATCTGCGACGCCACGATTCCGGTAAGCTCGTAGGCCACGCCGGCCACGACCGCGGCGCCCCACCCGAGGCCGAGCGAGCGCCCCAGGCGATACATGAACCACCCCGCCAGCACGAAGTGCAGGGCCATGGCGTAGGTGATGGCCAGGTCCACCGGCATGATCCAGCGCAGCCACGCCGACGGGTAGAAGATGTCGCCGTGCATGGCACCGATGTACGGCAGGCCACCGAACAGATACGGGTTCCACTGGGGAATGCTGCCCGTCTCCTTGAACCACTCGGCGCCGAACAGCCGGAACGAGTAGCCGGCAATGAACATGTCGGAGCGGCCGCCGCCGAACATGATCTGGCCGGTCAGCAGGGGCCACAGCAGGAGCAGCGCGGCGGCAAGGCACACGGCCAGGGCGCCCAGATGCGCCGTGGTGGTGGCCGGGGCGCTGGTGGCGTGGCTCGCGGAGGAAGCGGACGTGGGAGGGACAGGCATGGGGGCAATCTACCGGGCTGGCGGGGAGGCGGGGATGGGGCACCGAGCCGCTTCCCCCCGGTTCCCCGCGGTTACTTGCCCGTACCGGCCCTGGTGCTCGGCGCGATCGGTCGGTTTGGCACCTCCGGCCCGTTGCGCTTGGTCGGATGCAGCTCGGACAGGGTGTTTCCGTCGTAGACCCGGCCGTTCTTTACCACGTAGCGAATGCTGTTGGTGTTGCGCAGGTCGGCGAGCGGATCGCGGTCGAGCACGATGAGGTCGGCGAGTTTGCCCGTCTCGATGGAGCCAAGGTCGGTCTGCAGCCCGAGTGCCGTGGCGCCCACGAGGGTGGCCACACGCAGCGCCTCGAGATTGGTCATGCCCCCGCTGGCCATGGCCCACAGCTCCCAATGGTAGCCAAGGCCCTGCAGCTGGCCGTGACTGCCAATGCCCACACGTCCACCGGCGCGCAGAATCTTCGTGGCGTCGGTGGCGAGTTCGGGGAAGATGTACTCCTCGTCGCGGAACCAGCCCCCTGCGGTGCCGCCGTTGGGCATGCTCGCCATGCGCCGCCGTGTTTTCAGCGCCAGCTCCTCATAGGCGGTGAATCGCTGCAGCTTGGGATCGGCCCACGGATTCTCCTTGGTGTAGAACCAGTTCTCTGCCCACGGCCCTCCGTAGTTCACCAGCAGCGTGGGGGTGTAGGCGCGCTTCGCCCAGGCCATGAAGCTGGTCACGTCACCGCCCAACGGCGTGATTCCCATGGAATGCTCGAGGCCGGGATACCCGTCGAGCGTTTCGCTGAGATTGAGCTTCACGTCGAGCGACCCTTCGGTCGTGGGCGTGAGCTGCTGCTCGCGCGCGGCGGTGATGATCCACTGCCGCACCTGCCGCACGCCCGCCACGTACATCTTGATGGTCTTCGTGTCGTAGTACTGGCTGTAGCGCTTCATCATGCTGCGCGCATGCTCCTGGTCACGGATGTTGTCCGTGCTGAAGACGCCGGGGCCCGTGCTGTAGATGCGCGGCCCGAGAATGCGGCCGGCGTCAACCATGTCCTGATAGGTGAGCACATCGGTGGTGGCCGTTTGCGGGTCGCGCGTGGTGGTCACCCCGTACGCGAGGTTGGCGAGATATGCCCACGGCTGCGTTTCGTGAATCGTGCCACGCTCGGCGCGCAGGTGCGCGTGCGTATCCACGAAGCCCGGGATGACCGTGGCGCCGCTCAGGTCCATTTCGGTCGCGCCGGCCGGCACCGTCACGGCGCCTGACGCGCCCACGGCGGCGATGCGGTTGTTGCGCACCACCAGATCGCCGCGCGCAATCACCTCGTCACCACGCATCGTGACGATCTTCGCGTTGCGCAGCACCACCGTGCCCGATGGCAGGTCGCGCGTGGCGGCCACACGCACCCGTGTTTCCGCGGGCGTGTACGCCGTCGGACGCGCGCTTTCGGCCATCGTGCTGTCGCGGCGGGCGGCGGCGATCGCGGCGTCGCGCGCCACGGCCGCGTCGAGATCGTACACCACGTGCGCATTGCCAATGGACCAGTGTACGCGCTTGCCGTCGGCCGACCAGGCGGGAAACTGGCCGCCGATATCGGTGAGCTTGCGCACCGGAAAGGTGGCGCTCGCCGGTTCCGCCACATTCACCGTGGCCTGGGTGCCGCGCGGCGGGACGACCACCGTGTAGAAGTCACCACCGATCTGCGCGAGCGCGAGATCTCCCGATGGCGCCGCGAGCACGAGCTGCGCCGGTGGCCCCTGCAGCCCCGGCTCCTCACCGCGCAGCAGTTCCAGTTCGGACAGGGTGAGCTCGGTGTGGCCGTGGTCATCGTCGGCCGCGCCGGTGCCGCCGGCTCCCACCACGCGCAGGTGGCGCTGCTCGTCGGTGCCATCCCAGCGCAGCGACACCAGGCCATTGCTCGAGGAGAGATAGATGCGCGTGCTGTCGGTGGTGAAGTGCGGCTTGCTGCGGCCGGCGGCGCGGGCAATGACCGTGGGCGCTGCGCCGTCGGTCGCGGCCGGCGAGGCGGCATACCAGACGAGTTCCGAAGTACCGGTCACACCCGTCTGGTCGCGGCGCCCCTGCGCCGGGGTGCGCAGCGCCACGACACGTGATCCGCCCGGAGCAAACACCGGCTGGCGCAGCGTGGCCAGGCCGGCGCTCAAGGGTACGAGCCGCGTGGTGCGGCCGGGCGCGAGCGTCGCCTTGTAGAGGCGTCCCCCCTGCTCCGTCCAGGTCACGAAGGCGAGCGACTTGCCGTCGGGAGACCAGGCCGGTTCGGCCTCGATCACCTCGAGCGTGCTCACGCGGCGCGGTGTGCCTCCCGGCCAGTCCATGACGTACAGGCGATCCATGGCCACGAAGGCGAACTGCGTCCCATCGGGGCTGGGCACCCCGTCGCGAATCTGCCGCGCCGTGAACGTGGCGCTGTCGGCGATGGGATACGTGAACGCCAGTTCAGGACCCACTTCCACCTGCGCCTGCGCGCGGAACGGAATCTCGCGCTGCCCACTGCCGTCCACCGCCACCCGCCAGAGGCGATTGCCGTAGCTGGCCACCAGTTCCTTCGAGTCCGGCGTGAAGCTCATGCCGGGGAGCGCGTCCATGGGCGCCCGCGATTCCATCTCGTCGCGCTGCGTGGGGTACGCCAGCCACCGTTCGTCGCCAGTGGCCAGGTCGCGGAGGCGCAGCCCGGTCTTGTTCTCGTAGCGCGAGCCGTACACGAGCCACTTGCCATCGGGGCTCAGCGTGGGGCGTACCGCCGACCCGTAGCGCGATGACAGCGGCTCGCGCTCGCCGCTCTCGCGGTCGTACGACCAGATCTGGTACTGCGGGAACTGCGCGTTGTAGTTCCAGGCACCGGTGCGCTGCGTGTAGTACACGAAGCGCCCGTCGGCGGTGAAGGCCGCCCCTGCCTGCTGGACTGCGGCGCCGGGCGCCGCGTTCGCCGGCGGGGTGTAAAGCGCCACACCGTTCCCGCCTTGTACGTGATACATCCACAGGGTGGGGAGGCCGCCACGGAATCCGCCCTTGCTCGCCACGATGTACTTGCCGTCGGGGGAGTACTCGGGTGAGAGGTACACATTGCTCCGCCCGCGCGTGACCTCCTTCACCTCGCGCGTGGCCAGGTCGAGCGTGTGCACGTTGTCCGCGCCCTGCCGGTCGGAGATGAACACGACCGTCTTGCCATCGGGACTGAACCGCGGCTGCGCGTCGAAGGCGAGCCCGCTGGTGAGGCGCACGGCATCGCCGCCGGCCATGGGCAGCAGGTACAGGTCGCCCAGCATGTCGAAGACGAGCGATTGCCCGTCGGGACTCACGTCGATCGACAGCCAGGTGCCGTCGCGCGTGTCCAGCGGGAAGCGTCGCGTGGCCTCCAGCGGCAGGGGACGCGCCGCGGCGCCGCGAGGGGAGTCAGCGGGCGCCTGGGCGCCAAGGGGCAGCGCGGCCAGCAGGGCGACGCACAGCGGAAGGGGGCGCAGGCGCACGAAGACTCCGGGATCGAGTGAGGGCCGGTCGGTCGCGAACCGACTGCCGCAGATTCTGCCCCCCGGTGCCGGGGGCGGCAAGGCACGGTCCGGCATTTGGTACGAACGCTTGCCCATGTGCGCCACTTGGGTGCACTATCGGGACTATCGTCCCTCATGTATTCGTCCTGTCCCTCGCAAGGGATGAAGGCGCCTTCTTGGAACGGACGAACCGTTCGGCCCGATCGACCACGGCGACGTTGCCGCGACCCGGTCACCCCCGAGTTCCCCCCCGCCCGGTTCGGGCGGGTTCGTGCAGCAGTACGAAGACTTCAGGAGAGGTGCGGATGCTCTGTTCACGTGTGTGGAGTCGGGCCCTGACGACGTGCGCCGTCGTTGCCGGCCTGCTCGGTACCCCCTGGGGTACCGGGGCGGTGGTAGAGGCCCAGGGGGCCACCGGGACCGTTCGCGGCCGGGTCACCAATGCTGCCGGCAGCGCGGTCCCGAACGCGCAGGTGTTCATCGCCGGCACGCAGAACGGCGGACAGACCGGCGCCGACGGCAGCTACACCATTACGCGCGTCACCACCGGCACGGTGACGGTGCGCGTCCGCATGATCGGCTACGAGCCGACGGAGAAGGCCGTCGCGGTGGCGGCGGGGCAGACGGCCACCGCCGACTTCGTCCTCAAGACCTCGCCGGTCTCGCTCGACCAGGTCGTCGTGACCGGCACCGCCGGCTCGGCGCGCAAGCGTGAAGTGGGCAACTCCATTGGTCAGGTGTCCACCAAGGATCTCCCCGAAGTCCCCACCAACGTGTCCAACCTGCTCGCCGGGCGCGTGGCCGGCGTGCAGATCTCCGGTGGCACGGGCAACGCGGGCAGTGGCAGCGCCATCCGCCTGCGTGGCGCCACGTCGCTGGCGCTCAGCAACCAGCCGCTCATCTACGTGGACGGCGTGCGTACCCGCTCCGACGAGTACCCGCGCAACGGCATCTTCCAGGGCGCCACGCAGCGCGGCGCGAACGCCTACGGCAGCCCGCTCAACGACATCAATCCCGACGACATCGAGCGCATCGAAGTCGTGAAGGGGGCGGCAGCCACGACGCTCTTCGGCACCGACGCCGCGGCCGGCGTGATCCAGATCTTCACCAAGCGCGGGTCGCAGGGCGCGCCCAAGTGGAACGCCCAGATCAACTCGGGTTTCCAGCGGCTGCAGCAGTTCGGTACCGACTCGGTGCCGCTGCTCAACATGGACGCCTTCGTGCGCGACGGCGGCCGGTTGGGGATGCAGGCCCAGGTGGCCGGCGGCACCCAGAACAACGTGAAGTACCTGTTCTCCTTCGGCGCCGACAACAGCGACGGCGTGCTGCAGCTCGACAACGAGCGCAAGTATCAGGTGCGCGCCAACGTCGACTTCAGCCCGTTCAAGAACATGCAGTTCAGCTGGAACACGGCGTACAACAACTCGCTCATCACGCAGACGCCGGCCGGCAACAACGCGCAGGGCATCACGCTCAACGCCTTCCGGCAGGAGCGCAACTACTTCGGCAACGCCAATCCCGACACGATCAAGCTCGTGTACGGGCAGCAGCTGAACAGCAACATCGATCGCCTGCTGTTGGGCACCACGGCCACCTGGACGCCCATCGAGCGCTTCTCCAGCCGCCTCGTGGTGGGCTTCGACCGCTCCGCACTCGAAAATCGCAACGTGCGCCCCTACGGCTTTCCCGGCGCGGCGCTCGGCATCATCCAGAACCAGGTGTGGCAGAACAAGATCATCAGCCTCGACTGGGCCAACAACTACGAGATGCAGTTCGGCGACGGCATGAAGGCCACCTTCTCCGCCGGGACCCAGTACATCAACTCGCTCGTGAGCGACGTGGTGGCGTATTCGGAAAACTACCCGGCACCCACCAACCCCACGGTGGCCTCGGGGTCGCTGCGCAACGCCGATGAAAACCGCCTCAAGAACATCACCGGCGGCGCGTTCACCCAGGCGCTCTTCGGCATCAAGGACAAGTACTTCGTCACGGTGGGCGCGCGCGTGGACGGCAACAGCGCCTTCGGTGAAGACTTCGGCTTCCAGACGTACCCCAAGGCCAGCGCCTCGTGGGTCGTTTCCGACGAAGGGTTCTGGTCGGACAAGTTCGGCACGCTCAAGTTGCGCGCGGCGTATGGCCAGGCGGGCCGCGCCCCCACCGCCTTCGCGGCCGTGCAGACCTGGAACCCCGTGGGCTGGGGCACCGCTCCTGCCGTGCGGCCGCTCAACCTCGGTGACCCCAACCTCGGCCCCGAGCGCACCACCGAAACCGAAATCGGGTTCGACAACCAGATCTTCGGCGGCCGCCTGAGTGTGGACTTCACCTGGTTCCGCGCCGTGACCGACGACGCGCTCTTCTTCGTGCGCAACGTGCCCTCGAACGGCTTCCTGGCCAGTTCGCTCGGCAACGCCGGCAAGATCGAGAAGAGCGGCATCGAAGCGGCCATCAACGCCACGCTCCTCGAGAAGACCAACCTGGACATCAAGGCCGGCCTCAACGTCAGCACCAACCAGAGCAAGGTGCTGAGCCTCGGGGGCGCACCGTCGTTCAGCGTGGGCAACTTCGGCTGGGTCATTGAAGGACAGCCGGCGCCGGTGCTGCGCGGCCGGCTCATCAAGAATGAGGACGTGATCGGCGCCCCCATCGACACGGTGTTCAACCACACCTTCGGCCCGGCGCAGCCGACGCTCATTCTTTCGCCATCGCTCAACATCACCACCTGGAAGGGCATCAACATCTCGACCCGCGGCGAGTATCAGGGCGGCGCGTTCATCAACGAAGACGCCTCGTTCCAGGCGCTGTCGCGGTCGGTGCTGTGGCCGACGTGCACGCGGGCCTACGCGGCCATCGCGGCAAGTCAGCCGCTCACGCCGCGTGAGACGCTCACCTGCATTCCGCGCAATGCGCGCCAGGACATGTTCATCTTCCCGGCGGACTTCTTCAAGATTCGCGACATCACCGTCACGGTGCCCCTGGGCAAGCTGATTCCGCACACGGCCAGCAGCTCGCTCGTCTTCTCCGCGCAGAACGTGTTCCGCACCAATTTCGGCATGCCGCTGTTCGACCCCGAAATGTCGGGCAACGACGGATTCAACGTGGGCGTGCGCTACATCTCCGAGCACATTCCGGCGCCCGCGCTGTTCCTGACCTCCCTGCGCATCTCGTTCTGAGGCCCCTGACCATGACGATGACACTTCGCGCCTTCGTGCGCATGGCTCCCGTCGCGGCGCTGGCGCTTGCGGCCGGATGCGACTTGCAGGTCACCAATCCCGGGCCCGTGCAGGCCGCCTTCCTCAACGATCCGGCCGCCCTCACGGCCATCGTGAACGGCGCCGGACGCGACCTGGGCGAAGGACTCAATTGGACGGCGTACACGGGGGCCGCCGTGACGCGGGAAGTCCTCCCCGCCGGATCCACCGGCGCCTTCGGCATCACCGTGCGCCAGCAGCTCGGCGTGCTGTCGCCGGATGACGGCGGCGACTGGTGGAATCAGGCGCAGCGCGCCCGCTGGACGGCGGAGTCGGGAGTGCGGCGCATCAAGGAGGTGCTCGGTGCCGCAGCGAACAACAACGCCACGTTGGCCCAGGCCCTGATCTGGGCTGGCTATTCCAACCGCCACCTCGGCGAGAACTTCTGCGACTGCGTCATCGACGGCGGACCGCGCCAGAGCTACACGGTATACCTCGAGCGGGCCGAAGCCGCCTTCACCGAGGCCATCGCCGTGGCAACGGCGGCCAACAATGCCACACTGCGCGACGTGGCCACGGCCGGTCGGGCATCAGTGCGACTGCTGCGTGGCAACCTCAGCGGTGCCTCGGCCGATGCGGGCCTCATCACGAACAACGCGTTCGTGTACCGCATGCCGTACTTCGTGAATACTGTGGACCAGTACAATCGCATCAACTGGGCATCGGCCAACCAGCCGTACCGCGCCCACACGGTCTGGGGCACGTTCTACGACAACTACCGCCGCACCACGCGTGACCCGCGCGTTCCGTTCGACTCGAGCCTCACCATCCGCTTCGGCGACGCGGCCGTGACCAGTCTTGGCGGACAGGTGCGCTGGTTCTTCCAGACCAAGTACCCGGTGCGCGAATCGCCCATGAACCTGTCGAGCGGCTGGGAAATGCGCCTCATTGAGGCCGAGGCGCTGCTCGTGGCGAACGACATCCCGGGCGCCATGGCCCGGCTCAACCTGCGTCGTACGGCACTCAACCTCGCCCCGTGGACGGCGGCCAACGCGACCGAAGCGTGGACGGCGCTCAAGCGCGAGCGCGGTATCGAACTGTGGCTCGAAGGGCGTCGCCTTGGCGATTTCCGCCGCTGGGCAGCGCTCAACCGGCCGGGCGACCAGGAGAACATGACGGGACGCAACCTCTGCTTCCCCATTCCGCTCTCCGAACTCGAGACCAATCCCAACCTGCGGTAACCTACCGCTTCAGGAAACGAGACGGCCGCCGGCAGCTACCTGCCGGCGGCCGTTCTTGCATCCCGGCACCCTCAGAATTCGAAGTTCAGGCCAATGGATGGCAGCAACCCGATGCTTTCGTTGGGCTCGGCGCGACGCAGACGGGGGTTCCACTGCGGCGCCGTGGTGTTGACCCGGTTGGTCACGTTCTGCAGGTCGAGGAAGGCAATGAACTGACGGTTGCCCACGAGGAAGCGCCGATCGACGCGCACGTCGGCCGCAAAGAAGAAGGGGACGCGCAACGCGTTGTACTGCGCGAAGTCGAGCGTGCCGGCCAGGCTGCCCTGCGCCACGAAGGGCGTGAAGGGCAAGCCACTCGATCCACGCAGACGCGTGGCCACTTCCCATTTGGCGTTGGGGCGCCAGCCCAGCACGCCGTTGGCCAGCACCGGCGTATCGAAGGCGCCACGCGTGGCCGTGCCATCGAGGCCGGTGAAGCGTGTGCGGTTGAGGCTCGCGCTCAGCTGCCCGTAGAACGGCGACGCCCCCAGCTTCTTCTGCAGGAACAGCTCCGCGCCGTACGCCGTACCGGTACCGCTGCTGGCCAGCGGTTCGAGTCCGAAGGGGATATCCGTGGTGGCATCGTCGAAGCCACTGGGACTCAGCACCGCCTGCGGACGGAATCGACGCACCGGGTAGTCGCCGTACCGCTTGCCGTACACCTCGAACTGCACCTTGAGGTCACGGCCTACCAGTCGGGAAATGCCTGCAATGAGCTGGTCGGCGCGAAACGGGCGCAGGCGCGTGGCGTTTCCGGGATCCCCCACGAGCCAGATGTAGCTGGGCGCCTGCCAGTAACGCCCGCCGGAAAGCGACAGCGTGGTCACCGCATTGGCCTGGTAGCTGAGGCTCAGTCTCGGCGCGAGGCGCACCGCGTTGTCGAGGAAGCCATACCAGTCGCCTCGCACGCCGGCCGACAGGCGCACCGTGGGCGTGCTCTGCCACGTGGCCTGCAGGTAGCTCCCGTTGCGCCACGCGGTGAACGACGTATCGACCGACAGTGGCTGCGGTGCACCGGCCTGATCGCGACGCGTGAACCCGGCGAGCGTGGCGTCGTAGCGCAGCGTGCTGGCGTACTTGAAGATCGTGCCCGTTTCTATCTCCACGCCGCGCCCGGCCACCAGCGTCACGTCGGTACGCAGCGAGTTCTCCCCTTCGGTGGAGCGACTCTCGAAAATGGGCGCCAGCAGACTGTCGCGCTGGGCCGTGACGTAGCGCGTATACGTGCGCCCCAGTGTGGTGGTGGCCACCCCGCGACCCAGCAACCGTTTCCAGGTGAGGCCGCTGAAGTACTGATCCTGCGTTGGCGCGAGCACCTGCGCGTTGTTCACCCGCGCCGAGTCCGTGCTGTTGTCGAAGGAAATCGTTCCGCGCGCCCCGATGGCCAGGACGCTGAAGGCATCGCGCCGATTGGGGCGCCACGTGGCCTTCATGGTGGCGTCGGTGTAGCTGGGAATGAAGCTGAGGCCGATCGCCTTGAAGAGCAGGTCGAGATAGCTCTGGCGGACGTTGGCCAGAAACGACCCATTGCGACCGAGTGGCCCCTCGAGCACGGCGCCCACCTGCGTTGCCGCCACGTTCACTTCGCCGGCCACGCGCTCGCGATTGCCTTCACGCAATGTCAGCGTGGTGGCCGACGAGGTGCGATCGCCCAGGCGGGCCCCAAAGCCGCCGGCCGAGAGCGATGCGCTCTCCACGAACCGGATGTTGATGAGCGAAATGGGACCGCCTGTGGAGCCCTGCGAACCGAAGTGATTGATGTTGGGCACTTCGATGTTGTCCACCACGAACAGGTTCTCGAACGGCGCACCACCTCGCACCACGATGTCGTTGCGGGCGGCGCTGGTGACCCCCACACCGGGCGCGATGGATATGGCGCGCAGCACATCTTCCTGTGCGCCGGGCTGACGCCGGACCTCCTCCGCATCATAGCGCTGCGTGGAGACCGGCGTGCTTGCGGGCATGCGCGCCGGAAAGGCCTCCGGACGCACGGTGACGACATCGAGCTGGACGTCCACCGGCTGCAGGACAATGGTCACCTCGGCCGGCTTGGCGGGAGAGACCGCAATGTCGCCGCGCCGTACCGGCGCGAAGCCAAGGCGCCGCACCTCGAGCGTAACGATTCCCACGCGCACGCCGCGCACGGTGAACCGTCCATCGGCCTCACTTTGCGCGCCTGCCTCCTGCCCCACCACACGGATGGTGGCCCCGGCGATGGGTGCCTCCGTCGTGGCGGTCACGATGCGCCCGGTGACGACGCCGGTTGACCCGGCGGTAGCCGGGGCGACCTGCGCCGAAAGCAGGGCCGGACGCAGGAGCAAACACAGCAGCAGTGCACGCTTCATTGGAGCGGGATGGAATCGAAGACAGGACCAGCGGTGTCGGACCAACCCGCCGCGCCCCGGCATCGTTTCCACCAGCAGGTCAATACAACAACCGCACCGTCAGCGCCGGCTGGCGCATGGGAAGGAAGCGGGGCACCATGGTGTACGTGCCGTCGGCACCGCGCCGCAGTCCGTAGTCGAGCACGTTGCTGCGGCCGATCACGTTCAGCATGCTGGCGCCGAGCTCCATGCGCGTGGTTCCCACGTCACGCTGCCAGGTGAGCCCCAGGTCCACGTCAATCAAGGCCGGGCGGCGCATGACCCCCGGCATGGACACGGGAAGCTGCGACGTCATGGGTGCCGCCCCGAACAGGTCGTAGTACACCTGACGCAACGCCCATGGCCGGCCCCATACGCCGCGCGTACGGACCGCCATGACGAGCCCGCGCGCGGGGCGCACTTCACTGGCCAGCAGCACACGATGCGGCTCCAGCCACGGGGTGGGCTGCAGGCGGTCGTCGAAGCGGGACGGATAACGCCGGACACTCGAGCCCCCATCATACGCCAGTTCGGTGCGCATGGCCTTGCCGCGCCACGAGGCCTCACGCAGCAGGCGCACCCCACCACCGAACGCCTGCCCGCTCATGGGCCGGATGAACTGCGCCGCATCAGTCAGCACGTTGGGCGTGAGCCCGGGGCCGTACATCACCCCGTAGTCGAACATGGGAAGCGTGGGATGCCACCGCGCGTACAACTCACCGCGCAGCTCCCAACCGGGAGCCGGCGAGTAGGCGCCCTCGCCGGCCAGATGCCACGCCTGCGCCACGGGGGCGTTGCCATCGCTGGGCAGCCAGAAGCGCACACTCGGCACGAAGGCCACCGGCATGGTGCTCGCCACATCGAACTGATTGACGAATTGATGATAGCCGCCACCCGCGACGCGCCAGGTGAAGGTGCGCGCATCCCACCGTTGTTCACCGCGCAACGCCAGTCGCGGTTCCGCGTACGTCCGCCCCGTCTGCAGCTGCGTGATGCGCATCCCCGCGTCCAGGAAGTGCGTGGCGGAGAGCTGACGGGTCACATCGGCCACGAGGGTACCACGGGTGACCACCGTCTTGTAGGCGAGCGGCCGCAGCACACGATTGGACAGGTCGAGATGCGCGCGATCGTGCACGACCTCCGCCCCGAACGTGAGATCGGTACGCGCCCCGCCACGCACGCGCCACTCTCCCGAGGCCGCAAGCTCGGTGAGCGCATTGCTCTCGGTGGCGGTGGTCCCCGCGAGTGGCGCGGCATTCATGCCCATGCTGCCCCCGTGCCCCAGCTCGTACTGCGATGCCCGCAGCTGCAGCGACTGCCGTACCCGTGTCCCCAGCAACCACTGATGCGAGAGCTGTCCTCCCATGGTGCGCTTGTCGTAGCGATCGGCCGTGCGCAACGTGCGCCCCGCCCCATCGTCGGCGGCTCCCAGATACGAGACGCCATGCTCATTGAGGAAGGCCGAGGCCGAGAGCGTGTGCGCCACACCGAACTGCAGGCGCCCGGCGGTGTGCACATCGTGCAGCCGGACGCGTTCGTCACCAACGCTGCTGCTGAACGCGGCCCCGTCGAGCCCCGCCATGCCGGGTTGCGCCCCGAAGTCACTGAGGCGCGCCAGCAGCACGGGATCGGGCACGCTCCAATGGCGCAGCGCGCGCGTCAGCGCCGGCGGAGCGGTCCATTGCCAGAGTCCCGTGCGCCCCGCCACCATCACGGTGCCACGCGCGCCCCCCACGGTCACCGGCAGTGACCAGCGTCCCGATGCAGCAATGGGGTCCACGTGCACGTCTGCACCGCCCGCCGACTCGCCACCCACGGCGTGTTTGAGGTCGATGACCCCGGTGGCGAAGCTTCCCTCACTGGCGCGATATCCGCTGCGCCGAACGGCGAGTTCGTCGATGGCGACGGGCGGAACGAGGCCGAGCAGCCCGGAGAGGGCGGTGAGATCGTAGAGGGGAATGCCATCGAGCCGCCACGGATGCTCGCCGATGTCCCCCCCCTGCAGGTGCAGATCCGCCGTGCCATCGCGACGCGAAAGCCCCAGGGGAACCGGCGCCCCAGGAAGGAACAGCGACGGCCCCATGAGCGTCCGACGCGCCACACTGTCGGCAACCACGGTCGACCCCAGCGTGGCGCTGAGGGCGCCGGCGCGCAGCCCGTTCACGATGATGGGACGCGCAACGGTTTCGGTACGCACGAGCGGCAACCGCACGAGTCGCGACCCGTTGGGCGGCAGTTCGAACGTTTCACGATGCGGGCGATAGCCCACGGCACGAACCTGCAGTTCGTACGTGCCGGGGCGCAGCCGCGCGAAACTGAAGCCACCATCGTCGGCGGACAGCACGGCATCAGGGACCTCGGCCAGCTGCACGCGGGCCTGCGGCAGAGGCTCACCCGACGCGGCATCCAACACACGACCGGCAAAGGCACCCCACGACGCCGGTTGCTCGGCGCCGGCAATCACGACGTAGGTGCCCGACGACAACCGCACAAAGTCGAGACCGGCGGCTCGCGTCACGCAGACGAGGGCGTCTTCGGGAAGCACGCCCTCCAGGCGACAGGAAATGCGCCTCATCCCCCGTGGACCCAGCGTACCCGCCTGCCACACGAGGTTCAGCTGCGCCTGACGCGACAGTGTTTCGAGCGCCTCGACGAGCGGGACGTCGATGAGGGCCAGAGAGATGCGGGACGGTGGGCGCGGGGCGGAGGCGCCGGGGCGTGTGTCCTGTGCCTGCAGTGCCGGCGCTTGCCCGCCCCACAGGAGGGCACCGGCCACGGCCGCAACGGCACACGCGGACGCGCTCCGGCGCGTCCGCACACGTCCGGTGACCTCGAGCGCCGACCGCGTTCCGTTCACGGGCGGGTAATGCGGTACCCGCGACTCGTGCGCTCGAACACGAGGCCCTCGGCAGTGCACAGATCACCGAGCACCACATCCACCGACGGCGCACTGGCGTAGACCAGCGAAACCGTCGTCGCCACGTCGACGTTGGCGTCATGCTCGATGCGCACACCATATCGGCGGCCCAGCTCGACCAGCACGTCGCCGAGCGGCTCGTCGAACGCGGCCAGCCCGCCGGTCCGCCACGTGGCCACGCGCGTGGGAGTCACGCTGCGGCGAAGCCACGTGCGCGCACCCACAGTGACGCCTTCCCCGGCACCGAGTTCCGCGCGCTGCGCGCCAGCGACCACCGCCACCCGCCCCTCGCTCACGTCGACGCGCGTGACGCCCCCCGCCGCCTCACGACGAACCGCGAACTGCGTCCCCAGCACCTGCACCTGCGCGTCGGCCGTGTGCACGGTGAAGCGGCGTCCGTCACGTTGCACGATGAAGAACGCCTCGCCGGTCAGCCGCACGTCACGCGTCGAGGTGGCCAGCACGGCGGGCCATCCCAGCCGACGGGGAACGGACAGTTCACTCCCCGCCGCCATCCACACCGTGCTTCCTTCCGCCAGCGTCACGGCGCGCGGCGCCCCCCCGGCGGGCACCTGATGGGTGACGCTCCCGGTGGCCCACCCCCCACCGCCGACCAGCATTCCCACGACGGCCGCCGCAGCAGCCCAGCGCCCCCACCGGCCTCGAGGTGAGGCGGTGGGGCGCACACCGGTCGGTGGCACCGACGTGGCCTCCGGATGCCGCGCCTCCGGCACGCGACCGTCGGCCCGGTCGTCGCGCACCAATTCGAGCGGTGCGCGCGCGTCGTCGACGTACGGTGCCCGCGCCGGGTCCTGCAGGCGATTCTGCAGGCGCTTCCATGCCGCCTCGTGCTGCGCCGCCGACAGCGGGGCCCGCGTGACCGGCACCGCGCGGTACACGGCGTGCAGCTCGCGCGCATCGGGGCGCGCCTCCAGCATGCTCGAGAGCTCGGGGTTCATGGGCGCCTCCGCGCCCGCATCATGGGGCCGGCTCACGGCAGCCACACCGAGAGCGAGGCGACCAACGTACCCACTTCGGCGAGACGCCGCCGCAGGGTGGAGAGCGCGGCCACCAGGTGATTGTTCACCGTTCGCGGGGCACACCCCATCGCCGCCGCCACCTCGGCATGTGAGAGCCCTTCCACGCGCGAGAGCAGCAACGCCTCGCGCTGTCGGTTGGGGAGTTCGGTTACCAACACCGCGACGCGGTCCTGCAACTCCGCGCCCTCGGTGGCGGCATCGGGGAGCGTCGCGGCGCGGGGAGCGGCGGCACTGTCAGCCGCAGCGGGGTCGTCGAGCAACCGCGCACGGGTGGTGTCGTCGCGACGGATGTTGAGCGCGAGGTTTCGCACGGTACGGAAGAGCCAGGCCCGAAGGGGAATCTCCTCGTCGAGACGCTGCCGGCGATCCCAGAGGCGAACGAACGCCTCCTGAACCACATCCTGCGCGACCGCATCGTCCTTGATGAACGAGGACGCGAAGCCGAGGAGCGGCCCGTGCAGCGCATCGAAGAGCTGGCGGAACGCGTCCTCATCGCCGGCGCGAATGGCGGCGGCCTGAGCAGGCAGTACGTCTGGGGGAAAGGAAGACATGGACGAAGAGGAAACCCGCGACATCGATTGAATGACCATACAACCGGGGCGGTTCCCCTCTTCGGTCTTTCTACGGCCCCTTCCGCAGCCGCGTCAGCGACCGCCCAGTGCGGTCTCGATGTCCTTGGCGATCGACTCCGGTGTGGTCGTGGGCGCATACCGGGCAATCACCTGCCCGTCTCGACCGATCAGGAACTTGGTGAAGTTCCATTTCACCGCGGTGGTCCCCAGCACCCCAGGCTCCGCTTCGCGCATCCATCGCCAGAGCGGGTCGGCCCCGTCGCCATTCACCTCGAGCTTGGCCGACATGGGGAACGTCACGTCGTAGCGGCTGCTGCAGAAGGCGCCAATCTCCGCCTCGGTGCCCGGTTCCTGATGCCCGAACTGGTCGCACGGGCACCCAATGACCGTGAGGCCGCGCGCCTTGTAGCTGCGCCAGAGCTGCTCCAGTCCGGCATACTGCGGCGTGAAGCCGCACATGCTGGCCACATTCACCACCAACACCACGCGATCCTGGTAGGCGCTGAGGGGCAGTGGGGCGCCGTCGAGCGACACGAGCGAGAAGTCGGAGAGCTGGGGCATGGCGAACCGGAACGGGCAGACGGGTCAGGGAGCGAACACAGGACGAGCGGGAATCTGGCGACCCTCGGCGTGCGGCGGCACTGGCGTGCGGCTCACCCCGGGGCGGCCGGCGACCCGACCGTCAGGTGAAACGCGCTCTCGGCCACGGCCTTGCCATTGACCTGCACGACCACACGGTGCTCCCCCGCGTGGTACCGACGCGTCGTGATCGGCCGCACCGGGTGGCGTTTGCGCAGCGTGAGTGACTGCCCCGCGTCCAGCCGGGTCTCCCATCCCTTGAACACCTTGGCCGACGTCTGTCCGTTGGCCTTTACATGGTGCACAACGTAGTCCACGGTCAGCGCCTGCGGCTCCCCGGCCTGCGACCGCAACGTGATCGTGAGCGCCACGTCGTCGCCGAGCGCGATATGGGACGGCGCAAGCGCGAGCGTGGCGGTTCCGTGCAGAGGCTCGGCTCGTCCCCACAGCGTGAGCACCGGCGGATACCCCTGCTTCACCAGCGTCCGACTCGCGTGGCGCAACAGGGCACGCCGGTGGGGGGACGCGTCGGGGAGATGTCGTTCGAGCCACGCGGCCACCACCACCGGATGATCCTTCGCGATGTCATTGAGATGATTCGCGACGCTGCGACGCACGTACGCGCTGGTGTCGTCCTGCAGCGCCGCAAGCAGCGGCAACGAGGGAGACGGGTCGGCGATCAGCCCGCGCAGCTGCAGCCCCCACGGCAGCCGTGGCCGCGTTCCTTCGCTGACCAGCCGGCGCACGTGCTCACTGTCGTCGTGCACCCACTGCCGCAGGGTGTCGAAGACGAGGGCGGGGTGCTGTGCGATCAGGGGGCGAATGGCGAATTCGGCCGTGAACCGCTGCGTCATTTCCCGCAGGCAGGAGAGCGCTCGCACCGGCTGGGCCATGCCCCGCCGGGCCACGAACTCCCCGGCGCCCCACAGGAACCACCCATCCAGCCCCCCGGTCCCGGGAGGCGCGTTGAGCGGCCGCAACGCCCGTTCGAGATGCGCCGCCGCGTCCTCGAAGTCGGCGGCGAGATGCCGCTCGAGCGCGTCCGCCACGCACATGGCGCGGGCCTTGAGCTCGAGCGCCGCCAGGTGCGGCACCACGGCCGCGCAGAACGCGTCGCCGTCGAAGCCAGGGTCATGCCGTGCCAGGTGACCGGCGGCACGGGTCACGACCTCCGGATTGATGAAGGTCTTGAACGGTTCAGCCATGGGTGGTGTAGTTTATCGCGCTCGGTTCCACCTCGTTGCCTCGCACCCACCCCGCGCATGCGCCACTCGTTCCCCGTCCTCGCAGCGGCCGCCCTGCTCGCGGCCGCTCCCGGCAGCGCCCTGCCACTGGTCCACCTGCAGGCACAAGGGGCACGGGCAGCGGCCCCCGCCGGTGCGCGAACCGGCACCGGTGGCAGCGGCGCCAGGGGGTCCGCCACCAAGCCGGCGGAGGGCGTGAGCGGCAGCTATGCGGGGACCGCCACGGTCCAACTCGGCGACAGCACGATTGTCGTTCCCGTGACCTACCAGTTCACCGGCACCGCCCCCGCCATTACCGGCACGGCCATGGTGCCTGGCCAAGGCACCGGCGCGATCAGCAACGTGGTGCGCCAGGGAGCCACGCTGCGCTTCCGGGTCACGGCGGGTGAGGGGAAGCTGCTCGAGCACAGCGGCACCATTGCCGCCAACGGGTCCATCGAGGGGTTCGTCAACCTCGATGGGCAGCCAGTGGCGAAGTTCCGCATCGCGCCGGGCGCGCTTCCGGCGAAACCCGCCGCCACCCCGCCAGCCTCAGGCAAGTCCAAGGGTCGCCTCGAGCCGCAGCCATAGGGCACAGGCCACCAGCCCCGGGGGCCCTCGTCAGCGGGTGCTGACCGGCTCGTCGATCTTGAGCGCCTGAAAGGCCGCGTTGGAGACCAGGCAGTACGCCGTGAAGAAGTAGAACCCGGGCCCCGCGACCGCCGACAGATTGGCGGTCCCCTTGGCCACCAGCAGGGCGATGAGCATGCCCACGGCGAACACGTCGGCCATGGACCACTTGCTGATCGCCTGCACCACGCGGGAAAGGCGGTACGCGGACGGGGTGGACCGCCACGCGAAGATGGGTACCAGCAGGGCGGCCTTCGTGAGCGGGACGAGGACGCTGAAGAGCAGAATGAGTCCCGCGACGAAGTCGTTGCCCGATTCGTGCAGGCTGCGAATGGCGCCGAGCACGCTGCGCGTTTCGTTGGTGAGCTCCCGCTCCGTGCCGAACAGCTCGATGGTGGCGCGAATCGTGAGCACCGGTTCCACCAGTCCGGGCCACAGCAGGGCCAGCGACAGCAGCGACAGCGCCACGGCAAGCAGGTTCCGTTTGGACATGGCACAAGGCTAGCGCACCGGCCGCGGCTTGAACACCCGCGCGTGACGAACGCCCCGGACGGCCGTACCTTGCGGGGATGTGTCGCGTCCCGTTCAGCACTCGCTCGCTGTTGCTTGCCCTTGTGGTGGGCAGCCTGTCCCTGACGCATGCCGCGCGTGCGCAGACCCCGACCGTTCCCGAGCCCACGGAAGAGGGGCGCAAGCGACTCGTGGCGCGGCGCACCACGGGGCGGCTCACCATCGACGGGCGACTCGACGAGGCAGACTGGCGGCGCGCCCCTGTGGGGGGCGATTTCGTCCAGGCACGTCCCGACTTTCTCCCCACCACGCGCTATCCCAGCGAAGTGCGGGTGCTGTACGACGACGAGAATCTCTACGTGGGCGCGTTCAACCGCGACAGTGCGGGACTCTCGTCGCTGCGCATGCCCGACCTGCGACGCGACTTCGAACCCCCCGAAAACGACGTCTTCGGCATCACCATCGGCCCGCTGGGCGATCGCCGCACCGTGCTGCAGTTCTCCACCACGCCGCTCGGTTCACAGGCCGATGTCCAGGCCTTCGACGGCGGCGACGCGTTCAACTTCAATTGGGACGCACTGTGGCGCGTGCGCACCACGCGCAGCGACAGCGGCTGGGTGGCCGAGTTCTCCATTCCGTGGCGCTCGCTGCGGTACGCCCCCGGCCTCACGACCTGGGACATCAACTTCGTCCGCAACACGCGCCGCGTGGCGCAGTGGAGTGCCTGGATGCCGTACCCGCGGCAGCTGTCGTCGTGGCGCATCACGTACGGCGGCGCCCTCGACTCCATTCAGCCACCGCCCCCGCGCACCAACGTGCGCGTGCGGCCATATGTGCTGGGCACGCGCGTCACCGATCGCACGGCGCGGGCCTTCAACGGCCAGACCGGCGATGTGGGTGGCGAGATCATCTGGGCCCCCACGGCCAACAGCCTGCTGGAAGCCACCGTCAACACCGACTTCGCGCAGGCCGATGTGGACCGCCAGGTGGTGAATCTCACCCGCTTCAATGTCTTTCTCCCCGAACGCCGGCAGTTCTTCCTCGAGAACGCCGATCTGCTGAACGCGGGAGGCCTGGGCGCCGGCACCATCGGTGGCATCGGTGGCGTGTCCGGTCGCTACTTCGTGCAACCCTTCTTCACGCGACGCATCGGCCTGGGGGAGGACGGCACCCCGCAGCCCATTGATGCCGGGGTGCGCTACGCCTACCGCACCGGGAAGACGACGGCCGGCGCCCTGGCCATGCGGCAGGCGGCCCTGGGCTCACAGGGCGCGGCCACCTTCGGGGTGATGCGTGGCAGCCGCTTCTTCGGCCGCGCCACGCGCATCGGGGCCACGGCAGCGCTGCGCGATGGGGACGCCCTCGAGGCGGATCTCGACGTGGTATCGCGACGCAACGTGGTCGTGGCCATGGATGCGCTCACGCGCATCGGGGAACTCGTGCAGTTCACGGGCATGGTGTCGGCGTCGAACGAAAATGGGCGCACGGGGTTTGCGGGAACGTACGGCATCACCCGCAACACCAACACCAGTCTTGCCGGCATTCTTGGTGCCGTGGTCACCCGCGACTACAACCCGCAGATGGGTTTCGTCTCGCGCCCCGACGTGGTCATGACCAATCCGTTTGCCACCTGGACGATGCAGCCGGCGTGGCTCCCCTCGCGGGTGGTGTGGCTGCGGCATGGCCCCAATGGCATCGCCTTCAACGACCCGCAATCGGGCGCGCTGCAGGAGTCCAATCTCACCTACTCGGGTGAAGTGCTCTTTCGCAACGGCGCCACGATCACGCCATCCATCGAGCACAACATGCAGCGCCCCACGGTGGCGGTGCCGCTCTTTCCCAACGTGCAGATCGCTCCCGGATCGTACGGCTACCTGCGCGCGGGGCTCAGCGCGCGCAGCGACCAGAGCGCCCCCTTGGCCGCCACGCTCACGGCATCAACGGGCGCCTTCTTCGATGGCGCGCTCAACCGCGTTGAAGTGGTGGGCCGCTGGTCTCCCAACCCGTACGTCTCGCTGCGCGGCAGTTACGAGATCAACCGGTTGCGCAGCCTCGGCACGCGGGACTCGTCGTTCACCACGCACCTCGCAGGACCGGAGCTGCGCGTGTTCCTCAATCCGCGCGTGCAGTGGAGTGCGTTCTACCAGTACAACACGGCCGCCGAGCGCGCGTCGCTCAACGCCCGCTTCAGCTGGGAGTTTCTCCCGCTCTCGTTCCTGTACGTGGTCTACAACGACCGGCAGGCCGTGCAGGGTGGCAATACCCCCCTGGCGCGCTCCCTCATCGTGAAGCTGTCGTGGCTGGGACAGCTCTGACCTGCGCGGTGGCGCTGCCCATCGCTCCCCTTTCCCCGTCTCCGTTCGCCCTCATGCCCCGCTCCCTGTCGCGTTTCCTGTTCGTCGCCACGCTGGTGGCGTGGCCGCACGCCGCCCGCGCGCAGCGGAATGCGCGTGCGACACCCGCCTCGACACCGTCCGCCGCCGTCTCCGCCGCGCTTGACACCACCGCCCTCAAGGGACTCAAGGTGCGCATGCTCGGGCCGTTCCGCGGTGGCCGTTCGACCGCCGTGTCGGGTGTGCCCGGCCAGCCGCATGCCTTCTTCATGGGCAGCACGGGCGGCGGGCGCTGGTACACCGACGACGCGGGCGCCACCTGGCGCAACGTCTCCGACGGATTCTTCGGCGGCGCCATTGGTAGCGTGGCGGTCGCGCCGGGTGATCCGAACGTGGTGTACGTGGGCGAGGGGTCGGTGGACGTGCGCGGCAACACTTCCATGGGCCGAGGGGCATGGCGCTCCACCGACGGCGGCCGCAATTGGCAGCCCATTGGTCTGCGGAACGCCGGCCAGATCGGCCGCCTCCAGGTGCACCCGCAGAATGCCGATGTGGCGTATGCCGCCGTCCTCGGCCGACCGTTCGGCCGCAATGCCGAGCGCGGGATCTTCCGCACGAAGGATGGGGGCCGCTCGTGGGAGAAGGTGCTGTACCTCAACGACTCCACCGGCGCCGTCGACCTCGCAATGAACCCGCGCAACCCCCGCATTCTCTATGCGGCCATGTGGCGCGCCGAGCGCAAGCCGTGGACGATGATCTCCGGCTCGAACGAGGGCGGGATCTGGCGTTCCACGGATGGTGGCGACAGCTGGAAGAAGCTCAGCGGGGGACTCCCCACGGGACTCACCGGCAAGATCGGTCTCACGGTGTCGCCGGCAAACCCGCAACGGCTGTGGGCCATCATCGAGGCCGAACCGCAGGGCGGCGTGTATCGCAGCGATGACGGCGGCGACAGCTGGACGCGCACGAACAGCGAGAACAAGCTGCGCCAGCGCGCCTGGTACTACACGCACGTGCGCGCGGACCCGATGGAGGAGAACGTCGTGTACGCGCTCAACACGTCACTCTATCGCAGCATCGATGCCGGCGTGACCTTCACCCCCATCGATGTGCCGCACGGCGACGTGCACGACCTGTGGATCAATCCGGGCGACAAGCGCATCATGATCGTCGCCGACGACGGGGGCGCGCAGGTCTCGCTCAACCGGGGCCGCACCTGGAGCAGCTACTGGAATCAGCCGACGGCCGAGTTCTACGACGTCATCACCGACAATCGCTTCCCCTATCGGGTGTACACGGCGCAGCAGGACAACAACGCGATCAGCGTGCCCAGCTGGTCGTCGTCCAACTCGGTGCATCCGTTCGCCGACTATCGGTACGCCGCCGGATGTGAAACCGGCCCCGTGGCGCTGCACCCCGATGCACCCGACGTGATCTGGGGTGGCTGCTACGGTGGCGCCATCAACCGCTGGGACACGCGCACCGACGAGCGCCGCAACGTCATCGTGTACCCGCAGCTGCAGCTCGGGCAGGCGGCCAGGGATCTCACCTATCGCTTCCAGTGGGTGGCGCCCATTCTCGTGTCGCGTCACGACCCACAGGTGGTGTACCACGGCGCGCAGTACGTGTTGCGCACGCGGGACGCGGGCATGACGTGGGACCGGATCTCCCCCGATCTCACCACCAACACGCCGCAGCATCAGCAGGCCGCCGGCGGGCCGATCAACAACGACGTGACCGGCGTGGAGATCTTCAACACCGTGTTTGCGCTGGCCGAGGACCGGGCCGATGCGCGTACGCTGTGGGCCGGTACCGACGACGGCCGCGTGCACATCACGCGCGACGGCGGCTCGTCGTGGAACGACATCACGCCGCCCGGCATGCCGCAGTACGGGACGGTGGAGGAGATCGCCCTGTCGGCGCACCGGCCGGGGCGCGCGTACGTTGCCGTGCAGGCCTATCGCCTCGACGACTTCCGGCCGTATCTGTGGCGCACGGACGACTACGGGAGAAGCTGGACCCGCCTCACGACGGGCACGAACGGCATCCCGGCGGACTACCCGCTGCGTTCGGTGGCGGAAGACCCGAAGGTGGCCTCGCTGCTGTATGCCGGCACGGAGTACGGCCTGTTCGTTTCGTTCGATGGCGGCGGGGCATGGCAGCCCATGCCGGGGCGGCTGCCCATTACCCCCATCGCCGATCTCGAGGCGCGGCACGACGATCTCGTGATCTCCACGCAGGGACGCGCGCTGTGGATCATCGACGACCTGGCCCCGCTGCGTGAACTCTCGGCCTCCATCGTGGCGTCGGCAGCCCACCTCTTCACGCCCAGCGATTTCGTGCGCGCCCAGCGCGGTGGCGACAGTTTCGATCCGGTGCCGGAAGTGCCTGATGCCGCCGATCGCGGGGCCGCCATTCACCTCTGGCTGGGTCGCGAGGCCACGGCGCCGGTCACGCTCGACATCGTCGACGCGACACAGCGCGTCGTGCAGCGCTTTTCGTCGGATTCGGCGGCCGCGCGTGCGGCCCAGACGGCGCGGCTTCCTGTTCGCCGCGGGCTGCACCGGGTGGTGTGGGACATCACCTACCCCGGCCCGCAGCGCGTGGAAGGCGTGGTCACGTGGGGGTATCTCGGTGGCGTCAAGGCGCCACCGGGACGCTACGAAGCCGTGCTTACCGCCAATGGCGTGACGATGCGCAAGGCCTTTCAGGTGCTCCCCGACCCGCGGCTGCCGCATATCACGGCAGCCGACTACGCCGAGCAGTATCGACTCGCCAGCCAGGTGCGCGATTCCATGAACACGCTCAACACCACGCTTAGCGACCTGCGCGACGTGCAGCGGCAGCGGGAGGCGCTCATGGCTGCCGCCACGCGCGCGGGGAGCGAAGCGGCGCTCGCGGCACTCGCCGACTCACTCGCGCGCAAGCTGACCCGGCTCGAAGTGCAGCTCACGCAGGTACGGAGCAAGAGCGGCCAGGATCCGATTCGCTTTGCCGGCATGCTGGACAACCAGTGGGCGGAGCTGTACGGCAACCTCACCGGCACCAACGGCTATATCAATGGCGGCGTGGACGGGAAGCCCACACGTGGCGCCGGAGAACGGCTGCAGGAGCTCAACGCCCGCTGGGCGGTGCTGCGCGCGCAGTGGACCGAGATCCTCAACACGGACATTCCGGCACTCAACGCCGCCGCGAGTCAACTCAAGCTGGGCGCCATTGCGCTGCCCGCACGTACGATCATCCCGTAACCGGGATCACGTCACCCGCGCCGGAGATCGCGTGACAGCGAGCGGTCCCCGGCGCGGTTCATCGGTGGACGATGCGCTTGCCCAGCGGCGCCCAACTCACCTCGGCCAGCTTGAAGTGCGCGAGGCCGAAGGGAATGCCGATGATCGTGAGGCACAGGGAAACGCCGGCCACGATGTGCGCGAGCGTCAGCCAGAAGCCGGCGAAGATGATCCAGAGCACGTTGGCGAGGCCGGTACCCACGATACGCCCCTCGCCCACGACGCGCGCGTCCACGAGCGTCCGGCCGAACGGCCAGGCGGCGAATGGCGCAATGCGGAAGGCCGCGAATGCCCACGGCAGCCCCACCACGGTGATGGCGAGGGCGGCGCCCGCGAGCATCCAGCCCAGCCACGCGAGAAAGCCGCCGCAGATGAACCAGAGCAGGTTGACGAGGAAGATCATGTCACCTGTACGACGGCGCGGGCGCGACGGTTTCGCCGGTGAGGACGTGCCGGCTCAGGCCACGCGGCGTTTCTCGTGCGCGGCGCGGCTGGCCTTGAGCAGCCGGTGCACCGTGGTGCCGGTAATGAGCCGGACCCCACGCTGGAACGTGAAGTACTGGTACGCCCACTGGACCACCACACTGACGCGGTTGCGCACGCCCACCAGATACAGCACGTGCACGAACAGCCAGGTGAGCCAGGCGAAGGTGCCGCGCAGCCGGAGTCCGCCAATCACGGCAACCGCCTTGTGTCGGCCAATGGTGGCCAGGTCACCCTTGTTCAGATACCGGAACGGTTCCGCCGTCTCGCCGGCCAGGTGGCGCGCAATGTTGCGGCCAGCCAGGCTGCCCATCTGGTTGGCAGCAGGAGCGACAGCCGGCACGGGCGCGCCGTTGGCGGTGGTGGTCGCCGCCATGTCTCCCACGCAGAAGATGTGCGGGTGCCCCGGCACGCTGAGATCGGGATTGACCACCACACGGCCCGCCCGGTCCAGCGCCACACCCAGCTGACGCGCCAGCGGTGACGCCTGATTGCCGGCCCCCCAGAACACCGTGTGCGCATCGATGCGCTCGCCCCCGGCCACCACGCCATCGCTGTCGACGTGCGTGACCACGCAGCGCGTCCGTACTTCGACGCCCAGCGACTCGAGATCACGCTGCGCCTGGGCAGAGAGCTCCTCCGGGAACGCCGGCAGGATGCGTGGTCCGCCCTCCAGCAGCAGCACGCGTGCCTGACGCGGGTCGATGCGCCGGAACTCGCCCGTGAGCGCATGGTGCGTGATTTCGGGGATCATGCCGGCCAGTTCCACGCCGGTTGGCCCGCCACCCACGATGACGAAGGTGAGCAGCGCGTCGCGCTCACCCGCCGCACTCGCGCGCTCCGCAGCCTCGAAGGACAGCAGGAAACGCCGGCGCATTTCGAGGGCATCCTCGATGCTCTTGAGCCCCGGGGCATGCTGCTCCCACTCGGGGTGTCCGAAGTAGGCGTGCCGGGCCCCGGCCGCGACCACGAGGTAATCGAACGACAGCAGCACCGTACCACTGTCGAGTGACACCGTCTTGCCCTCCGGGTCAATGCGGTCGACCTCCGCCATCACCACCGTGGCGTTCTGCTGCTTGCGCAGGAGCCAGCGGATGGGCACGCTGATGTCAGCCGGATTGAGCACCGCCGTGGCCACCTGATACAACAGCGGCTGAAACAGGTGATGGTTGGTGCGGTCGAGCAGGGTGATGCGAACCGGCGCCTTGGCGAGCGCGCGCGCGGCCGAGAGGCCGGCAAAGCCGCCTCCGATGATGACGACATGGGGCCGCGGGTCGGCGCGATGCGTGCCGGTTGCCGTCAGCGAATGATGAATGCCGCGCGCGGCGCTCCCGTTGTCAGCGGCGCGGGGATCGGCGGGGCGGTTGGTGGCACGGTATGGCATGACGGCTCCGGCATGGGTACACGCCGTGAACGATCGCCGCTTGTGAAAAGTTTCACAAGATCAGCCGCCAAGAGCAGGTTTGTGATTCCCCCGCTCCGCAACCCGACGCCACAGGTACCACTCCCGCCCCGCGCTCCACCCCGACGCCGCCGCACGGTCCGCGCCCAGCACACAGTCGGCCGACTCGATCGTGGCCTCGCGAAAGTGCTCGTCCAGCTCGGCCAGCATCTCGCGCGTTTCCAGCGTCGTGGGCTTCGCCCGCAGCCGCTGCGCGATCTCGTGCCGCACCTGCAGGTCGGCCGCCAGATCGTGCGTGGCCACCTCATGGCGCGCCACATAGTCCACGATGCGCGCCCACTGCGCCACCAGGGCGGGCAAGGTGAGCCGCGTCAGATTGGTCGGCACCGTATCGGTCACGGGGCCGGCCGTCGCTCCACGCGCGTCAGGAACGCGTCGATGGCCGCCAGGTACTCGGCCGGACGTTCGCGCATGGCCGCGTGCGCGGCCCCGGGAATCACCACCAGCTGCGCATCGCGCATCGTGCGCCGGAACTCCTCCAGCGTCGACGGCCGGGCTTCATCGAACTCCCCCGCCACGAACAGCGTGGGCTGCGTAATGTCGTCGAGATCGGCGGCGCGGCTCCACTGCCGCAGGCTCCCCGTGCTCAGGAACTCGGTGGGGCCCCACATATGGCGATAGATGGTGTCGTTGCTCGCCACCCCGGCACACCGCGGCTCGTCGGCCACCGGCAGGCGGCGGACATGGCGCGCATAAAACGAGTCGGTGGCCGCCTGATAGGCCGGCGAGTCGAGCGTGCCCTTGCGCTCTTCCTCGTCGAGGACGGTACGGATCGACACCGGCAGCTGCGCCCGCAGGGAATCCGCGTCGGCAATCCACCGCGGCGTGTCGATGAGCGGGCTGCTGAAGATCACGCTCTCCACCCCCGCCGGCTTGGCGGCCGCCATGTACTCGGCGGCGAGTGCTCCGCCCCACGAATGACCCAGCAGGTGCACGCGCTCGAGCCGCAGGGCCTGTCGCACGGCATCCAATTCCGCCACGAAACGCGACACGTTCCAGAGCGACGTGTCGCTGGGATGATCGGAGCGTCCCGAGCCGAGCTGGTCGTAGAAGATCACCGGACGCTGACGAGCCAGCGGGGCGAGCACTTCGAAGCGGCAGGAGGTCCCTCCGGGCCCCCCATGCAGGGCAAGCAGCGGCGTCCCCGGTCCGCTCCCGATGCGCCGGTACCACACACGGCCACCCGGCACATCGATCATCCCCTCCGACCAGGCGAGGGTATCGGCCACGGCACCGGCGGCGGTGCTGTCGGCGAGCTGCTCGCGTCCGGTGGCACATGCCTGCAGGACGACGCAGGCGCCGGCAGCGACGGGGAGCAGGACGGCGCGCAATCGGGCGGACGTGGCGCGCGCAATGGGATGCGTGAAGAGCGACATGCCGCGAAGCTATCCTGCGGGCGGCCCTTCCGGCGAGTCCCTTGGCCCCTCGCGCTCAGGCAGTGCCAACAGGCTCGACAGTAGAGGGCCATCGAGGTGATGGCCGCCGGCGAACGGCGCCATTGCCGCGTGCGGTTGTATCCGCTGCAGCGTGGCGACGACATCCTGTTGCTGCTCGGCGTTCAGGAACTCGTCGGCGTCACCACAGGCAAACGTGACCGTCGCGTTCGCCAACGCGGTGGCGAGTTGCGCATCGGGCACATCGTGCGCCGGGCGGCCGGCCCACGCCACGAAGGCTTCGGGGCACACCGAACCGCTGACGATCCAGCGGGTGGCCGTAGCCACCCCCTGCGAAAAGCCCAGCACACCCACGCGAGCCGCCGGCAAGGCCTGCGACATGACGTCCCGGTATACCAGGTCGAGCCACGCCAGGGTATCCGCGATATCATCCTCACGCGCTTCCCGCGTCATCCAGGTGGCCCCCACACGCTGCAGGTGCCGCCCGTCCACGCGTGGCATTTCGACATAGAAGCGCGACAGCGCTTCGGGTGCCACCACGCACGTGTTCGCCGGGATGGCCCCGGCGAACTTGCGGATGAACCGGGTGGCCAGTTGGCCATACCCGTGCAACACGAACCAGATACACTGCGCCGACTCGACAGGTGCGCCCAGCACGGTGTAGCGCGCCGTGCGTTGGGTGCGACGCGTGACGAGGCGCGGCCCGTCCGGCAGATCGTTCATCGGGCCGCCCTCGTCCCGTACCTCACATGGCCGGCGAGCGGAGATCCTGCAGCGCCTTCTTGAGGAGGTCGGTCTTCTTGCCATCGCAGCCGCGTGCCCCTTCCGCCGCCGACACTGCCGCGTCGAGTGCGCTGTTGCGCGCCGCGCCGGTGGCCTTCTCGGCCGCGGCGATCTGCGTACGCAGGGCGCTCACCGCACCCGCCGCACACCCCTTGCGCTCCAGCTGGTCGGTGAACGCCTTGGCCAGCGGGAAGCTGGGCGGCCAGGAAATCTTCGGCTGCCCCTGCGCGTTCAGCTCGCTCCACTTGACCGTGTTGGCCGCGTCGATCTCGTTCTGCGTGAGGAACTGGCTGGGCACCAGTTCGGCCACGTCGAGGCCGCGCGCAATCTCCGAGCTCACGATGTGACCGTTGTACCAGTACACCGACCACGAGCCGCCCATCTCCATGCGCGTCCCGTCCACCGGGCCGCGGTCGAAGCTGGCGATCTCGAACGGCTTCGCCGGATCACTCCAGTCGAACACCGAGATGCCACCCTGATACCAGCTCTGCACCATGATGTCGCGCCCCGGCACCGGGATGAGCGACCCATTGTGCGCCACGCAGTTTTCGTTCGACGTCTGGTACGTGGGAATCTTGTAGTAGCTGCGGAACTTGAGCGACTTGCGACCCGACGCGGGATCGGTGACGATGTCGAAGATCGCGTTGGCGCCCCACTCCTGCTTGTCACCCGCGCGGCACTTCGGGCCGCCGCCGCCGCCCCACTCATCGCTGAAGAGCATCGCGGTGCCATCGTTGTTGAACGTGGCCGAGTGCCAGTAGGCAAAGTTCGAGTCGGCCACGGCGTCGAGGCGGACCGGATTCACCGGGTTGCTGATGTCGAGCAGCAGGCCATGCCCTTCGCACGCACCACCGGCCAGGCCAAGCGACGGGTACACCGTGATGTCGTGGCACTGCGACGTTTCGCTGAGCTTGCCGGTCGTGTTTTCGCCCATCCCCTGCATCGCGAGCATGCGCTTCACCAGGCCGTCCACCACCGGACGCGCAGCGGCCGAGTCGGCAGCCGATGGCGTGGTGGCACCACGCGCCTTCATGATGCTGTCGATGGTCGGCTTGACCATCTGCGGCGGCAGTTCGAACTCCACGCCAATGCTGGGGATGAAGGCCACGAAGGCCCCGCGGCGCTTGGCCGCTTCCATTGCCTCACGGTCGGCATCGGACGGCCCATGGTTCGTGGGCGCGGTCAGCCCCGAGAAGATGTTCGCCCGATTCACGACCGCCGCCTTGGCGGGATCGGCGAGCGGCACCTTGATGATCTCGATGCGCAGACGCGACGAGTTGGGGTCGTCGGCCGCGATGTTGCTGCACGCCTCGAGTTCGCCCTTGGGGCGGATGGCCGAGGAGCCCGACACGTAGATGTAGATGTTCTCCTTGTCCTTCGGATCCTCGAGCACCGTGTGCGTGTGTGAACCACGGCAGGTCTGCACGTTGGCGACCAGCTTGGGCTCACGGATGTTGCTGATGTCGAAGATGCGCACGCCGCGCACGCGGTCCTTGCTCACCGCCTCGCGCACGCCGCCCGGCTTGCAGTCCACGCGGCCGTTCATCGCCTCGGCCGACATGAACATGAGGTTCTTGTACACCGACACGTCGTTCTGCGACGCGGGGCACTCGTAGGCCACCACCAGTTCCGGTTTGGCGGGGTTGCTGATGTCCCACACCACCGGGCCGTTGTAGTTGCCCTGGATGACGTAATTGCCGGTGAAGGCCAGATCGGAGTTGGTCTCGCCCAGGAAGCCCTTGGGGCTCGGGACCTTGGCCAGCACACGCATGTTGGACGAGAACTCGCCGGCATCGAAGAGGCCGGCCTTGAGCGTGTTGCGCGGATCAGTGGCGGGCGAGGGGGCCGTACTGGGCTTGGGCGCACGGCCGCAGGCGGCAAGTGCCAGTGCGGCCAGAGCCACGCCGACACGGCCACGGGACAGGAGCGTCAGGGAGTTGGTCATGGCGTTGAAGATGGGGGAATTGCGAAGCGATACTCAAGATACGTCAGCGGAGGATTGGGCGTTTCACGGCGGCGCGCCGCCCCCGACCACGCCCGGCGCCCCAGGCGCCGGTCGGCCCCGCAGGGTGCCGGACGGGCGGGCGCGGCACCTTTCCGCCCACGGCCATGCGATTGAGCGCGGGGACCGTACGGATCCTCGCTCGGCCGGCCGGCGCGGCCGAGCGCAGCACGCCGGCGCTCACGCTTGGCGACGGGGACCACGTCGCAGTCCTCGTGATGTACCTCCCCCTGGTGACACGTGCTGCGCGTCGCGGTGGTGGCGCCGCTTGTGCGAATCACGGGTCGGGTTCAGCGTTGCCCCATGGTGAAACCGTGGGCAACACGAATCCGGCCCGTTCGCGCATCCGTCGCGGTCCTGACCGTGCTCGCACTCTCCGCCTGCCGCTGGGTGACCACTGGCTCGCCCACCGCGTTGCGTCCGGCGCCTGCCAATGCGGTGCAGGTCGTGGATGCGTGTGCGAGCGCGTGCGCCGATTCGCTCGATCTCGTGGCCATGGGCGTGGCCGGTTACCTGCTCGTGCCGTGGCAGGACACCACCCGCCTCGTGCTCACCCCGCCCATGTTCACCAACCCCACCGTGCCGTGGCTGGTGTTGGGCGACCTGCTGTTGGGGACACGTCCCGACACGGCACAGATCACGAGACGCCTGGCGGCCATGCCGGCGGCCGGCACCGAGCGCCTCGGCCGGGTCCGGGCGGTGCTGGTGGGGCATGGCCATTACGATCACCTGCTCGATCTGCCGCCGCTGCTGCCACGCATGCCTCACGCGCGCGTCTACGGCAGCGAAACCGTACGCAACCTGCTGGCCCCTGTCACGTCACTTGCCGACTCGATGCGGGTGGCGGTGGACACGCTGGCCGCGCGGCATGGGGCGCAGGCCGGGCAGTCGATTGCCGTGAGTCCGCTCATCCAGCTGCGCGCCATCACGTGGGCGCATGCCCCCAACATCGGTTCCCTCACCATCGCCCCCGGCCACCAACGCACCCCGCGCCGCACGCTTCCGCGCACCGTACACGGCTGGAAGATGGGCACCCCCTACGCGTGGGTGGTGGACGTACGGCAACGGCCGGATCCCTCCGCCGCGGTGGCCGTGCGCCTGGTGTATCACGACGCGGCAGCCGATGCCGACGTGCAACGCCGCGCCGCCGAGGTGATGGCAACGATGCCCCCAGCCCACGTGACCGTGGTGATCATGACGGCGGCCAACTTCGATCAGGCCAACGCGTACCCCGACGTGCTGCTGGCGCACCTCACGCCGCAGCATGTGCTGGTGGGGCATTGGGAGGACTTCTTCCGCTCCTCGAGCCGCCCCGAGCGGGTGGTGCGGGGCACCAATGCGGAAGCCCTCGTGCGTCGCCTCACGCCGTTCGTGGACACCCGCTGGTCGGCCCCGCGGGCTGGCGCCGTGACGCGTGTGCGCTGGTAGCGGGTGCCCGGCGGCCTAGGCGCGCGCCGCGGCCATGTACGCGCGCAGCGCCGCGCACACCGCCGGCGCGAGGCGCTGCAGCGCGTAGGCCGTCATGAATGCCCGCGCGGCAAGTTCACGGCGAAAGCGCGGTGACACGAAGGGATCGGCCTTGAGCCGGTCGGTGCGCTCCTTCCCCACGAACAGGTACGCCAGCGCCGCCGCATCCGTTTCGGCCACGTGAGCCCGTACCCGATCGGGGGGCTGCGCCGCGAGGAAGTAGGCATCCATTGCTACACGCTGCCACTCGTGACACAACGGGTCGCGATGGCGGAGTGCCCGCAACTCGACCGACAGCGGCCGCTGTGGTTGATCTGCGTGCTGCACACCGGTCTCGATCGCCAACAGCAGTTCGCTGATCAGGTCGAGTGGAGCCTCCTCGTCACGCGCGAGGGCCGGCGTCGCAACCGATGCCTCGCCCAGCACGGCCGTCGCCATGGCCGCCACGACGTTCACGACACGTGCCGTCTGCTCCTCGCCGCCCTCGTCGGGCTCGCTGTGACTGCTCCACGCGAGCCAGGCCCGTCCATCCAGCGTCGCCAACGACGTGGCCACGGCGTTGAGCGCCTCGATCGCCTGCGCCTGCTGCAACGCCAGCGCCGCCGCGCGGGGGCGCACGTCGGCGGTGGTCACCCGCACGGCAGCGTGGAGCTGCCCATCGGCATGCCGCACCCAGCAGCGATCGGCGTCGGCAATCGTCACGTCCACCTGCAGCACGCTCCCGATCATGGTCTCGAGCAGCGTGCGGGCGGTCAGCGAACCGTCGCGCGCCGTGAGGGCATCCACGGCGGCATGCTCGTGCCGTACCCACTCGTGATCGGCGAGGGGCGCCGCGGTGTTGCCAGACTTCGACGCCGCCTGAAAATCGAGAAACCGCGTGCGGTCGTGCAACGGCGGCCCCAGCACGAGGGTCAGGTCGGTAAGCACGGACAATGGCGGCATGGCTCCATATTGCCGAGGCCCGACGTTCGGCGGCAGTGGGCCGTTCCGCTCGCTGCGTGGCAGACGGCGGCATGGCTGGCTATCGCGCGTTCCGCCGGCGCGGCATGTTCTCCCCATGCTGCATCGTCTCCCATCGCCCGCCGCTTCCCAGCGTGGCCGCCGCCTCCTGATGCGGGTCATCACCGCGGCTGGCGTGGCGCTCGCGCACGCGCTGCCCGCGCAGCCGGCGCCCAACGTAACGGCGTTCACCGGCGCCACCCTCATTGACGGCACCGGACGCGCCCCGGTACCCAACGCCACCCTGCTGGTGCGCGAGGGGAAGGTGCTGGCCGCCGGTGCGGGCGGGAGCATCACCGTGCCCGCCGGCGCCACCCGGGTCCCGCTCGATGGCACGGTCATCATTCCGGGACTCATCAATGGGCACGGGCATGCCTCCACCGTGGCCAATCTGGCCACCTACGCCGCGTACGGGGTGACCACGGTGTACTCCCTCGGCGACGAGGGCCCCGAGGTGTTCGGCGCGCGCGACGCGCAGCGGCGTGCCCCACCGGCACATGCCCGGGTGTACCTGGCGGGCCCGGTGCTTGCACCGGCGACTCCCGACGAGGCGCGCGCGCAGGTGAGGGCGGCGGTGGCCCGCGGCGTGGACATCATCAAGATTCGCGTGGACGACAACCTGGGCACCGCGCCGAAGATGCCCCCCGAGGTGTACCGCGCGGTGATCGCGGAAGCGCACGCGCGTGGGCAGCGGGTGGCGGTGCACCTCTACTATCTCGACGACGCCCGCGCCCTGCTGGCGGCCGGAGCGGATTACCTCGCGCACAGCGTGCGGGACCAGCCGGTGGATGCCGCCTTCGTGGAATCGCTGCGGCGAAGTGGCGTGTGCTATTCCCCGACGCTCATGCGCGAGGTCTCCACCTTCGTGTACGACACGGTGCCGGCGTTCTTCGCCGATTCGCAGTTCCGCGCGCACGCCAATCGCGCCTGGATGGCCACGGTCACCGACTCGGCCCGCATGGCCGCCACGCGGCGCAGCGTGAGCGCACAGCGCTACAAGGCGCAATTGCCGGTGGCCATGCGGAATCTGGCCACGCTGGTGGCGGCCGGCGTGCCCATTGCGATGGGCACGGATACGGGGCCGGTCGGACGCTTCCAGGGATTCTTCGAGTGGATGGAGATGGAGATGATGGTGGACGCGGGACTCACGCCGGCAGCCGTGCTCACCAGCGCCACGCGCGACGCGGCGCGCTGCCTGCGCATCGACCACGAAGTGGGCACCCTCGAGGCGGGAAAGCAGGCCGATTTCGTGGTGCTGCACGCGTCACCGATCGAGGACATCCGCAACATCCGTCGCCAGCATTCGGTGTGGATTGGCGGCGCGCGCGTGAATACGGCGCCGCGCTGACGGCGCGCAACCGGGCGGGCCATGGCGCGCCGTGCATCTGGCGCGACACCGGCAGGTGATTTTGGGGACGCGTTCCCTTAACCTGCAGGACGCCCGGCCCGCTCTTCGCCTCGCCATCTGCCCGTGACCGCCATACCGCCCGCGACCCGCACGCCAGACGACATTCTCCGCGAGGTGTTCGGCTACACCGCATTCCGGCCCGGCCAGCGCGAAGTGATCGACGCGGTGCTCGCGCGGCGCGACTGCATCGCCCTCATGCCCACCGGGGCCGGCAAGTCGCTCACGTACCAGATCCCGGCGCGCCTGCTGGGCGGCACGGTGCTGGTGATTTCGCCGCTCATCTCGCTCATGAAGGATCAGGTGGACGCCGTGGCCGGGCTCGGCTACGCCGTCACCGCCATCAACTCCACGCTCGATCCCGACGAACGTCGGGTGCGCCTGGACGGATTCCGCGCGGGCCGGTACGAACTGGTGTACCTCGCCCCCGAAGCGCTCGACGGCTACCTCGGCGACTTCGTGCAGGGGTGCCCCGTGTCGCTGCTGGTGGTGGACGAGGCGCATTGCATCAGCCAGTGGGGGCACGACTTCCGCCCCAGCTATCGGCGCCTGCAGGGCCTCAAGCAGCAGCTCGACGTGCCCGTGCTGGCGCTCACGGCCACCGCCACCCGCGACGTGGCGCGCGACATCCTGCGGCAGCTGGGCATGAGGAAGCCCGCCGGCTTCAAGGGCTCGTTCTTTCGCCCCAACCTGCGGATTGGCCTGCGCAAGAAGGGCCAGGGCGGCAACACCCGACGCGAAATCCTCACGCTCGTTGGCGCGCATCGCGGGGAAAGCGGCATCGTGTATTGCCAGAGCCGCAAGAGCGTCGAGCAGACGTGCGAGTATCTGGTGTCGGAGGGCGTGAAGGCGCTGCCGTATCACGCGGGCCTCGCCCCCGAGGAGCGCGCGCGCAACCAGGACGCCTTTCAGCGCGACGACGTGGATGTGATGGTGGCGACCGTGGCGTTCGGCATGGGGATCGACAAGTCGAACGTGCGGTTCGTGATCCATCGCGACATGCCCAAGGACATCGAGTCGTGGTATCAGGAGATCGGCCGCGCCGGACGCGATGGCCTGCCGAGTGACTGCGTGATGTTCTACTCGTGGGCCGATGTCATGGCGCACGAGCGCTTCACCGATCGGCTGGAGGATGAACAGTTGCGTGAGCGCACCCGGGCCGCCACGAAGGCGCTCTTCAACCTCATCGAGCGGCCCGGGTGTCGGCATCAGGCGCTCGTCCGGCACTTCGACGAACAGATCGCTCCGTGCGGGGAGTCCTGCGATGCGTGCACCGGACAGACGGTCGAAGCGCGCCTGACCGAGGCGCTCGAGCTGGAGCGTGTCGCGCGGGCCGGATGGCGCACCGGTCCGTCGTCGCTTGCTCGCGGCGTGCGTCGCGCCACGCTTGGGGCCGACGACCTTGATGGCGACGATCGCGTGCTCTTCGACGCGCTGCGCACCCTGCGGCGCGAGTTGGCCGAGGAGGCGCGCGTGCCGCCCTATATCGTGTTCGGCGACCGGGTGCTGCTGGAGATGGTGGCCCGGCGACCGCTCACGCACGCGGCCCTGCTGCAGGTCCCCGGGGTCGGCCAGGCGAAGCTCGAGCGCTACGGCGATTACTTCCTCGAAGTGATCGTCAACCACGAGCCGTAGACGCACCGGAGTCGCGAGGGTTGGCCGTCCTTGACGAGGCAATCCCGATTGTTTTAGTTGCAATGACATTTGTTGAAACTTATTCTCATCTAAGATGGACCTCGTTCGTTTCTCCACGCTTCGTGTCGGCACCGGCCTCGCGCTGATCGGTTTGCTCCTGACGCTCCCGCAGGCCCTGCGTGCCCAGGCGCAAGGCACCACGCCCCGCATTGGCCGCGACACCGTCCAGCTCCCGGGCGTTTCGGTGGTGGGCGCTCCCGACCGGCTCTCCCGCATCCCCGGCTCGGTGGACCGGGTGGACGCGCGGCAGCTCAAGGCCAGCCGCGTGTTCACCACCAACGAGGCGCTGCGCAAGGTTGCCGGCCTGGTGGTGCGCGACGAAGAAGGGTTCGGGCTCCGCCCCAACATCGGCGTGCGCGGACTCAACCCCACCCGCTCCACCAAGGTCCTGCTTCTCGAAGACGGTATTCCGTTCACCGTCGCTCCCTACGGCGACAACGCCGCCTATTACCACCCACCGATCGAGCGCATGGAGTCGATCGAGGTGTTGAAGGGCGCCGGGCAGATTCTGTACGGCCCGCAGACCGTGGGGGGCGTCATCAACTATCTCACGCCGTCCATTCCGCGCACGCCGGGCGCCGGGCTCTCCATTGCCGGTGGCTCGCGCGCCTTCACGAACGTGCACGCCAGGGCGGGGGGCACCTTCGGCGAGGCCGGCGGAACCGGTGTCTTTGCCGACTACATCCGCCGCAGCGGCGACGGGGCGCGCGAAAACACCTCCTCCGCGGTGGACGACGCATCGTTCAAGCTGCTCGTGCCGCTCAGCCGCACCCAGCAGCTCACCGTGCGCGGCAATGCCTATCGGGAGCAGTCCACCGTCACGTACTCGGGACTCACCGAAGCGGAGTACGCAGCGGATGCGCGCCAGAATCCCTTCGTGAACGACGGGTTCGACATTGCGCGGGTGGGTGGCGCCATCTCGCACCGCGTGGGGCGCTCGGAGCGGCGCAACCTCACCACGACGTTGTACGGGTATCGCATCAACCGGGACTGGTGGCGACAGAGCTCCAACTCCGCGCAGCGTCCCAACGATCGCAACGATCCCACCTGCGGCGGGATGACGAACCTCGTCACCACCTGCGGCAACGAAGGGCGCCTGCGCGAGTATGTGGTGGTGGGGATCGAGCCACGCGCCACCTGGCAGTGGGTGCGTGCGGCGGCGATCATCGAGCTCGATGCCGGCGCGCGCGCCCACCATGAGACGCAGGAACGGCAGCAGGTCAACGCCTCCACGCCACGCGGGCGCACGGTGGGGCTCAGCGGCAACGTGAATGCCGGCCTGGTGGAGGACAACCGACGCACCACCGACGCCTTCGCCTCGTATGTGCAGGCCCGCGTGGCCACGGGCCGCTTCACCCTGAGCGGCGGGCTGCGCGGTGAAGCGCTGCGGCTGACGCGCATCAACCGGCGTCCCACGACCGCGACCCCCGATGGCGTGCAGGGCGCGACCACCATGCAGACGCTCATTCCGGGCGCCGGGGCCACCCTGCAGCTGCGTGAAGGACTCACGGCCTTTGCCGGCATTCACCGCGGCTTCGCACCGCCGCGTCCGGAAGACATCATCAGTAACAGCACCGGTGGTGTCGTGGAGATCGACGCGGAACTCAGCTGGAACAGCGAAGTGGGGCTGCGCTGGCTTCCCGTCCGTCCGCTGCGCGTGGAAGCCACGGTGTTCAATCTCGACTTCAGCAACCAGATCGTGCCGGCGAGCGTGGCCGGTGGCACCGGCGCCACGCTCACCAGCGCCGGCCGCACGCTGCATCGCGGGGCCGAGCTGTCGTTGCGCGCCGAGCCGGCACGTACCGTGGCCGGCATAGGTCTGTTCACGGAAGTGGCCGCGGCATGGACGCCCGTGGCCCGTTTCGAAGGCCGCCGCTTCGCGTACCTCGGCGTCGGCGGCGGCGATGTGGCAGGCAAGGTGTACGCCGAACAGAACGCCGGCGGTTCGCGCACACGGGTTTCGGTGACGGGCAACCGCCTCCCCTACGCCCCGGAGTACACGCTCACCACCACGGTGGGCGCGCGCCATCACTCGGGAAGCGAACTGCGGGTCGAGGCGGTGGCGATCAGTGAACAGTTCGGCGATGCCGCCAACACCCGCGTGCTGGTGGCCGATGGGCAGCAGGGGCCGCTGGCGGGCAACGTGCTCTGGAACGTCACCGCCAATGTGCCGGTGCCGAACACGGCGCTGTCAGCGTGGGTGGCGGTGAAGAACCTCACCGATCGCACGGTGGTGGTGGACCGTACGCGCGGGTTGCTCCCCGGGCTGCCGCGCCTGGTGCAGCTGGGGATGGCGTACCGGCTGTAAGTGCTGCCAACGCGGCTGCGAGCGCGGCTCGCGGCGCGTCCTTAGGTTGACACTGAGGAAGCAGGGAGAAGGCGGTCAGGGGGAAGAACGAAGGGCCGCGGCCCCGGCTTCCTGATCGACGCGCCCCTGCCCTTCCATAACCGCGTGCATGACCGGGCCGTGTCACTGCGGCCCCGTGACTTCCTCTTCGAGACCTTGCCTGTGCCGCACCACTTCTCCGGCCTCGACACCGTGATCATTCGCGTGCGCGACATCAGCGCGGCCACCGCGTGGTATGTGCAGCACCTTGGTGCCGAGGCGATCTACGAAGACGCCGAGCAACGCCTCGCGGTGATCGAAATCGGCGGGGACGACGATGGGAGCGGCGCCAGTACGCTCACCCTCTGGCAGCTCGACGACGGTGTGGCATGGGCGCCGTCGAACACGTATCCCATCCTTGCCACACCCGATGCGAAGGCGGCGCATGCGGCGCTCACGGCGCAGGGCGTGGAGGTGGGCGTGCTGATGGAGACGCCGGGGGTGTGGTTCTTCCGGTTCGCCGATCTCGACGGCAACGCGCTGGAGGCGTGCGAGGTGAAGGCGTAGCCTGCCTCAGTACCCCACCGCCATGCCGTCCTTGCGCGGATCACTCCCCGCGCCCCACCCCTTGGGGAGTCGCACGATCGCCTGCGCGCCGCCGAAGGCTATGGGGGGCTGCTCGAACAGTACGTGTCCCATGCCCTGCAGCGCCGTACGCACGCCATCGGTGATGGGCGCTTCGAGCGCCACCCGATATCCGTCGTAGTGGCGGAAGCGCGGGGCATCGATGGCGGCCTGCAGGTCCATGCCGAAGACGAAGTGGTTGAGCAGGAACTGCACGTGCCCCTGTGCCTGCACGCCGCCGCCCATGAGGCCGAAGCTCATGTACGCCTCATCGCGCCCGTTCACCGTGCGCGTCACGAAGCCGGGGATGAGCGTGTGGAACGGACGCTTGCCGGGCGCCACCGTGTTGGGGCGCCCTGGTGTGAGCGTGAACCCCGCGCCGCGATTGTGCAGCGCGAAGCCGGTGCCCGGTACCACCAGCCCCGAGCCGAAGTAGTCGTACACGGAGTTGATGAAGCTCACCATGTTGCCTTCGGCATCGGCCACCGAGAGGTACACCGTTTCGCTCTTCGTGCGCAGCGGCCCCGGATCCACCCGCTCCTTGGCGCGCGCCGGATCGAGCAGAGCCCGCCGCGCCGTGATGAACGCGTCGGTCAGCATCTCCTCGGCTGGCATGTCGAGATGATCCGCATCGCCAACGAAGCGATCGAGATCGGCGTACGCCAGCTTCTTCGCTTCGATGAGATGGTGCAGGTAGGCCGGCGAGTTGTGCCCCATGGCGGCGAGATCGTAGGGCTCGAGGATGCGCAGCATCTCGAGTGCCGCGATCCCCTGGTTGCTGGGGGGCAACTCCCACACGCGGTAGCCGCGGAAGGGCACCGACATGGGGGTCACCCACGTGGGGGTGTTGCGGCGCAGGTCGTCGAGGGTGAGGAACCCGCCGCGCGCCTGCAGATGCTGCACGAGCCGCCGTCCCACCGAACCGCCGTAGAACACGCCAATGCCGCTGTCGGCGATGGTCTGCATGGTGCGGGCGAGGTCACGATTGGTGAACCACTCGCCCGCCTTCGGCGCGCGTCCGCCAGGGAGATACGTGGCCGCGGCCGCGCTGTCGCGCCTGAGGAAGTCGGTTTCGTTGGCCCACTGGGCGGCAATGATGGGTGACACGGGAAAGCCGTCGCGCGCATAGGCAATGGCGGGCTGCAGCACCTGCTTGAGCGTGCGGCGGCCGTGCGTACGCAACAGCAGGTCCCAACCGGCCAGCGCCCCCGGCACCGTGACCGACATGGCTCCCTGCTGCGACCCGCTGCGAAACCCGCGCGCCGCGAGGGTGTCGCGGAGCATGCGGCTGCCGGCGCGTCCGCTGGCGTTGATGGCCACCAGCTTCTGTTGCTTCGCCAGCCACACGATGGCGAACATGTCGCCACCAATTCCGGTCATGTGCGGTTCGGTGACCCCCAGCACGGCGGCCGCCGCCACTGCGGCATCGACCGCGTTGCCTCCGGTGCGCAGCACTTCAAGGCCGGCCGCCGACGCCAGTGGCTGACTCGTGGCCACCATGCCGCGCGGGGCATACACCGTGGAGCGTCCGGCCAGCGTGGTGGGACGCTGCGCCTGAGCGGCGCCGGACACGAGCCATGACGCAACGGTCACGAGAGGAACGAGGTGGCGCACCGGCAACTCCGGAGAAAGAGGAGACCAACCGGGGACGAATATGCGGGCAGAACAGACGCCGGGGGAGCAGCATGTCGACATCCCGCATCGGTCCATGATCAGCGGCCTGTCGGACCATGTCGCCCTCCTGCGCCCGGTGCGCGGGAACCACGGGGCTACGCCTCCGGCGGGCCTCACGCCCCGCGCAGGCTCCGACTCCGCTCGGTGGCTGCCAGCACGCCCTTGATCAACGTCACGCGCAGCTTGCCGTCCTCGAGCGCCATGAGGCCGTCGATCGTGCATCCCGCCGGGGTGGTTACCTCATCCTTGAGCGCGGCGGGATGGACCCCACGTTCCAGCACCATGCGCGAAGCACCGGCCAGCGTCTGGGCGGCGAGCAACGTGGCGGTTTCACGCGGCAGGCCGATCTTCACCCCCGCTTCGCTCAGCGCCTCGATGATGAGGTACACGTAGGCGGGACCGCAGCCACTGAGACCGGTGACGCCGTCCATGAGCGACTCCTCCACCACCGCGGTGCGCCCCAGCGGCCCGAAGAGGCGTTCGGCGGCTTCCAGCTGATCGCGCCGTGCGCCCGCACCGGCGCTGAACACCGTCATGCCTTCACCAATGAGGCACGGCGTATTGGGCATGGCGCGAATGATCGTGGGCACGCCGCCCGACCACTCCGCCAGTTGCGCGGTGGTGATGGACGCGCAAATGGAGAGCAGCACCTGGTCGCTGGTGAACGCCTCCGACAGACCGCGCACCACACGCTCGGCCTGATGCGGCTTGACCGCCAACAGCACGATATCGGCGCCGCGCGCCGCTTCGATGTTGTCGGTACCGCACGGAATCCCGAGGCGATCGCGCACGTCGGTCGCACTCTCGGTGGTACGCGTGGCGCCGCGCATGGTGGCGTCCACGCCGTTCCTCGCGAGCCCCTGGGCCACGGCTTCGCCCATCTTGCCCATGCCGATGATCCCGATCTTCACACCGACTCTCCTATGCTAGCCGTGAACGCCCGCTGCTCCTGCAAGGTAGTCAGGACCGTTGGCGTGGAGAATTCGTGGTCATGATCGCCATGGCGGCGTGGCGCCCCGCGGCGTGCGCCGGATCAGTTCACAGCCGCAGCACGCCGCGAAAGCCGCGGACGGCGTAGTATGACGGTGCGCCGTTGTGATAAATGAACACGCGATCGTAGCGCCGATCACCGAAGAGGGCGCCGCCGAGGGCGCGCAGCGGGGCCGGCGTGGCCAGCCAGCTCGAGGTCTTGCGGTCGAAGGCCCCGACCTGCTGCAGCGCGTGATACTCCTCTTCCGTCATGAGCGCGACGCCCATGTCGGCGGCCATCTCCGCGGCGCTCGAGGCCGGCGCCGCCTCCTTGCGCCCGGTGCGGGCCGCCTCGTCGTAACAGAGGCTGCGACGGCCGGCCGGACTCTCCGCGGAACAATCGACCATGGCGAGTGCGCCGTCCGGCAGCACGAGCACATCGGGCTCCCCGCCCGACGATTCCATGCGATGCACGGTCTCCAGCAGCGACGGCCGCCTCGTGAGCAACGTCTGCACGTCAGTCCATGCCACGCCTGGATGGCGCACCGCATGGGCGAGGAAGCGGGTCTCGAGTTGCTGCAGCAGCGCGCGACGTTCGGCGGCCGTCACGTCTTGTCCGGCACCAGGAACAGCATCAGGCTCGGCATCAGGCAGACGCCCGCAGGCTGCTACGGATTCTTGCGGTAGATGGTACGCAGCTGCTGCCCCTCGCTCACCAGGTCAAGCGCAATCTGCCGACCATCCCACGTGGCGTTGGTGGTGGCGCCGTCAGTCGAACGCATGGCAATGGTGCCCACGTTTTGCGTCCACGTGCCCCGCACCGTATCGACGTAAGTGGACGCGAAGCCGGCCACCGTTTCCACGGTGGATTCGGCCAGCACGAACTGACCATCGGTTTGCAGCGCCAGCGTGCTTGCCGCGAAGACGAGACGGAAACCGGCTTCGTTGAACAGGGTGAACGGCAACGGTTGCGCATTCACCGTGGTGAGCGCGAATGTACCGGCGGCAGGATCGTTGGCGCTGGGCGGCTTGGGGCCGGTGGCGCTGTCGCCGCACGCCGCCAGCATCACCAGCGCGGCCAGCGCCGTCCATCGGGTGGCACGCGGCCGTAACGAGTCCCGAGTATTGCGCGTCCAACGGTTGTCTCTCACGCCCAATCCGATCATGATGCGTCCTCGTTCGGCAAATCCGATTCTGCGATCCGCTGCGCTGCTCCTGCTGTTCGCGGCCTGCTCGTCCGGCGATACCGGTGGGACCGACAACGCGGTCACCAACCCCGGCCCCGCGCGCCCCGACACGCTCGACGTGTTCACGCCCGGCAACATCTTCTCGCCCACCAGCGCGGAGATCCGCGTGGGTGGCACGATCCGCTGGCGCATCTCCGAATCCCCCGATGGCCGCGGGCACAACGTGATCTTCTCGGGGAACGCGCCGGGGAAGCCGGCGGACATCCCCATCGTGAAGGGCGTGGTCGTGCCGCGCACCTTCACGCGTACCGGGACCTTCCCTTACACCTGCACCATCCATCCCGGCATGGATGGTGACGTGGTCGTGCGTTGAGCGACGCGCCTAACGGGTAACGCCGCGGAAGGTCGGTCGCCACCCGGGGAAGATGTACCCCAGGTTGTTGTTCTCGAGGCGGCGCTGGACGATTTCCGCCAGTACGTCACGGTAATCGAGCGTTACCCGGAGGTCGCGCCGGTCTTCGAGCTGCGCGGCCTCGAGCCCCGGCCAGCCGTTGGTGTACACACGGCCGCCCGCAATGCCCTTGCCCATGGCAAACATCACGGTACCACGGCCATGGTCGGTGCCCTGGCTGCCGTTCTCAATGGCGTTACGTCCGAATTCGGACACCGCCACCAGCGTGACCCGCTGCCCGGTGTTCATGACGTCGATCCAGAAGGCGGTCATGGCCTGCGCAAAGCCGGTCATGAGCGTGGCCATCTGCCCCGCGTTGGGATCCTGCGCGGCATGTGTATCCCAGCCACCAATATCCACCGACGCCGCTTCAATGCCGATGTCGGCCTTGATGAGGGCCGCCACCGAACGCAGCCCACGACCGAACGACGTGTTGGGATACACCGCGCCACCGGCCGGTGCATACGCATTGATGTTGAGCCGCGAGAGCAGGTCGATGGTGCCGATGGCATCGAGCGCCGCCGCGCGCAGCGGATTCGCGCTGCCTTCGAAGTTGGAACGCAACGTCGCCATGCGCGCCGTGCGCGTGGCGGCCGAGCCGCCGATACCGTAGTTGGCCGGGTCGGCAATGGGCAGCGTCTGCGGGGCGCCCACCAGCGTCTTGGCGAGCCCCGAGGAAATGCCGATTCCGCGCAGCACCGGCGAGGGGTGCATGGGCGGAACCGAGGCGAGGTGGCGTCCCAGCCACCCGGTCGTGAGATCCGGGTCGACCGGCCTGCCCACTTCCATGAACCGCTGCGCGTCGAAGTGCGAGCGGTTGTTGTTGTTGATGTGCCCCGTCGCGTGCGTGATGAGCAGGTCGCCGGCCTGATACGGCGCGAGCATGGCGCGCATGGCCGGCGGGAACGCGAACCGGTTGTCCAGCGCGATGGCGCGGTTGGCCGCCATGGAATCGGGCGCCGGCGTGCGAATGGTCGGGCGAATGGCGTAGTACCGCGCCTCGGTGTGCGGAATCACCATGGCGAGACCGTCCGTCGCCCCGCGCATGAATACCGACACCAGGATGTCACGCGTCGACGAGAAGTGATTCGACAACGTGACCTTCGGCAGCCACTCGGGAAAAACGATCGCGGCGGCGGAGAGAGCCGTGGAACTGGCGAGGAACTGGCGGCGCGAGAGGTCGCGATACTCGGAGCAGCCGGTGTGGTGCGAATGATCGTGGTCGCTCATCGGGAGGCTCCGGGGTTCAAAACCACTGGAAGTCGTGACTGCACATGGCGAGCGACAGCGCTTCGCGCATGCGCGTCTCGTTGAAAGTGCCGCCGGTGAGATACGCACGAAGCTGGTCGCGGGTGGCCGGGGCCATCTCGCCACCGAACATCTCGGCGTTCAGCCGATCGAGCGCCGCGTCGGGTGTACCGGTGAGATACGGGGCCACGTTCACGCGCACCGTCGTGGTGGAGTTGCTGCTCGCGAGCGAAGTGGCGAAGGCCCAGCGCGGGGTGATGTTGCCCACCCAGTATTCCATCAGATCGGGGAAGCCGTCGGGCGTGTCCCACAGGAACAGCGGCTGGCCGAGTGCCGTGACGTTGTTCACCGATCCCGAAATGTTGGCCACCACGGCCGACGTGCCACGCAGCGCCGACGCCACCAGGTGAAACGGGCGCTTGAGCTTGAGCGGCGCCTGCGCAAGCCACCCTTCGTTGAGCGTCGCGCGCACCATGCGCTTGATGTCGCCGCCGGTCGCCCGGTAGGCGCCGGCCACGGCGTCGATCTGCTCGGTCGTGGGCTCCGGCGTGACGAACCACTTGAGCAGCTTCGTGGCGAGGAAGCGGCCGGTGCTGGGGTGCTTGAGCAGCACGTCGAGCATCAGCTCGCCTTCCTTCACGCCCTCCGCACCGGTACTCGGCGACGCGGCCGGAATGGTCGTGCCCAGCACCGTCTTCGCGCCAAAATCATGACGCGAGGCGTTGAAGGCGAAATCCCCGGCGCCGGCAATGGTCCAGCCGGTGAACACGCGCGCCAACTCGTCCACGTCCTGCTGGGTGTACCCACCGTCCACACCCAGCGTGTGCAGCTCCATGAGCTCACGCACGTAGTTCTGGTTGGGTGCGCCGGCGCGGCTGAGATTCTGGTCGAGGTAGGCCAGCATGGCCGGGCTCTTGGCACTCGCCTTGAGCAGGTCGCTGAACTTGCCCAGCGCATGCTTGCGAATGACCTCACGGTCATCGAGGACCTTGAGGTAACCGACCTTCTCGATGTCGATGCTGAAGTGGTCGGTCCAGAACTCCACCATACGCTCGTACAGCTGGCGGCGCGAGAAGGTGGCCCGGTACAACGTGGCCGCCTGCAGCTCGGCGCGCAGTGTGCCGGCATTCACGTTCACCAGGTCGATGCCGTTTCGCGACAGGTTGGGCCAGCGCGCGGCCACCTCGGCGTCGACGGCGGCGTCATCGATGCGCAGCGAGACCTGGTCGTTGAGCCACCGCTGGTAACCCGCGGCGCGCACGTCGGCAATGTCGGCGGCGCGCGGTCCGTAGGTGGCACGCCGCACGAGGCGTATGCGTGCATCGGCCCATGGCGACGGCGGGGCCACTCGCGCCATGGCGGGGTCCCAGTGTGTGCTCGCCGACGACGACGGCGATGACGCCGACGACGGCGGAGCGGACGGGGCCGACGGCGGCTCAGCCGGACGACGCTTCATCATGCGCAGGAAGTCGCGGCGCGACTCCGGCGTGGCCAGCTCCTGTGGTCCGACTTGCTGCATGTCGCCTCCGTGAACCGAGTCCTGCTGTCGACCTCGCTTCCGGCCGAAACGTTAATGCCAAATCAGCCGGGAGTCACGTGATTGGTATCACCGCGGTGGATCGCGCCGTTACAAACGCCCTGGTTTCCACGTCACGTGAAGTGGAACGCTACATCGCGTGGAGTCTCCTCTGCCAGAAGGGCCGGGTCCGCCACCCGCGCGGAGGGGACGCGTCACGGCAGGATCGCGCAACGGCGCCTCACGGCGCGCAACTGTCTGCCACTGGTAGTGGGCGCTTTGCCCGGGAGATAGACTTTCCGCATGAGGCCGACTTTCCTGAACCACCCCCGCCCCCGTCCTGGCGCCGCTGGTCGGGCGGCCTTCACGCTCATCGAGATTCTCGTCGTGATTGCCGTCATCGCCATTCTGGCGTCGCTGGTGGCGCCGAGCGTCTTCCAGCACGTGGGAACGGCGCGCTCCACGACCGCGCGCTCCCAGCTCGAGATGCTCGCGACCGCGCTCGACGCCTATCGCCTCGACCTGGGCCGGTACCCAACCACCGAGCAGGGGCTCGCGGCACTCGTCAGCGCACCCGCGGGGGATCCGACGACCACGTGGCGGGGCCCCTACCTGCGGCGAGCCGTCCCCGTTGATCCGTGGGGCGCGCCGTACGTGTATCTCGCACCCGGGACCAGCAACCCCGACGGGTTCGACCTGCTGTCATACGGCGCCGACCGCCGCCCGGGTGGCGACGGCGAGAACGCCGACATCCTCGGCTGGCAGTAGCCAGACACGCGCGCATGCCCGAGTTCTCCTTCGAAGCGGTCGACGCCAGCGGAGCCCGCACGCGCGGCACCGAGAGTGCCGTCAATGCCGACGCGCTGGCGCGGACGCTCGAAGGGCGCGGACTGTATCTGCTCGATGCGACCGAGGGCGCCGTCGAGCGCCCATCGCTGTTCGCCACGCGGCAACGGCGCGACGTGCTGGAGTTCACGCGGGCCATGGCCGCGCTCCTGCCGGCGGGTTTGCCGCTGGCGCGGGCCCTGGACAGTGCGACCGACCTGACCAGCGACACCACCCGCCGCTCCCTCGCCGAATGCCGCGCCGCCGTCATCCGCGGGGAATCGCTGGCGGAGGCGCTCGCCGCCTTCCCCACGCTCTTCTCTCCCCTCTACGTCGGCGTGGTGCGGGCCGGGGAGCGACGTGGGGAAGTGGCCGTGGCCTTCGCCCAGCTGGCCGCACAGCTGGAGCGCAACGAGCAGCTGCGTGGTCGTCTCGTTTCTGCCCTGCTCTATCCGGCACTGCTCGCGGTCGCTGGTGCGTTCGCCATTGGGGTGCTGCTGGTCGTCGTGCTCCCGCAGTTCACCACGCTGCTCGCCGATGCCGGCGCGGCGCTACCGCGCAGCACGCAACTGCTGGTGGCCGTTTCGGCACTGGCCGTGCGCGGCTGGCCGGTGCTGGTGACGCTCGGCGTGGGTGGAGTCGTGACGCTGCTGTGGCTGCAGCGCAGCGAGGCGGGGCGAGGCACGCTGGCCCGATCGCTGCTGCGCCTGCCGGCGGTGGGCACGCTGCGGCGCCAGGTGCTGGCCGCGCGCTTCGCCCGACTGCTGAGCGGGTTGCTTGGTGGTGGTGCGCCGCTCTATGCGGCGCTGGGCGACGTCATCGAATCGCTTGACGACCCTGTGGCTCGTGAGGAGGCCGCGGCCGTCCGCGCGCGTATTCGCGAAGGGCTGTCGCTGCGGGCCGCTCTCGAGGCCGGCTCGCTCTTTCCGCCGGTCCTCTCGCAGTTGGTTGGCGTCGGGGAGGAATCCTCCCGCCTGCGGGAGTTTCTCCTCAAGGCGGCCGATCTGCTGGACGAACGCGCCGAGCGCGCCGCGCAACGCACTGCGGCACTGATCGAGCCCGCCATGATCGTGCTCTTCGGTGGGGTCGTCGCGTTGATCGCGTTTTCCCTGCTGCAGGCCATCTACAGCATCAATGCCGGGACCTTTGCGCGATGACCGGAACGCGCGCCCGCCCCGGATTCACGCTGCTCGAGGTGGCGGTGGTGCTGGCCATCACGGTCATTGGCGGGCTCCTCGTGCTGCCGCGATGGAACCGCCCGCTGGCCACCGATGCCGCGGGCGCCGACGCGCTGTTCGACGGCGACGCCCCGGGCACCCTGCTCGCGCGCACCCTCCTGCTGGCGCGCGGGCATGCCATCGCCACGCGTCAGGTGGTCACGGTCCGGTTCGACGTGGCCAATCGTACCATGCGGGCCGATACCAGTGGCGCCGCCGGGAGCGGCGTTTGGCATGAAGGCCCGCTGCCACTGGCCGCCGGTGAATCGCTCGAGCCGGGTGATCTGCTCACCAGCGTCACCTTTCATCCCTCCGGCGCGGCGTTCGGCGAATCGCTGCGTGTTCGTCACGGCGAGGGTTGGGTGGCCGTGCACATCGATGCCCTCAGCGGCGACGTGTCGCGCCATGCGTACTGACCGGCCACGCCCCGTGCCCGGTGCGGCACGACGTCTGGCTCGCCCGCGGCGCGGCCTGTCGCTGCTGGAAGCGGTGGCAGCCCTGGCCATTGTTGGCGCGACGAGTGCAGGGGTGCTGGCCGCAACAGGTGCGGGACTCCGCACCGCCACGCGCGCGCGCCATGTGGTCGAAGCCGAGGCGCTCGCGTTGGAGGTGTACGCCCGACTCGCCCTCGCCAGCGACGCCGCGCTGCGTGCGCTCCCGGACTCCCTGGCTGGCGGACAGTTTCCCGAACCGTTTGCCGAGTACGACTGGCGCGCGACGGTACGTCCGCACGCGGAGTGGGCCGGCCTCGTGACAGTCGAGATCGCGGTGACGTGGCCCGAGGGGGCGCATCGCCTCGCCAGCGCACTGTATCGTCGTGCGCCGGCCGCAGCGCTGGAGGAGGGATTGTGACCGTCCGCCGCGGCACGACCATGCTCGAACTGGTGGTGGCGTTGGTCATCACCGCCGCCGTGGCCGCCGTGGGGGCATTGGCGTTTCGCCAGGTGGTGGACCGCCGGATCACTGTGGTGGAGGCCACGCGCAGCACCGAGCGCGCGGCCGCGCTGCGGACCACGTTGCGGGAGTGGATCAGCACGGCGTCGCTCGACACGCTCATTGCCCCACCGGGCGAACTGCACATCATCACCAACGCGCGAACGCCCACCGGTACGCCCGGTGCGCGTGTGCGCCTGTACATCGACACGGATCCGGAAACTCCCACACGCGGCCTGTGCGCCACCTTTCGTGCCACCGGTGGCGCAGCGCAGCGAACGCAGGAACTCGACGGCACCATGACGGCGCTGCGGGTCGAGTATCTCGATCGCGCCACGGGACAGTGGGTCGGCGAACCGGCACTCCTGGCCGGACGACCGCGCGCGGTGCGCCTCACCCTTCCGCCAGACGACACGCAGGCCCCGCTCTGGCAGCTGCCGCTCACCCTCGTGGTGGACTCCCCGCCGCTGACCGGGGGCGCCTCGTGACCGGTTCCCGCACCGTACGCGGTCACGCCCGCCCGGTTGGCCCCCGGCCGCGCCGCCCCCGGCGTGGCCTGGCGTTGCTGGCGGCACTCTGGCTGGTGGTCATGATCACCACCGCCGGACTGCAGTTCGCCGCCGTCTCGCGCGACCGGCGTTTTCTGGCGCTGTCGGCGGTGGATCGCGGACGTGACCACGTTGCGCTGGAGGGGGCGCTGGCCATCGTGCAGGCCCGCCTGGAGAGTGAGTTGCGCGCACCGTCCCGCATGCCCTCTGGTCGAGCTGCCCGGCGCCGGTCGGCGGTCGGCAGCACGCGCGTCGATCCGTGGCGGGCGCTCGATGCCCAGCTTGGCGACGGGGTGCGTGTGGGGGAGGTGCTCGTGGCCGTGCGCAGCACCGACTTGGGGACCGTCTTGAATGTGAATCTCGCCGGCGAGCGGGAGTTGGGGCTGCTGTTCGGAACACTGCTGCGGGACGACCTGCTGGCCGATCGACTCGCCCGGCGCATTGCGGACTGGCGCGATGCCGACACGCTGTCGCGTCCCAACGGGGCCGAAGCGGCCGAGTATCGCCGCGCGCTGCGCAGTGCCCTGCCAACGAACGGACCGTTCCGTGCCCTCGATGACCTGCGGGACGTCCTTGGCATGACGCCGGAGATCCTCGCCACCATTCGCCCGTTCCTCACCGTCGACGGGGCCAACGTGCGCGTCAACCTGAACGCTGCACCGGAGCCGATCCTGCGTACATTGCCCGGTATGTCCCCGCCGGTCCTCGCCACCATACTCGCACTCCGCAGCGCCGGACGCCGGGTGGAGTCCATTCCGGCGCTTGCTGGTGGAACACGCGGGCCACAGCGCGGGGACGACGCGGCCAACGGGGCGTATCAGGCCCTAGTGCGTGATCTGACCGAGCGCACGCTGCTCGAGACCCGAGAGGTCGCGCTGGAGTTCACGGTGGTGGGAGAACCCGGTCCGCCGACGACCGGCATGGTGGTGGTGCTGCGCCGCTTCGATGACGGCACGACCGATGTGCGGTGGCGGCGATGATGACCTCCGGAGCCACGGCCACCGCCGGCATGGCGCTGTCCGCCACCGACGTCGTGATCACGGGTACCGGTGACGCGGAGACGTTCCGCGCGACGCTGCAGCCCCCGTTGGGCGATCGCTGGCCCTCGTTGCAGGAGGCGCTGGTGGCATACCGTGCGCGTCGCGGTGGCGCAGCGCTCACCTTGCGCGTGGCGCTGCTGCCGCCGCTCGCCGAGGTGCGCATGGTGGCCCTGCCTCCGGTGGATGAGGCGGACGCGAAGCGGTTGCTCTCGCGTACGGCGGCCCGGCACTTTCTCGACGTGCGCGAGGCGCCGGTAGTCGGTGTGGCGCCGGCACGTGGTGGAGGGGCCGTCGCGCAGGCAGGGGCGCTGGTCGATCGGCTGGCGGCCGCCGTGGCCGCGCCCGTACTCACCCGGGTGCGGCAGGCCGCGCGCGACGCCGGATGCACGGTCGACGTAATCGTGCCTGCCGTGACGGCCTGGAGCCGCGGTGTCTCACCAGCCCAGCGCGGCCTGCTGGTGTCGTACGCGGGACAGCAGGAGCTCATCGAGGTGCAGGGTGGCACCCCGAGTGCACTGCGGCGCTTCCGCGAGGCGGGTGACGAGCTGGCCCTTGCCGAGGCGGTGCGTGCCTTCGGTCCGCTGGCGACCATCGGCGATGCATCACTGGCGGCGGCGGTGTCACTCACTGCAACGTCACCCCGAAGCTGGCCGCTGCGCTTCGACCACGCCGACCGTGCGGCCCACGATGCCGCCACGGTCATGCCGCGCTGGGTCGCACCCGTGATCGCGATGGCGGCGCTGGCAGCCGTTGCCGTGCTGGGGCTCGAATGGCGAGCACGTGCTGCGCTCGACGAGCTGCGCGCTGATCGGGCAGCCCTGGCACCGCAGCTCGAGCGCACGGCGCCGCAACGCCTGCAGGTGGAACGCGCCCGGCTGCTGCGCACCCTCGACGCCACGAACCGGCAGACCGTGTCCCGTCGTCTGGCGGCCGTCAGCACGGCCCTCCCGGATGCCGCGTATCTCACGCGCGTTCGCGTGCGCGGCGACAGCATGACGCTCGAAGGGCGCGCGGTGCGGGCCGGCGCGGTCTGGTCGGCGCTCACCGGCGCGCCGGCCATTGGCACGGTCACCGCGGCGTCGCCGGTGCGTCGCGAAACGGCGGTGGATGGCGTGCCGCTCGACCGCTTTGCCTTCACCCTCTCCGGGACGGGTACGCCATGAGCCGGTGGCGCGCCCTCTCGCCCCGTGACCGGCGCGCGCTGCTGCTGGGCGGCGCCGTGGCGATGCTGGCGGTACTCGTGTCGCTCGTGGTGCGGCCATCCCTCGCGCGGCGCACGCTGCTGGCCGACCAGATTGACGCCGAGCAATCGCTGCTCACGCGTGAGCAGGAGGCGCTGACGGCGTCCGGCGATTCCACTGGGGGCGCCACTGCGGACGCGGCAGCCGGGCGCGATCCAATCGCGCGCCTCTTTGTCGGCAGCGACGACGTCGCCACGGCCGCGGCGTTTGCCGAACATGTGGAGGCGCTGGCTACCGCGCACGGCGTCTGGTTGCAGCTCGTCTCCAACCGGACGGCCGTGCCGGGTGACGCGCAGCTGCGCACCCTGCGCGTGGATGTTCGCGCCGAAAGCGACATGGCCGGATTGCTTGGCTTCCTCGAGGCGCTCGAGCACGGGCCGCGCCTGGTGCGGGTGGAGCAGTTGGAGCTCGCCCCCAGCAGCGGTGCCGCCGATGACGGGACGGCGCCGTTGCTCATGACGGCAACCCTCGCGGCGTTCGCGGCAACAACCGCGGTGCCCGCCGCCGGGGGTGCCGCAACGGCCACCATGTCGCGTGTGCCGGTGGTGGATGCCGAAGCGGTGCTGGCGCGCGACCCGTTCTCGCCCGAACGCCGCGCTCCGGATGTCCGCTATCAGCCGCCGCGTGCCGACGCCGTGTACGTGGAGCGTGGAACCGATGATGACCTGCCGACCGACGAGCCCCAATCGATGACGATGCCGGTGGTGCATGGCACCGCCACCGACGCCAGCGGGGCGGCCTTTGCCATGTGCGCGCTTGACGGTGGGCCCGTGGTGGTGCTGCGCGCGGGCGACACGCTGGGTCCGTTCACCGTGCTCTCCATTGAGCGGGCGCGCGTGCAGTTTCGTGATGCGTCAGGACGACGATACTTGATCGATGCCATGGCACCCCCCGAAGGAGCCGTACGATGACTGCTGCGCCAATCGTTTCCCCTGCCCCACGGCATGGAGCCGCGCGCCGTGCGCGAATGGGCGTGGCCGCGTGTGCCGCCGTGTGCTGTCTCGCCCTGCCCGGCCTGGCGCAGGCGCAGCGCGGCACCGGGCGTGACACCGCCATCGTGCGCAAGACGCCCGATGGGGTGGTGCTGGACTTCGTGGAGCAGGAGGTGTCGGTGGTGCTGCGCGCCATTGCGGAAGCCGCCGGGCTGAGCGTGACGCTCAGCAACATGCCCGACGAGCGCGTCACGCTCCGCCTGCAGACCCCGCTGACCCGCGACGCCGCCCTCGATGCCATGCGCGCGGTGGCGGCGGGGCATGACATCACCATGCAGGAGGGGAGTGCCGTCGTGCGTCTGGTGGGGCCGCCGCGGGTGGTGCCCGGGGCGCGCACGGCCGAGCGCACGCTCAATCTGTACACGCTCCGTCTGCGCCACACGACGGCGGCGGCCATCGCGCCGCTGCTCATGAACGTGCTCACGGGCAGCGGCAGCCCCGGCGCGAGTGGGCGCGGCACGTCGACGGCCATTGGACGCATTCAGGGGGTGCAGCGTGGTCCGGGCGGCGTCGCCCCCGCAGCCCCCGCCGACAACACCGGCGCCATGGCGCGTCCGACGAGCGGCACCGAGGTGGGGGCGCCGGTGCTGCTGCGCGACGCCGGTGGTGCCATCTTCGGCCAACAGGTGGCCACCGGCACCGGGGGCGCGTCATTCTCCGACATCCGCATCGTGGCCGACGACGCCACCAACTCGCTCGTGGTGCGGGCCACGCCTGAGGACTTCCAGGCCGTGCAGCAGCTCGTGCAGACGCTCGACTTGCGTCCGCTGCAGGTGCTCATCGAGGTCACCATTGCCCAGGTCGAGCGCAGCGGTGACCTGTCACTCGGCGTGTCCGGCGTGGCCTCGAACACCCGCGGTGCCGCCACGGGCGATACCCTGGGCCGCCTCCCAGGCGCCGGATCACCGCGCGACTTCGTGGCCATGATCACCGGCGGTCGCGGTACCGTGAACTTCGATCTCGCCATCAACGCGCTGCAGACCCGCGGCAACGTGCGCCTGCTGGCCCTTCCGGTGCTCATTGCCCAGAACAATCGCGAGGCCGTGCTCAACGTGGGCTCGAGCGTCCCGTTCGTGCAGGTCTCGCAGCAGGGCGGCTTCGACCCGCGCGCCCTCGTGCAGACGGTGCAGTACCTGCCCGTGGGCAAGCAGCTCACCATCACCCCCACCATCAACGCCGATGGGTACGTGAACATGGAGGTGGTGCAGACCAATGACGACGTGACCAGCAACCTGCTGTTCAATGCCCCCATCATCAATCAGCGTCAGGCGCAAACGGCGGTCTTCGTGCGCAGCGGGCAGACGACGGTCATTGGCGGACTCTCCGACAACACCGAGGACGTCTCCACCTCGGGCATTCCGTTCCTCAGTCGCCTCCCGTTCGTGGGGTCGCTCTTCGGCAACACGAAGCGGAGCACCCGCACCACCGAGCTGTTCCTCTTCCTCACGCCGCACATCGTGTCGAGCGACGAGGACGTCGACCGGTTGCGCGAGCAGGTGCGCAACGGGTCGCCGCTGCTCAAGGACGTCCCCATTGAAGGGCGCCTCCGGCCGCGTCCCGATTCCTCGGCCGTGCGTCCTCCCGCCACGCCCGGCCCGTCGCGGTGATGCGGCCGGGTGCCGGTCCCCTGATCGCCCCACCCGAGGTGCGGCCCGCGGCAGAGCTCGACGCGGTGCGCCGCGTGGGCGGTCCGCTGCCGGCGGAGTGGCTGGAGGAGCATGCCGTGCTCCCGCTCCACCTGGAGGGGGATGCGCTCCAGGTGGGCACCTGGCTCGCGGCCCCCGCCCCACTCGTGCTCGATGAGCTCCGCCTGCGCTTCGGGGCCTCGGTCACGCTGCGCCGGTACGAGGAAGCGGCGCTGCGCAGCGCCATTCGTCGCGTGTACGCGCAGGAATCGAGTACCGCCGAGGGCGTCATTGCGGGGCTTGGCCCCGCGGCCACCACCGGACGCGGGGGTGAACTGCCGCTCGACGATCTCGTGCACCTGGCCAACGAAGCCCCCGTGGTGCGCCTCGTGAACCTGCTCATCCTGGAAGCGCTCGACGCGCGCGCCTCCGACGTGCACCTGGAAGCGTTCGCAGATGGACTGCGGGTGCGCTATCGCGTGGATGGCGTGCTGCAACCCGCCCCGTCGCCGCCAGCGCAGCTCACGGCGGCCGTGATCAGCCGCCTCAAGATCATGGCGGAGCTGGACATCGCCGAACGGCGGCTGCCGCAGGACGGGCGCATCAGGCTGCGGCTGCAGGATCGCACGGTCGACGTGCGCGTGGCCACGGCCCCCACGCTGCACGGAGAGAGCGTCGTGCTGCGCCTGCTCGATCGCGAACGCGGCCGGCGCTCGCTGGCCGACATGGGCATGGGCGGCGAGACACTGGCCCGCTTCTCCACCATCATTGGGCGCACGCACGGCATCGTGCTCGTGACCGGGCCGACCGGATCGGGCAAGACCACCACGCTGTACGGCGCCATCGACGTGTTGCGCACGGGCCGCGAGAAGATCGTCACGGTCGAAGACCCCATCGAGTACGAGTTGCCCGGGGTGCCGCAGGTTCCCGTCAACGACAAGGTGGGGGTGACCTTCGCCTCCACGTTGCGCGCCCTGCTGCGGCAGGATCCGGACATCCTGCTCGTGGGCGAGATCCGTGATGCGGAGACAGCGCAGGTGGCCACGCAGGCGGCGCTCACGGGTCACCTGGTGCTCAGCACCCTGCACACGAACGATGCACCGAGTGCCATTACGCGCCTGCTCGACCTTGGCGTGGCGCCGTACCTGGTCGCCAGCACGGTGGAGGCCGTGCTGGCGCAACGGCTGGTCCGGGTGCTCTGTCCCCACTGTCGCCGCGAGGCCGACCCCGATCCTGCCCCGCTGCAGCGGCTGGGGCCACTCGCGTCGCCGCTCACGCGCGTCTGGCGCGCAGTCGGGTGTCCCCAGTGCCGTGACACCGGCTATCGCGGTCGGCAGGGCGTCTTCGAACTGCTCGTGATGAGTGAATCGCTGCGCGCACTCACGCAGGCGCGCGCCAGTGGTGAGCAAGTGCGCGCGGTGGCGCTGCAGGAGGGGATGCAGACGCTGCGCGACGACGGCGTGCGCCTCGTGCGTGCCGGGGTCACCTCGCTCGAGGAAGTGCTGCGCGTCACGTCGGGCTGAACAGACGGAGAGACGTTCCCCGCGCGCGCCGGTGTGACGCCGCGCGCACCGATTGTCACGATCATGGCGTGACACCACACGCTGTGTGATCTGTCGCACAGGGCGCCGTTGCGGGCAGCCTGGGGAATCGTGAGCATGACGCGAGCCGTATGCCCGTGTCCGCTTCCTTCGATTTCACATGATCCCTTCACTGCCAACGGCATGGCGTGTGGGCGTGGCGCTGCTCGGCGTCGTGGCCGCCGCACCGACGCTTCACTCGCAGGCCGCGCCACGACCCACGGCGTCCGGATCCGCGCCGGCTGAACCCACCGTGCGCGGCGCCCTCGCGCATCTGGCCACCAAGTACGGCGCCTGGCTGTCCATCGGTGCGAGTCGCGGTGGCGCGGATCTGTTCTGCGAGGTGTGCACGCAGGATCCCACCTACGGATGGGGGCTGCAGGCCAGTGCCGGACTGCGGCTGGCGCCGGCCTTGCTGCTGGGGGTGGAAACCGTCGGGTGGTTCGATGTGCTTGGCGACGCGGATCGCACGGTGCGCAGCACCACCGTGCTGCTGCGCAGCTACGCCTTCGGTCGCTCGCGACCCTTCCTGCAGGGAGGGGCGGGCGTGGCGCGCTATCGCGTGAGCGACGGCAACGCGGGCTTTCACACGCAGTCCCCGGCACTCACGCTGGGCGTGGGTCATGATTGGCGCGTCGGCTCGGCCACGGTGACGCCCCACATCGATGCGGTCGTATCGGTGGGCGGCAGGCTGCAGAGCGCACGCACGAGCAACGCCATCGATCCCAATGCGCGGCTGGCGCTGGTGCGCACCGGCTTCGCGCTGTCGTGGTTTCGCTGACCACCTGCTGACCACCTGCTGACGACCTTCGGAGAGCATATCATGCGCCCTGTCCGTCCGTATCGTTCCGTCGCTGCGGGGCTGCTCGTCACGGCCACCCTGGCAGCGTGCAGCGGCACCGCCGACGCGCCCACGCAACCATCGGCCGATGCCATCGCGGCAGCCGCGCCCAGCCGGGCGTTCGGCATCTGGACGCCCGGGCGCGGCGATACCTGCTCCGCCGACGTGCACGATCGCTACGCGACGCTGGGCCCCGACGGCAAGAAGTACCCCATCTGGCATCCGCCGACCGATCCCGCCACGGGCTGTTCCTTCGGCCACGAGCACGGCCGGGATCCGCGCGGCTCGGCGCTGTATCGCGAGGTGGGCGATCTCCCCTTCGGCTACGCCAACGAGCAGCTCGACCGTGCCGGACTTGGCATGCAACGGCACGAAGACCACGTGGGCCACAAGATCGAATGGGAGAACGATCTGCGTATCCGTCCCGGCGGCAGCGGCGGCGTGCTCGAAGTCACCTGCGACGTGATGGCCAAGCTGCATCAGGGCACGCACTCACGCGATGCGTTCGCCAACAACCTGCACGAACTCAATTACCACATCCGGTGCAATGACCGCACCGAGATGCACATCACCATGCTCAGCGCCATCGGGCGCGCGGGGGAGTTTCAGAGCACGTGCGGCGGAACCATTGCCGCCGGCCCCGGCAATCCGGCCAACGCACCAGCCGGTGGCGGCCATCGCCGCATTCCCGATGCCGCGTGCATCCTGAATCGCATCCTGGTCGATCCGTCGCGCAGCTCCGATTTCGGCAGCCTGCACGAGAGCTGGGAAACGTCGAACGAAATCAAGGCGGCCAACGGCAAGCGACTGGCGTTCTTCAATCCGTACTTTCAGGTGTTCCGCCCGAGTCGCTTCTTCGACCCGCTCAATCCCACCGTGGTGGGGCGTCCGGTGGCGCTCTGCGCGACCGTCATGGGCGAGCGCCGGGCCCGCAGCCGCGAGTGTGATGGCCTCACGAGCACCGTGAATGGCACGCTGCTCAGCGTGGACTTCGATGACAGCCGGTCGCCCTTCAACGGCGCGCGCCGGCAGGTGGACATCAACGACAACGTCATCAGCAACGGCGGCGGGGCGACCGAGTGGTACACCGACCCCTTTGGCCGCAACGGTCGCACCACGCCGTTTCCCGGCAGCATCAAGCAGTTCATTGCCTCGATCGACAACAACTACGGTGTGGGCGTGAACGGTCCGGTGATCGGTGGCAACCGCGTGTACAGCGGCACGGGTACACGGGCGCCGAACTGATCAGTAGACGATCGGCTCACGCATTCCGGTAAGCGGCGATTCGACACGGCGGTCACGCGCCTGCAGGAGTGGGTGGGGCGGCGCGGTTCGTGCGCATTCATCGGTCGCACGTGGTCAATCTCGACTTCGTGAGCGCCATTCGCCCGCACGATGCCGGACGCTATCTGGTGGAGCTGCGCGACGGAGCCAAGATCGTGGCCAGTCGTTCGGGTACGCAGCTGCTGCGGCAGCTCACCGGATGATCGTGAGGTACGCTCCATGTGGCGCTCGCCGCGACGCGTGATGCAAAGCGGATACGCAGATGCGCGACCGCGCACCAGGGCTGACAACTCGCCATTTGCATCGGCTGCACGTATGCTTTGGTGTACGTGGCCGATGTGCCAACCGTGTGCGGCCGCGCTGTGCGTCATCCTCTTGCTGGAGACAGCCATGCTCACCCCTCGTCGGGTCTTGTCGCCGCTGCTCTCGCTCACGCTCGTCCTTTCGCTCGCAGGAACTCGGGCCGAGGCGCAGTATCCGGAACTGCAGCCGGGCACCACCATTCGCATGCGCGGATCGCAACTCGCGGGAACCGTGCGTGGCATCATCGTGGCCCGAAGTGGTGACTCGCTCACCGTTGCCCGCACGAATGCGGGGCCGCTCACCATCGCGATCTCGTCGTTGAACTCGGTCGATGTGTTCCGCGGGAAGAGTCGCGGACGCGGTGCGCTGCGTGGTGCCTTGTGGGGCGTCGGCGTTGGCGCGCTGCTCGGCCTCGTCCCCGCCGACGAGAGCGAATGCGAGTTGGACCCGGAGGTGCCGGGCTGTGGCTCCGTGGCGCAGTCAGTCGCGTTGACGGCTATCGGCGGGGGCGTGACGGGGTCGTTGATCGGCGTGGCGATCGGTGTCGAGCGGTGGGACAAGATGCCCATCGCCGTGCGTGTCGGGGTCGGACGTAGAACGGGGGCCGTCATCAGCGTCGGCCTTCACCGCCGGTAGCCTCCATGAGCGCCGTCACCTACCGACACCTGATGGGGAGTGTGGTCTTCCTCGCGCTGGTGGGCACCAGCCAGCCGCCGGTCGCCCTGCAACCCGTCCAGCCGGCGCTCTTCGCGGCGCCCAATTCGTTCGTGAACGCGCTGGCTGATGTGGATGGCGACGGCGATCTCGACCTGTTCGTGGGCTTCAATGGCGCGCCCAACCGTCTCTATCGCAACGACGGCGGCACGTTCGTGGACGTGGCGGCGGCCAGTGGCGTGGCCGATGGCCGGCCGACGCGCGCGGCGGCATTTGGTGACTGGGACGCCGACGGCGATGCCGATCTGTTGGTGGGGTTCGCCCCCGGGGCCGGGCCGGTGCTGCAACTATACAGGAACGATGGCGGGCGCTTTACCGACGCCACCACCGTGGCCGGGCTGAGCATGGACAGCGGTGCCGTGCGACAGCCGGTGTGGGTGGATATGGACAGCGACGGGGACCTCGACCTGTTCGTGGCCTTTCGCGACCGCGCCAATGCGTTGTTCCGCAACGAGGGTGGCCGTTTGCGCGACGTGGCGGCGGAGGTGGGATTGGCCGATACCCGGCGCAGCGTGGGCGCGGTGTGGGCCGATCTCGATGCCGATGGTGATCTCGACGTGATCGTGGGCAACATGGACGGCGACGCCAACGGGGTGTTCCGCAATGACCGCGGACGATTCACCGATGTGGCCGAGGAGTGGGGGCTGGCCTGGGGTGGCCGCACGCCGCGCGATCCAGCCAACGGGACCGTGCGCCCCTGCGTGGCCGACGTGAACGGCGATGGCCGGTGGGATGTGATCACGGCCAACTACGGCACCCCTGGGCTGTTCCTCTCCAATGGCAAGGAATGGCGCAACGAAGCCGTCGCCTGGGGCGTGGCCGCCGACGGCCGGTACGATAGCTGCGCTCTGGCCGACCTCGATCACGACGGGACGCTCGACCTCTACCTCAATGGCACGGTCACCCAGGGACGCAACTGGCCCGACTACCTATACCGGCGCCAGGGTTCACGTTTCGAGAACGTCATCCCCTCCGATCTGGCCGCCGTCACCGCCGACCACGGCGTGCAGTGGCACGACCTCAACGGCGACGGCACCGCCGATCTGGCGCTCACCGGCCAGGGGCCGCATGCCCTGTTTGCCAACCGGCTCCCCGACAGTCTCGCCGTCCGCTCGCTGCGGGTGCGGGTGGTGGACGGGCGCGGCCGCGCCACGCGGGCGGGGGCCGAGCTGCGGGTGTTCGCCGCCGGCAGTACGCGGCTGCTGGCCACTGCACTGGTTGATGCCGGCTCGGGCTACGATGCCCAAAGCGACGCCCCCGTGCATCTGGGGCTCCCCCAGGGCGGCCGAGTGGACGTGGAGGTCACGTGGCCGGCCAATGGCCGTCGCCGGGTTACCCTCGTGCGCATGGTCGCGGTGAACGGGCGCGAGGTGCTCACGGTGCGGGCGCGGTAGCCGGGCGACCGTGACACTGGCTTCCCGGCGGCTGGTGCGCGACCCGGGGTGGTAGCCCGTGACGAATGGTGCCCGCCGGTGGTCTAGCGCAGGATGAGGGTCCGGGATGAGGGGGCGGACTGTCGCCCCCTCCCCTTGGCGGTACCGCCATTAGCTTACCCGCCATGCTCCCCAGTCCTGTGACCTCCGCCGTATCCAGACCGCGATGAGCCAGCCCACGACGACCACCCCCGACGCCCTCGAGATCCGCGACAGCCGCACCGGATCCACCTATACGGCCCCCATTCGCACCGAGGGGCCCGAAGGGGACACGTACATTCGCGCCGCCGATCTCAAGCAGGTGAAGCGCGAAGCCGGTGAATTCGGGACGCTCAGCTACGATCCGGCGTTCATGAACACCGCGTCCTGCCGCAGCGCCATCACCTTCATCGATGGCGACAAGGGCATCCTGCGCTATCGCGGCTACCCCATCGAGCAGCTGGCGGAGAACGCCACCTTCCTCGAGGTGGCCTACCTGCTGCGGCACGGCAACCTGCCCGACCAGAAGCAGTACGACACGTGGGTGCACGACATCACGTTCCACACCTACGTGCACGAGAACATCCGCAAGTTCCTCGAGGGCTTCCGGTACGACGCGCACCCCATGAGCATGCTGTGCAGCGCCACCGCCGCGCTGTCCAGCTTCTATCCGCAGGCGCGGGACATTCACGACCCGCAGCAGCGCTACATCAGCATGATTCGCCTCATGGCGAAGCTGCCGACCATTGCCGCCTTCGCGTACCGGCACGTGAAGGGGCTGCCCTTCATCTACCCCGACAACGATCTCAGCTACACGGAGAACTTCCTCTCCATGGTGGCGCGCATGTCGGAGCCCAAGTACGAAGCGAACCCGGTGTTCGTGAAGGCGCTCGAAGTGCTCCTCATCCTGCACGCCGATCACGAGCAGAATTGCAGCACGAGCGCCGTGCGCGCGATCGGCTCGTCGGGCGTGGACCCGTTCTCGGCGGTTGCCGGCGGCATCGCCGCGCTCTTCGGTCCGTTGCACGGCGGCGCGAACGAAGCCGTGCTGCGCATGATCAGCGAGATCGGCGACAAGAAGAACATCCCGGCGTTCATCGAGGCGGTCAAGAGCGGCAAGGGGGAACAGCGGCTCATGGGCTTCGGCCACCGCGTCTACAAGAGCTACGACCCGCGTGCGCGCATCGTGAAGCAACTCGCCGACGAGGTGTTCGCGCAGGTCGGCATGGACAAGGACCTCGAGATCGCGCTGGAGCTCGAGCGGATCGCGCTCAGCGATGAGTATTTCATCGCCCGCAAGCTGTACCCCAACGTCGACTTCTACACGGGCCTCATCTATCGCAGCATGGCCTTCCCGACCGACTTCTTCACGGTGCTCTTTGCCGTGGCGCGCGTCGCGGGCTGGATGGCCCAGTGGGAAGAGATGATTCTGGACAAGGAGCAGAAGATCGCCCGCCCCCGGCAGATCTACATTGGCGAAGGCGAGCGGCAGTACACCGACCTGCTCACCGAGAAGTTCCCCAAGGCGCGCAAGGACAGCATTCGGAAGTAGCCGCGCCGCTCCCGAACGACACAGTGTGCCCCAGACACGATTGAACGATTCGACATTGCAGGCGTCGGCGCTGGGTCTCGTTGTCCCCTGTTACAACGAGGCCCGGCGGCTCGATCGGGCCACCTTCCGGACGTTCCTGTCCGATCCGTCGGGACCGGCGTTGCTGTTCGTGGACGACGGCAGCACCGATGACACGGCCGCAGTGCTCGACGACCTGGTGCAGGCGTCGGCCTCCGGCCGCGCCGAGGTGCTGCGCCTCCCTGCCAATGGGGGGAAGGCGGAAGCGGTGCGCCAGGGGCTGCTGACGCTGCTCGAGCGTCCGGGGCTGGAATTCGTGGGTTTCTGGGACGCCGATCTCGCCACGCCCCTCGAGGAGATCCCCAACTTTCTGGGGACCTTCCGGCGCAACCCGGATGCCGATTGGATCTTCGGCGCGCGCGTGCAGCTGCTGGGCCGCAACATCCGTCGGCGGGCCATCCGCCACTATCTCGGTCGCGTGTTCGCCACGGCGGTGTCGGTGACCTTGACCCTGCCGGTGTACGACACGCAGTGCGGCGCCAAGATGTTCCGGGTATCGACGAGCCTGCGGGATGTGCTGCGTCGACCGTTCGTGTCCCGCTGGATCTTCGATGTGGAAATGATCGCCCGACTGCTCGCCCTCCCCGAGCGCGCACACGCGACCGATCGCAGTCGCGGCATCTTCGAGCTGCCGCTGCAGCAGTGGGTTGACGTGGATGGATCGAAGGTGCGCCCCCGTGATTTCTTCCGGGCGTTCCTCGATCTGCTGCGCATCCGGCACAGCGTGCGATGATGGGCGCCGACGACCAACGGCGACCCGCGGACCGCAGGCGCTGGGACGAAGGGGCTCACCGCACGCTCGTCGTGGCCTTGGCCCTCACGGGCCTCGTGCTGGCGGGCATCCTGGCGGAACGTCGCGAACTGTGGCTCGACGAGTACCATACGTGGTGGCTCTCGACCATGTCGCTGCCTTCGCTCTGGACGTTCGTGACCGGCGATGTGCATCCGCCGCTCTATTTTGCGCTCATGAACGGGTGGCAGCGGCTCGCCAGCGACAGTCCGCTCGCCTTGCGCCTCCCGTCACTCCTGGCATACACGGCGAGCGTATTCGTGTTCGCCGCAGCCCTGCGACCGGCAGGTGGCACCGCCGCCGTGCGGAGCGCCGCCGTGGCCCTGTTCGCGCTGTCGCCGGCCCTCGTGTACTACGGCAGCGAAGCGCGCATGTATGCGCTCACGGTACTGCTGGCGACGGCATCACTGGCGTGCATCGTGCGCTTGCACGACGAGCGCGGCGCTGCCCGGCAGTCGGACGCCACCGCCCTCGCCGTGGCGGCCACCCTGCTCGTGTATACGCACTACACGGGGCTCTTCTTCCTGTGCGGCGTAGGGCTCGCCTGGCTGCTGCGCTGCCTGCGGCGACGCGCCGAGTGGCGCCCCTTTGTGCGGTTCGCCGTGCTGGCTGGGGTGGGCACCGTGCTCTGGCTTCCGGTCATCCTCGAGCAGCGTGCCCGGAAAACGGCCATTGACCGCCTGCACGTCGAGGCGGTGGCGGCGACGGGCCCGGCCTCCACGCCAGCGACCCGGGCGAATGGCACCGCCGCAGCGACCACGCCGGCGGGAACGGTCGCGACAACACCGGGGATGATCCCGTGGGCCAGGGATCTCGCCATGAGCACCGCGAGCATCATGGGCGTGTTCCCCGCTCCCGGCGTTGTACTGGCGGGCCTCCTCGCCGCTCCCTTCCTGGTGCTTGTGGTTGGGGTGCTCATGGCGCTGCGCTCACGCGACGAGCTGGCGTTCACGCTGCTTGTCGTCTTCGCTGTGTCGGCAGCGGGCACGCTCATCGTGCCCATCTCCCGTCGCTATCTCCTGGTGGCAGCCCCGGCGCTGTTCCTGTTGCTCTGGCGGGGGCTGGTGGCGCTGCATCGCCTGCGACCGGCGCTGGTCCTTGCCGGTCCCGCGGCCACCGTCGTGTCGCTGGCGGGCTGCCTGCGCATGACGACGACACCGGAAGCGCACCCGCTGGCCCACATCGCGTCGGTCATCCGCGCCGATACGAGCCGCCTCCCCGTGCACATCATCTCGAACTATGCGGCCGTGCCCCTGCGCTACCACCTGCGTCGGGACAGCGCCCCCGCGATACTCGGCTTTCCGGTGAATGTGGAAGCCTGGTGGGCCAGTCAGGCCTTCAAGGGGTGGGCAACCGTTCCGGTCACGCGCGACAGTACCGAAGCATGGCTCGGCGCGCACGCGGCGCCTGACCTCTGGCTCGTGCAGTTCGAGGCTGATTTTCAGGACCCGTGGCAGTACATGGCAGACGGCCTCGACCGACGGTACGTACGCACGGAAGTCGCCGCCGACGTCCTGCGGGGAACGTCGTGGCATCTGTATCGCCTCACGACGAGACACGGTGCGAGGCCGTGACCCCGCATGGCACGGAACTCGCCGCTGTATTCGGTGTCAGTGTGATTCCGACAGCCCGAATCGGCCATTTCCCCATCCGGCCGTGACCTTCGCTTTCGCTCTCCCTCTCAAGATTAGGACCGGGTGATGGGTAACTCCCTGCGGACCGAGGGTCGCTCGGTGTCCGTGGTCATTCCAGCGTTTCGGGCGGCGGCATTCCTCGGCGAGGCCATCGCGTCCGTTCGCGCCCAGACGGTTCAGCCTGGGGAAGTCATTGTCGTCGACGACTGCTCGCCCGACGATACCGTGGCGGTGGCGCGCACGCTCGACGTGACGCTGGTGGAGAGTACGAGCAATGGAGGGTCGGCGCGCGCGCGCAACATCGGCATCGCACGAGCGTCCGGCAGCATCGTCGCCTTCCTCGATGCCGACGACATGTGGCATCCCCGGCATCTCGAACTGTCGCTGCGCGCCCTCGACGAATCGGGAGCCATTCTGTGCAGCAGCCGGACCACCACGGGCGATGTGTTCCCTCCCATCGCCGAAACAAGTGGCCATCAGCACTTCGCCGAACGCGCCTTGCTGGCGCACATGCTTGGGCCCAACCCGGTGGCGCAGACCACCTGCGTGCTGCGCCGTGAGCCTCTGCAGCGTGTGGGGGGCTATCAGGACGGGGAACGGCACGCCGAGGACTATCAACTCTGGTTGCGCCTGGCCACCCAGGGCAGCTTTGCACTCCTCGATGCCGTGACGTGCCGCTATCGGCTGCATCCAGGGCAGACCAGCCGCGCGTCCGTGAGCATGTTCGAGAAAGCGTGGGAGCACCGGCTTCGTGCCTTCCGCGAATGGCAGGCGCAGTTCGGCGACCGCTTTCCCACGCTCGAGCAGGAGTGCCTCGCGGCGCTCGACCACGCCCTCGCCGTAGACCTCACTGCCGTGTGGTACGACCTCGACCGGCCCGCACGCGATTTCTTCGAAGGGCTCGCCGACCGCACGCCGGAACTGCGTCCCATCTGGAACCGCCAGCTGGCCACCCGGGAGGCATGGCCGCTCGCGCGTCTCCGCAAGGCCGCCCGCCAACTGCTTCGCGCCGACTCCACCTAGCGTCGCTACTGCATCCGGAACAGGTAGCTCACCTTGGCGAAGAACACATCCGCCGAGCGCCGCAGGGTGCGGAAACCATCAGGCTCGTCCGCGCGCAACTGGTCGCCATATCCGAAGTACACCACCGTCCCCGGGGACGGCAGATACGAGAAGAGCACATCGAGCCGGGCGCGGGTGCGTTCGAAGGCCACGGCCCGCCGCAGCGTCCCGTCGCGTTGCCGCAGGTAGACCGGCAGCTCCGTACGGGAGTCGTCGCGCAGCGAATCCTGCTGCACTACCGAGTGTTCACCGATCACCCGCACGAACACCTGTCGCGTGACCTGATACTCCGCACGCACGCGGGGGGTATTCCGCGACAGCACCAGCGAGCCGTCGGTCTTGCGGCGAAAGGTTTCGTACGCCCACGTCGCCGACAGGCGCAGCTGCTCCGTGGGGCGCAGGTTGAGCGACTGGTTGAAGAGGAGGATGTCGGCGGAACTCCATTCGGGGAAGTTCTCGTCCTGTCCCCAGACCGCCACGGTGGTGGCGCTGAAGCGCTTGAACTCCGGGGTGCTCACCGACGTGACCCAATCGAAGTTGGGCAACCGCCGCGTGCCGGTATACCCGAGCGTATCCACCCGCCCGCCCGACCCGGGACGCAACAGGACGTAATTGGCGTAGAGGTCGCGATCGAAACCGAACTCCTCACGCAGCCACTGCGCTCCCACCTGCCAGCCGCCACGCAGGCGTGTGTTCGTGCGCAGGTGCAACTGCGCATCCTGCGCCGGCCGCCGGGTCACGAAGTCCGCGTACTGATATCGTCCCAGGACGTACACCTCGGGGCTGAACACTTCCACCAGGGCACCGGGTTTGCCGAACAGGTTGAGCCGGTGCGTGGCACTGATGTTCGCAATCCCGGGGCGCGCAATGAACCCGCTCTGCGCATCGAAATCACGTGAGATGCCGTTGAGGACATAGCGCGCGTAGAACGCCCGTCCATTGCGTACCGCGGAGAGATCCCACAGCGGCGCCGATCCGGACTCATCGCCGGTGCGGGTGAAGCTGCGCACCGCCTGCGCCTGCACGCTGTAGACGCCACGCACGAGCCGGCCGTCCACCCCCACCACACGATTCCAGTTGCGTCCTTCCGTGCGATCGGTATAGACGAACCCCAACCGGCTCTGTTTCCCCACATCCCGCTGCAGGCGCACGATGTTGAACAGCGGTGACTCGCGGCCCGTGACCGAGGCCTCGCGGCTGTCCACGGCGGAGAGCACGCCGATGTCGAAACCGCGCTGCTTGCCGGTGAGTTTCGTGGCGAATATCGGCTGCGAGATGCGTCGCGTGTAGATGAGGCGATTCGGGGTGCTGAACTGCTCCTGGCTTTCGAGAAAAAAGGGGCGTCGTTCGGCGAAGAACACCGCAATGCGCGGATCCGGCGAGAACTGCGTCGCGTCGGCTTCCACCTGCGAGAAGTCCGGGTTGGCCGTTCCCGACAGCGTGAGATTGCTCGTGATTCCCCAGCGCGCACTGCCGCCAATGTCGGGGCGCTGCGTGTCGTAGCGCCATGAGCCGGGCGTCGCGCCCTGCCCACCGAATGCGCTCGACGTCACCGTGGGGATGAGATCCACCGTGACGCCTCGCTGCAGGTCGCGCAACCCGTCGAGCGTCCCCGACTGGGCGAGAAAGCTCGCGCTCGCCCGCTTCGTCGCGGTCCACGTCTGCTCATGCCCGGTGGACTGCACGGTGCGCACCACGTTCAACTGCCAGGTGTGCACATCCCCGTTGCGATAGCGGAGGCTCTTGAACGGAATCGCGATCTCCACTTCGTAGCCGCGGTCGGTGACGCGCCCCTTGGAGCGCCACACGTAGTCGGGCGCGAGATCCGTGGCTTCGCGTGCTCGGGTGGTGGTGCTCGCGAAGCCGCCGCCCGTTGCCGCACCGGTTTCGGTGAGCACGCCGTCGCTCTGGATCCCGAAGGGATTGACGGCGAACACCAGCGCCTGCCGACTGTCGTTGTAGGTGCCGAGGAACAGCTGGATGTTGTCGTCCTGCGTGATGCGGTCGCGGTCGGCCAGTGTTGCGCGCACGCTGCCCGGGGCCGCATGGGCTCGCACGCCCACGTGCAATGCCGTGCCGCTGTACCACACCAGCACCTCCGTGCTGTCCTGCGCGGCAACCCCATCGGTGGGAAAGAACTGGGAGAATCCGGTGAGGACGGACGCGGTGCCCCATTCCGGTTCGTCGAGCATGCCGTCGATCACCGGGGCCCGCTCGGCGCGTGGCACGGACACCTTGGTCTTGCCGCTGCGGCCATCGTATACCGGGCCCGGTTCAATGCGCCGAGTCGCCGCGGACGGAGTGCCGACCGAGGTCAGCAGCAGGGGCACCACGAGCAGGGGCAGCAGGGACACGACGCGTTGGGCTGGGGCAAGGGGGGCGCTTGCCGTCCATACGCGGCGCGTGGGTGATTCGTTACGGCACGCCGGCGCTGCCGTGAGCGTAGCTTGGGACCATGGTCGGGATTCCCCCGGATCCTTCAGCGGCCACTCCTTCGAGATCGCCCCCGAAATGGGGGCCGTCCTCTTCGCGGGCGTGGGGATGTGGGCCGGACGGACTCTCGCCAGGACGGCGCCAGCGATGCCAGCCTGGGCATCGCCGCCCTTGGTGCCAGCCGCCCCCTCATCACTGCCTGCAATCGACCCCGAAACGCTCTCCCACCGCAACCCGTCGCAGGCGGCACGCCGGCTTGGCCTCATCCCATGAAGCCGATGCGGTTGGATCGGCGCACATCAACCACGGAGCGTCTGGTGCCGCAAGACAGTGTGACGACCACCACCCGCGTGGTCATGACATCGGGACTCATTGCCGGGTCCATCATGGGCGGCATGTTCCTGGTCACGTATCCGTTTCGCGAGCAGATCGGCTTCGGTCCGCTTGGCATGGCCATCGGATACACGAGCATGGTACTCGCCTTTCTGATGATCCATGTGGGGACACGGCAGTATCGCGATCATGTGTCCGGCGGCACGGTCACCTTCGGGCAGGCGCTCAAGGTGGCGGCGCTGATCGCGCTGGTGGCCACGCTCGTGTACATCGTGATCTGGGAGGTGGTGTACTACACCCTGCTCCCCGACTTCATGGTGGAGTACGGCCGCTTCACCGTGGAGCAGGCGCGCGCCGCCGGCAAGAGTGCCGCCGAACTGGCCGCGATGCAGCAGCAGATGACCGAGTTTGCGGAAGCCTATCGCAACCCGTTTGTGGTGGCAGCCTACACCTTCCTCGAACCGCTGCCGGTGGCCCTTCCGTTCTCCCTCGTGAGCGCCTGGCTGGTCAGCCGCCGTCGCGGGAGCTGGGGTCAGGGCTGGGGTCAGGGGAGCTGGGGTCAGGGCTAGGGTCAGGGCTGGGGTCAGGGCTAGGGTCAGGGCTAGGGTCAGGGCTGGGGTCAGGGCTGGGGTCAGAGCCGCTCACCACGCCGGAACACCTGCCGCACGTAGGTGAGTGTGGCATCGTCCACCTGAGGATCACACAAGTCACGATACGCGGCCCGGCGCAATGGAGCGCTAGCTCCGAGCGAGCAGTACTCGGCGTGTTCAGTAACGAGCGTGTCCGGATGCCCAAGCGCCAGGCAAGCGTAGCTCGACCACGGGAACTGCCCCGGCGAAGTACAAAGACCGGCTCGTACAGGATTCTGATCGATATAGCGGCTACACGTCAGAAAGTAGCGCGCTGAGGTGATCACGCTGGATCGGAAGCGCCCTTCCCAAAGAGTCCCCGTTCGGCCATGGCGCTGGTTGAACCACCGAACGTACTTGGCACCCATCCATTGGGTAAGGCGACCAAGGCCATCAGCCCGTAGCGGCGTAATGAGCAGGTGAACATGGTTGGCCATGAACACCCACGCGTGTACAGCACAGCCAAATTGCTGCGTGCCGACTATCAGCAGCTCACGGTAGACTCGACGGTCGAGGTCATCAATGAAGATGGCCTGACGATTGTTGCCGCGCTGGATGTGATGCGCTGGAACACCGGGGACTACGCTGCGTGGAATACGAGCCACGTGTAATGGAAGCTGGGCGTGAGACAGAAGACTGGCCTACAACACTATCCGCCAGCGCCGTTTCCCCCTCATCACTTCTACGCGCGCGCTACCGTGGTAGCGCAGCGAGGCCGCAAAGTGGGAGCCAGCTCTGACCCCAGCTCTGACCCCAGCTCTGACCCCAGCTCTGACCCCAGCTCTGACCCCAGCTCTGACCCCAGCTCTGACC
>NZ_JAJTHI010000010.1 GCF_021298855.1 Gemmatimonas sp.
CTCCCCCCCAACCGCATCCGGAGCCACGACCGCTCCACCGTGGTCGACCCCGACCGGCGCCAGCGCAGCGTCGCGCCCCCCTGACCCCACCCCCGACCGCCGCCGCCGGTCCCCCGCGCCATGACAACGACCCCGACCCCGACCCAACCCGGGCCCCGCCACGACCCCGACTGCGGGTCGGCCCCCCGACCGCGGTGGCAGGGCCCCGACTGCGGTGGCTGTACCCCGACCGCCGTGGCCGTACCCCGACCCCAACCACCCCCGACCGCTGTCCCGGCCAGACCTTACGCCGGCGGCGACTCCTCGTCGGGCAATGCGGCATAGCGCGTGAACCGTTCGAGCAGGTCCATGGCGCGCAGGCGACTGAGACTGGACGCGCGAGCCCCGACCAGCCGCTGCGTCGTGCTGCTCAAATGAGAAGAGCTGGCAAAGCCCAGCACCTCGGCCACATCGCGCACATCGTAGCCCGCGTTTTTCGACAGTTCGGCCGCGGCCAGCACCCGCACCAAGTCGATGATCTTCTTGAGCGTGGGCGCCTGCCCCGCCGCGAAGCTGCGCGAGAGATGTTCGCGGGAGACCCCGAGTTCCTTCGCCAACTGGTCCGTGCGCACAGGCCGACCGGCGCGCCGCACCACACTGTGCCACACCGCCAGCTGCAGCGGCGTCTCGAGGTGCAGCACCGGCGGCGGGACCGCCAACGCCCGCTCGAAACGCACGGAGAAGGCGCGACGCGTGACCAATTCGCGGGCGGCGCCCTCGTCGACCCCTTCGATGAGCACCTCGCAGATGCCGGCGTCGGCGGCCCGCGCCAGCAGCGGCGCATCGGCCGGGAGCAGCGTCGTCACCAATACGAAGGGGACGCTCTGGAATTCATCGGCGCGGGCAATGAGCCGCTGCGCGTCGTCGCCCGCTCCCGCGTCGATGATGACGGCGTCCACCAGCTCCCGTACCAGGTGCGTTTCCACGTCCGTCGCACTCTTGGCCGATACCACGTGCGCGCGCCGTCGCGGAAACGCCGTGCGCACGAGCTGCCGCGCGCGGTCACGCTTGCAGAGCGCGACGACACAGAGCAGGGGCGCCGACGCGTCGGCGGTACGCGAAGCCGGGGGCATGCGCGGCGTCAGGTGGTCTGGTCGCCCGCCACGGCCGGCATCGAGGCCGGCGGGGTGGGACGCCGCGGCGCCTCGGCCGGATCGACGTTCACATCGATTCCCTGCACCATCGCGTTGGCGCGCAGCAGCACGTCGCGCGCATTCGCGTAGCTCACCAGCTGCGCCGCCTCGTCGAAGCGCGCCCACTTGCAGGCCGTGATCCCCTCGGTGCGCTGCGGCGTGGTCCGTTCCGCCTCGGTGCGCATGAGGAAGAAGTGGCAGACCTTGTGCACCAGTTTGCCGCGGAAGCGGAAGAACCAGTCGATCGTGTCGATCTGTCCGTCGAGCATGACGTCGTCGAGCCCCGTCTCCTCGCGCACCTCGCGCAACGCAGCGGCGTCGGGCGCCTCGTCGGTCTCGAGATGCCCCTTGGGGAAACCCCAGTTCCGGTAGCTGTCGCGAATGAGCAGAAAGAGCGGCTCGCCCTCGTGCACGCGGTACACCACCCCGCCGGCCGACGTCTCGAGCCTGGCGCGGGGACCCCGGCGCCCCTCCGCGTCGCCCCCCGGTGCGGAGGATGACGCGTCGGGACCGTCGCGACGGGAGTCGCGGCGCGGATCGCGGGCCGGGGTGACCATCACCGATGCGGCGTGGTCGGCACATCCGGCGGGAGACTGCCCGGGAGCCCCGCCACCAAGGGCGAGTGGTCGTCGAGGGTGGCCCGCCCCTCGACGAACTGGCGCACCAGTGGGTCCGTGCTGTGCTGGATTTCGTCCACGGTGCCCACGGCGTGCACCCGCCCTTCGTACAGCATGGCGATGCGCGTCCCCACGGTGTAGGCGCTGCGCATGTCGTGCGTGATGACGATGCCCGTGACCCCCAGCTGTTCACGCATGCGCACCATGAGCTGGTCGATGGTGGCCGAGGTGACCGGATCGAGGCCGGTGGTGGGTTCGTCGTAGAGGATGTACTTGGGGCGCAGGGCGATCGCGCGCGCAATGCCCACGCGCTTGCGCATGCCGCCGGAGAGTTCGGCGGGCATGCGGTTCTGCACATCGGGGAGATCGACGAGGTTGAGTGCCTCATCGACCCGCACGCCGATCTCCTTTTCGGAGAGCGCCCCCTGCTTGCGCAGCCCCATGGCCACGTTCTCGCCGATGCTCATGGAGTCGAAGAGGGCGGCGAACTGGAAGACGTACCCGATGCGCCCGCGCAATGCGTAGAGATCCTTGCGCGCGAGTTCGTCGACCCGCAGCCCATCGACCCACACTTCGCCCTCGTCGGGCTCGAGCAGGCCGACAATGTGCTTGATGGCCACCGACTTGCCGGTTCCCGAGTAGCCGATGATGACCATGGTCTCTCCCTCCTTGACCGTCAGGGAGAAGCCGCGGAGCACCTTCTTGGGGCCGAAAGCCTTGTGGACGTTGCGGAATTCGATCATGGGATCACAAAGATGACACCACCGCGCGATTGTGGCTAGTTGTGCACGTCTTCGCTGGGCCAGGAGGGATCTGTCACCCGCCACCGGCGACCCGGAACGCGAAACTCCCCGCGGCTCACGGGGGACTCGTGAACCGCGGGGAGTTTCGGGTCTCGGGTGGCCGGTGGCCTGTCCCTTACGCCGCGAACGACCCCAGCGCGCGGCCCACATCGCCCTCGCGCAGCCGCTTGAGGGCGCGGTCACGCAGCTGACGCACCCGCTCGCGCGTGACGCCCAGCATGGAGCCGATTTCCTCGAGCGTGTGCTCCCGCCCGCCCTCGAGGCCGAAGTACAGCCGCAGCACCTTGGCGTCGCGCGGGGGCAGCGTGGAGAGCGCCTGCTCGATTTCATCGGTGAGGAAGCGATTCATCGCCTCTTCTTCCGTGTCGGGCATTTCATCGGCCACGAAGCGCTCGATGAGCGAGCGATCGCCATCGGGATCCATGGGGGCGTCGAGGCGCACGTCGCCGGTGTTGAGCGCGGCGAGCGACTGCACCACATCGACCGACAGCCCCGTCACCTGCGCGAGTTCCTCGGGCGAGGGCTCACGACGCAGCTTCTGGCGGAGGATTTCCGACGCCTTGATGATGCGCGAGAGGTCAGCGGTGCGGTTGAGCGGCACGCGCACGGTCCGCCCCTGGCGGGCAAGCGACGAAAGAATGGCCTGACGAATCCACCACACGGCGTACGAGATGAACTTCACGCCCTGATCGGGATCGAACTTCCGCGCCGCGGTGAGCAGCCCGACGTTGCCTTCGCCGATGAGATCGATGAGCGGCAGGCCACGGTTCTGGTACTTCTTGGCAACGGAAATGACGAAGCGGAGGTTGCGCTTGACGAGTTCCTGCAGCGCGTCCTGGTCACCAGCCCGGATCTTCTTGGCGAGGTCGATCTCCTCCGCGGCCTTGAGCAGCGGATAGGTCGAGACTTCGTAGAGGTACTGGTCGAGGATGTCGCGCTCCGGCTCGCTGGGCGCAATGCCCGCGGGGGCCGCACGACGGCGCTTCCGCTTGACTTCGGTCATGATGTGCTATGCGACCTCGGGATGAGACATCATCCCTGCTGGGGAAACAGAGAAGAACAGCGTGTGGTGGTACGGGCGATTCGGCTGGCCAGGCAGCGGCGCCGGCACGCGCCCCCCGGGAAAAAGGACCGGGTCAGAGACGCGGTCGAATGCGAAACGGGGGTAGCCATGCAAGATACGACACCGCGAAGGAAGCGCCAGTGTGAATTCCGGGAGTCTGCTTGACGAGGGACATACACCTGACTAGACTGCGCGGTTCCTGAGACCCTGCTGCGCGGTGCGTTGGCCGCCGCGGCGGTTGGCTCAGGGTCCGGGGCCGTAGCTCAGTTGGGAGAGCGCTTGAATGGCATTCAAGAGGTCAGGGGTTCGATTCCCCTCGGCTCCATGCCCCGGTTCACCCACGTGGCCCCTCGTGGCGGCGAACGGTGAAACCAGGCACCCTGGCGGCGGCGGCCAGCGGCGCTGTTCGGGTTGTACGCGGGAATAGCTCAGTTGGTAGAGCACAACCTTGCCAAGGTTGGGGTCGCGGGTTCGAGTCCCGTTTCCCGCTCTGTTGGTCCGATGTCGAGGGTCGTTAGCTCAGTTGGTTAGAGCGCCACGTTGACATCGTGGAGGTCACAAGTTCGAGTCTTGTACGACCCATGCAGGATGCAGTGCGGCAGGATCGGGACGGCAGCGCGGGCAGTGGCGACGCGCCGGGCGACCCGGTAGGTTGCGGAGGCCTCGCCCTCGGGCGAGGGAGCAGTAAGCAGTGTGGTACTGCGGTGTGCGTGGTGGTCCGTTGCGCCTGTAGCTCAATTGGATAGAGCATCTGACTACGGATCAGAAGGTTGGAGGTTCGAGTCCTTCCAGGCGCGTTGGTGGGTTGAGTAGGTGCACCGCGGTATTGCACGGGGCGTAGCTTAGCCCGGTAGAGCGCCTGCTTCGGGAGCAGGAGGTCGCTGGTTCAAATCCAGTCGCCCCGACTGAGAGACATAGAGACCCCCGCATCGGCTTCGGTCGGTGCGGGGGTTCTGTCGTCGGGTGGGACCAGTATCGCGTGGGCTCAGTCCAGCACTGCCAACCCATGCTTCTTCACGACCGCCAGCATCTTGAGCGCCACCCCGCTCGGCCGCTTGGCCCCGGTCTCCCACTTCTCCACGGTGCTGGCGCTGGTGTTCAAACGACGCGCGAACACCGCCTGGCTCACCTTGGCCTGCTCCCGGATTCTCTTGATCTGGGCCGGGGCAAGCGGCTCGGGAGCACTCAGCGCCGCCTCGTCGAACTGGCGCATGGTGGTCTTGCCGATGGCGCCGACCCGATGAAGCGCGGACGCGGCGGAATGAATCGCCTCGAAGGCGTCGCTCTTGTGCTTAGGCTTGGTCGCCATGGCAGATCTCCTCGAGGTCCCTGGACGTGAGCAGCACGCGGAGCTGTGCGGCCGTCAGCTTCTCATACCCTTTGGCGAGCTCCCGGAAGGTTTCGAGCTCAACCGCATCGATGTTCGCCCTGTCCTTCTTCGCGAACAGGTACGTGAGCACCCAGTGCCAGCCGCCCTTCGCGAGCACGACGCTCCGGTAGAGGTTCCGGCTCACCCGCTTCTTGTACACCCCGCCACCAAGGTCGTCGCACTGCCCGGCCTGTGCCTGCTTCACGGCTCGACACAGCTCGTCGTCCCCGATACCGGCTTTCCTGGCAGCCTTGACGAACCACGCCGTCTTGAACACGCGGGAAGCACCGGGCGGTCGAGCCATTGATAAAGTGTAGCACCAAGTGCTACCCCTAGCAAGACGGGGCCAGACGGCGCGCGAACACCGCCTGACTCACCTTGGCCTGCTCCCGGATGCTCTTCATCTGCACCGGCGCGAGGGCCGCGGAAGCAGGAGGTCGCTGCTTGCCCCCGACTGGAATTGACAATGGCGCCGCAGGGTCTTGGATCCCTGCGGCGCCATTGCCGACTGGTCGGGGGCACGGAGGTTGACCGCCGGTGAGATGACGGCCAGTTCCGCGAGCCTCACCGCCGGCTACGGCACCCGTCGCTCCAGTTCCGTGTACTCCCCGGCTATGAAATACCCCACGGCCCGCCGCGACGGCGTCGTGATGTTCGCGACGTTCCCACGCACGCTGCTGATCGGCACGCCGAACGGCGAGCCGTTGTTTCCCACCTGCGCGGACAACGCCGTGTAGAATCGGAAGGACTGCTCCGAGATCGCCAGCTGCCGCACCCGCACCAGTTGGCCGGAACTCACGAGCCAGTCCGAGTATGGCTGAAACTGGCGCACCGTCGAGCCGTTGAACCGATCATCGGACTGCACGACCCGCGAGAACTCCTCGCTGTCGGGCGAAACGAGCCGGCGCCCATCGATCCACTGGTCCCACAGGTAGAAGTTCCGCTGGTCCCCGGGGTCCTTCACGGAAATCGTGGCCCGCCAGTTCCGCCCGGTATCCACCTCGTCGAACTCGGCACGGAAGAACAGCGAGTCCATGGCGACGCCGGGCTGCATGATTTCGGTGGCGCGGTAGCGATCGCCTTCCCACTCGATTTCCAGCGTCAGTGCGCGGCCTACCGGCAAGGCCATCGCCGCGGCACGATAGGTCCCGGGCTCCCGCGGGGATTCGGCGAACAGCGTGGCGCGGTTTGCGTCGTCCAGCACCCGCACCGTTGCGCCGCGTGCCGCCGTCGCCGCAGCGGTGCTGAACACATCCTGCGTGACGCTGAGACGGATGACCTGATCGGCCGAGGCGACCCCGCGCTCCCGCTCGAGGCGCGCCTCCACCACAAGGCGCGGCTCGTAGTCCAGGCCGCTCACGTTGACGACCCGTTCACAGCCGGACAGGACCAACAGGGACATCAGCAACACCGGCAGCACACCGCGTTTCGACATGAAGCGCTCAGAAGTTGAAGGTGTAGGCAACGCTTGGCACGATGCCGAAGATGGAGGTCTGCACCGCCTCGGTGACGAGCGGCTGGTCCTGGCGCTGGCGGAACCGCAGCGCCTGGGCGTTGAACCGGTTGTAGGCGTTGAGCAGGCCGAACTGCCATTCACCGCGCGTGCCCTTCCGCGTCGCGGAGAGATCGAGGCGATGGTACAGCGGCAGGCGCCCGCCGTTGCGTGCGCCGTACTCCGTCACGAGCAGACCGTCGACCTGATAGCGCGACGTGGGGAACGTCGTCGGCAACCCGGTGGCCAGGGTGAACGTGCTGCCGAGGGTCCACTTCGCGCCGAGCGGACGCAAGGCCACCACGTTCAGGTTGTGCGTCTTGTCGAAGGGGGTCACGTACCAGCGCCCGTCGTTGATGCCGCCGCTACGGCCCCCCGGCGCCGGGATGCGCTGCTCGGCACGCCCAAGCGTGTAGCTGACCCACCCCGTCACCGTACCCTGCGATCGCCGCGCCAGGAGCTCGAGGCCGTAGGCGCGCCCCTGCCCCTGCACCATCTGCGTCTCGATGCGCGGATTGAGCAGGATGTCGGCGCCATCGATGAAGTCCACCACGTTGCGGGCCTGCTTGTAGAAGCCTTCGACCGACAGCTCGACGCCGCCGCGCGTCGCGCTGTATCCGACGGCGTACTGGTCGGCCAGCAGGGGCCGGATCCACTGCCCGGACGGCTCCCACACGTCGAGCGGGCTGATGGAGTTGGTGTTCGACACCAGCAGCAGGAACTGCTGCGTCCTCGCATAGCTGGCCTTCACGCTGGATGACGCGTTGAGCAGAAACCGACCGGAGATGCGGGGCTCGAGGCCCGCGCTCGAGGAGAGGCGCGCGCCGGCCCCAAACTGGGTGCTGTCGCGCACGACACCCGGCTCGAAGCGCTCGAGCGCCGCCGAGTACCTCACGGGCGTATCGTTCACGTACGAGTACACCGTGGCGGGACCGCGGCGTTCGTAGCCCGCGACCCGCAGGCCGTAGCGGACCGAGACGCGCGGGCCGATCCCCAACTCCTGGCCCAGCCACGCCGCCGGCATCAGGGTGTTGCGACGCTGGATGCGCCGTTCGTTGAAGGCGTTGCCGGCGCCCACGGGCACGAGATCACCGGGATTGATGCGCTGACTCGTGAGTTCGGCACCAAACTCGATGGTATTGGTTGGCGAGAGATACCACGCCTCGTCGAGCCGCACGTTGAGGCTGCCGATCCGCGAGTTCCACCGCACCTTGTCGCTCGTGCCCGTGAGAATGTCGAGCCGGTAGTCGTAGTCTCCCCACGACATGGTCAGCTTGGAGAACAGGTTGCTGCGCAGCGCCTGATTCCAGCGGAGGGTGAGCGCCCGATTACCCCAACCGGCCCCCAGGTCACCGATGCCGGCAACGCGGTCGCGGCCCAGGTACCCCGACAGCAGCAGGGCCCCGGTCGACCCCAGGCGCACATTCGTCTTCGCGTTGATGTCGTAGAAGAACGCGGTGGTCCCCTGGACGGCCGAATCGCTGGCGAGTCCGGTAAAGAGGTCGGCCCACGAACGACGGGCGGCGATCATGTAGGAGCCGATCTTCTTCGGCAGCGGTCCCTCCACCAGACCGCGGCCGGCGAGCAAGCCGATCGACGCGGAGCCGTTGAACTCGTTCGCGTTCCCCTCGCGCTGCCGCACGTCGACGACCGACGACAGGCGACCACCGAAGCGCGCCGGAATGGCCCCCTTGTACAGCGTCACGTTGTCGATCGCATCGGCGTTGAACGTGCTGAGGAAACCGAGCACATGGCTCGGGTTGTACACGGTGGCCTCGTCGAGCAGGAAGAGATTCTGGTCGGCGGCGCCGCCGCGCACGCTGAAGGCAGTGGAGGCGTCGCTCGAGAGGGACACGCCGGGGAGCAGCGCGAGACTCCGAATCGGGTCGGCCTCCCCAAGCACCGGGGGCAGCAGCTTGACGGCCGGGAGGTCCAGCCGCACGACGCTCATGTCGGGGGTGCGCGGATCGAGGTCCGGTCGATCGTCCCCCCCACGATTGGCCTGCACGGCCACGGTCGCCAACTGCACTTCACGCCGTTGCAGCAGGACCGTGAGGGTGATGTCGTTGGTGAGCGAGACGACGGTGTCGAAGGGCGCGTAGCCGAGCGCGCGCACCACCACCCGGTGCGTGCCCGTCGTCAGGAGGAGCGAGTAGAAGCCATCGTCGTTGCTTTCGACCCGCACGGTCTCGTCGTCGGCCGAAAGGCGCGCCCGACGCAGGACTTCTCCGGAGGCCGCGCTTCGCACGTATCCGCTCAGGCGCACGCGCTGCCCGGACGGCGAAGTGCGCGAGCCGGGGCCCCCGGCCGGGCCACGGTACGCCACCGCCAGCTGTCCGGTCGGGCTCACCAGCGCCTGAAGCGATGTCCCCTCCAGGAGCAGCGCGATCGCTCGGTGGGCGGGCATGGCGGCGACTTTGAGTGTACGCCGCACGTCCATGCCGGGTTGCGCGGGATCCGCCGCGTACGACAACCCGGTCTGGGAGGCGATCTGCCGCAGGATGTCCTTGAGCGGGACCTGCGTGACGTCGAGGGTGACGGCCTTCGCCAACGGGCCGCTGATCTCCCTCACGTCGGCGAGGCGACGATACCCGGCGGGCAGATCGGGCGTGTCCGGCACGGCGCGGGGCTGAGCCACGAGCAGGGAGGCCGAGCAGCAGGTGAGAACGACACTGCGCCAGATGCAGGATGTGATCACGGTGCCTCCGGCGTCAGGTGGACAGTCCGTCCGCTGCGCTCGACGCGCACCCCCAGCGACAGACGCAGCGCGGTGAGCACGTCGTCCAGCGACTGCGCCGCGAAGCGCGCCGTCAGGCGCCGTCCCGCCAACGCCGCATCGGCCGTGACGGACACGTCGAACCGGCGTCCGATCGCGGGCAACACTTCGGTCAACGGGCTCTCATCGAACACCAACTCGCCACGCATCCACGCCAGCGCCGAGGCGACATCGCTGGTGACGACGACCCCGGACTCGCGCAGTCGTCCGCGCTGTCCGGCGTGCAACAGGGTTGCCTGCTCCATGGGCGGTCGCAGGGTGTCCATGAGCGCGACCACCCCTTCTTCGACGGCCACATCCACCTCCGGCAACTCGGGCCATGCCCGCACCACGAAGCGCGTGCCGACGTCCTGCGCCACGGCGTTCCGCGTTCGCACGCGGAACGGACGCGCCTCGTCATGCACGACGTCGAAATACCCTTCGCCCTCGAGGGCGACGTCGCGGGCACCGCGACCGAAGCGTCCCCCCCAGCGCAGACGGCTGCCGGCGCTGAGCGTGACGCGGGAGCCATCCGGAAGCTGCGCCGTGACGTCACGTCCCAGGGGGGCGGCTATGGACCCACCACGGGTCGCTTGCCAGGTGGCCACGCCACCGAGGGCAATGACCAGAGCGGCGGCGGCGCCGGTGACGCGGCGCATCCATGGCGCCAGGGTCCCACGGGGGGCGCCGCGAGCCGCGCGGGAGCGTCGGGCGGCCAGGTCATCCTGTGATGCGGCCTCGAGGCGCGCGGAAAGCGCCCGCCATGCGGCATCGGTATTGGCCGCCTGCGCGGCGCCAAGGGCTGCACGCGGGGCCTCGCGCAGCAGTTGCGCATCACGGGGATGCGCCTCGAGCCAGCGTTCCACGCGCGCCCGTTCGGCCAACGGCAAGTCGCCGGCCAGGTAACGGTCGAGCAGGAGGGGGTCGAATTCGGTGTCGTCTGCCATGTTGTGGGGTGAGAGGTCGGGCAGTAGACACGCCCCCGCGCCAAAACCCCACAGCCCCCCGGCTACCCGCTGCCGAGCGCCGCCCGCAGGGCCTTGAGGCCCCGGCCCAACTGGTTCTCCACGCCTTTCACCGAGATGCCGAGCGTGTTCGCGATCTCCGCATAGCTCAATCCCCCGTACCAGCGCATCAGCATGACCTGCGCGAGGCGCGGCGGCAGGGCGGCCATGGCCGTCTCGAGCCGGGCCCTCGCTTCCATTGTCTCGAGCATCGTGTCGGCACGCGGCGGCGCGGGATGCAGGGCGCGCACGTGCTCGTGCGCCTCGTCATCGGCCCAGCGTTGCTCCACGGCGTCCCGGCGGCGCACGTTGAGCGCGCGGCTGCGCACGGCCGAGAACAGATACGCCGGCACGGAGCCGGTCACGATCCACTCGGCTCGCCGCTCCCACAGCGTGAAGAAGACGTCTTGCACCAGTTCCTCGGCACGGGCGGCATCACCGACGTACCGGGTGCCGAAAGCCAGGAGCGGCGCGTGCATTGCACGAAAGAGCGCCTCGAACGCCTCGAGATCACCAGCGCGAACGCGCGCGACGCAATCTCCCGGTATCTCAGGCACGACAATGCGGAAAGAATCTGGCAGGCACGAGGCGAAGCTAGAAACCCCCCATCCGGTTTGTCAACGCGGGTACTGCGGAACCGCTCGCACGCATGACAACAGGAGGCGGATAAGGTGCCGTGGACACCGTGCCCCCCTTACCGCCGCTGCACCACCGGATTCCGCAGGGTGCCCACGTGCTCCAATACCACCTCCACCACGTCCCCGCCCTTCATCTGCTGCGTTGTCCCGGGGGTGCCGCTGTAGATCACATCTCCCGGCTCGAGGGTGACATACCGGCTGATGTAGCTCACGATCTCGGCCACGCTGAAAATGAGATCTTTCGTGCGCTGCGACTGCACCACCGTGCCGTTGAGCCGCGTCTCCAGCAGCAGGTCGTCGTAGTTCACCCCGGTCACGATCACGGGGCCGAGCGGCCCGAAGGTGTCGGCCGCCTTGGCGCGGAACCACTGCAGGTCCGCCTTCTGCCAGTCGCGCTCCGACACATCGTTGCCCGTGGTCACGCCAAACACGTATTCCTTCGCGCGCTCCCTGGACACGTTGCTCGCCCGCTTGCCCATCACGATCACCATCTCCCCCTCGTAGTGCACATTCTTCGCGTCGGGCGGGAGCACCACGCTGTCGCCATCGGCCACGATGGAGGTGGGCAGCTTGGCAAAGAGCCCCGGATAGGCCGCCGCCGAACGCTCGCCGAGATGGGTCTGGTAGTTGAGCCCCACCGCAATCACCTTCGACGGCGTGGCCGGGGCCAGGAGCGTCGCGGTGCGCCGCGCGACACGAACCCCCGTGGGTGTGCCGCCCAGCCATGGCGCCGCACGCAGCTGCACGATCTGGTCGCCGTCGAGTCGGCCGTACGACACCGTCTTCCCCACCTGGTAGCGCACGAACTCCTGCTTCTGTGCGCGCAGCATTGCCGGCGCGGCCGCCAGCAGCACGAGACCCAGCATGACCTGCTTCATGATGACTCCACCGGAGTGGGGAATGGGAATGCGCCGGAAGGTCGGCGATCAGGGCGCGGGACGGCGATACAGCCCCACGAGCACGCCCTTGGCCCGCACGCGCCCCGCCATGGCGCGCATCACGGCCTCGCGGGTCGCGGCGGCGGACATGGCCGTGGGTTGGATGTTGAGCATCGTGTCGAGGGCATACAGCTCGAACACGTAATGGTGCGCCGGCCCGGTGGCGGGGGCCGCCGGGCCACGATAGTAGGGACCGCTCACGCTGATCTGCCGCGTCCCATCGGCCAGCTGCGCTCCGCTGGGGACCCCCTCGGGCAGCCCCGTCGCCGCGCCGGGGATGTTCCACACGAGCCAGTGCAGCGTGTCATCGGTGCCGTCACCCTGCGCCGCATCGGCATCATGCACCAGCAGCACGTAGCTGCGCACGGAGTCGGGCGCACCGCTCCACGACAACGCGGGCGAGACATCGCGGCCGGCCTGGGCGTGGCGCACGGGGATGCTGCCGCCATCGGGGAAGGCCGGCGTGGAGAGCGTGAGCACCCGCATGGGCACGCGGGCCTGCGCCGTGGCCGTGTGCACCGGCAGCGCGATCGACAGGGCGCAGAGGGCGCGCAGCGCGAAGGAGGCGAGCCGGGTACGCATGAACGGGCGGCTCACTTGTACGACGCCGGCTGGCTGCGACGCCACACGTCGTAGCGGGTACGCAGCGTCTTCACGGGGTTGAGATTCTCTCCCGGCTTGATGGCGTTCGGTCCCGGTTGATTGGGCTGCGCCACCGTGAGGTAGAGCGCGTACGTGCCGTTGCTGTGCGAGTCACCGCTGCGGTCGGTGCGATTGGCCATGAGGATGTAGGCGATGTACGACGTGCGCCCTTCGCAGGCGATGGCGGGGCGGCTGCCATCGGCGGGGAGGGGCGGGCAGACGCAGCGACTGTCGCCGCCGAAGCGGTCGGCCGTTTCGAGCGCCGCCATCACCCGATCCGTAAGCGCGCCCTGGGTGTGCACGAACGCGCGCACTGCGTTGGGGATCACGTCGCCGGTGCGCAGGATGTTCCCCTGAATGGAGTAGTAGATCTGCGTGCCGGGCACCTGTCCCTGGATGTCCTGCGTGACGTAGCCATTGGACAGGCCGGAATGTCCCGCGGTACGCCCCGTGAGGTCCAGAATGCCGAACTGTCGCGACTGAAAGGCGGGATCGGCCGAGAGCATCTCGATGATGCGGGCAGGGTCGGTGCCTTTCTGCAACTCGCGATACACGAGCATCTGGTTGGCATGCGTACCGTCGACGCCGGCCTGGCAGGCGGCTACCCCTTTGCCGGGCACGACAACGGCCTGAATGCCCATGAGAAAGGCATCGTCACGGTCCACGCAGGTGGCCGAGGCAATGACGACGCGGCCGGTGGCCATGTCCACGGCGATGACCGACCAGGTGGCATGCGCCGCGCGCGGCAGCAGCAGACAGGTCAGGGCAACGAGGAATCGGGTGAGGAATCGCATGCGGCATAAGAGGCAGCCTGCGCCCGGGTTCGTCAACGATGGCCACCGTCGGCGGGGTACGGCAACGGGCACCGGACGCCCGGCCGTGTCGGGGAATGCACCACGTCGCCGCGTCATTCGGCTGATGGTGTCGGGACCGGGCTCGGGCGACCGTTGAGGAAACACCCGGAGGAGTCATGCGCCATTCACTCGTATCGATCCGCACCCCTGCCGCGCTCCTGGCGAGCGTGCTGGTGCTGAGTTTGCTCCCTTCGGCCATGGCGGCGCAGGGGGGAGGGATGATGGGCCGCGGCCGGGGCCGCGGGATGATGGGGGATTCCACGGCGGCCGCCGTGATGCCCATCGTGCACGACCTCATGACCAATCACCAGAAGCTGCGGCGCACCGTGACCGTGCTGTCCAATGGCGTGCGCACGGTCACGGAGTCTGACGACTCGAGCATGGTGGCGCAGCTGCAGGCACACGTGGCCACCACCGGTGTGCTCATGGCCAGGTCCCAGGACCTCAATGTGCCGCCGGCCTCACCGACCTCGCGTCAGCTGCTCGCGCGCGGTGCGACCGTCACGCGGGTCGTGGAGCATACCCCCAAGGGGGTGATCGTGACCGAAACGTCGACCGACAGTACGAGCGTGGCGCTGCTGCAGGCGCATGCGGCGGAAGTCACGGAGCTGGTGAACCGCGGCATGGCGGCCATGCACGACAAGATGATGCCGCGTATGCGGCCGCCGCCGCGGTAGGTCGGCGTGGGCGCGGTCGCGCCGCGCCGAAATGCCGGTAGCTTATGCCGGGTACGGCGTTCCCTCATCTCCCGGCCCGATATGACCCGCCCCTGTTTCGCGCGCCACGTGCGCGGCCGTGCCGCCGCCTGCGTGGCGCTGGTGTGCCTTCCCCTCGTGATGGCCGGACGTGCCCTCGCGGCACAGCCGCGCGGTGGCGTGGTGCCCGGCATCGAGGTGCTGCTGTCCGATTCGCTGCACCTGGTCCGCGACAAGCGGGTGGGGCTGATCACGAATCACTCGGGGCGTGATCGGCAGGGCACGAGCAGCATCGATCTGCTCTTCAAGGCGCCCGGCGTTCGGCTCACCGCCCTCTTCGGCCCCGAGCATGGCATCCGCGGCGCCGCGCGCGCCGGCGAGAAGATCGCGAACAGCGTGGACGGCAAGACGGGCGTGAAGGTGTATTCGCTCTATGGCACGGTAGAGACGCCCACGCCGGAGATGCTCGAGGAGGTGGATGTGCTGGTGTACGACATCCAGGATGTGGGCGCGCGCGTGTACACGTACCCGTGGACGCTCGCGCTCACGGCGGCGGCGGCGGGGAAGCCCATCATCGTGCTCGACCGTCCCAACCCCATTCGCGCCGACCGGTTCGAAGGCAACATCCTCGACCTGCGCTTCCGCTCCCTCGTGGGGCAGCACGCGGTGGCGCTGCGCTACGGCCTCACGGTGGGTGAGCTGCTGCGCTTTCTCGTGGGCACCCGGGCCCTCACCGCGAAAGTGACCGTTGTGCCCATGAAGAATTACCGTCGGGCCATGTGGTTCGACGAGACGGGGCTGCCACGGGTGAACCCGTCGCCCAACCTGCGCTCGCCCGACGCGGAACTGCTGTATCCGGGTACCGTCTTTTTCGAGGGCACGAACGCCACCGAGGGGCGCGGCACCGACGCGCCATTCCAGCTTATCGGTGCCGACTATCTCACCGACCACGTGGCGCTCGCCGAGCGGCTCAACGCCCTCAAGCTGGGTGGGGTGCGCTTCGACACGGCCACGCGCACCATCGCCCCGGGGTACAAGTTCGCCGGCAAGACGATCCCCATGATCAAGGTGGTGGTGACCAACCGCAACGCCGTGCGCCCGGTGGACGTGGGGGTGCGCATGCTGCGCGCCTTCCGTGCGGCACACCCCACGGAGTTCGCGTGGCGTGAGCCCACGGTGAATGCGCCCTCACGCGTTCGCGGCATCGACCGCCTCGCCGGCACGGATGCGCTCGCGAAGGCCGTCGACGACGGCACGATCGAAGTGCTGCTCCGGCAATGGAATGCCGACGCCCTGACGTTCGAGGCGAGCGTGAAGCCGTATCTGCTCTATCGCTGACGGGCTGCCGTGTCGCTCACGAGGTCCAGCGGCCGGTCAGGAGCTGCCACGGAACCATGGCGGCCACCAGCAACAGTGTCACGGCGGTGCCGACCAACGCCTTCTGCGCCTTGGCCTCGCTGCTCCCGGCCTTGCGCACCAGCACGCTCGTCACGGTCGCGCTGATCACCGCCGCCAGCATGAGGGTGGGATGCTCGACCACGAGCCGTCGCAGCGCCGCGTCCTTCATGGTTTCGCCCATGGTGGATCGGGCCGCCGAAACCGCGGGACTGACAATCCACAGCGCGAGCCCCGCCACCAGCTGCAGGTGCACCAGCAGCGTGAGGCGGCGTACCCAGGCGGTTTCCGGCACGCTCCAGGTGGCGCGTGCGCCAAGCGCTTTTACGAGGACGAAGAAACCGGTGCCGAGCACCAGCCAGGCGAGCACATTGTGGAGCTTGAGCAGGATCTGGTACATCACTCGGTCCGGGTGGAAGGCGTCGGTGGCGTGGCGCGGGTGAGGGTGTACACGAAGTTGCAGTGGGAGGCGCCGCCCATGATGGTCTGGGTGCGTGCCAAGGCCACGTCGGGATTGAAGCCGCCAATGAGCGCCGCGTCCCGATTGCACGAGAGAATGGCACCGAGCTCGGGGATGCCCAGCTCCCGGTACATCTCGGCGTAGCGGCAGCGCGTCACGTCGAAGGCAAATCGATCGGGGGTGGACTCGCGCACCGTGATCTGGAGCGCGTCGTCGGCCTGCCAGCGATCGAGTGTGCCCTCGAAGTGCCGCAGCGAGCAGCCGCCAACCGCCTGCGCCAATTCTTCCCCCTGCTCGCGCGCCAGCGCGACGATGACATCGCGTGCCACCGCCAGGACCTCGTCGCGGCCGAAACGGGTGCCAAGCGCGTCGAGCACCGGCGCGAGGACCCGCGCCTCGATGAGGCGACGGCGCAGCACGCCGATGGCGTTGAGTTCGGCGTTGGTGGGAAGGCTCATGGGGTCATTCCGGGGCACCGCCGCCCGGCTGCACGGTGCTGCCGCCGCCGCCGGCAATGCTCCGGAGGGCGAAATACACCACGCCGGTGAATGCGGCGCCCATGACCGCGGCAAATCCGCGGCTTCGCCGCTTGTCCATGGTTCGCTGCTGCGATTGTGCCACCGTACGCCACGGCACCAGCAGATCACCGCGTCGCCACGGCAGTACGTCGCCGTCCACGGTGACGATGGAGTTGGGCTTGACCAGCACGGCGCTGTCGGCGAACGCCTGCACCACGTACCCGTCGAGCTGGCGCATGGTGTACCCGGCCGCGTCGCGCAGCGCGTCGGCACCGGCCGGAGTGAACTCGAACCGGACCTCGGCCTTGGCGGGAACGGCGGTGGTACCCAGCGGGCGATACGAATAACACCCCACCGTCGAAACGGTGGCGACGATCAGCGGCCCAACGAGACCGAGAGCGGAGCTCCGCTGGGCGGGGCGGGTGGACCGGTTGCGGGCGAGACGGCTGGACATGGCGCAACGATAGTCATTGCCGATTGGCACCGCTATGGCGCCGCCATGGCAGCGCCGGCGGTCAGGCTATGGCGCAGGCGCCGACGCCGCCGCGCCACTCACCAACCCCCGGTCGCACCAACGCCGTCGCTCCCGAATCGTGGACCAGTAGCGCGCCTCGCTTTCATCGCTGGCCCGGGCGGCGGAGTCGGGATGCCAGAGGTGATGCGCCACGGCGCCGTACTTGAAATTGCGCCGCCCCACCCCCGAATGAATCAAGCGCGCGGCGAGCTCGCTGTCTTCGCGCCCCCACCCCACGAAGCACTCGTCGTAGCCGTTGACGGCGATCAGGTCAGCCCGCCAGAACGCCATGTGGCAACCGCGGGTGCGATGATCAGGATCCCGTGGGCCCCGTACCAGCGGTGAGAGCCACGGCAGGTACCAGCCGTTCTGGCGATTGCGCAGCCCCCGCGTGAACGGCTTCACCTCATGCCGGCGCTCGGCGAGCATGCGCTGGGTGAGGGCGTCGCTCAACAAACAGCGACTCCCCTGCACGTAGCTCCCGCGCCGCGCGAATCGCACGTGCGCCTGCACGAAGTGCCGCCCCAACACCATGTCGCCGTCGACCTGAAGGATGTAGTCGCCCGACGCCCGTCGAATGGCCTCGTTGCGGATGGCGGCCAGGCGAAAGCCCCGGTCCTCATGCCACACGTGCCGCAAGGGTACCGGAAAATCGGTCTGGTGTGCCATGACCACGCGCCGCGTGGCCTCACCGGATCCGTCGTCGGCCACGAGCACCTCGATTGGCATCCGGCGCTGCGCGCGCACACTGCGCAACACCAGTTCGAGCGCCTCGGGCCAGTTGTACGTAGCAATCACGAGGGAAGCACTGGGCACGGATCGGCTCGCGGGCGAACATGGAGGATTGCCGCTGGTCCGGCGGCGTTGGGCTGTACCGCTCTACCACGCGAACGCCCCAGCCGTCACCAGTCATTCACATCCTGCCCCATTCCCGAATTCCCCGCCACCCTCGTCTCACATGCCGATTTCCAGAACCCTTTCGTTCGCACCGATAGCCGGTGCCGCACTCGCGCTGTGTGCCGTCGCGAGCGCCGCCCTGGCGCAGGGTGCGCCACCGGCAGGCGCGACCCAGCCCCCGGCAACGGCGGGCGCCGCCTCCGAGCCGGCCGCCGGCGCGCGTCGTGGGCCTCGCCCCTATGCGCAGGTGATCACGGCACGCGCGCGCACCGACCGTGGAGGCATCAGCGTGCATCGGGTCGACGACCGCTGGTTCTTCGAGGTGCCCGACTCACTGGCCGGCCGTGACTTCCTCATGGTCACCCGCGTGTCGGGTGTGCCGGCCGGTGCCGGGGGGGTTCTCAGCGCCGGCAGTTCGCTGGTCGAGCGACTCGTCCGCTGGGAACGCGTGAACGATCGGGTGCTGCTCAAGAGCATCAGCACCGGGGCCGTGGCCGACGATTCGCTGCCCATTGCCCGCAGCGTGGCGCAGAACAACTACCCCGCCATCATCGGCGCCTTCCCCATTGCCGCGTACGGCAAGGACAGTACGTCGTACGTGGTGGATGTCACGGAATTCTTCGGCAACGATACCCCTGCCACGTCGGGACTCGACGCGGCGCAGCGGCGGGCCTACGGCGTGCGTCGCTTCGATCCGGCGCGCAGCTACATTGCCGGCATCCGCGGCTTCCCCATCAACATCGAAGTCCGGCAGGTGCAGACCTTCGACGCCACCACCCCGCCGGGCGATGCCGACGGCGCCACGGTCACGATGGAGACACGGCAGTCCCTCGTCCTGCTCCCCAAGGTGCCCATGCGCCCGCGCCTTTCCGACGAGCGCGTGGGCTACTTCTCGGTCGCGCGGGTCAACTACGGGCTCGATGTGCAGAAGGCGGAGCGCGAGGCGTTCATTACCCGCTGGCGCCTCGAACCCAAGGATCCCGCGGCGTATGCGCGGGGCGAACTGGTGGAGCCGGTGAAGCCCATCGTCTACTACCTCGATCCGGCCACGCCAACGCGCTGGAAGCGGTACGTGAAGGAAGGCGTCGAAAACTGGCAGCAGGTGTTCGAGAAGGCGGGCTTCAGGAACGCCATCATCGCCCGGGACGCCCCGTCCACGGCCGACGATCCGGATTTCGACATGGACGATGCGCGCTACAGCATCGTGCGCTGGGCCGCCAGTCTCGTGCGCAATGCCACCGGACCGCACACGCACGATCCCCGCTCGGGGGAAATCATCAACAGCGAGATCACGTGGTATCACAACCACATGCGCTCGTACCGCAACTGGCTCATCATGGAAACCGGAGCTGCCAACCCGGCGGCGCGCTCGCTCGACATTCCCGAGGAGCTCATGGGCGAGACGATGCGTCAGGTCATCACCCACGAGATCGGCCACGCGTTGGGGCTGCAGCACAACATGATCGCGTCGGCCTCCTTCCCGGTGGACTCGCTGCGCAGCCCGAGCTTCACGCGCGTGTACGGCGTGAGCGCCACCATCATGGACTACGCGCGCCAGAATTACGTGGCTCAGCCGGGTGACGGGCTCCAGCCAAAGGACTTCATCCGGCGCGTTGGCCCGTTCGACGATTTCGCCATCAACTGGGGCTATCGGGTGACGAACGCCCCCACCGCCGAGGCCGAACGCGTCATTCTCAACCGGTGGCTGACGCAGCAGAGCGGACCGTTCCCCTATCGCTTCGCGTCGCAGCAGCTTGCCGCCGGTGATCCGCGCAACCAGACGGAGGACCTTGGCGACGATCCGCTCAAGGCCACGACCTATGCCACGGCGAACTACAAGCGCGTCCTGCCCAACCTGGCGGCCTGGACCTCGACCCCGGGCGCCGATTTCACCGAACTCCGCGAGCTGTACGAGGAAACCGTGGGGCGCTGGTTCGGCAACATCAACCACGTGGCCACCGTGGTCGGCGGCGTGGAGGTGGACCTCAAGGTGGCGGAGCAATCCGGGGCCGTGTTTCGCGTGGTGCCGAAAGCACGACAGAAGGCCGCCCTCGCGTTCATCGGCAACCAGGTCTTCGACGCCCCGGAGTGGCTGGCACCCGCCAGCATCGTCACCCGCATCGGTCCATCAACCGTTGCCGGCACACGCGCCGCCGGCGTCGTGACCAGTCTCCTCTCCCCCGCCCGGCTCGGCCGGCTCGCGGAAGCCGAGCGCTACGACACCGGCAACGCCTATCCGCTGGCGGAGTACATGACCGACCTGCGGCGGGCACTGTTCCCCGGGGCGCGGGCCGATGCGCATCGGCGCGCGCTGCAGCGGGTCTATCTGCAACGACTGGAAGCGCTCATTGCCCCGCCCGCTGCGGCTCCGGCCTCCGGACCGGGCGGTGGTGGATTGGGCGGGGGGCAAGCCGCCCGCTACACACCGTTCGTTTCCGCTCCCAGCGTGCCGCAGAGCGACCTGCCGGCGCTCGCGCGGGCGCAACTGCGCTCCGTGCAGCGAGAGGCGCGCCGCTACGCCAGCGCCGCCACCTCACCCGCGCTTGAGGCGCACTGGGCAGACGTGGCCGCACGTGTGGCGGCCATTCTGGACAGCGACCAGTAACGCACCCCGACGTACCGCACGCGATGGAGCGGCTACTTCGCGAGCCGCTCCATTGTGGCGTCGAAAAGGGCGCGCAGGGCGTCGTCGCCACTCAACCGCAACGTCATGGCGCTGACCTGCGCCGGCGTGAACCCGTGCGCCTTGAGCGTATCGGCGCGCAGCGCCCGGTGCCGGGTGCGCAGCTCGGCCTGTGTTTCCACCTTCTTGTTGCGCGGCTCGGCCAATTCCGCCTGCTCGCGGTCGCGCAGCCCGTTCAGCGCGTGCTGCAACCTGGCGAACGATTCGATGGTCTGCCGTGTGCTGTCGGGGACCGCTGCGGGCACGGCCTTGGCGGGCGGCGGCGTTCCCGCCGGGGGCTGGGCACCGAGGTTGGCCCCGGTCAGGGAAAGCGCGGAGCCGAGGAGAACGACCGGCAGCAGAGAGCGGGAGGAGGCGGTCATGTGACAGGAACTTCCGGATCCGCGGCCCGTCCGTCAATGGAGGCGCGGCCGTCGCCCCATACCGATGCGTCCGATTGCGGGTTTCTTGCGTCCCGTCCCTCCAGCCCGCACCTTCCCTCCTCAGGTAGACGCTGCAAAATCGATCTTCGCGACATCACGTACCGAGGTGCGGCATGAAGACGCTGTCCGCGCTGGCTGTGACGCTCTCCGTTGCCCTGCTGTCCCCTCCCCCCGGCACCGCGCGTCCCAACCCTCGCCCCGAAGCTGCTGGCGCAGCGCCCCGCAAGCCGGCAGCCATTCATCCCGTACTCCACCGCACGGGCACGACACGCGCGCCGGCCCGACTCGCCCCGGCGGCGCTCAATGGGGTCGTGAAGCAGTACTGCGGCAAGTGCCACAACGACACCATGAAGCGTGGCAACCTCACCCTGTCGCGCTTCGACGTCGCGTCGCCGTTCGCGCAGACCGATATCGCCGAGCGTATGGTGGCCAAGTTGCGCACCGGCATGATGCCGCCGGTGGGGTCGGCACGCCCGGTGGGCGATACGCTCGACGCGCTCGTGATGGAGCTTGAAACGCGCCTCGATTCGGTCGCCGCCATCGATCCCGATCCCGGCCGCCGCACCTTTCAGCGACTCAACCGGGCCGAGTATCAGGCGGCGGTGAAGCAGCTGCTGGGGGTCGAAGTGGACGCCGCACAGTATCTGCCCCCCGATACGAAGAGCGACAACTTCGACAACATTGCCGACGTGCAGGCGCTCTCGCCGACGCTGCTCGGCGCCTATCTGCGCGCGGCGGGCGACATCAGCTGGCTCGCCGTGGGCAATCCGCGCGCCAGCGCCGGTGCCACGACCTACACCATGCCGAAACTCGCGTCGCAGACGGCGCACGTGGAAGGGGCACCGTTCGGCACCCGCGGGGGCATGGTGGTGACCCACCTCTTCCCGGCTGATGGGGAGTATCGTTTCGGCGCCAACTTCTTCCACGAAACCACGGGCGCCTTCGCCGGCGGTCTCGCCCGCGGGGAGGCGCTCGAAATCGCGATCGATGGCGAGCGCGTGGCGTTGATCGAGATCGACCGGTTCATGCATGCGTCCGATCCGAACGGCGTGGCGCAGGGTGCCCCACCGGTGCGGGTCACCGCGGGGCCGCACAAGGTGTCGGCCGCGTTCGTGCCGCCGCGCTTTCAGGGTGTCGTGCAGGATCTCATCTCGCCGCTCAAGTACTCGCTCAACAGCACCTCCAACGCCGTCGCCTACGGCTTCACGCTGCTCCCCCACCTCCGGGAGCTCACCATCACGGGGCCCTATGCCCCGAGCGGGGTGAGCGACTCCCACATCCGCCGCCGGCTGTTCAGCTGTCGCCCCACGACGATTGCGGCCGAGCGACCGTGTGCCCTGTCGATCGTCAACCGGCTGGGCACGCAGGCGTATCGTCGCCCACTCACGGACGAGGATCGGGGGGGGCTCATGTCGCTCTACGACGCCGAGCGGACACGCGGCGGCAGCTTCGAGCAGGGCGTGCGCCTGGCGCTCGAGGGCATGCTGGCAAGCCCCGATTTCGTCTTCCGATTCGAGCGCGCCCCCAGCGCCGCCCCGAGAAACGGGCGGTACGCGTTGCGCGACATGGATCTCGCGTCACGGCTCAGCTTCTTCCTCTGGTCCGCGCCCCCCGACGACGCGCTGCTGCATGTGGCCGCTCGCGGCGCATTGTCCCAACCGGGTGGCCTTGAGCGCGAAGTGAAGCGCATGCTGGCCGACCCGCGCGCCCAGGCATTGTCGACGCGCTTCGCGGCACAGTGGCTGCGGCTGCCCGATCTGGATGTGGTTACCCCGGACATCCGTCAGTATCCCGACTTCGACGAGCAGCTGCGTACGGCCATGCGCCGCGAGACCGAGCTGTTCTTCGACGATCTCGTGCGCCGGGACCGACCGGTCCTCGACCTGTATCGCGCCGACTACACCTTCGTGAACGAACGGCTCGCGCAGCACTACGGCATGAAGCAGGTGGTCGGGCCAACCTTCCGCCGGGTCTCGTATCCCGACGCCACGCGTCGTGGGCTGCTTTCGCACGCCAGCATCCTCACGCTCACCTCGCACGCCACGCGCACCTCGGCGGTGGACCGTGGCAAGTGGGTCATGGAAGTGCTGCTCAACAGCCCGCCCCCGCCGCCGCCGCCGGGGGTACCGGACCTCGAGGCGACGCCCGGCACCGATGGGGGGCGTCCGCTCACCGTGCGCGAACGCATGGAGCAGCACCGCAAGAATCCCTCGTGCAGCAGCTGCCACAAGATGATGGACCCCATTGGCCTGGCACTCGAGCAGTACGACGCGACGGGCAAGGTGCGGTTGCGCGACAACGGCATGCCCATCGACTCCCGGGGTGACCTGTGGGACGGCAGTACCGCGTCCAACGCCGTGGAGCTGCAGACGGCGTTGCTGCGGCGGGAGGATGCGCTGCTGCGCACGTTCACGCGCAATCTCATGGCGTATGCGGTGGGCCGTCGCATGGACGCCACGGACATGCCGAGCGTACGGCGCATCGTGCGTGACGCCGGCCGCCAGCAGCACCGCATGTCGGCATACATCATGGGCGTCGTGAAGAGTCCCGCGTTCCGCATGCAGAAGATCGAGTCGTCACCCACCGTCGAAAGCGGCGCCTCCGGCGCGGCCTCACTCCATCGCTGAGTTCCATCATGGCCAACCTCCTCCGCCAGCCGCTGCCACGACGCACTTTCCTCAAGGGAATGGGCACCATGGTGGCGCTGCCCTATCTCGAGGCCATGATGCCGGTGCACGCCATGGGGCGCATCGGCCATGCCGCCAACCCCACGCGCCTGCTGGCGCTGGAAATGGTGCACGGGGCGGCCGGGTGCGCGCCCTTCGGGCTCACCGAGCATCTGTGGTCGCCGCCCACGACGGGGCGGACATTCGATCTGAGCAAGACCTCGCTCTCGCCGCTCGAACCGTGGCGCAAGTATCTCACGATCATCAGCAACACCGATGTGCGCATGGCCGAGGCGTACAAGCCGGAGGAGATCGGCGGTGATCACTTCCGGTCGAGTGCGGTCTTCCTCACGCAGTCGCATCCCACGCAGACCGAAGGGTCGGACATCTTTGCCGGCACCTCGCTGGATCAGCTGTACGCCCAGCGGTTCGGGCAGGCCACGCCCATTCCCAGCATGCAGCTGTGCATCGAGCCGCTCGACCGTGCCGGCGGGTGCGCGTATGGCTACTCGTGCATGTACACGGACTCCATCAGCTGGAGCTCCCCCACCGAGCCGCTGCCGATGATCCGCGACCCCCGGGTGGCCTTCGAACAGCTCTTCGGGGCCGGTGGCACGCCGGAGGAGCGCGCGGCACGCAACCGCAGCACCGGCAGCATTCTCGACTGGATCACGGGACGGGTGGCGCAGCTCAATCGCGAGCTCGGTACCGCCGACCGGCAGCGCATGGGGCAGTACCTCGAGCACATCCGCGAGATCGAGCGGCGCATCCAGCAGGTGGAAGCACGGAACCGGTCGGGCGAGGAGCGTGAACTGGCCGGAGCCCCTGCCGGCGTGCCGGACAGCTTCGGCGATCACGTGAAGCTGATGTTCGACCTGCAGGTGCTGGCGCTGCAGGCCGACATGACGCGTGTGTTCTCCTTCAAGATGGGGCGCGATGCGTCGGCGCGTGTGTACCCGGACAGTGGCGTCATGACCGGCTTCCACCCGGCCTCGCACCACGGCAACAACCCGGCGCGCGTGAAGGAGTTCGCCGAGATCAACCGGTACCATGTGAGCCTTCTGCCCTACCTGCTGGAGAAGCTCCGGACGACGATGGATGGCGACGTGCCGCTTCTCGATCGCACGACGATCATCTACGGCTCGCCCATGTCGGACAGCAACACCCACAACCATCGCCGCTGTCCGCTGCTCTTCCTCGGCGGTGGCCATGGCGTCGCGTCCGGCAACCAGCACCTCAGGGCCCCCGACGGCACACCGATGGCCAACGCCATGCTCAGTCTCCTGCATCGCATGGGCATGGACGACCTGCAGACGTTCGGCGATAGCACGGGCGAGTTCACCTTCTGAGGCGGGGAGGCACGGAGCACATGAGGCACGGAGTGAGTGCGGCGCTGCTGCCGCTGGTGTTGCTGGGTCCCGGTATGGCGGCACCGTTCGCCCCCGCCGCGCACCACGCGCAGTGGAGGTCCGTGTGGGCCGAACCGGCGGCCGCCCCCGTGGCCGATGCCGCCATGCAGGGCGACCTCGCAACGGTACGCGCCCTGCTGGCCAAGGGCGTCAGCGCCAGCGTGGCGCAGGGGGACGGCATGACCGCCCTGCACTGGGCGGCGCAGCGCGGCGACTCCGTCATGAGCGCCGTCCTGCTGCGCGCCAAGGCCCCGCTGGCGGCAACCACTCGTGTGGGGGCGTATCAGCCCCTTCACGTGGCCAGCGCCGCGGGGCACGCGGCCATCGTGCGTCAGCTCCTGGCGGCCAGAGCCGACGTGCGGGCCACGACGTCGGAAGGCGTGACCGCGCTGCATCTCGCCGCGCTGGCCGGTGTGCCGGCCACGGTGTCGGCGCTGCTCAAGGCCGGGGCCGATGTGAACGCCCTCGAACCGGGGTGGAACCAGACCCCGCTCATGTTGGCCGCCGGCCGTGGCCGCACCGAAGCGGTGCGGATGCTGCTCAAGGCCGGGGCCAATCCCGCCCTGGCGGCGCGCACCATGGACATCATGGCCAGCGCCGCGCAGGATCGGCAGGCCAAGATGCGGCGGGACGCCATGCTGCAGCAGTTGCGGGAGAAGCAGGGACAGGCGAACAACCCCAACTGGATGCCCACGCCCGAGCAGGTGCAGGCCGCGGTGAAGGCGTCCCGTGACGTCGAGCGGGCCGAGGCCACCGCGCAGGCCATCGCCGGCGTGCGCGATGCCACGGCAGCGGAAGAGGCGCGGCTTGCCGCCCAGGGAGGCCGTGGCCTCGATGATGACAACCCCGCGTATAACGAACTGATGGGCCGGCAGGGCGGACTCACCGCGTTGCTGCTGGCGGTGCGGGAAGGCGAAATCGAGACCACCCAAGCCCTCCTCGACGGAGGCGCCGACATCAACCAGGTGAGTCTGGGCGACCATACGAGTCCGCTGCTCATGGCCACCATCAATGGCCACTACGACCTGGCCATGGTGCTCATTCGCCGCGGCGCCAACCCCAACCTGTACAGCGACGCCGGTGCGGGGCCGCTGTTCGGGGTGCTCAACAAGGAGTGGGCGCCCAGCACCCGGACGCCGCAGCCGGCGTTTCAGCTGCAACAGAAGGCCACCTATCTCGAGGTCATGCAGGCGCTCATCGCGGCCAAGGCCGATCCCAATGCCCGCCTGTCGCGTTCCCTCTGGTACACCACCTACAATCGCGACAACCTGGGCGTGGACTTCAACGGGGCCACGCCGTTTCTGCGCGCCGCGTACGCGACCGACGTGGCCGCCATGAAGCTGTTGCTGGCCGCCGGCGCCGACCCCAGGGTCGGCACCATCAAGCCACCGGCACGAGCACGGCGTGGTGGCGCCACGGCGCCCGCTGCTGACCCGTCTGGGCTGCCTCCCGTGCCGGTCGGCGGCCTCGGCATCCTGCCCCTTCACGCGGCGGCCGGCGTGGGCTACGGCACCGGGTTTGCCGCCAATGACCACCGTCACGTGACCGACGGCTGGATGCCGAGCGTGAAGTTCCTGGTGGAAGAGCTGGGCGCCGACGTGAACGCGCGCGACTTCGCCGGCTACACCCCGTTGCACCACGCCGCCGCGCGCGGTGACAACGCCATGATCCTGTACCTGGTGTCGAAGGGTGCCGACCCCACGCTGGTGGCGCGCTCCGGGCAAACCACCGTGGACATGGCCAATGGCCCGGTGCAGCGCACCTCGCCCTACCTCGACACGATCAAGTTGCTCGAGGGGATGGGCGCCAGGAACAACCACCGGTGCGTGAGCTGCTGATGCACTGAGTCGCCGACGGCATGACACCGCCGTCGGCGTCCCTTTACGCAGCCGTTGCCGGGCCAACACGCCGCCGTGCCGAAGCGCGTCGAAGTTGTTGGCCATGCCTCCATGGATTCAGCGTCTCGACGCGAGCGATCGCGCGATCTTCGCCCGGCTGTGCCTATCACCGGGCAGCGGCAGTGCCGCCCGCACCTTCTGGTCCTGCATCACACACCTCGGGGGTGCGCGCGCCAGCATCGGTCTCACGGTGCTGGCGCTGCTCTTTCCCGCCGTCGACCTGCGCCTGTGCTGGCGTACGCTGTTGCTGCTGGGGTGGTCGCATCTCGTCGTGCAGATCGTGAAACGCACCGTGGGCCGTCCCCGGCCGTCGACCGCACCGACGTTCACATCGCTGGTGGAGGTTCCGGATCGCTTCTCCTTCCCCAGCGGTCACTCCTGCGCCGCCATGGCGGTGGCCATCGGCTTTGCCACGGCCTTCCCCCCCTGCGCGGTTCCCCTGCTGGTCGTGGCGGGGCTGGTGGGGTTCTCGCGCGTCATGCTGGGTGTGCACTACCCGGGTGACGTGGTTGTTGGGCAGGTCATTGCGCTGATGACGGCCTATCCGATCCTGCGCTGACGCATGACCAGCGTGCCGTTCACAACGGGGCTTGCCGCGGCGCCACGCCGCCTGCACCTGGCCACCGCCGAGTTGCCGGCGAACCCGCGCCCCGATGCGGAGCTCACGGTCCTCGACGCCACCGAGTGGTTTGGCGAGACCAGTGGCGGCATCCGCACCTACCTGCTCGAGAAAGGTCGGTACGTGGCCGCGCGTCGTCAGCTGCGGCAGGTGGTGCTGGTTCCGGGCCATGACGATGCCATCGACGACACAGCGGGTGTCCGCTTCGTGCGGCTGCGCGGCCCGTCCATTCCGCGTCATCGCCCCTACCGGTTCCTGCTCGCCTCGCGTTCGATCACGCGCGTCATCCGGCACGAACGGCCGGATGTGATTGAAATCGGCAGCCCCTTCGTTGTCCCGTGGTTGGTGCATCGGGCGGTGCGCCAGGCGCCCATGCCGCTGGCGTACTTCCATCACACCGACGTGGCCCGCGTGGTATCGAACGTCACGCCGGTGTCGCTCCGCCCGCACGTGACGCCCCTCGTCTGGCGCTACCTGCGCCAGATTGCGAAACGGTGCGCCGTGGCCATCGTGGCCACCGAGCGCGGCAAGCGCGAACTCGAGCACAATGGCTTCACGCGCGTGGAGCGTGTGCCGCTGGGGGTGGATCTCGATACGTTTACGCCGGCGCGACGGCTCACGGGGATGGCGTTGCGGGCGCAACTGGCCCTCCCCGATGCGCCACTCGCCGTCTTCGCCGGCCGATTCGCGCGCGAGAAGGAGCTCGACGTGGTGCTCGACGCCTGGAGCCGCGTGGAGGCGCAGACGGGTGCCCGCCTGATGTTGGTGGGTACCGGCCCCGACGCGGACCGGCTGCGGGCACACCCGTATGCGCGACGCGTCCTGTTTCAGCCTTTCGTGAGCGACCGGGGGCAGTTGGCGGACCTGCTGGCCGCCGCCGACGTCTACGTGGCCCCCGGACCAGCGGAGACCTTCGGCCTGGCCGCTGTCGAAGCCATGGCCTGCGGCACGCCCGTCCTGAGCGTCAATCGTGGTGGCGTCGCGGAACATGTGGCCACAAGCGGTGGCGGCACATGCTACGAACCGGGAGACGCGACCTCGCTGGTGCACGCGGCGGTGTGCCTGCTCGAATCGGACCTGACGGCACTTGGTGCTCGCGCGCACGGCCATGCGGTGGCGGAGCACAGTTGGACGCACGTGTTCGACCGTCTCTTCGCCCTGTACGCATCCCTGCGACGGTGAACGCCGCGTCGCGCCGGCACGCCGGCCCCATGGCGGGGGTGCGGCTCGCACTCTTCACCGACACCTTCTCCCCGCAGGTGAACGGCGTGGCGCGCACCCTGGACCGCCTGACGTCCGCCCTGCGGGAGCGCGGCGGCGAGGTCCTGGTGTTCACCACGGACGAGCCGGGCGCCCACGAGGCCATGGACATCGTACGATCGCCGGGACGCGCGTTCCCGGCGTATCCGCAACTGCGCCTGTCATGGCCGCGGCAGTCCGCGGTCGTGGCGCGCCTTCGCGAGTTTCAGCCGACGCTCGTTCATGCGGCGACGGAGTTCGGCATGGGGTTGGCGGGTCGTCGTGCCGCGAGGCTGCTCGATGTGCCGTTCGTGTCGTCGTATCACACCAGCTTCACCGCGTACGCGGCGCACTACGGCATGGGCCTGCTCGCGCGACCAGGGTGGGCCTACCTGCGCTGGTTTCACAACGGCGGTCATCGCACGTACTGCCCCACCGCGGCCATCGTGCAGGAGGTGGAAGCGCAGGGATTCGAGCGCTGCACCGTGTGGACGCGCGGCGTCGACGGCCACCGCTTTGCTCCCCGCTATCGGTCGGCGGCGTTTCGCACGGCGATCGGCGCGCACGACGGCACCCTCGTGGCGGCCTACGTGGGGCGCCTCGCGGCCGAGAAACAGGTGGACGTGGCGCTCGAGGCGGTACGGCTGGCGGCCACCGCCCGCCCGGGGGCCGTGCGGCTGCTGGTGGTTGGCGATGGGCCCTGTGGCGTGTCCGCGCGGTCCCGTGCGCCGGAGGGGAGCACCTTCACCGGTCGCCTCGAGGGTGCGGCGCTGAGTGAGGCGTACGCGAGCGCCGATGTCCTGCTCTTTCCCAGCACCACCGACACCTTCGGCAACGTCATGTTGGAAGCCATGGCGTCGGGCACGCCGGTGATCGGCGCGGATGTCGCGCCGACGCGCGAAGTGCTGCTCCCCGATCGCGGGTGGGTGGCCCCGCCTGGTGATGCCACGACGGTGGCCTCCCTGTTGACGCGGCTGATCGATGATCGCACGCCGCTCCACCAGCGCCGTGAAGCGGGGCTGGCGCATGCGGCGGCGTGCACGTGGGAGGCCGTCTGGGATCGGCTGTTCGCCGACTACCTCACCGTGCAGGCGTCATCACCAGCGGCGAGGGGGACGACTCGTAGCTGACGGCGGCGGCCCCAACGACCGTGCGCAGCAGGGCGTCCAGCTGGTCCAATGCCCGATCGGTCGACATGGACTCGGCCGCCGCGCGGGCACCAGCACGCAGACGCTCGTGCAGCGAGGCGTCGGCCACCAGGCGCGACATGGCCGACACGCAGCCGCTCATGTCGCCCGGCGCGAAGGCGAGTCCGTTGCGGGCATGGTCGAGATGCTCACCCACGCCGGCCGCGTGACAGGCCACCACGGGCAACCCGGACGCCATCGCCTCGAGCACCACCAGCCCCAGCGTTTCGGTCTCCGACGCGGTGACGAACCCGTCGGCACTCGCGTACAGCGCGGGTAGGTCGCGCTCCCGATCGACGGCCCCGAGGAACATCACGTCATCGCCGGCCCGTTCCCGCAATCGTCGTTCGCTCGGACCGGCTCCGGCGATGATGAGACGCAGTCGCCGGTCGCGAAAGCGGTTGCGCAAATGTGCGAACGCGTCGAGCACGAACTCCACGTTCTTCTCCGGGGCGAGCCGGCCCACATGCAGGAAGTTGAAGTCGGCACCCATGGCATAGCGATGGCGGCTGAGCAGCGAGAAGTGTCGTGGTGAAAAGTGCGCGGTATCCACGCCCCCGCCCCACACGGTGGTGTGCCCAACGTGCATCGCCCGCAGGGTGCGCTCCACGGCGGCAGACGGGGCAATCGTGTGGTGGGCGCGCCGGTGAAAGCGGCCGAGCCAGCGCTGGACGACCGGGCGCAGGAACGGCACGCCGTAGGCATCGCAGTAGCGCGAGAAGTCCGTGTGATGCGTGGTCACCACCGGTACGTCGTACGCGCGAGCCGCCCGCAGACCGGCCCACCCCACGGTGAATTCGGTGGCGCAGTGGACCACGTCGGGACGGAAGTCCCGGACGATCTGTCGCGCATGTCGCAGCGGTGGCCAGACCAGGCGAACGTCGGGATATGCTGGCAGCGACCGTGAGGGCAGGGCGACGTGGCGCAGGGTGACCGGCTGGGACAGGGGTGCCGTGAGCGCTGGCGGATACGCGGGCGCCAGCACCGCACACTCCCATCCGCGGGCGGACAGGCCGGTCACCATGGCGGCAGTGACGACGCTCACCCCGTTGAGTTGGGGCGGGTAGCTGTCGGTACAGACGAGGAGGCGCGGCATCAGCGGCGCGGCGTGCCGGATCGGTCGAGTGGTGGCAGCGCGCCAGCCATGAGCAGCGGGGTCACCCGTGGGCGAGAGGGACGCAGGGAAGGCTACCGGCCGATGTCGGCGGTGAGGGCAGTCTGCCGCGGGCACGTCTCCGCGGCGCGACGGGGGGTCACGACCATGTCAAAGCCCGGTCACGGTTGGCCAGCACACGGAAAACGGTTGCGTCCCGTCCCCATTGCGGTCGTTTGGGGGGTCTGCTGTTGCGGCCTGACCCGGAAAGTGGGAAGTTTGCCGATCTCGCGGACCGCCCAGTCCATCCGTTTCCCTCACGGAGATCCCGCCATGCGATGTGTCCGACGTTGGTATGCTGTCACGACGACTTGTGCTGCGCTGTCCCTGTTGGCGTCTCCCGGCGCCCTGCGGGCGCAGGGGACTGGCACGGTGGAAGGCAAGGTAACGGTGGCGGAGAGCGGCGAGGCGCTGCAGGGGGCGTCGATCGGGGTGACCGGCACGCAGATCGGCGCCATCACCCGGGCCGACGGCAGCTATCGCTTCTCGCTGCGTCCGGGCCGTTACGAACTGCGTGCGCGCATGCTGGGATACGCCGGCCGCGTGGACACCGTCGTGGTGGAAGCTGGACGCACGGTGACCAAGAACTTCGTGCTGCCCAAGTCCACCACACAGCTCGAGGCGGTCGCCGTGACGGGGTCGCGTGGTGGTGAGCGGACGCTGGTGAGCAGCCCTGTCCCGGTCGACGTGATCACCACCGCTGACCTGCGGTCGACGGGTCGGGTGGAGACGGCGCAGATGCTGCAGGCGGCGGCCCCGTCGTTGAACTTCCCGCGCCCCGCAGTGGCCGACGGGACCGACCACGTGCGCCCGGCGACGTTGCGCGGTCTGGCCCCCGACCAGACGCTGGTGCTGGTGAACGGCAAGCGCCGCTACACCAGTGCGCTCATCAACAACAACGGCACGGTCGGCCGCGGCACCTCGGCGGTGGACCTCAACGCCATCCCGGCGTCCATGATCGACCGTATCGAGATCCTCCGCGATGGCGCCGCGGCGCAGTACGGGTCGGACGCCATCGCCGGCGTGATCAACATCATCCTCAAGGGGGCCACGGCAGGCGGCGCCTCCATTCAGACGGGGCAGTTCAACACCGACGTGGAGGGGCTGGGCAGCCGGAACGATGGGACCAATACGACCGCGTCGGCCGATCAGGCAGTGACCTGGGGCAACGGCAGCTACCTGCACGCCGGCATCGAGTGGCGCAATCGCGCCATGACCAACCGGAGTTTCCGGGATCCCCGGCAGCAGTTTCCCACGGGGGATCCGCGCGAATCCACGGCGAATCGCCTGACGCACTGGTCGGGCGATGCCGCGACCGCCGACGTGGTGGGCATGGTGAACGCGGCGCACAACGTGAGCGAGAACCTGCAGCTCTACGGGTTCGGCTCCTTCGGCCGCCGCGACGGGCGGTCCACGGGCTTCTTCCGGCGCCCCATTCAGACCACGCAGGTGGTGGCCCAGTTGTACCCCAACGGGTTCCTCCCCAACATCGAGAGTGACATTACCGACTTCTCGGCGGGGGGCGGTGCCAAGGGCACGGCCAAGGGGTGGGATTGGGACCTGAGCCAGGTGTACGGCATGAATGCGTTCGGCATCACGGTCTCCAACTCCAACAACGCGTCCATGGGGCTCAACAGCCCGAGGGTGTTCGATGCCGGCACCCTCGGCTTCGCGCAGGCGCTCACGAACTTCGACGTCACGCGTGAAGTAAGTGCCGCCGGCAAGCCGGTGCGCCTCTCGAGCGGCGCCGAATTCCGCTGGGAGAGCTACACCATCGAGCAGGGCGAAGAGGCCTCGTACATCAACGGCCGCGTCCCGGTGCTCGACATCAACGGGCAGCCCGTGCGCAACGCCGCCGGCCAGACCACGATCGCGCTCGTGGGGTCGCAGGTGTTCCCCGGATTCTCCCCCACCGACGCGACCGACCAGTCGCGTACCGCTGTGGCGGCGTATGTGGATGTCGAGAGCGACCTGACCAAGAAGTGGCTCGTGGGTGCCGCGGCGCGTTTCGAAAACTTCAGCGACTTCGGTTCGCAGGCGACGGGCAAGTTCACCACGCGCTTTGCGCCCGTGGAGCAGTTTGCCATTCGCGGCGCCGCGTCAACCGGCTTCCGCGCCCCCTCCCTGCAGCAGAGCTTCTTCACCTCCACGGCCACCACGTTCGTGAACGGCCTGCCGGTCGACATCAAGACGTTGCCAGTGGCCAGCCGTGAGGCGCGCCTGCTGGGCGCCACGGACCTCAAGCCCGAGAACTCGGTGAACCTGAGTGCCGGCATCACCCTGCAGCCCAACAAGAGCCTCACCGTCACGGCGGACTACTACAACATCGCCATCACCGATCGCATCGTGCTCTCGGAGAACTTCATCGGCACGGGCATCGTGAACTTCTTCGCCCAGAACGGCCTCACCGGCATCGGCGGCGGTCGCTACTTCACGAACGCCATCGACACGCGCACCAACGGCCTGGACGTGGTGGTCAACTACGGCGTGGACCTCAAGGCGAGCGGCGTAGTGCGGCTCACGGCCGGCTACAACCAGAACCAGACCAAGGTGACGCGCGTGGTGGTGAACACGCCGCCGCAGCTCGGCAACCTGAACGAAACGCTCTTCGGTCGCGCCGAGCGCGGACGCATCGAGGTGGGACAGCCGCGCAACAACCTGGTGCTCAACGGCACGTGGGACATCAAGGATTTCATCTTCACCCTGCGTGGTCAGCGGTTTGGCCGGGTGACGGGGCGGCAGTTGCTCGCCACCGGCACGGCGCGGCAGGTCCCCGACGTGGAGTTGAGCGCGAAGGTCATCACCGACGTGAGCGCGTCGTACAAGCTGCTCAAGCGGGCCACGCTCACGCTCGGCTCGGACAACGTCTTCGACGTGTATCCCGACCAGATCACTGACCTGGGCGACGTGGCGACGGGATACGGCGGCCAGGGCACCTTCGGCGTCTTCCGCTTCTCGGGGCTCTCCCCGTTCGGGTTCAACGGGCGCTTCGTGTACGCGCGGTTGGCGTACTCGCTGTAACCGGTGACGAAACACACGCGGGGCGGCGAGGATATCGCCGCCCCGTTTGTATTTGTTGGGAGAAGCCTCAGCGGCATCTCAGCGGCGTCTCAGTGGCATCACGGTGGCGCCGACGCGTCATCGCGCACCGGTCGCGCGACTCTCCACCAGCGCCGCGTACACCATGGTCTGGAACCGGGCGACCACATCACTGGTGTTGGGCAGCTGGTTCATCATGACGACGATCACGAGCCCTTCGACGGGATCGACCTTGTAGTTGGAGCCGTAGGCGCCGCCCCAGCCGTACGTGCTCCGTGACGCCATCCCCGTGGCCCCGTACTGTTCCACCGTCTCGAAGCCGAGCCCGAAGCCGGTGCCGGTGCCGTAGAGGGCGCCGAGCTGGTTGGTGGTCATGAGGGCCACCGTGTGCGGGGCCATGTAGCGGCGGCCGTTCCAGGTGCCGCCGTGGGCGATCATCTGCAGGAAGCGGGCGTAATCGCGAGCCGTGGACACCAGCCCGGCCCCGCCGGCGTAACTCACGCGCGGCCCGTCCACATAGTGACCCTGTCCGCGCGCGCCGGTATCGGCGCGCACGACCCGGCCGGAGTCGCTGCGATACACCGTGGCCAGTCGCGCACGATCAGCAACGGGGAGGAAGAAGTGCGTGTCGCGCATGCCGAGGGGACCGGTGAGCCGCTCGCGCAGAAACCGATCGAGGGACACCCCCGACACCCGCTCCACGATGCAGCCGAGCAGGTCGGTGTTGTAGCCGTACACGAAGCGCTCGCCCGGCTGAGCCGCGAACGGCAGCGTGCCAAGGGTCTCCATCGTTTCGCAGATGGGGACGGTCTTGTCGGCCGTGTACCAGCCGAACCCGGCGGCGGGACCCAGCCCCTTGGCGCGATACTGCTCGGCCAGATGCGCTTCGCCGCCGTAGGAGACGCCAGCGGAGTGCGTGAGCAGGTCGCGGATGGTGATGGCGCGCCGCGCCGGTACCACCACGACGCCGGAATCGGTGCGCTGCGCGACGGTCGTGCGGGCGAAGGTGGGCAGGAATCGGCTGGCCGGGGTGGCCAGTGAGAGCCGTCCCTCCTCCATGAGCATGAGGATGGCGGCGCTGGTCAGGGCCTTGGTCTGCGAGGCGATGCGGAAGACCGTGTTGGTGGTCATCGGCACCTGGGCCTCCCGGTCGCGCCACCCCACGGCACGCTCGTACACGATCTGGTCATCGCGCAGGACAAACGCCACGAGTCCGCCGATTTCTCCCTGGCGCACGGCGCCATCGAGCATGGAGTCGATGCGGGCGAGCCGGTCAGGGGCGAAGCCGTTTCGGAAGCCGGACGACCGCGCCTGCGCCGGCGCGGGGGCGGGAACGGTGGCCATGAGGACGGCCAGCCACGGGGCCGCGCGACGAAGCAGGCAGATGGTCATGTGGCGAAGCTACCCGGACTGGCGTCCTCGGCAACCATGACCGGGAGCGTCACCCGGCCCCTGATGCGCCGGTCAGGCCACCATGCGCGACGACACCCGGAACACGGGCACCATGGGCATCCAGAAGGTCGCCAGGCGGGTGCCGCCTTCCACGAGCGTCACCTCCACGTACCGTCCGGTGTGCAAGGGCAAGCTGCCCGTGCGCACGGCACCGTCGCCGAGCAGCCCGACCACGCCGGCGACGCTCAGATAGCGCTCGTGCACATGGACCCGCACATCGGCGGTCCCGCCGGCGGCGCGTGCCGTCCCGGCATGCAGTTGCAGCACATGGCGCACGTGCTCGTCGGCCACATGGCGCTGCACGAGCGAGGCGGCCCATGAATGATCCTGATGTACCGCCGATGGCAGCACATCGCGCAATGCCAAGCGGGCCTCGACCAGCAGGGTATCCGCGTCCTGGCTCACCAACGCGCTTTCGCCACGAGCGGTCGGTGCTATGTCATCCTGAGTCGGCAACGGGGCTCCGGTGGGTGGAACGCGACCATCGGGACGGATGGCCGGCAGGGTGTGGGTGATACGGATGGGGAGGTCCGGTACGAGGATCCTAATACACGGTAGTGTGTTGCGCACCAGCGAGTTCCCGTCCGTGGGACCCCGGGGCGGGTACCGGCGGTCGCGCTCTCCGGAGCGGTATGGCAGGGCGGATTGCCGGGGCGGCACAGGAGTGACCGGAACCGGACGGTCGGGGCTGCAGTTCGTCCGGCAGCCCGGTTAGCTTGCCGTCCGGACCCTCAACCAGCCCTGCCATGCCGCCGTTCAGCGCCCCGATCAACGCCGATTTCCTCCTGCCGATCATCAAGCTGCCGCTCCTGCTGATCTCCTCGATCTTTCAGGTGATCCTGGCGGTCGGACCGATCGGGCAGATTGCGATCATTGCGGCGTTCATCGCCCTTTTCACGCGCAATGTCATGGGGCCGCACCAGCCGTAACGTCCCTGCCCGACGGCGACGGCGGCCCCGACCGCCGTCGCACAACCGAGGCCCGGAGCGCCGCACGGCTCCGGGCCTCGGTCGTTCGCGCCGGCGGGGACGTTCAGCGATCGCGTACCGCGTCGCGGGCAATGACGCCGAAGTCCTCGTGGCCGTGGCCTTGCGCAATGACCTCGTCCATGCGCGCCGCAATCCCCAGGAGCGCCGCCACCGGACGCGCACCGGTGGTGTCGAGCATGAGCTGCACATCCTTGCGTGCCATCACCAGCTCGAAGCTCGCCGTGAAGTCGCCCTCGCTCATCTTCTTTCCGCGGTTCTGCAGCATGCTACCCGGGTTGAAGAACTCCAGCAGCTTGAGGGCATCGGGGGCGCGTACGTCGCATCCTTGCGCCACGGTGAAGACGTCACTCACCAGCGCGCCCAGGCCGATGATGAGCGTGTTGCCCATGAGCTTGTAGGCCGCGGCGAGATCGGCCCGTTCGCCCCAATACACGACCCGTTGCGCCTGCTGTTCGAGCGCCGGGCGCACCGTGTCGTACAGCACGGAGGGGCCGGACACCATGATGATCCCCTGTCCCAGCCGCGCAGCCGCTGGTCCGATGAACACGGGGCAGTGCAGATACCGCACCCCCTCGGCGTTGAGCCGCGCGACGCGCTCGCTCGTGAGCGCGGGATGGGTGGTGGTGTGGTCACAGATGATGGCCTCCGGTGCGAGGCCGGGGCGCAACGCGGCGACGACCTCCTCCACCACCGCATCGTCCTTGAGCACCAGGTGAACGCGCTCGGCGCCGCGCACGGCATCGGCCGGCGACGCCGCCACCTGGGCACCGAACGCTGCCAGCGCCTGTGCCTTCTCGCGCGTCCGATTCCATACCCGCACCGTGTCGCCGCGTGTGCGCGCGGCCTCGACGAAACCGCTGCCGAGCAGCCCGGTTCCGAGATAGGCAATGACCGTCATGTGGCGAAAGATAGCGAGCAACGGGTACCGGCAGCAGAATAGCACGTGGCCGAACTCCGCCGGCCGCTCGTGATCCCTTCCCGCTGCCGGTGAGCACGCGGGACCCGATCCTCGTCCCCAACCCCAGAGCCATGCGTATCCTCGCTGCCCTGTCCGTGCTGTTGCTTGCCGCCGCGTGCCGCTCCACCGGCGCCGGTGCGGGAAGTGGTGTGGCCGCCAAGCCCGCAGTGCCCACCGAAGTGACCCCGGCGCGCGTGGCGCTCGGCGACTCGCTGTTCAACAATGGCGGCTGCATGCGCTGCCATGGCGCGAAGGGTGTGGGTGCGCAGAACGGCCCTGCCCTCAACGACAATGTCTGGGACCAGCTGGCCACGGGCAGCTACGAGGAGATTCGCGCCCTGATCGTGAGCGGCGTTCCCAAGGAGAAGATCAAGGTGACGACGCGCCCGAACGCCATGGGCGCCCGCGGCGGGCGCATGAACCTGAACGACGAGCAGATCAGCGCGGTGGCGGCCTACGTGTGGACCCTGTCGCACAAGTGACGGAGCGACTGGCGCTGGCTGTTCCACGGACAGCGGAACGCGCGCACTGAACGCGGACATACCGTCGGCTTTCCGTTCGCGCGTTCCGTCGCCAGTTTGCCATGGTTCCCGACACACTATCAATGCCACGGAGTCACCGATGCTCATCTCCTCCGCCCTCGCCGCGGCCATCAACACGCAGATCGGCAACGAGCTGGCCGCCAGCCTGCAGTATCATCAGATCGCGGCGCACTTCCACGAGATGCACCTGGTGCAGTTGGCGGGGCTGTTTCACAAGCAGGCGACGGAGGAGCGCGAACATGCGGAAAAGCTGCTCAAGTATGTGCTCGAAACCGGTGGTGGCCTGCGCATCCCCGCGGTCCGTGCCCCGATGCACGTCTTTCCCTCCGCCGAAGCTGCCGTGGAGGCCGCGCTGAGCTGGGAAAAGGAGGTCACCGGGCAGATCAAGGGGCTCATGGACCTCGCGGCGAGCGAGGGGGACTACCTGGCGCAGGGATTCCTGCAGTGGTTTGTCGATGAGCAGCTCGAGGAGGTCACGAAGATGCAACGGCTGCTGGGCGTCATTCGCATGGCCGGCGAGCGTAACCTGCTGAGCGTGGAAGCGTATCTGGTGCACGGGAACGCGTGAGTGGCGGGCGGCGGCGGATTGCCCATCCGGCTTTCCTTGCCGCATGCCCCCCTGCCCGGTTAGCTTCCCCGGTCTGGCGGTATCCGGATGCACCGTGTGGTCCGGCGGTCCTGCCCAGGCGGTTCCAGAGTCGGCCTCCGGTCGGCGCCGGATGCCGCAATGCGCGCGTAGCTCAGTTGGATAGAGCGTCGGCCTCCGGAGCCGAAGGTCGCAGGTTCGAGTCCTGCCGCGCGCATGGCACCCCCACGTGGCTGGTCGTGGGCGGTTGCCGCGCTCCCCTCGCTCACATAGCCCTGTGCACGTCGCCGAGCTGAAGCGGAAGTCGGTTCCCGAACTCCTGGTGCTGGCCGCGTCGCTGCAGCTCTCCAGCGTCAACGGGTTGAAGAAACAGGAGCTGATCTTCCGGATCGAGCAGGCCCTGCTCGAAACCGAGACGACGCTCTATGGCGAAGGGGTGCTGGAGGTCCTTCCCGAAGGATACGGCTTCCTGCGGGCCCAGGACTTCAACTACCTGCACGGCCCCGACGACATCTACGTCTCCCCGTCCCAGGTGAAGCGCTTCGACCTTCGCACCGGCGATACGGTGATGGGCGAAGTGCGACCGCCCAAGGAGTGGGAACGGTACCTCGCGCTCCTCAAGGTGGAGCGCATCAACGGTGGTGACCCCGAGCAGTCCAAATTGCGCAGCGCCTTCGACAACCTGACCGCCAAGTACCCCGACGAGCGTCTCCATCTGGAGCGCAAGAACGGGGAAGTCGCGACCCGCATCTGCGACATCATCGCGCCCCTCGGCAAGGGCCAGCGTGCCCTCATCGTCGCGCCGCCCAAGGGTGGCAAGACGATTCTCCTCCAGCAGCTCGCCAACGCGATTGCGGAGAACCATCCGGAGGTCACGCTCATCGTCCTGCTGATCGATGAGCGTCCCGAGGAGGTCACCGACATGCAGGCGAGCTGCCCGAGCGCCGAAGTGATCTGCTCGACCTTCGACGAAACGGCCGAACGCCATGTGCAGGTGGCCGGGATGGTGCTGGAGAAGGCCAAGCGGCTCGTGGAGAGTGGCAAGGACGTGGTGATCCTGCTCGACTCCATCACGCGACTCGCGCGCGCCCACAATGCAGTGGCCCCGCAGGGCGGCAAGCTCATGTCCGGCGGCATGGAGGCCACGGCGATGCAGAAGCCCAAGGCCTTTTTCGGCGCTGCCCGCAACCTGACGGAGGGCGGGTCGCTCACCATCGTGGCCACGGCGCTCATCGAGACCAACTCGCGCATGGACGAGTTGATCTTCGAGGAATTCAAGGGCACGGGCAACATGGAGCTGGTGCTCGACCGCAAGCTCGCCGAAAAGCGCATCTTCCCCGCGATCGACATCAACAAGAGCGGCACCCGGCGCGAAGAGCTGCTCCTCTCGCCGAAGGAGCAGCAGCGGGTTTTCCTCCTGCGCACCTTCCTGGCCGACATGCCGAGCGACGAGGCGATGCTGTTTCTGCTCAAGCGCATGGAGCGCGCGCAGAACAACCAGGAATTCTTCGAGCAGATGGCCGAGGCGTGAGCATGGCGCCGGCGGGACGCCTGTTCGCGGTGGACTGGGGCGACAAGCGCATCGGTCTCGCGATCAGCGATGAACTGGGCATGCTCGCTTCGCCCGTGGGCATCATTACCCGCCGCGCCGGCAAGCGTCCGCCCATTGCGGAGTTGATGCGGCACGCCGACGCACTCGGTGCGACCGGGTACGTGGTCGGGCTCCCGCTCGATCCCGCCGGCGCCGAGACCGACCGCACGCGCGAAGTGCGTGACGTGGCCGCGAAGCTGGCGGCGCGGCAGTCGCTGCCGGTGCGACTGGTCGACGAGCGGTTCACCACGTCGGCCGCCCTGCGCAGCATCAAGGACCAGGGTGGTTCCACGCGAGGGCGCAAAGGTGACGTGGATGCCCTGGCGGCATGCGTGCTGCTGGAAAGCGTGCTCCGGGCGGCCTCGCAGGGGGTCGAACTCGGCGAGCCGGTTGTCGCGGCGGTCGAATAGGGCGATGCACTGCTCGACGGAGAGCACGAAGCCACGAAGAAACGGAGAAGTGCCTGTGTGTGTTCTTTTCTCTGTGCCTCCGCGGCTCCGTGCCTCCGACGGGCAGTGCCACTCAACCATGACTCACACCGCTCATGGCCCGTAAACGCTCCAGGAACGCCCGCCTGATCCGCCTTGGCGCCCTCGCGTTCGGGGTGGTGCTGCTCGCGTGGCTGTGGCGGGAGATCGGCGGTGGCAGCGGCCCGGCGGGGACGGCATCGCGCGTGATCATCCCCAAGGGCGCGAGCCTGCGCGTGGCCGCCGATTCGCTCGCGGCGCACGAGGTCATTGGCTCGACGCGACTATTCCGGCTGTTCGCGCGCATGACCGGCGCCGAGACGGACATCAAGCCCGGCACGTTCCAGTTTGCCGCGGGGGCGGGCTATCGCGACGTGCTCGATGCCCTCGTGACCGGACGTGGCCTGATGACGACGGTCGTGATTCCCGAGGGGTTCGATGTGCGCGACATCGCGCCGGTGCTGGCGAGGGCGCTGCGCGTGCCGGAAGACTCGGTGCGCGCCGCCGTGACCGATACGGCGTGGCAGCGTGAACTCGATATCCCGGTGCCGAGTCTCGAGGGCTATCTCTTCCCGGCGACGTACACCTTTGCGGAGGGCACGAGCGCGCGCGAGGCGGTGAACGCGATGATCGAGCGATTCCTCGACGTGTGGAAGCCGGAGTGGGATGCGCGACTCCAGGTCATGAGCATCTCGCGGCACGACGCGATCACCATGGCGAGCATCGTGGAAAAGGAAGCCCGCAAGGCCGAGGAGCGCCCACTCATCAGCGCGGTGTACTGGAACCGCGTGCGGAAGCGCATGCTGCTGCAGGCCGATCCTACGGTGCAGTACGCGCTGCCGCAGCACGTCGAGCGGGTCCTCTACAAGGATCTCGAGGTCGACTCGAAGTACAACACGTACCGGTATCCTGGATTGCCGCCGGGCCCCATTGCCAGTCCGGGCGAAGCGAGCATCGCGGCCGCGCTGGCGCCCGCCGATGTGCCCTACCTGTTCTTCGTGGCCCGCGCCGATGGGAGTCACGAGTTCACCGAAACGTTCGCGCAGCACAGCAAGGCCATTGCGGGGATCAAGGCGGCCCGCCGAGCCGCACGGGCCGCGGAGCGCACGCGGTGAGTGACGCCCGCCCCCGCATCTCGCTCCTCGTTGCGACCTACAACTGGCCGCGCGCCCTCGAGCTCGTGCTGGACAGCGTGCGAGGGCAGGGCATGCTCCCGTTCGAGGTGGTGATCGCCGACGACGGCTCCCGTGACGAGACGCGCACGCTGATCGACCGGGTTCGCGCCACGCTGCCCGTGCCGCTGGTGCACGTGTGGCACGAGGATACGGGCTTCCGCCTCGCGGCGATCCGCAACAGGGCCATCGCCCAGACGCGCGGCGACTACATCGTGCAGATCGACGGGGACATTGTCCTGCACCCCCGCTTCATCGAGGCCCACACCGCGTTCGCGCGTCGCGGCAGCTGGGTGCAGGGATCGCGGGCGCTCATCGAACGCCCCACCACGGAACGCCTGCTCGCCGGTGAGCGCCTGCGCCTGTGGCCGTTCACGCCCGCGCTCAACACGCGGCAGAACGCGCTGTATGCCCCGTGGCTCACGTCGCTCGTGAAGGGGCCGACCGATGGCATGACGCGCATTCGCGGCGCGCACATGGCGTTCTGGCGCGATGATCTGCTGCGCGTGAACGGCTACGACGAAGCGATCGAAGGATGGGGTCGCGAGGACAGTGAACTCGCCACGCGGCTCATCCACAGCGGCGTGGTACGTCGGAATCTCAAGTTCTCGGCCGTCTGCTATCACCTGTGGCACAAGCAGGCGAGCTTCGACGCCGTGGACCGGAACCATGAAGTACTCCTGCGCACCGTCCGTGAGCGCCGTACGCGCTGCGATCGCGGTGTCGATCAGTATCTCTCCTCCGCGCCGCGTGTGGCCTGATGGCCGCCGGCGTGGCGTGACTTTGCGAGGCCTCAGGTGAATCGTCCCGACCGTCGTTCGTCCGGCCGTCCGCGTCCGCGCGGCGGTGTCCATGAGTCGCGCCACCGCGTCGAGGTGACCGTGGGTGGCGACATGGCCATCGTGAACCGCAAGGGCGCGCTGCGACTGCGGCGTGGGCACCCCTGGGTGTTCCGCAGCGATGTCGAGCGACGGCCGGACCTCCCCGCTGGCGTCGTGCGCGTGGCAGAGTCGAACGGTGCGCCGCTCGGCTGGGCGCTGTGGAGCCCGCAGTCGGAGATTTCCCTGCGCCGCATCGAGGCCGACGGCGACCGCCGTATCGACGACGCGTGGTGGCACGACGCGCTGCGCACGGCGATCAGACGCCGGGCGCCGCTTGCGGCGGAGGCCAATGCCTACCGCCTGGTGCACGGCGAAGGCGACGGCCTCCCGAGCCTCGTGGTGGACCAGTACGGCGACTCGCTCGTCGTGCAGTTGCTCTCGGCGGGACTGGACGCGCACACCGACGTCATCGTGCGGTGCCTGCGCGAACTGACCGGATGTTCCGGGATTCTGGCCCGCAACGACCCGGCCGCGCGCGAACGTGAGGGGTTGCCACGCGAGGTGACCCTCCTGTACGGCGAGGTACCGCCGGTGGTCGAAGTGCGTGAGCATGGCGTCCGCTATCTCGCCGCGCCATGGGACGGCCAGAAGACCGGGGCATTCCTCGACCAGCGCGAGAACCGCGTGCTCATTGGCTCTCTGGCGCGTGGCCGGGCACTGGACTGCTTCGCCTACCACGGCAGTTTCGCCCTGCACCTGGCCACTCGTGCCGACCATGTCTGTGCGGTGGACATTTCCGCCCCCGCGCTGGCCCGGGTGCACGACCACGCGGCGCGCAACGGGTTCACCAACATCGAACCGGTCATCGGCGATGCGTTCGAGGTGCTGCGTGCGTGGCATCGCGAGGGGCGACGCTTCGACACCATCGTGGTGGATCCGCCGGCCTTCGCGAAGACCCGCAACGCCCTCGACGCGGCGTTGCGCGGGTACAAGGACATCAACCTCCAGGCGATGAAGCTGCTGGCGCCGGGGGGCCTGCTCTTCACGGCCAGCTGCAGCTTTCACCTCTCGCGCGGGCTGTTCTTCGAGATGCTCAGCGATGCCGTGGCCGACAGCGGCCGTCCATTCGCCCTGCGCGCCATCACCGGTCAGCCACTCGATCATCCGGAGCTCATCAACGTCCCCGAATCGGGGTACCTCAAGGGCGCCCTGTTGGAAGCGATGAGCTGAGGCGACGCGCGGTCAGGCTCGGCTGTGCGGTGCCCGCTGGCAACGGGGACAGTGAAAGGTGCTGCGCCCTCCCTGCACGGTGCGCGCGATCCGTGAGCCACAGCGACGGCACGGTGCGCCGTCACGCCCGTACACCCGCCAGATCGCGTCTTCACTCACGCCCTCCTGCGCCCAGTACCGTCCGGTCGGGGCCGTTTCCAGCACGAGACGAATGGCATCGCGGAGCCGCGTCACACGCGCAGCCGACAGCGAATGTGCGGGGGTGTGCGGATGAATCCTCGCCTCCCAGCAGGCTTCGCTCGCGTAGATGTTGCCCACGCCGGCCACGAGCTTCTGATCGAGGAGGACCGGCTTGATGGGCCCGCGCCGTGAGGCAAGGGCGGCGTACAGGCCGCTGGCGGTGAAGGCCTCGCTCAGCGGCTCGGGACCGGCGTCAATACCCGTGAAGGTGCCGGGGGCATGCAGCCGAACCACACTGAACGCACGGCTGTCCACCAGGCTCACCCGGGTTCCCTCCCGCGTCTCGACGCGCACCCGTTCGTGCCGGGGGGCGGGCTCGTCGAGCCCGGTGAACTCCCAGTCGCCGGTCATGCGAAAGTGGACTTCGAGGACGGCGCCGTTGTCCAGGTACAGCAATTGGACCTTGGCTCGCCGCTCGATGCGGTCAATTCGCAGGCCACGGACCGCCCGGCAGGCCGTGGGGGGCAAGGCGCGGCGCTGACTGGCGTGCAGCGTTTCGACGCGGGCAACGGTGTGGCCAAGTACGGCCGCGCGCAGGCGTCCGGCGGCGTACTCGACTTCGGGGAGCTCCGGCATACGAGGGGAACAACCATGTGACGCGGAAGGATCCCGGCGCACGCAGCCCAGGCGGTCAGCAGTCGGCAGCACAAACACTTACCCCATGTACGATCACAAAACTGGCTCTTGCGGGAATACTGGGAGAAGGTAATTTGTCCACATTCCATCCACATCCAGAGGGCTAGCGCTATCAGTTCTCCCCAGTCCCTCAAGTACGAATACGAGCAGTACGTCGAGCACGAGATCGAGGACTACAAGGACTCGGTTTCGCGGAGCGCGCTGCTGAAGATCGGCGACGAGGCGGTCGAGGCACTGCGCAAGGCGGACCAGATCGCGTTGACGGAGCTGCTGGTCTGGCAGGAAGTGGATCGCATCATTGCGCGCCGCCTCCGGCTTCCGACCTACGCCACGTGGAAGCGCCGCCGGCTGCGCATGCTCGAGGCCTACCGTCGGCCGGAGCACTGGGGGATCGATCCCAACGCCGCGCTCGTGCGCGCCCTGGCCGATTCGAGCGACCGTCACGTGCTGGTGGCGGGTGCCGAGCGGGAGGGGCCGGCGCTGTACTTGGCGGCGCGTGGCGCGGCCGTAACGGCCGTAGAGCCCGCGGAAGACGCCGTGGAGCGCGTGGTGAAGGCCGCCCATGCGGCAGGGCTTACCGAGCGAATTCGTGGCTATTGTGCCGATCTGGGAGCCTGGGCGCCGGACGTGGCCCTGCACGCGGTGGTCTGCTCGCCCAGTGCGTTTGCCGGGCTCACGCCGCAGGATCGCGCGCGGGTGATCGAGGTGCTGCAGAGCGCGACCGTGGACGGGGGCGTGCACCTCGTCGAGACGATCGCTGCCGGTGCCGACAGCCGCGCCGATGGACTCCCCCTCGAGGAGTTGGCGCACCGCTACCGTGGGTGGACGATCTCGGTGGAACGCACGTCGGGGTTGCGCGAAACGTTCATGGCGCGGAAGGAAGCGGTCGCCTGATCCGTTTCACTTCGACACGGGCAACTGTCCACCGCCTGTGTCTCGAGGACACCGGTTGCTGGCCGAAGCGCCGCGGAATTTTCGCACGTTGTTGATTTACTGCAACTTACGATTATTCCAGCCAGTGGCACTGGCCATGCACCAGGGGTTGGTGGCACCGCCGCCGGTGGTGCCGCAGCCTGCTTCGACGCATGGTGCGTCGCGGGTCTTCAATCCCGGGTGAAAGGTCACCCATCATGCGCCTCAAGCAACTGTTTCCGCCTACCGCCAGCCAGGAGCCGATCGGCATCGTCATTGCCGATGGTGGCCGTGCGCCAATGGCTCCCCGTTTTTCGGCGTTCGTGTGGGGGCCGGTCCCGGACGACGAACCCGAGCTCGTGCGCGACTCGCAGGAGTTGGTCGCGGCTCATTCGTAGGGCCAGACGACGCGGTCGCGGTACCTGCCGCTGGCCGGTCCGATCATGAAGCGTGAAAGGCGCCGGCAGACAAGCCGGCGCCTTTCGCGTGTATGGGTACTGCGGGATCGCTGAGAAGCGAATTACGCCGCAGCAGGAGCCGGAGCCGCCGCCGCCTTCTTGGCGCGCTTGGCCGGCTTGCGAGCCGGCTTCTTCGCGGCCTTCTTCGCGGTCTTCTTGGCGCCCTTCTTGGCCGCCTTCTTCACGACCTTCTTGGCCGCCTTCTTCACGGCCTTCTTGGCCGCCTTCTTGGCCGGCTTCTTGGCGGCCTTCTTGGCGGCCTTCTTGGCCGGCTTGCGCGCGGCCTTCTTCGCGGCCTTCTTGGCCGGCTTCTTCGCCGCCTTCTTGGCGGCCTTCTTGGGAGGAGCCATTTGAACAACCCTCTCACGAGAGATGGAAACGCTCACTTTCCCCCGGTGGAAAGGTGAGCACACACGTCGGGCGGCGCATGCACCGCGTCGTCGTGCGCTACGCGGCCTCCAGGAGGCACGCGCAGGGGAGTGTCCGCACCGCCACCGCGGCGGCCGATGCAGACCAGACTGCGGACCGCCTCACCACCTGCGTGGCAAGGGGACCGGACAGTTGGTGGAAAGACGTGGCAGCGTCGTGCAACGCAACGGCGCGATCGCCGATGCCGTGGAGCCGCGTGGCACGCTGACGGGCGGGACCGCTCGGACGCGCCACCGTGATGTTGACGGCAGGCACGGAGCGAGCCGTCGTTCCGCGCCGGGGCGCGAGCAACGACGGCGAAACGGAAGCCGACGAGCAGTGGTCGTCAGCCTCAAAGACGGTGGTCGCAATCGCGACGCGGGACTTCGGGTGGAACTCGTGCCGTTTTATCGCCACGCGTTGCCGATGGGGACTGCGCGCCCCGATCCTGCGTGAACTCTGCAGCTCAGGGAATCCGGATGTGGACAGCGCGCGCAAGTCGTTGAATTGACGCGAATATACGCGTGGATAATTCAAACGCGCAATAGCGCGTATAAAGAACGCGCGCGATTAACGAAGACTCGCGGCGGACCGACGCGGTCGAACGCCTACCAGAGCCCGCGTCACCGTGCGACTTTTGTCGTTCCCTGCGACGAACATCCTCCGGAGCGTCGCTCCGGTTCACGACGTGGAGTGACATGAAAGCGCTGGTGAAGCAGACCGCGGGACGCGGCCTCACCCTGACGGAAGTTCCGGAGCCGACGATCCGCGACGACGAGGTCCTGGTACGCGTACGGAGCGCCGGTGTCTGCGGCACCGACGTGCACATCTACGAGTGGGACGCGTGGGCTGCGGGGCGATGCCGGCCGCCATTCATCTGCGGACACGAGTTCGCCGGCGATGTGGTCGCCGTCGGCAACCTCGTCGAAAGCGTGAAGGTCGGTGACCGGGTCACGGCCGAGGGGCACATCGTGGACGACCGTTCGCTGTTCAGCCGCACCGGGAACGCGCACGTCGACCCCTCCACCCGCATCATCGGCGTGGACCGCGACGGCTGCTTCGCCGAGTTCATCGCCATGCCGGCCACGAACATCTGGCATCTCGACGACGCCATCAGCTACGACATCGGCGGTATCCACGACCCCATGGGGAACGCCTTCCATACGGCGCTGACCGCCGACATCCCGGGGAGCGTGGTCCTCATCACCGGCTGCGGCCCCATCGGCGCCTTCGCGGTGGGCATCTGCAAGGCGGCGGGGGCAGCGCGCATCATTGCGACCGACGTGAACCCCAAGCGGCTCGAACTCGCCCGCACCATGGGTGCGCACGACGCGGTCCATCCGGACGAGGCACAGGCGGCCGTGATGGCAGCCAGCGACGGCCACGGGGCCGATGTCGTGCTCGAGATGAGCGGCGTGCCAAGCGCCGTGCACCAGGCGTTCGCGCTGGCGCGGCCGGCGGGGCGGGTCAACATGCTCGGCATTCCGTCGCGCACGATCGACGTGGACTTCGCCACCGAGATCATCTTCAAGGGGCTGACGATCTACGGCGTAGTCGGGCGCCGGATGTACGACACGTGGCACCAGATGTCGCGCTTCGTGCGGTCGGGGCAGTTCGACCCCACGCCGGTCATCACGCACCGCCTCCCGCTCGAGGCGGTCGACGAGGCGATGCACCTCATCCGGTCGGGCGAAGCAGGCAAGATCATCTTCAGCATCGCGTAACCCCATGTCGCTCTTCACCGAACTGCAGCAGGAACTCGACGCCCTCAAGGACGCCGGCACCTACAAGCGCCTCAACTACATCGAAGGGCCGCAGGGGGCGCGCGTGCAGATGGAGGGACGCGGGGAAGTCATCGTGCTCTCCTCCAACAACTACCTCGGCCTCGCCAACGAGCCGGCGGTGGTCGAGGCCGGTGTGGAGGCGCTCCGCCAATTCGGCGCCGGCACCGCCAGCGTCCGGTTCATCTGCGGCACGTTCACCGTGCACCGCGAGCTCGAGGCCGCCCTCGCCCGCTTCGTTGGCACCGAAGCCAGCATGAGCTATGTGTCGGCGTGGAACGCCAACGAGGCGCTCACCCCCACCATCGTGCGCGAGGGGGACTTCGTCATTTCCGACGCCCTCAACCACGCCTCCATCATCGATTCGGTCCGGCTCGCCAAGGCGATCACCAAGTGCACCACGGCGGTCTACAAGCACGCCGACATGGACGACCTGCGCGAGAAGCTGCGCGCCCACCAGAGCGCCCCGCGCAAGATCATCTGGACGGATGGCGTCTTTTCCATGGAAGGCGCCATCGCGAAGCTTCCCGACATCCTGCAGATCGCCCGTGAGGAGGGGGCGATCGTGGTCATGGACGACTCGCACGCCACCGGCGTGCTGGGCAAGACGGGCCGCGGCACCGCCGAACACTTCGGCGTGCTCGGCGAGGTGGACATCATCACCAGCACGCTCGGCAAGGCACTGGGCGGCGCGGCCGGTGGGTTCATTGCCGGCCCGGCGGCGCTGTGCGACATCATGACGCAGCGCTCGCGCCCGCAGCTGTTCTCCAATGCCCTGCCCCCCACGGTCGCCGCGAGTGCGCTCGCCGCCGTCCGGTATACCGAGGCGCACCCGGAACTGGTCACGCGATTGCACGACAACGCGCGCTATTTCCGCGCCGCCATTCAGGAGGCGGGCTTCAAGCCGCTCCCGGGCGAAACGCCCATCGTGCCGATCATCGTGGGCGAAACCGCGCTCGCCATTCGCATGAGCAATCTGCTGCTCGAGCGCGGCGTGTTCGTGACCGGTTTCGGATTCCCGGTCGTACCCAAGGGTGAGGCGCGCGTGCGCTGCCAAGTGAGCGCGGCGCACACCAGGACCGATCTCGATGCCGTGGTCGAGGCGTTCAAGTCGGCGGGCAAGGTGGCGGGGATTCTCTAGGACCCACCGCCGCATGCGACACCGGATCGTGTGGACCGAGGTACGCTTCGGTCTCCACGATCCGGTCGCTCACCATTCCGCCGTGCGTCTCGTGCCGGACGACGGCGCCGAGCAGGTCACGGGCCGCCGCTGCCGCGTCGCGATCATAGAACGCGGCGGGCAGCGGGGTGCCGTAGCCATTCACCTTACTTCTTCTTCGCCGCCTTCTTGGCGGGCGCCTTCTTGGCCGCTGGCGCCGCCTTCTTGGCCGGAGCCGCCTCCTTCTTGGCCGGTGCCTTCTTGGCCGCCGGAGCGGCCTTCTTGGCGGGTGCGGCGGCCTTTGCCGGTGCCTTAGCCGGGGCCTTAGCCGGGGCTTTAGCCGGGGCCTTAGCCGGGGCCTTTTCCGGGGCCTTGGCCGCCTTCTTGGCCGGTGCCTTGCCGCCCTTCCCGGCCGGAGCGGCGGCCGGAGCCTCGACCGCTGGCGGTTCCGCCGGCACCGCCGGAGCCGCGGGCGCCGGAACGGCGGGTGCCGGAGCCGGCTCCACTGCCGCCGGCACCGCCGCGTTCACTGCCGGACGCGATCCGCCCACGACCCCGACCATGAGGAGCCCCGGCGGCGGCGCGCCCGGCCCCTTGCCGCGCCCGCCAATACCCCGCGCGCCCATACCCCGCGGCGCCGCCGGCAGCAGCGCCTGCGCCGCCTTGGCCTCGGCCTTCTGCTGGTCATCCACCGCCTTGAGCTGGTCCACGATGCTCGCCGCGTCCGCGGCGCGCGCCACTTCCCAGTCGTCGCCGCGACGACGCAGGTCGATCATGTTCGCATCGTGCGCATCCTGCAGTACCCGTTCGAACATGCGCGTGGCCAGGGACTCGCTGTCGCGGCCGAGCAATTCGAACGCCCGCTGGCGGGCTGCACTGGCCGTGGTGACCTGATCTCCCGAGACGAGTGACTCGACCGCCCGCCGCACGAGGTCGAACGCGTCGCTGCGCGTGAGCCGCTCGCCGCTGCGGCCGATGGCATCGGAGACCTCCGTGCTGCGGAACGCCGGCGCCACTTCGGGGCGCGCCGTTTCGCCCCCCGCGCGCGGCTCGGGGCGCGCGTCGGCACTGGTCGGTTCGCCGTCATCGCGACGGTCACGGAACCGATCACGCCCCCGCCCGCGACCGCGACGCCCACGGTCGCCACGCCCCTCGGGGCGCGCCTCCGGCGCTGGGGCGGCATCGGCCGGCGCCGTCTCGTCGGCATTGGCGGCCGCCGGCAACGGGCGAATGCCGAGCGCCGCGATCACCGTCTGCGGATCGATCATCTCGCCCACCGGCATCGGGATCTCGGCCGTCTCGTCGAGCGCCACATCCACGTCGGCGCCACGCTCCGCGCCCTCCTCGGCCGGTTCCCCGTCGCGGGGTTCCCGCTCCCGTTCGCCGCGATCGCGACCACGCCCGCGACGCCCACGGCGTCCGCGGCGTTCGCGCTCCTCACGTCCTTCGCGCTCGAGGCGATCATCGGCCGGCACCGTCGGCGTGGCCGCAGCGGCCGCCACCACCGTGCCGTCGGGCACATCCACTTCGAGCTGGCCGCTCTCGAGCTTGGTGACCTTCAGGAGCCCACGCTGCTGTGCCTCGTGCACGAAGCGCGAGAACTTCGGGTGGCCCAGGTTCTTCTCGTCGAACGACGCATCGATTTCCTGCATCACCTGCTTGAGGCGGTCGCTGCGCATGACGTCGCCGTTGCGCTTCATGCGCCCCACGGCCTCGGTCACGAGCTCCCAGGGGTCCCAGCGCGTGGTCTCGTCCTCGCCCGTCTTCACGAGGCCCGCGAGCGCGTTGTACGAGTAGTACTCGTCGCAATTCATGACCAGCAGATCGCTCGACGACTCGCGGATGCCCACGCCGATCACGTACTTGCCGTACTCCTTGAGCTTGATGACCATGCTCGAGAAGTCGGAGTCGCCACTGAGCAGCACGAACGTGCCGATCTCGGGGCGCGTGAACACCAGCTCCAGCGCGTCGATCGCCAGGCGGATGTCGGTGGCGTTCTTCTTCGACGAGCCGTAGGCCGGCGCGAAGATGAGGTCGATGCTCGCTTCGGTGAGCGGCACGATGTACTGCGGATAGCGGCGCCAGTCGGCGTAGGCGCGGCGCACCGCGACCTTGCCCTTCACGATGTCCGACGAGAGGAGGTTCTTGAGCTCTTCCTGCAGGTCGGAGCGGATGCCCATCGTGACGTTGTCGAAGTCGATGAGCAGCGCGGCATTCGGCGCGTGCGCCGGCGGCGCGACATTGGGTTGGGCCACCGGGGCCATGGGAGCGACCGACGCGGGGCCGCGATGGAACGGGGCAATGGAGCGGGTCGGCGACGATGCGGCCGACCGGGAGGGATGACGACTCATGACAGCCTAGCCTGGATACGATACTGGGTGATCGAGCGCGTTCGCGTGCAGCGCCGTGGCGCTCAGGGCATTCGCACTCAGCGCGATGGCACGCGCGAGTTCTCGTCGGCGGATCTTGCCGCTCCCGGTCATGGGGAACGCGTCGAAGAAGCGGACGAGGTCGGGGACCTTGTCGGCGGCCATGGTGTCCCGGGCGAACCGCTTGATTTCGTCGCCCGTGATGACCGCCCCTTCCACTGCCACGATGCACGCGCAGACCAGTTCTCCCATGACGTCATGGGGCACACCGATCACGCAGACATCGTCCACTGCCGGATGCGCGCGCAGGCGATCTTCGAGTTCGCGCGGATAGAGCTGGATGCCCCCGCGCGAGATCGTTTCCTGGCGACGTCCGAGGATCCTCACGGTGCCGTCCTCGTCGATGATCCCGAGATCACCGGTGAGAAAGAACCCGTCCGGCGTGTGGACTTTGGCAGTCTCCGCCGGCATGCGCAGATACCCGCGCATGAGGTTGGACCCGCGCACGGCGAGTTCGCCGACCGCTTCGGGTCCGTGCAACTGTCCCGTCATGATGTCCATCGCCATCACCTCGATGCCCGGCATCGCGGTGCCCACCGAGTCCCGGCGGGTCGCTTCGCTGTCGCTGAAGCGGGTGATGGTCACGACGGCGCCCGTCTCGGTGAGGCCGTACGCCACGAGGACGTCGCACCAGCGACGCACCTTGCGGACGAGTGCCTCAGCGACCGAACTGCCGGCCATGAGACCGGTGCGCAGCGAGCGCAGCCGCGACGGGTCGAACGCCTCCTCGCGCATGAGGAGGTGATACTGCGTGGGGACGCCGTGGAGGACCGTGACCTGCGCCTCCGCGATGAGCGCGAGCGCCCCCGCCGCCTCGAAGGCCGGCTGCAGCACCAGGGTGGCACCGCTGGCCATGGCGCCGAGCATGGCACTGAAGCCGAACACCGCACAAAACGGCACCGCCGTCAGCACGCGATCCTCGGGAGACAGCTCGAGGGCCTGTGCGGTGCGCACGGCGTTTTCGACGAGCGCGCGATGCGACAGCTGCACCCCTTTCGGCTTGCCCATCGTGCCCGACGTGTACACGACGGCGAGATCGCGCGCATCGTCGACGTCGTCCACAACCGGCACCGGCTTCCCGGCGCCGCGCGACACGAGATCTTCGAACTGGAAGATCCGGTCGTCGTACCAGAGATCCTCCTCCCCCACCGTGACGACGTACTGCAGATCGGGGAGGTCGCCCAGCAGTTCTTCGAACCGCTGCAGGAAGTCGACGCCGTTCCACCGTTCGATGGTGACGACGGCGCTGGCTTCCGCGTGGCGCAGCTGGTAGCGCAGGTCATGCACCCCCAGCGTGGGGTTCACCGGGACCAGCACGGCACCGAGTCTGGCCGCGGCGAGGGTGGTGATGATCCACTCCACCCCGTTGGGGAGGTTCACGGCGATGCGATCGCCCGCCCCCAGTCCCAATTCGGAGAAGGCTGCCGCCAGGGAGGATGCATCGGCATCCACCTGCGCGTATGTCCATGTCCGTTGCCCGGTGGTCGCCAGTGCGCGCGCAGGGTGCTCCTGTGCACGACGGGCGATCAGTGGGGCCAGGGACCACGATGCTGCCATCTCACTCCGTGAAGCGAACGCCCATCCGGACGGGCAAGCGTGACGCGGGATCGGGTACAGCCACGTAAATTACCGACTATGAACGAGATGCGGAAGTTGAACGGGTCGAATTCCGCGACGGAACCGGGGGCGGGCAGCACCGCCGGGCCGCGCGCCGGATCGCGCGCCGGATCGCGCGCGCCCTTCCGGACCCGGCTCTTCGCCATGCTGCTCCTCTTTGCCCTCGTTCCCACGGTCACGGTAACGCTGGCGTGGGCCGGTGTGGCCACCCGCACCCTTTCCCTCTTCTCGGCCCGATCGGCGTGGGAGCGGATCGCCAAGAGTGGCGACGACAGCTACCGCATCGTGACGGCGGCCCCCCTCACGACCGAACAGCGCGCCGCCCTCGACGCCCATCAGGCGGAGTTGCGCGAGTCGGCGCAACTCGCCCGACGGTTCGACTTCGTGACCGGGCGCTCCATTCGGCTGGTCATCGTGGGTGCCGTCCTCGCCATTGCGCTGGTGGCCGTGGGGGCATCGCGGGTGGCCGGACACCTGAGTCGGCAGCTGAGTCGTCCGCTCGACGAATTGGTGGGCTGGACGGGGCTCATTCGCAGCGGCCGCCCCATCCCGCGTCAGGCAGACCGACGCGGGGCCCCCGAGTTCGAGGTCCTGCGCACCGGCATGCGGACCATGGCCAGCGAACTGGAGACGGGGCGTCGCCGCGCGCTCGAGGCGGAGCGCGCCGAAGCCTTTCGCGAATCGGCCCGCCGCTTTGCCCACGAACTGAAAAACCCGCTCACCCCCATCCGCTTCGCCGTGGACCGGCTCCGGCGCAACGCGCCCGACGAACTGCGGGATACGGTCGAGGTGCTGGCCGAGGAGGCCAGCCGCCTCGAGGTCATGGCCAAGAGCTTCGCCCAGTTCGGTCGCCTCCCCGACGGCCCGGCCGCCGATGTGGATGTGGCGGAAATGGTCAGCCGCGTGGCGGAAACGACCGTCCCGGAGTGGATCACCCTGACCCTCGACTGCGCCCCCGACCTCCCGCTGGTATCCGGCTACTACGAGCCGCTGGTGCGGGCGGTGACGAATGTGCTGCTGAACGCCGTGGATGCCACGCCGGCCGGGGGACGCATCGCCGTGCGGGTGTGGGCGGAGACAACGCCGGGACCAGCCGACAGCACCAGTTTGTCGCCAACTGACACCAAACAGGTGGTCATCTCCGTACGGGATACCGGGTGTGGCATCGCCCCGGAGGCCCGCGCCCGCATTTTCGACCCGTACGTGACCACCAAGCCCGGCGGCACCGGGCTGGGGTTGGCCATCGCCCTGCAGACCCTGCAGGCGCACCGCGGGTCGATCGACGTGGAGAGCGAGATCGGGCGCGGGACCATCATCACACTTCGACTGCCGGTGACGGCATGAGGACCACATGACAGGGCAGCAGGACGACGCCACCTTGCAGAGCCAGCCGCAGGACGGTGGCGGCAAGTCCATCGTCATCACCAAGCAGAGCGACGGGACGGTCCAGCGCATCGAGCTGTCGAACGGCGGCGAGGTCCTCACCTCGAACATCGAGGGCGGACCGGCGACGGCCGTCGCGTCGGTACCGCCCCCGGCCCCTCGCCAAAAGGCCCTGCCCGATGGGCTGCTGGAGATGATGGTGATCATCATGGGCGCGGCCACGCTCATCTCGTTGGGCACCCCCCTCGTGAAGGCGTGGACCCGACGGTTCGAGAAGCATCACGATCTCAGGCAGCAGGCGCAGATCGAACAGCGCCTGACCGCCATCGAGCAGGCCATCGAAACGGTGGCCGTCGAGGTGGAGCGCATCAGTGAAGGGCAGCGCTTCACGACGAAACTGCTGGCCGAGCGCGCGCCGGAAGAGCTGGGACGGCCACGATGAGCCCGCGCATCGTGATCAGGGTGCACTTCGGGCAGTCGGCCGACCAGGCCGCCAGCGCCGCGCGTGCGGCCCAGATTGCGGAGCAGGCGCGCGCCAACGCCGACCGCCTCATCGAGAACGCCATCCAGGATGCCGAGCGTGCCGTGGGCGCCAGCTCCACCGGCCAGGCGCCACCACCGCCCGCTGCCCCCGCTACGCCACCGCCGCCGGGAGGGCCCATCGTCTTCACCAGTGACGGAGGGCGTCCGGTGAGCATCTCCATGGAAAACGGCAGCCTCGTGCTCACGCAGGAGGGCAATACGCAGGTCATTCCCTTCCGCGACGTGATTCCGCGAGAGGCGACGCAGATCGTCTGGGCCATTCCGGCCACGCTCTCCATCTTCCTCATCTGGTGGCCCATCTCGCGCGCCGTCGTGCGCTGGCTCAACCGGAAGCACACGGCCCAGAACGACACCGCGGCGCTGGAAGCGCGCCTGCGCGACCGCTTCGAGACGCTCGAACGCAATCTCGACACCGTGGCCGTGGAGATGGAACGGCTCTCTGAAGCGCAGCGCTTCACCACCAGGCTTCTTGCGGAACGTCAGGCCCCCGCCCCAATGGCCGTTGCCGTGGAGATCCCGGCGGGTGTGCCACGGGACGCGGCCAACGAGGCCTCCGTTGGCCGCGGGCGCGCGTAAGCGGCAGGAACCAGTTCATGCCCAGCGTACTCATTGTCGACGACGAGCCGAACATCCGGCGCATGGTGGGGGCCCTGCTCTCAGCGGAAGGGTACGATGTGCGGGACGCCGCCGATGGGCGCGCCGGCCTCGCGTTGGCGGAAGCGCTCGAGCCGGACATCGCACTCGTCGATCTCATGATGCCGGGCGATCTCGACGGCCTGGCCCTGCTGGAGAAGTTGCGTGAACGCCGCCCCGATGTGCCGGTGGTCATGATGAGCGGACGCGCGGCGCTCACCGATGCGGTACGCGCCACGAGGCTTGGGGCCTTCACCTTCCTCGAGAAGCCCCTCACCCCCGAAGGCGTGCTGCTGGCGCTCGCCTCGGCGTTCGAACTGCGGCAGGCGCGCCGCACGGCGGCGGCGCTTCGCGAAGACCTGGGCATTTCGGGAGAGATGGTCGGCGAGTCGCCGGTCATGAAGGAGGTCCGCGCCCTCATCGCACGCATTGGCCCAACGGATGCGCGCGTACTCATCACCGGCGAGTCGGGCACCGGCAAGGAGCTGGTGGCCGCCGCCCTGCACGAGGGGAGTTCGCGCCGCGACAAACCCTTCGTGCGTGTGAACTGTGCCGCCATTCCGCGTGACCTCGTGGAGAGCGAGATGTTCGGCCACGAACGGGGGGCTTTCACCGGCGCCACCGAACGGCGCATCGGCCGCTTCGAACTGGCTCACACCGGAACGCTGTTCCTGGACGAGGTGGGGGATCTCGGCGCCGAAGCGCAGGCCAAGCTGCTGCGGGCCATCGAGGCACGAGAGATCGAGCGCGTGGGTGGCGGCAAGCCGATCAGAATTGACGTGCGCATCCTGGCGGCCACCAACAAGGACCTGACCCGGGCCGTGGCCGAGGGCACGTTCCGTGAGGACCTGTTCTTTCGGCTCAACGTGATTCCCATGCAGCTGCCCCCGCTGCGTGACCGGCCCGGCGACCTGCCCGCCCTCGTGCGCCACTTCTCGGCGCGTCATCGCACGCGCACCGGTCGGCCCCTGGTGACCTGGCAGCCGGAGGCGCTCGCCGCGCTGGGGGGATATCGCTGGCCGGGCAACGTGCGCGAACTCGCCAACGTGGTGGAGCGGCTCGCCATTCTGCATGCCGGCTCCGAGGTGTCGCGCGCCGACGTGCTGCAGGTCATCCCGCAGGCCGCGCACGGCGCCACCCCAGCGAACGGGACCAGCGACCACGCCGGGGTCGATCCGGCCGACGGGCTGCCGCTGAGCGATGCGCTCGACGCGTACGAGCGGCGCCTCATTGCCGCCGCCCTGGCCCAGAGCGATGGCAACGTGGCCGAGGCGGCGCGGCGGCTCCAGACCGACCGCCCCAACCTGTATCGTCGCATGCGGCGGCTCGGGCTGGCTTCGCCCGCCGAGTGAGCACGGCGCCGCGCGTCGGCAGGCATTCCAACCTTTTGCGGGTTGCCGATGTCCGGCCATGCCCCGGCGTGGCACTCCGACACACCCGTGTCTCCTTTCGGGCGCATCGCGCGTGCCGCGGGGACGCGCCAGTCACACCCGGAATTGATGATATTGCGGGAGCGTCACGCCTCGGCCACCGTGTGATCCCGGTCGCCCTGGTACGGGGCATGCCATGGCGGAGCGCGAACCTCAGCAGGAGTTCCGAATGAGTCAACCCATGACCGCCTCCGGTCATGTCTGCCCCCCAATCCGCCGCCGCGCGAGCATGGTGCGCCAGACGAGCCCCCGTGGAGTGGTGGCTCGAGGCCTGCTCGTCCTTGGCCTGGTCATGCTGCCGGCGTCGGCCGCAGCGCAGCGCGTGGGCGGTGTCCCACGGGATGTCGCACTCGAAGTCACCCGGCTGTTCAACGCCACGGCCACCCGCAAGGTGCGCGGTGACTTCACACTGGCCGCGAGTGACACCGTGCGTGGCGACCTCGCCATCCTGAACGGCAACGCCCGGCTTTCGGGAGTCGTGAACGGCGACGTGGTCGTGCTGAACGGCGATGTGGTGCTGACGGAGGGTGCGCGCCTGGCCAAGGGGCTCACGGTGGTGGGCGGAACGCTGCAGGCGCCCGAGCGCCCCACCGTGACCGGCGAGATTCGCGTGTGGAGCGCGCGCTACCGGTATCAGGAGAGCGGCGACACGCTCGTGGCCGACACGGATTTCCTCACCCGCTTTTCGCAGTGGGTGCGGGAGGACGACGAAGGGGAAACGGAAAGCCAGCTGTTCTTCACCTCGGCGCACACCTACAACCGCGTGGAAGGGCTGCCCATCTACGTGGGCCCGCGCTTTCGCGCCCGTAACGGGGCGACCCGTGTGCGCGCCGAGCTGTATGGCATTTTCCGCACGGGCGACCGCCTGGTGTGGAACGATGAGAACCTGGGCCATCGCGCGCTCTTCGAGGTGCGACAGGGTGAGCGGGCGGGGATCGCCGTGGGCACGCGGCTGTTCGACGAAGTGGACGCCATGGAGCGCTGGCAGCTCAGTGATGGCGAGGTGGGGTTGGCCACCTTTCTGTTTTCGCGCGACTATCGCGACTACTGGGAACGGCACGGGGCGCAGGCGTACGTCTCGGCCTTTGCCGGGCGCGGCCACGAACTCAAGCTGTCGTACGGGGAAGAGCGGTGGAACGCCCGTCGGGCGCGCGATGTCTTCCGGTTGAACGACGAGGTCGCCTTGCGGCTCAACCCGCGCGGTGACGAGGGCGTGCTGCGGTTGCTCACGCTGAGCGGCACCTTCGACACGCGCACGGAATCCCGGCACCCGCGCTCGGGGTGGTACCTGCGCGGGGAGTACGAGCGGGGGCACAGTGACGCGCTGACGCTGGCGCCGCTCACCGTGGGGCTGGGGCGAACCGGGAACGTGACGGAGCTGGGGCGAACCGGGAACGTGACGGAGCTGCGGCCAACCGAGCCCCTCGACTATGGCCGCGCCTTCTTCGACCTGCGCCGCTACAACCGCCTGGGCCCGAATGCGCAGCTCAACCTGCGTGCCGTCATGGGCGGCTGGGTGCACGGCGATGCCCTGCCCGTGCAGCGTCGCCTTGCGGTGAGCGGCATCGACGCCCTCCCCGGTTTCGACTTCCGCCGCACCCTCGGTACGGCGGACGCGGGCACCTGTGCGACCGGCTCCGAGGCGCAGTATGTGCTGCTGGGGCGCCCGGCCCAATGCGAGCGCATGGCGCTCGTGCAGGTGGAGTGGAAGGGCGACTTCCGCATCGACCTGTTCGGTGACGACGATGAGGGCGACCGGCGCTGGCAGCTCGGGCGCGGCCACGCCGATGGCACGTGGGTGATCTTCGCGAACAGCGGGCGTGGGTGGCTCGTGAACCGCCCCGCCACGGTGGCGGGCACCACCAGCGAGGCCGATCCGCTGTTCTTCGGCCGCAACCGGGTGCCCGACCTGAACACCTGGCGCACCGATATCGGCGGCGGCTTCGACTTCGGTGACTTCGGCGTCTACATCGCCCAGGCGGTTTCGCAGCGCGGGCTGTCGCCGAACGTGTACGTGCGGCTGGGCCGCCGCTTCTGAGCGCACGGCTCGCCATGACCCGTCTCCGGCGCCTGTGCCTGACGGTGCTGCTGCTCCTCGTGGGCAGCGGCCGGTTGGCGCGCGCACAGGACACGCCGGCGATCGACATTCGCATGACGGCGCAGAGCTATCCGCCCTTGGTGGCCGTTCGCAATGCGCTCACGGACCGCGAGCACGACGAGCTGCTCAAGAACGGGTTTCCGGTGCGCATGCACCTGCGGGCCGAGATCTGGACGGTGGGACGGTACTTCGATGACATCCGCGGGCGCGCCGAGTGGGATGTGATCGTGCAGTACAACGTGGTGGAGCGCAGCTACGAGGTGGCGCGCCTCGTGGGCGATCGGGTCATGCCCCTGGGCAGCTATGTGCGCTTTGCCGACGCCCGCGCGGCGTCGGAGCTGGCGTACCTGCCGGCGCTCCCCACGCCGCGGCGTGGCCAGAAAGGCTACGTGCTGGTGCAGGCCGACATCCAGGCGCTCGACGTGAGCGATCTCGACGAAGTCGAGCGCTGGCTGCGCGGCGAAGGGGCCCCCGCCGTGCGCGGCAAGCGCAGCCCGGCGTCGGCCATTACGCGCGGGGTGCGCACGCTCGCCTCGCGCATTCTTGGCGCCGAGACGCGGCGGCTGGAGGCGAGGACGCCGACGATGGTGTTCTAGGGTCGGCCGACCGCCCGCAACCCACTCCCCTCGATCTTCTCCAGCTCGCGCAACGTCTCTTCGCCGTAGAAGGTGCGGATGTACTGCGCCTGGATCGGCGTGAGCCGTCGCACCGCCCACGAGAGGTGCACGAAGTGCGGCTCGACCGGCGCGTGCAGCGGGTGCATGCCGATCTCCGCGGGCATGCGATTGGCCTTCCGCGTGTTGCAGGAGCTGCAGGCGGTCACCACGTTCGACCACTCGTTCGTGCCGCCGCGCGACATGGGAATGAGATGATCGCGCGTGAGCGATTCGCGCGGCTTGAGCTCACTCGACCGGCGCCCGCAGTACTGGCACTGATAATCGTCACGCGCGAACAGGAAGGTGTTCGTCACCTGCCGGCGGAAGCGCCGCGGCACGTGCACGTAGCGCGTGAGCCGGATGACGGCCGGACGCGGAAAGGCGTGCTTCTCCGAGCGCACCGGCGCGTGCCGGTCGGCCTCGACGATCTCGGCCTTGCCGTCGATCACCAAACGAAGCGCACGGCGCAGCGGCACCATCGTGAGAGGCTCGTACGACGCATTCAATGCGAGACAACCGGCGATCACGCCTACCCTCCGTCAAGTCGGTGAGTCGTGGAGACCAACGCTGTCGTGCCGCGCCGCGGGAGGCGCGGTGGTGCGTCCCCCGCGCGTGCACGCGGGTCCGGCGAAAAACGAAACCCCGCCGAAGCGCCGGCAGTGGCCGGGAGCATGGCGGGGTGCAGAAGGATCAATGACGCGTGGTCCTGGCGACGACGCCAGCACACCCGCCTGTCCGGCGGGCGCCGCAACTCCGGAAGACGGCGAGCTCGTCACGCGTACGCATGCCGAAGCATATCATGGCGCACCACGCTGCCGCCACTGGCGGAGCCGCGCTCCCGTCTCCCGCTGCCGCGCGTGCCACGCGGGATCGTCGACCAGCACCTGCCCACCTCGTACCAGGACCCGTCCTCCCACCGTCACCAGCGTCGCCTGTGCCCGCCCCGCGAGCGCGTGCACCAGCGTCACGGCGGGATCATGCACGGTGTGCACCGTGGAGCCGTCCAGTGCAAAGGCGGCAAGATCGGCGGCCTTGCCAACCTCCAACGTTCCCACCACGGCATCCAGTCCCAGTGCCGCCGCACCGCCCGCCGTGGCCAACTCGAGCGCCGCGTGGGCGGACAGCGAGTCCGGACTGCCCGATCGGATGGCATGCGCCAGGATGGCCTGCCGCGCTTCATCGATCAGATGCATGCGATCGTTGCTGGCGACCGAGTCGGTGCCGAGGCCGACGGCGATCCCGTGCGCCTGCATACGGTCCAGCGGGGCCAGCCCCTGCCCGAGCTTCGCGTTCGAAATGGGGCAATGCACGATGCTCGCCCCATGATGCGCGATCCGCTGCAGGTCATCCTCATCCACCCGCACGGCGTGGATGAGCAGCGGGCGCGCCGCCAGCACGCCGGTGGCCTCGAGCAGCGCCACGGGGGAACGGGCCTGCGGCGCGACCGCCATGCCGCGCGCCCGCAGGCGCTCGGCAAATGGCCCCTCGCCACGGCACACGAACGCCGTTTCGGCGGCACTTTCGGCCACATGCACCGCCATGGGCAACCGCTCGGCCCGCGCATACTCGGCCGTGGCCTGAAAGAGCGACGCCGACACCGTGTACGGCGCATGCGGCGACACCCCGGTGCGCACAAGCGGAGTGTCCTGCTGCCGCAGCAGGTCGATTCGCCCGCGCAACCGCGACAGGGACTCGTCACGCTGCGCCGGATCCGGGCCGAACAGCTCGACATACCCAATGCCGCGCACCCCCAGCTCGCGCATGGCATGCAGGGGCATCGCGGAGTCGGTGCAGTCGGCCAGCGTGGTGATGCCGTGACGCAGCGCCTCCACGATGCCCACCCGCGACGCATCCAGCAGGTCGGCTTCGGTGAGCAGGTCACGCCGCACCGCCGTGAGCGTGCGCAACCACTCACGGAAGTCGAGGCCCTCGAGAAATCCGCGCAGCGTGGTGAGCTCGAGGTGGGAATGCGCATTCACCAGCCCGGGCAGGAGCACGGCATCGCCCAGGGAGACCACCGGCACGGGCGCCGCCGTGTGCGCCGAGATCACCTCGCCGGCCGCGCGTGCCGGTCCCACCCAGGCAATCGTATCGGCCGTCACCAGCACGGCACCGTCTTCGATGGCCGGCGCACCGATGGGAAGCACCCACCGTGCCGTATAAAGCGTGCGCTCGGAGGGAACCGGAAGCGGCGGGTCGTGCGTCAGAGGGGCCTCACGTCACGCCGGTGGCAGACGGAAGGGATTGGTCGTGTCGCGCTTCACCGCGGCGCCCGCACTGTCCATGGTGAACGCCGACGGTGCCGCAGCGTCGGTACAGGTGCGCGTCGGCTCGAATCCCTGCACGAAGAACTCCGTGGTGAGGGCGCCCATGCAACTGGCATTGGCGAGTCGACCGGTCGCGGCGTCGATCTCCCGCACCACGACGCCGTCTGGCCGAGGCCAATCGGGAGGCTGCGGCTTGCGACGGTACACCTCCGTCATGAAGGATGCCCACGCCGGGGCCGCCAGGTCGCCTCCCTGGGCGTTCCCCTTGATCTTCTGCGGCTTGTCGAAGCCCATCCACACGCCGGCCACCAGATCGGCGGTATAGCCGATGAACCAGACGTCGGCGCCGTCGTTGGTCGTGCCGGTCTTCCCGCCCGACGGGACGCGAAAGCCGCTGCTCCAGATGCGGGCACCGGTGCCGCGCACGACGACATCCTTCATCATGTTCACCATCAGCCACGCCTCCTCCGGGGAAAGCACGGCTTCGCGCACGAGCGCGGGTTTCCACACGACCTTCCCCGCCGCGTTATCCACCCGCGCGATCGCGTGCGGCGTGGTGCGCAGGCCGAGGTTCGCAAACACCGAGTAGGCGCCGATCATCTGGATGGGATACGTATCGGCCGACCCGATGAAGACGGAGGGATACGGCGGAATGGGGGTGGTGATGCCGAAACGCCGCGCCATCGTGATGACCGCATCGGCGCCCACGGCCATGCCCGTCCGAATCGCCGCCAGATTGCGGGACTGATACAGGGCTTTGCGCATGGGCATGCTGCCCTGGAACTTCATGTCGTAGTTCTGCGGTGTCCACGTCTCACCGCCCATCTGGTCGAGGGCGATGGGGGAATCGTCCACCACCTGCGCCGGCCCGTATCCCTCGTGCACGGCGGCCGCGTACACGATGGGCTTGAAGGTGGACCCCGGCTGTCGCAGCGCTTGTGTTGCGCGATTGAACTTGCTGTCGCCGAAGTCGCGCCCCCCCACCATGGCGCGCACGGCGCCGGAGCGGGGGTCGATGGCCACGAAACTGCCCTGCAGGTAGGGCGAGTTCGCCGCGCCGGTTTCACCACCGTCGGCGCTGCGGGCGAGATACGCCTCGTACGTCAGGTGGGTGTACTTCCCGTGGCGTCCGCCCTCGATGGCCTGCAACTGGTTCTCCAGCGCCCGCTCCGCCGCCGTCTGCATGTCGACGTCGAGCGTGGTATACACCTTGAGCCCCTCGTCGTAGAGCCGCGCCCCGAAGTGCTCTTCCAGTTCCTTGCGGACCCACTCCACGAAATACGGCGCCACGTCACCCGACTCGGCGCGCTCGGCCAGCTGCAGCGGGTACGCCTTGGCCAGCGACGCGTCCTCGTTGCTGATGGCCCCACCGCGACGCATCAGCTCGAGCACCGTGTTGCGACGCTGGATGGCGCGATCGGCGAAGCGACGCGGGTTGTAGCGCTCCGGCCCCTTGAGCAAGCCGGCCAGCACCGCCGCCTCGGCCACGGTGACGTCGCGCACGCTCTTGCCGAAGTAGCGCTGCGAGGCCGTCTCCACGCCGTACGCGCCGTTGCCCAGGTAGACCTGGTTCAGGTAGAGCTCGAGGATCTTGTCCTTGCTGTAGCGACGCTCGATGGCGCGGGCGACGCGGGCCTCCTTGATCTTGCGCAGCAACGTCTTCTCGCGCGAAATGCGATCGGAGAAGACGTTGCGGGCCAGCTGCATCGTGATGGTGCTGAAGCCCTGCACGTAGCGGCCCGCCTTCACGTTGCGCGCGAGAGCCCCGAAAATGCGGAAGTAGTCGATGCCGTCGTGCGCGTAGAACCGCTTGTCCTCGGTGATCACCACCGCATCACGCACGTGCTTGGGGATGTCCTTGAGGCCGATGAGGGTACGGCGTTCGAGGCCAAGCTCGGTGACGAACCGCCCGTCAGCCGCGTACACCTTGGATGTCTGGCGCGGCACGTACTGCTCGAGCGAGGCGATGGAGGGGCACCGGCCGTCGCGACAGATGACGGCCCAGGCACCCGCCAACCCGCCGGCACCGATGGCGGCACCGAAGACAGTGAGCACCAGCAGCCAGCCCAGCCAGGGGCGCCGCTTGAGGACGGTGGAAAGAGCCATAGCAGGGTGGAAGGTACACGCCGGGGAAGGGATCGGTACCGTTGGGTGGTGTGCTTATCTTCCGGGCATGTCCGCCACGACCAACACCTCCGCACCGCTCGAGGAGCTCGCCTGGCGCGAGCTGCTGCACCAGCACACCGACGGCCTGCCGGCCGCCTTCGCCGCGGGGCAGGTCACCGCCTACGTGGGATTCGATCCGACCGCGTCGAGCCTGCACGTGGGCAACCTGGTGCCGATCATGGGGCTGGTGCACCTGCAGCGCGCGGGACACCGCCCCATGGCGCTGGTGGGGGGCGGCACCGGGATGATCGGTGATCCCAGCGGACGCAGCAGCGAACGCAACCTGCAGGATCTCGACACCATCCGCGCCAACGCGGAGGCGATCCGGCGGCAGCTCGCCAAGTTCCTTGATTTCGAGGGACCGAGTGCCGCCAGACTCGTGAACAATGCCGATTGGCTGTGCTCCCTTTCGCTCATCGAGTTCCTGCGCGACACGGGCAAGCACTTCTCGGTGAATTACATGATGGCCAAGGATTCGGTGAAGAGCCGGCTGGAAAACGGCATCTCGTACACCGAGTTCACCTACATGCTCCTGCAGGCGTTCGACTATCTCGAGCTGCACCGCCGCGAGGGGGTGACGCTGCAGATGGGGGGGAGCGACCAATGGGGCAACATCACCGCCGGCCTCGAACTCATCCGCAAGGCGCAGGGTGGGGACGCCCATGCGCTCACCTTCCCGCTCATCACCAATGCCGACGGCACGAAGTTCGGCAAGAGCACCGGTGGCGGGTCGGTGTGGCTCGATGCGGAGCGCACGTCACCGTACCAGTTCTACCAGTTCTGGATGGGCGCCGACGACCGGGATGTCTCCCGCTACCTGCGGTTCTACACGCTGATGTCGCGCGAGGAGATCGAGGCGCTCGACGAGGCGGTACGCAGCGATCCGGGGAAGCGTGCCGCGCAGCGGGCACTCGCGTACGACGTGACGGCACGCGTGCACAGCCCCGATGCGGCGCGGGCTGCCCAGGAAGTGTCGGCGTTGCTCTTCGAGCGGGCGGACCCGGCCGGCCTGTCGGACGCGGCCCTCACGGCGCTGCGATCAGAGATCCGGTTTGCCGCGTATGCGCCGGTCGCGCAGCCCGCCATGGACGAGGTGGATGTGCTGCATGCCCTGCAGTTGCTGGGCCTCGCGGATTCCCGCGGCGCCGCGAAACGTCTGCTCGAGCAGGGCGGGATCAGCGTGAACGGCGAGAAACTCGCCCAGCCCACGGTGCGTCACGATCGCCTGCTGCGTGGTCGACATCTGCTCATCAAGAAGGGACAACGCGAGTTCGGTCTGCTGCACGTGCCCTGAGCACCCCACCGGCGCCGCGCGCTCAGAACGCCGGTGTCAATCCGCCAAACGCCCGGCTGACGTTCACGAACCCCACCGCGCGGGCCAACGCCCGCGCCCCCAGATCCGTGGACACGAGCGTCGCATACGGCAGCAGCCCGTCGCGCAGCAGCGCCTGCACGGTGCGGTGCAGGACGAGGTGCCCCAGGCCAATGTGCCGGAACGCCGGCGAAACGAGCACCCGCAGGCGCGAGAGGCGTCCGATCGGCGCACCGGCCGTGGCGAGCGCCACGAGCACGCCGCCTCGCAGGGCTCCCACCCGCAACCGATCGGCGGGCGCCTCACGCTCGGGTGGCGGCGCAAAGGGGCGCCACTCCTCCGGCGACACATCGAAGCGCAGCGTCTCGAGCAACATGGGGGCGGGGCCGTAGACCAGCACGGCGTTGGCGTGCGGCTCTGCCGTGAGCGTCTGCGCATCCACCATCGCCAGCAACTCGTTCGCCCCGAGGACCTCGCCCGCCGGGAGGGGGGCAAGACGCCCCCCCGCTGCCACGCCGCGTGGCGCCAGGATACGCAGCGCCTCGGCGATGGTGCGCTCGGCGAGGGCGATGGGGGTGCGAAGAGAGGGAGGGCGCGACATCGGGTGTGGAGAAGACCAACCAATGGAATCTGGCGGTCAGGGCTTGCAAGTCCAGTGCCGACCCACATTTCCCTGGCCGCTAGGCGTCCAGCACCGCTACCACGCGGTCGATCTCGTCGAGGGTATTGTACACGTGCGGCGAGAGTCGAATGGCCCCCTCCCGCACGGTGAAGTGCACCTGGGCACTGGTCAACGCGGCCGCCATGGGCGCCAGCGCCACTGGCGCGAACGACACGACCCCCGCGCGACGCGCGGATTCGGCGGGGGTGATGAGGCGCACGTCGGCGCGTGATTGCGCCCATTGGGTGAGACGCCCGGTGAGCGTCTCGAGATGCGCGGCAATGGCCGGCACGCCCAACTCCAGCAAGAGCGCTGTCGCGGCGTTGGCCACGGCGAAGTCGTGGTAGGCCAGCGTCACGACTTCGAAGCGCCGCGCGTCGTCGAAGAAATCGAATTCGTACTCCGTGAGGCGGGTGTAATCGGTGCTGCGCTTCATGCACGCCCACCCCACGTCGTGCGGCTGCAGCGCCGTCACGAGCTCACGGCGCACATACACGAAACCGGTGCCCCACGGCCCCAGCTGCCATTTCTGGGCACCACTCGCGAACAGGTCCACGGGAATGGCGTGCAGGTCGAGTGGCCGCACGCCGCATCCCTGAATGCCGTCGACGATGAAGAACACCCCGCGCGCCCGGCAGGCGCGCCCGATGCGTGCGAGATCGGCGACGTACCCCGACGCGAACTGCACCCAGCTCACTACCACGGCCACCACATCCGACCGTTGCTCGATCGCCTGCACGAGCGCGTCCTCGTCGGGGAGCCCGTGGACCCGCGGAATGAGCTCGAGCGTCACCCCTCGCGAACCGAGCGCCTGAAAGGGATACACGCAGCTGGGGAACTCGCCATCGAACGCGAGGACCACCCCCGGGCGCAGTGGCAAGGCGCGGGCGGCGAGGTTGAGCCCATAAGTGGTGTTGGGCATGAGCGCGATCTCGTCGTGGTCGGCACCAACGAGCGCCGCGAACTGTTGCCGGGCGGTCGCGGCCGCCTCGAGCAGCGACGAAAACGGGATCGCGTGCGGCCGGGCGCGCCAGGCACTCCACCGCGCCGCCTCACGCACCGCGGCCTCCGGCATCGGTCCCACGGATGCCGCATTCAGGTAGATACCTGGATCATCGGCCATCCATGCGAACTGGGTCGCGCGAAGCGAGATAGTGTCGAGCATGGGGGGGGGGCGGAAGGACGAGAACGGACGACGGGGGAGGTCAGGCTGGCGTGAGTGACGGCCGACGGGTGCGGCGGGCCCCGCTGTCACCGGCCGCGCGTGCCAGCAGCAGGGCCGCGTCATCAACGAACGCCTCCCAGCCGAACTCCCGAGCTGCCCGGGCGGCGGCGGCATGCCCCACCGCGCGTTGGGCATTCACGTCCGCGAGGAGGCGCGCGAGCTCGGCTACGACCACGACCGTGTTGTCGGCCGAGACGTGGAGGCCGGTGGCCCCAGGCGTGACCAGCTCGGCAAAGGGGGCATCGACGGCTACGACGGTGGGCAACCGCTGCTGCATGGCCGCGAGCGTCGCGAGCGCCCCGAGGTCGCCCGGCGCCGTGATCCACGCGGCACGGGCGTGCCCCAGCTCATGCTGCAGCAGCGCCTCCACGGGCACGACCTCCACCGCAGCCGCCAGGTCGAGCGACGCGGCATGCACCCGCGTGCCTTGCAGCGCCGCGGGGGCGCCAACCAGCAGCACCCGCAAGTCCGGGCGACGGGTACGCAGATGCGCGAGCGCACGGAGGGCCGCCGCCGTGGCTTCGTCGTGCGACGCCCCGGGGACCAGCACCACGGCTGGCGCCGTCACCGGCAGCCGATGAATCGCGGTGGCATGCGCTGCCGTGTCAGCCACCCGTGGCGATGGCCACCCCAGCGCCAGGCGGGTGTCACCCCACGGCGTGATGGGAGTCCGGGCCCGTGCGAGACGCGCACGCCAGCGCAGCGTGGCGGACTTGGCCGCGCCACCAGCCGCGGGCGATCGAACCGCAGCCGTCCCCGTGCGCGGCACGTACTCGTCGGCCGTCACCCGGCGCACGATGCCACCGCGGGTGCCGATGGCGAAAGCCGCCAGCGCCGCATCGCCTTCGCTGCCCACCAGCAACGCGTCAGGGCGCAGCGCGTTGACGATCCCGCGCAGACTCCATGCCCGCCGCAGCCCACCGGCCCCGCTCACACTGCGCAGCGAGAGTCGTGGCCACCCCTGCTCCACCGCCCGTTCCGTGGCACTGCCGAGTGCGGTGACCATGGCCACCACATCCCCACCGGCGGCGAGCCCGGCCGCGAGTTGGGCCAGGAGCCGCGCTCCCGGCGTCCACTCGGGGGTGGAGGCCACGACCAACACGCGCATGATGGCTACCCGACCTCGGCGACTTCGTCGGTGGAGCGGCGATCGAACTGCAGCGCGTGCAGCCGCGCGTAGGGTCCGCCGCGCGCCAACAACGCGTCGTGTGCGCCTTCCTCCACGAGTCGGCCGCCATCGAGGACCAGAATGCGGTCGGCGTGCTGAATGGTCGCGAGCCGGTGGGCAATGACGAAGACCGTGCGCCCTTCGAGCAGCCGGTCAATGGCCTCCTGCACCAACCGTTCACTCTCCACATCGAGGGCCGACGTGGCCTCGTCGAGGATGAGAATGGGCGGATCCGATACGAGCGCGCGCGCGATGGCCACGCGCTGCCGTTGCCCACCCGACAGGCGGCTTCCGCGCTCACCGAGATTGGTGTCCCACCCCTCGGGCAAGGCCTCGATGAAGGCGAGCGCGTTCGCGGCCCGCGCCGCATCGTCGAGTTGCGCCTGCGTGGCGTCGGGGCGCCCGAAGGCCACGTTGGCGCGCACGGTGTCGTTGAAGAGGACCGTGTCCTGGCTCACGATGCCGGTGAGGGCGCGCAGGGCTCCGAGGCGAATCTCCCGCAGATCCACGCCATCGAGGGTAATGCGCCCCGCGGTGGGATCGAGAAAGCGGGGGAGCAGGTCCACCAGCGTGCTCTTGCCGGCGCCACTCGCCCCCACGAGCGCCACCACTTCGCCTTTCCGCGCGGTGAACGTGACATCCTGCAACGCCGCGGCACCGCCATCGTACTGGAACCCCACGCCGGAGAACGCGATCTCCCGCTCGAAGGTCGCCACATCCCGCGTCCCACGGTCGGTGGTCGTTTCCGCCGGTGCGTCGAGAATCTCGAACACGCGCTCGGCGCTGGCGAGCGACTGCTGGGCCGCGGCCGGCGTTTGCGACAGCTGCTTGAGCGGCTGCAGCAATCGCATGACCTGCACGAGGAACACCAGCAGCTCGGCGCCGGTGAGACTGCCCTCGACGAGCACCAGCTGCGCGCCGTACCAGAGGATGATGACGGCGGTGAGCGTGCCCAGGGTTTCGATGACCGGGCCCGAGAGCAACGCCAGACGTCCCACCTTCACGAAGCCGCGGGCGAAGGCATTGTTCTTCGCGGTGAAGCGTGCCTCTTCCCGCCCCTCGGCCCGGTACGACTTCACGAGGCGCACCCCGCTGACCACTTCCTGCACGAGGCTCGTCATCTCCCCCTGCTCGTTGCCCAGACGGCGGTATCCCTGCCGCAACTTGCGCAGGACCGGCTGAATGGCACCGATCGTGACGGGGGCGATGACCAGGGCCGCGAGCGACAGGCGCCACGACGTGGTGAACATGGCCACCAGCGTCGCCACCAGCTGCGCGCCGCTCCAGAGGGAGCGCGTGACCAGCTCGGTCACGACCGTCTTCGCGTTGCCCGTGTCGTTGAGCACGCGGGCAATGATCTGCCCCACCTTGTTGCGGGTGAACCACGGCAACGGCAGGCGCAGCAGATGCGCATAGAGCTGGTCGCGCAGGTCACGCACCACGAACTCCTGCAGCTTCACGCCCAACTGCCCCGACAGCCACACCAGCGTGTTCTTCAGCGTCACCGCCGCGATCACGATGAGCAGCACATTGCGCAGCGACCCCATGCGATCCCGCTCATCGAGCAGGAATCCGATCGTGGTGTCGAGCACGCGTCCGATCGTGCCGGTCGCCGGGATCAGCTGTTCGCTCTGGAAGAACGCGTTGAAGAACGGCACCAGCAACGTGAACGAGAACACGTCGGCGAAGGCGGCCAGCGCATTGAGCAGCACCACCAGCCCGAGCTTGCCCTTGTGCGGTCCCACGAACCGCCAGAGGCGGCGCCAGAGGACGGGCGCCGGTGTGCGGTGGGCCCCGGTGTCGGGCATCGTCAGCGCTTGGGCGTGAGCAGGGACACGGGGAGAATGCACTCCTCCGGTGTCACCCCGCCGTGCAGAAAGGAGCCGCGGTAGCGCCCCTGATACTCGCGCAGCTTGGTCGGATAGACGAAGAAGGTGTCCCCCGCGGCCATGAGCGTGTTGTTGCCCGGACCGCGATGCGGCAGGCGCAGGTCGTCGGGGTTGGCGAACAGCAGCGCCTGCTCCGGGCGCTCGGCGCGGAGATCCTCCCCGAACTTGTAGCGCAGGTTCGCCGTGGCATCACGCTTGGCGAAGACGGTTGCCGGCGTGTTGCAGTGCAGCGCCCCGTGGTCGCTGGTGACCACCACCGACACGTTGCGGCGCGAGGCTTCCTTGAGCAGCGTGAAGAGCGCCGACCGTTCGAACCACTGCCGCGTGAGCGCCCGCAGGGCGATCTCGTCGCGCGCCACCTCGTACAGGATCATGCTCTCCGAGCGGCCGTGCGTCAGCATGTCCACGAAGTTGAAGACGAAGGCATGCACGCCGTCGCCGGCGATGGCCGCCGGCAGGTGGCGCTCCAGGTCGTCGGAGTCGGTGGCCGTCGTGAGCTTCTGATAGCGCACCGGGGCGGCCACCTGCAGCTCATCGAGGTGCGCCACGAGCAGGTCCTTTTCGTGGGCGTTGAGCGTTTCGTCGTCGCGCTCCCCCCACCAGTCGGGAAAGCGCGCCGCGATCTCCCCCGGGAACAGGCCGCTGAACAGCGCATTGCGCGCGTACGGCGTGGCGGTGGGCAGGATGGAGTAGTAGTGCGTCGTTTCCACGTCGAACAGCGGGACCAGCAGCGGCTCCAACGCCCGCCACTGGTCCAGCCGCAGGCAATCGATGACGACGAAAACGACCTTGCGATCGCGCTGCAGCACCGGCAGCACGAACTCGGTGACGACATCGACGGAGAGGGGCGGACGATCGCCCTCGAGCTCCCGGAGCCAGCGGGGATACTCCGTGCGCATGAACTCCGCGAACGCGCGGTGCATGTCGGGATAGAGCCCCCGCAGCGACTCGTGCAGCCCCAGTTCGCCGGCGTCGGCGAGGTCCACGTCCCACTGCATGAGCTCCGCAAAGCGATCGATCCAGCCGCGCCAGTCGAGATTGGCGTAGCGCTCCGATTCGATGGCGCGGAAGCGCTCGACGAACGCGCGCGCCATGGCCTGCGAGCGGATGAGGGGGCCGTCGAGAATCTTCGTGATGACCGACAGCACCTGGCGCGGCGTCACCGGCTTCACGAGATAGTCACGGATGTTGGCGCCGATCGCCTCCTTGAGGGTGGCGTCTTCCTCGCTCTTCGTGACCATGACCACCGGCAGGGCGGGCGCCAACTCGCGGATGTCGCGATAGGCGTCGAGGCCACGCGTGCCCGGCATCTGCTCATCGAGCAGCACCAGGTCGTACGGGTGCCGGCGCAGCAGTTCGAGGGCGTCGTCGGCATTGGTCGCGGTGTGCACCACGTACCCCTTGTCGCCCAGGAGCAGGCGATGGGGTTCGAGCAAGTCCGCTTCGTCGTCCACCCAGAGGATGGTCTTTGCCGATGGCGCCATGGAGGAAAGATACACAGGGGGTGCCCCCGCCACGGCGTGCCGGTTCGTGCTAGAATTGGGTGTGCTGACCGATCCCCTCCCGTACGCACTGGACCCGCTTCGCTTCGGATTTCCCGCCCTGGCCTCCCTGGCGGGGCGCCTGCCGTTGGGTGGCGGGCGCGAAGTGGCGCTTGCGGCCCTGCTGTCCGCCCGTCTCGCCCATGGGCTCACACCGGGGAGCGCGCTGCCGGCATCCGACCGGGTGGCGCGCGCCTCGGGCGCCAAGATCTGGTTGGCGTCGTTGGCGCTCCCGGCCACCACGCGCGTGCCCTTCGCGCGGTGTGTCGAAGCCAGCACCGGCACCCCACTCCAGGCGGCGGGCGCCCTCCGCACCGTGGTCGCCGCCGCCGGGGCCCACCTCGATGGTCCGTCGGTACAGGAGTTGGAGCGCCTGGCCCGACTGCTGGCGGGCGGCTGACCGATGGCCGGTGATCACGACATTTCGCCGCTCACCCGCATCGTGGCGCGCGTGGATCGGACCGGCGAGGGGCAGGTGGATCCGGAGCTCGTCCCGACGCACTTCCCCTCCATCGATCGTCTCTTCGGCGGCGGGTTCCGGCGCGGCGATCTGATCGTGCTCGGGGGTGACGACAGCGCCGGGTCATCGGCGCTGGCCCTGGCCGTGGCGCTGCGCAGTGCCTCACGGGCGCTCATCGTCTCCACCGAGATGCAGCCGGAGCGCATCTACGAGCGGGCCCTTGCCATGTCCGCGCGGGTCTCCGTGGAGCACATGCGGCTCGGCGCCGTCGATGAGGCCGAGCGGGCCCGTCTGGCCGCGGCCGCCCTGTCCTTGCGTGATCGGGCCCCGGTGGTGGAAACGCTGCTCGATGGCGGAATCACCGCCATCGAACGCGCCGTGGAGGCCACCCCCGGCGCCGCCCTGGTCATCATCGACACGCTCGAAGGCACGCTGCAGCGCGACCACGGCCAGGCGGACGCCCTGGGCTTCGCGGTGCTCGCGCTCAAGCGCCTGGCGCTCTCGCGCCAGCTCGCCGTGCTGGTCACCGCGCACCTGCCCGCGCTCGATCGGACCCGGGCTGACCGACGCCCGCGGTTGGCCGATTTCGGCCTCGGTGGTGCCGTGGGCACGCACGCAGATGTGGTCCTGGGGCTCTTCCGCGAGGAGATGTACGAATTCGACCGCGGGGTGTCGGGAGCGGCAGAGCTGCTCGTGCTCAAGAATCGCGGCGGCGCGCGCACCTACGTGGACCTCTATTTCGACGCCCGCTTCGGCCGCTTCGAGGACGTGGCCGAGTAGCGGTCTCCTGTTAGATTGCCGGACGAACCACCACCAGTCCGAGGAGCAGATGGCCGGCCACAGCAAATGGAAGCAGATCAAGCACTACAAGGCGGCGACCGACAAGAAGCGCGGCGCCTTGTTCACCCGCCTGATTCGCGAAATCACCATGGCCGCCAAGCTGGGCGGCGGCGACCCGGCCGGCAACCCGCGCCTGCGCACGGCCATCGACAATGCGAAGGCGAGCTCGATGCCCAAGGACAACATCGAGCGGGCCATCAAGAAGGGAACGGGCGAGCTCGAGGGCGTGGACTACACCGAGGTGCTCTACGAAGCGTACGGCCCGGGCGGGGTGGCCATCATGATCCAGGCCGTCACCGACAACCCCACGCGTACGGTGGCCGACGTCCGCCACAAGCTCTCGCGCAATGGCGGCAACATGGGCACGAGCAATTCGGTGGCGTTCATGTTCGACCGCAAGGGCCAGATGACGGTGCCGGCGGACGGCGTCAACGAGGACGCGCTCATCGAGGCGGCCCTCGAAGCCGGGGCCGACGACGTCGCGAACGAGGGTGAGCTCTTTGTCGTCACGACCGAGCCCGCGGCGCTGCACGCCGTGAAGGAAGGGCTCGAGTCCCAGAAGTACAAGGTCGAAGACGCCGAGCTCGCCTGGGTGCCGAAGAACACGGTCAAGGTGGACGGCGACAATGCGGCGGCGCTGCTCAGGCTCCTGGAAGCGCTCGAAGAGCTCGACGACGTGCAGAAGGTCGACGCCAACTTCGAGATGGACGAAAGCGCCATGGCCGGCGCGTAGCCCGATGTGGCGTTCGTCATCTCCCCCGTGAGCACACCATGAAGCTGGTGCTCGGCATCGACCCGGGCACGGCGGTGACGGGGTATGGCGTGGTGTCACTCGAGGGACGCAGCACGGCCCTTGTGGAGTGCGGCGTGATTCGCACCAACGCGCGGGACCCGCTCCCGCAGCGATTGCACGAGGTGCATGAGGGGGTGCGCGAACTCATTGCCCGGCACCGCCCCGATACGCTGGCCATCGAAGACGTGTTCTACGCCCGGAACGTGCGCACCACCGTCGTCCTCGGGCATGCGCGGGGCGTCATTCTGCTCGCCGCGCAACAGGCGGCTCTCACGATCCACGAGTATCCGCCCGCGGCGATCAAGAAGGCCGTGACCGGGCGGGGGAGCGCCAGCAAGGAGCAGGTGCAGTTCATGGTCGGCCGGCTGTTGCGGCTCAAGCAGCCACCGCAACCGGCCGATGCGGCGGATGGGGTGGCTGCCGCGCTCTGCGCCTGTCTGTCGGTCACGCTGCCCTCGCTGCCGCCGCTCAACCTGCCGTCGCTCGCTTCGGTTCGCGAGGCCGCGCGCCCGCACATCACCCGCCGTCCCTCGGAGTCTCGCTCATGATCGCACTGGTTACCGGCACGCTGGTCACCCGCGAACTCGACCGCGTGGAAATCATGACGGCCGGTGGCGTAGGCTACGAGTGCCTCATTCCGCTGTCGGTGTTCGAAGGGCTGCCCGCTACGGGACAGCAGGTGACGCTGCACACCCATCTCTCCGTGCGCGAGGATGCCTGGCACCTCTACGGGTTCGCGCACCCCTATGAGCGTGCCGTCTTTCAGAAGCTGCTCGGCGCCAAGGGGGTTGGTCCCGCGCTCGCCCTCGGCATTCTCTCGGCGCTCACCCCCGAACGCGTCGTGCGGGCCCTGCGGGAGAAGGACGTCACCACACTCATGCGGGTCCCCCGCGTGGGACGCAAGAAGGCGGAACAGATCATTCTCGATCTCGCCGACAAGATCGACGTGGTAGGCAGCGGGCCGGCGTCGGGCGGGGCCGCCCCCGGTAATCCCGTGGCCGACGACGCCACGCGCGCTCTGGTAGCGCTCGGCTACAATCAGCCAGAAGCCGAGCGTGCGGTGCGGGCCGTCATGGAGAGCGGTGCCGCCGGCGACGTGAGCACCGTGGTGCGGGGCGCGCTGGGCAAGTTGACGGGGAAGTGAAGGCCGGGACTCACGTGACGGACGTGAGTCCCGGCCTGTCGGGGGGGTTCCCGAACATTTCCCGCTGCGGGGGGTCTCACACGCGTGATCTTCACCTTCCGCCCCCGGCCCGGTCTGCTCGTGACCCTCTCTGCGCTCGGTATTGCTGGTGGAACCGCCCTTCACGCGATCCCCGCGGCACCCGCGGGCAAGGGGCATGCGGCCTGCGCGGCCGCCAGCCCAGGGCGCGTGAGGTGGGTCCAGGGTCCGGCCAGTGACCGGGAGGAGCTCGACCGCTGGTGCGCCGGCGTCGGCCCGGCCGTCGTGGAGCGGTACGAGGCGCCCCTCGGGCAGCGCCCCACGTCGGCCCACGAACTTACGGTGGTGAGTTGGAACACCAACGTGGGCGGGGGTAATCTGCCCGGCTTCATCAGCGACCTGCGTGCGGGACGTTTCACGGGTGGCGACAGCGTCGAGCACTTCGTTCTGCTGTTGCAGGAAGTGTATCGGACCGGCCACGACGTACCACGCGGGGCGGCCATGCGGCCACGCCGGATTGCGCCACGGCCCGCTCAGGGCCAGCGGGCGGCGGTCGTCGAAGTGGCGCGGGACCATGGCCTGCACCTGTTCTATGTCCCGTCCATGGCGAATGGCTGGGCAGACGCGGACGGTGCCCGCGAAGACCGCGGCAACGCCATCGTATCCACGCTGCCGCTCGACGATCACACGGCCATCGAGCTGCCGTTCGAGGGGCAGCGGCGTGTAGCCGCAAGCGCAACCGTACGCTCCACCACGCCCGATGGACGGCCGCTGCCCGTGCGCGTCGTGAGCGTACACCTCGACAATCGCTCGATCCTGTCCCGGTTCCAACGCAGTTTCGGCAGCGGCCGTGCGCGACAAGCCGAGGCGCTCACGGCGGCGCTGGCGCGCGACTCGAACGCGCTGCCAACCGTGGTGGCTGGCGATCTCAACACGTGGGCCCCCTCGTCATGGGAACGTGCGGTCGCCGTGCTGCGTGCGCACTTCCCGCACGGCAATGCCACCAACGGCCCCACGTACGCCGGTCGCCCGCTGGGTGTGGGGCGCACCCTCGATCATATGCTGTTCCGCCTGCCCGTGGCCGAGGAGCAGGAGCGCGCCACATCCGGTCCGTCAGCCGCCACGCGGTTGCCGACGCCGTCCGCCCAGACGCCGGTGTTCGACCGACCCGTGTCGCGGCGGCTCGATGATGCGCACGGATCCGACCACTACCCGCTGATGACCCGTCTCACCCTCGCCGACGCGCGCTGACCGACGCGCGCTGACCGACGCGAACCGCGCACGGCGAACCGGTGTGCTGCGCGCCGTCTACATGAGATTGCGCATGAGTCGGGCCAGCAGCGTCATGCCACGCTCGTAGAGCCCGCGATGCGACAGCAGGCTCGGCGTGACCTCAACCGATTGCGCCAGATCACGCGCAAACTGCCCGGCCATGGCGTCGGCCAGCGCGTGGTCCTGTACCTGCAGCACGGCTTCGTCATTGATGCGCAGCGACAGGTTGTCGAGGTTGAGGCTGCCCACCGACACGAAGGTCTCGTCGACCAGAATCGTCTTCGCATGCATCATGGCCGGGCGATACTCGTAGATGCGCACGCCCCCGGCGAGCAGTTCGGAAAAGGTGCTGCGCGCGGCCCAATGGGAGAACGGGATATCGATCTTCCGGCTGGGCACGAGCACGCGCACATCCACACCGCGCCGCGCCGCGGCGACGAGCCATTCTCGCAGGCCGCGATTGGGTACGAAGTACGAGTTGGTGATGTACACGCGGCGGCGCGCCCCGGCGAGCGCGAGCGCCAGGAAGCGCTCCGGCACGGAGGTACCGAACGCCCGCTGCGTGAACATCACACCCGCCACCGCGCCCGATTCCGCGGCGGCTACCGGCACATCGGCGGGAAATTCACCCGTGAGCAGATCACCGGTGGCGTTGGCCCAGCCGATGGCGAACGCCCCGACCAGCTGCGACACGGCCGGCCCCGTGAAGCGCACGGCGGTCTCCCGCCACGACGGTTCACCGTCGTGGGAGATCCACTTGTCGGCAAAGCCGAAACCGCCCACGTAGCCCACGCGTCCATCGATGGTCACGATGCGCACGTGTGAGCGATGCATGGATTCGTGCATGGCCCACCAGCGCACGGGGCGCAACGTGGCGACACCGGCACCCGCGGCGCGCAGACTGTCCATCCACCCGCGGGTGAGCGCATTGCAGCCGAACCCGTCGCGCAGGAAGTACACCGCGACCCCGGCGCGGGCCCGTTCGGCGAGCCGGGTCTTGAGCCACTCCGTGACCGCACCGGGCTCGCAGTAGTAGTTCTGGACCGCAATGGACCGGGTCGCCGCGCGCAGGTCCTGATCGAGGCGCGCCATGGTCGCCGGGCCGTCCACCAGCAGGTCGACACGATGGCCGGGCTCCATGGTGGTCTGCGTGAACGCGGCGAGTGCCGTGCGGAAGCGTGGCGAGTCTGCGGCAGGTACGCTGTCCATGCCGATCGGCCGCAGCACGCGGATGTCGGTGGTGCCGAAGGTGTCGGCGAAGCGATGCCACGTTTGCGCAAGCGCAAACACGAGCGGAACGAAGAAGAACGCGACGGCGAGCAGGCGTGCCACCTGCTGTTGCCGTCGCGTTCGGGGGGGCAGCCGCTTCCACATGCGCGGTCAGGCGCGCGGCGACAGCCCGTCCACCAGACTCGTCCGGTACGCCTTCCACGCCGGCACGAAGCCGATCAGCATGCCGCTGATCATCACCATCGCGAGATAGCGGTACTCGGTGTCACCGAGGGCGCGCAGGGCGAGGTGGATACCGAAGCGCTGTTCGATTGGCGTCTGCGTGGCCGCCAGCCCGCCGTACACCAGCGCCACGCCGATCACGCAGCCCAGGAACGCCAGCAGCGTACTCTCGAGCACGAGCAACGCGAGAATGGTGCGCGGCCCCGCGCCCACGGCGCGGAGAATGGCCATCTCGCGCCGACGGGCCTCGAGCGACGAGTAGAGCGCCACCAGCATACCGGTGATGCTGATGGCCACGGCGAACATCGCGATCACCCGCAGTCCCACTTCGGCACTGCCGATGTTCTGCCACAGTTCGCCCAGTGCCACGCCGGGGATGATGGCGGTGAGGGGCTCCACCAGGTCCGTGTTCATCTCGCGCTGCAGCATGAGCGCTTCGAAGCGATTCTTGGTCCCCACGAAGAAGGCCGTGATCTGGTCATCGCCGTGATCATGCTCCGCCTCATCGGCCTGATCGGCGGCGCTCCGGTCGGCGGACGACGGCGCAGGCGTCACGCGCACCTTCGGTGCGGCGGGAGGCGGGGGGGGCTCGGCCCCGGGCATGGCCACCGGCGTCCCCGGCGGGGGTTCGGCGCCCGGCATGGCCAGGGGCGTCCCCGGGGGCGGTTCGGCACCCGGCATGACCAGGGGCGCACCGGGAGGCGGTTCGGCACCCGGCATGGCCATGGGCACGCCTGCCGGTGGTGCCTTCGGAATGCTCGCCGCGCGCTGCTTGTTGGCCTCGACGATCGCGCGATTCCGGTTCTCCGTTCCCGGCTCTCTCCCCCCTGCCGGCGGCACCGCGGCAGCCTCCGCCGGGGCTTCGCCCTCCTCGTGCATCGCCTCGATCCCTTCGAGCGTGACGTACACGGAGCGGTCGATGGGCGTGAAGGTGCGCGCCAGCACGCCCACGACGCGGAAGGGGTGTGCGTCGTGATTGCTGGTGCCGATGTCACGCAGACCGTGCGTCACGACGACCGGTGTCCCCACGGCGTACTGGAGCCGTGCGGCCACTTCACTGCCGATGACGACTTCCGTGTCGGCCTGCGCGGCGCGACCGGCGGCGAAGGTGATGCGCCCGTTGTTGCGGAACCGGTAGCGCGCGTAGAACTCGGTGCTGGTTCCCACGACGCGGAAGCCGCGATGGCTGTCGCCGAGGGCGTAGGGCACCACCCACTTGACGGCCGGGTGCTGCTGCCAGCGCTGCATCGTGCGCAGCTGCACGCTGCCGGCCGGGTTGCCGATGCCGAAGACCGTGCTGAGGAGTACCTGCAGCGAACCGCCGCGCGCGCCCACGATGAGATCGACGCCGCGAATGGTTCCGGCGAAGCTGTCCCGAACACCGGCGCGCACGGTTTCGATGCCCACCAGCAGCGTGACCGAGAGGGCAATGCTGGCCACGGTGAGCGCGGTGGTGAGCTTGCGGCTGCGCAACGAGGCCAGGGCCAGACGCAGAATGAGCATCATGGGCGCGGGTCCGCCGGTGGCGAGCGGAACGACGCCGTGGTGCGGCGCCCGTTCGTCGCCGCGGTATTGATCTCCCCCAGTTCCACGATGCGCGAGAAGAGCGGCATGAGCGTGTGGTCGTGGCTCACGAACACCAGGGTGGCCTGCGCCTTCTCGCAGGAGCGGAAGAGCAGCTCGAGGAACTGCTCGCGACGGTCGGTATCGAGCGCGCTGGTGGGCTCATCGGCGATCACCACCTCGGGGCTGCCGATGAGTGCGCGCGCGGCGGCGACCCGCTGCTGCTGCCCCACGCTCAGCTCGCCAATGGGCGTGTCGAGCAACCGGGCAATGTCGAGTTGCGAAGCCACGTCGCGCACGGCCGCGTCGAGCGTCTGCGCCCCCAGGCGTGCGCGCCGCGCCGGCTCGAGACGAATGGGCAGCAGGATGTTCTCCCGCACCGACAGGTACGGGATGAGATTGAACATCTGAAAGACGTACCCGAGATGGCGGGCGCGGAAGGCATCGCGCTCGCCGTTGGACATGCGGCTGAAGTCCTGCCCCAGCACCTGAACCTGACCGGCGGTCGCGCGCAACACGCCGGCAAGAAGGCCGAGCAGCGTGGTCTTGCCACTGCCGCTCGGCCCGTGCAGGAACACCGTTTCACCGCGCGCGATCGACAGATGATCGATCGCCAGCACATCCTGGCCCGCGCGATAGGCGAATCGGAGCTTCGACAGGTCGACGGCCCGCGCCGACGACGTCGGAGTGGTCATGCGGATGCGGGGCTACTTGGCGGAGTACGGCTCGACCTTCATCCCTTCCAGCGTGTAGCCGACGGTGCCGTACGGGCTCTCGACCGAGGCGATCTTGAGCGTGCCCGACATCCACACGGCGTCGAAGAGATTGAGCTTGACCGCCTTCTTGCCGCTCATCTCCACCATCACGATCTGGTTGGGCGGTGGCGGTGGCGTGTGCACGCAGGCGCCGTAGTAGGGAACGAGCAGGAACTCGGCCCCCTCTTCCTGAAAATCGTCGAGAGGCACCACGAAGCCGGGGATGCGCACCTGCTTCCCCTCGAGCTTGCGGAGCGTATCGGTGGCCTTGCCGTTGGTGTAGTCGAGGCCGGCGAGAACGCGCCAGTCGATGTTGACCGGCTGCTGCGAGGCCCCGACGGGCGAGGGCGTGTCGCTGGGGCGCGCCGGCGTGGTGATGGCCACCCGCTTGGCGACCGGTGGTACGCCGGGGCGGGTAAAGGCCGATCCCACCACCACCAGGGCAGCCAGACCAGCCACGGAAAGCAACGAATGGGTGCGACGCGTCATGTCAGTCTCGGGGGCAAAACGGTTACCTCAATGTACGCGAATGAGGGCGGAATGTTGCCCGATCGGACGCCCTTGCCGACCCGCTGCCCTCGCCCCGTCCCCTTTCGGTATATTTGCGGCCATGTCGCGCGCCGAAATCACCACGCCGGAAGCCCTGTCCGAAGAAGGGCTCGTCGAACTGTCGCTGCGGCCCCAACGGCTGGCGGAGTTCATCGGGCAGAAAAAGGTGAAGGAGAGCCTGGCCATCGCGATCGAGGCGGCCCGGGCGCGCCGGGAGCCGCTCGACCACATCCTGTTCTTCGGGCCACCGGGACTGGGCAAGACGACGCTCGCCGACCTGATGGCGCGCGAACTGGGGGTGAACCTCACCACAACCTCAGGGCCGGCGCTCGAGAAGCCCAAGGATCTGGTGGGTCCGCTCACCAACCTGCGCGCGGGCGATGTGCTCTTCATTGACGAGATTCACCGGCTGCGCCCCGTGATCGAGGAATTCCTCTATCCGGCCATGGAGGACAACAAGATCGATGTGCGGCTCTCCGACGGTCCGAACGCACAGACGGTGCAGATCGACATCCAGAAGTTCACCCTCGTTGGCGCCACCACCCGCCTGGGGATGCTGACGGCACCCATGCGGGCGCGATTCGGCCTCGTGCACCAGCTGGCGTTTTACCCGGTGGAGGAACTCGAGATCATCGTCCGCCGCACGGGTGAGGTGCTGCGCGTGGAGATGGACGCCGCCGGCGCCCACGAAATCGCCAAGCGCTCGCGCGGCACGCCACGCGTGGCCAACCGCCTGCTGCGGCGGGTGCGCGACTATGCACAGGTTCGCGCCAACGGGCGCATCACCGTCGAGGTGGCGCAGGCAGCGCTGGCGCTGCTGGATGTCGATCACTTCGGGCTCGATGACATGGACACGCGGCTGCTGCGCGCCATCATCGAGAAGTTCGACGGCGGTCCCGTGGGACTGGGTACCATTGCCGCCGCCATTGGCGAAGATGCCGGCACGATCGAGGACGTGTACGAACCCTTCCTCGTGCAGCACGGCTTCCTGCAGCGCACCCCACGCGGACGCCTCGCCACGGCGCACGCCTATCGCCACCTGGGCTTCACGCCGCCAACCGGCGCGACGGAGCAGCACGGGCTGTTCTAGCCGGCCCTGCGACTGAACATGACGCGTTGCTCACGCGTTGTTGCACCCCCGGTCCGGTCTGCGGTGGCAACCCATGCGGCATGCCCTGCGTTCAGCATCGTGATCTGGGACCAGCCCGCACTCCTGCGGGACGAATGTCCAATCAACCGTTGCGCCCGGGACCAGTTTCGATTGTCTTTCGCTCCCTTATGACCGTTTCGTCCGAACCTGCGGCCCCTGCGGAACCGGTGGCTCCCACCGGCGCGCGCACGTCCGACTACGACTACGAGCTTCCCGACACGCACATCGCGCAGCGGCCCGTCGAACCGCGCGACGCCAGTCGGCTCCTCGTGCTCGACCGTCGCGACGGGTCGCTGGCGCATCGCACCTTTCGCGACATCCTCGAGCTGATTCCGGACGGAGACGCGCTGGTGCTGAACACCACCAAGGTGTTCCGGGCACGGCTGCTGGGGCATCGGGAAAGCGGCGGGCCGGCGGAAATCCTGTTGCTGCGCCCCGCCGAGGGCACGAGCGACGGCCTGCACTTCGAGGCGATGATCCACCCGGGCGGCAAGCTGCGCCCGGGCCGCACCGTGACGATCGCCGAAGGCTTCGCGGTGGAGATCGTGGATACGACGCCGCGCCGCACGCGCATCGTGAAGCTGCACACCTCGGGCAACCCCATGGACGCGGTGGAAGCGCACGGTCACGTGCCGCTCCCGCCTTACATCGAGCGCGCCGACGAAGCGGGCGACGCGAGCCGCTACCAGACGGTCTATGCCCAGCAGGCGGGGTCGGTGGCTGCGCCCACGGCCGGCCTGCACTTCACCGACGACGTGCTCACCCGGCTCGACGCCAAGGGCGTGGAGCGCGTGCATGTGCTGCTGCACGTGGGCGCCGGTACCTTCCGGCCGGTGAGCGATGATGATCCCTCGCGGCATGTGATGCACGAGGAGTGGTGCCAGGTGAGCCGAGAGGCCGCGGACCGGCTCAACGCCGTGCGCGCTCGTGGCAACAAGATCTGGGTGGTCGGCACCACCGGGGTCCGCACGCTCGAAACGGCGACGGACGCGCACGGCATCGTGCAGCCGTTCCAGGGGAACACGGACATCTTCCTGCGGCCGCCGTACCAGTTCCGTGGTGTCGATCATCTCATCACGAACTTCCACCTGCCGAAGTCCACGCTCATCATGCTGGTGGCGGCCTTTGCCGGCTATGAGCGTACCATGCACGCGTACCGGACCGCGGTGGCCGAGCAGTACCGCTTCTACTCGTACGGCGACGCGATGGCGATCGTGTGACCTGACGCCGGTTCCGCTACTTTTCCGCGGTGACCAGCCCGTTTCAATTCCAGACGACCCACACCGACGGCGGCGCCCGCGCCGGCGTCTTCACCACGCCACATGGCGAGGTGGCCACGCCGCAGTTCATGCCGGTCGGCACCCTTGCCAGCGTGAAGGCGCTCGACCCGGAGGATCTGACGCGTCTCGGCGCCACCATGATCCTCGCCAACGCCTATCATCTCCGCCTGCGCCCCGGCGACGCGATGATCCGCACCATGGGCGGGCTGCACCGGTTCATGCAGTGGGATGGCCCCATCCTGACCGACAGCGGCGGCTTTCAGGTGTTCTCCCTCGAGGGGTTGCGCACGATCGCCGAGGAGGGGGTCGCGTTCCGCAGCCACCTCGACGGGTCTCTGCAGCAGTTCACCCCCGAGTCGGTCATGCAGATCGAGCGCAACCTGGGCGCCGACGTCATCATGCAGTTCGACCATGTCGTGCCCGGGCAGTCGCCCCACGAGCTGGCGAAGGTGGCCATGGAGCGCAGCGTGCGCTGGCTCGAGCGCTGCCGGGTGGCCTTCGACCGACTGCAGGCAGACGACACGCTGGCCCCCACGCCGGTGCAGGCACTCTTCCCCATTGTGCAGGGGGGCATTCATGCGGACCTCCGCCGGGACTCGGCGCGGGCCATCATGAACTGTGGCGATTGGGTGGGGTATGGCGTGGGCGGGCTGTCGGTCGGGGAAGCCAAGCCCGACATGTACGCCATGCTCGATGTCGTGAACGGGGAGCTCCCCACACACCGGCCGCGCTACCTCATGGGGGTGGGATTCCCGGAAGATCTGGTGGAGGGCGTTGCCCGCGGCATTGACCTGTTCGACTGCGTCGCCCCCACGCGCATGGGCCGCACCGGGGCCTTCTTCACGGGCACCGGACGCAAGAACATCAAGAACGCCCAGTGGCGGCTCGACCCGGCCCCGCTCGAGGACGGGTGCACCTGTGCCGCCTGCACCCGCTTCTCCAAGGCGTACATCCGGCACCTGTTCGTGGCGGAGGAAATCCTCGGACTCCGCCTCCTGAGCCTCCACAATGTACATTTCCTCGTCGCGCTGATGCGCGATGCCCGCGCCGCCGTTCAGGCCGGCACGTTCGCAGGCTGGAGCCGTGACTGGCTCGCCCGTTACCACTCAAGCAAGACCATGTCATGAACGCTTCCGTCATTGCCAGCTTCGCCCTGCTGCAGGCCGCCCCCGGCGCCGCCGTGCCGCAGATGATTTTCATGTACGGCGCGATCTTCGCGATCTTCTACTTCGTGCTCATCCGGCCGCAGCAGAAGCAGCGCAAGCAGCACGAAGAGCGCGTGAAGACGCTCAAGAAGGGCGACGAAATCGTCACCGCCGGCGGCATCGTGGGCGAAGTGCTGCACATTGCCGCCCAGGGGAAAGACGGCACGGCCACCCTCGCCGATCGCATCACGATCAAGTCGGGGGAAAGCAAGCTGGTGGTCGAGCGCGGCCGCATCGCCGCCGTGGCCGGCAGCACGCCCGCGGCCTGAGTCCGGCCTCGTCAGCGCGACCTCTCGCTCCTTCTTCCGCACTTCCCGCCCGACCGTCCCGTGTCCCTGCTCGATATTCACGTCCTTGGCTCCCCCATTCTCCGGCAGGAGACGCAGGTAGTCACGCAGATCACCCCGGCGCTGCGCCGCCTGGTCGACGACATGTTCGAGACCATGGAAGTGGCGAAGGGGGTGGGACTCGCGGCGCCGCAGGTCGGGCGCAGCGAGCGGCTGTGCGTGGTGGACGCCGACGAGACGCGACTCGTGGTCATCAACCCCGAAATCGTGCACAAGGAAGGCGGCATGATCCGGGGTGAAGAAGGGTGCCTCTCCATGCCGGAGATCTACGCCGACGTGGAGCGCCACGCGCGGGTGACGGTGCGCGCACAGGATATCGACGGCGCCTGGTACGAAGTGGAACTCGCCTCGGGGTTGCTGGGGCGGTGCCTGCAGCATGAGATCGATCACCTGCACGGCCGCATGTTCACCGACCGCCTGAGCCTGCTCAAGAAGCGGGCGGCGCTCAAGGAGTGGGAGTACGAGAAGGCCAAGTATCCGAAGAACGTCCGCGTGCTTCCCGTCGGCGATCTGCCGCCGGAGAAGGATGGCGCGAGCGCGTAACGGACTCGGCGCCCCGTGAGAATTCTGTTCTGGGGCACGCCCGACTTCGCCGTGCCGCCGCTGCGCGCCCTGCTGGGCGAGGGGCACGATGTGGTGGGTGTCGTCACGCAGCCCGACAAGCCGCGGGGCCGCTCGCGCACCCAGCGCGATCCGTCACCGGTCAAGGTCGTCGCGCTCGAGGAATCGCTGCCGGTGCTGCAGCCGCTCAAGCCGCGCGGCGAGGAGTTCCTGCAGCAGCTGCGCGACCTGGCCCCCGATATCTCGGTGGTGGTGGCGTACGGCCACATTCTCCCCAAGGCCGTGATCGACCTGCCCCCGCACGGCACGCTCAACATTCACGCGTCGCTGCTGCCGACCTTGCGCGGCGCCGCCCCCATTCAGGCCAGCATTCTGCAGGGGATGGCCGAAACGGGGGTCACCATCATGCAGATGGTGCCGGCGCTCGACGCGGGGGACATGCTGCATGTCCTGCGCATTCCCATCGGGGCCGAGACCACCTACGGGGAGCTGCACGACCAGCTGGCGGAGATGGGCGCGCTGGCCATCGTGCAGGCGCTCACGCTCATCGAGGCGGGGGTCTCGCGCGCCGTGCCGCAGGACGACGCGCTCTCCACCTACGCCCCCAAGATCGAGCGGTCCATGGCGCGTCTCGACTTTTCCGCCGACGCCACCGTGGTGTCGCGGGTCGTGCGCGCCTTCGATCCGCGCCCCGGCGCGTTCGCGACGCTGCGCGGCGCGGAGGTGAAGTGCTTCGGCGCGCGGATTCACGAGGACGGCACCGACGCGTCGCTCGACGAGCCGACCCGCGCCAGTCCACCAGGTACGGTGCGCAGCGTTGATGATGGCGGGCTGCTCGTGCGGTGCGGTCGCGGCGCCGTCCGCCTGATGGACGTGCAGCCCAGCGGCAAGCCGCGCATGACGGCCGCCGCCTGGGCCCGCGGACGGGGCGTGCAGGTGGGTGACGCTTTTGCCATGCCAAGCAGCGACCACGCGCGCGGCGCGGCGTCGTGAGTACCGTGAAGCGCCCCTATCAGGGCACGCACAAGGGCCCCGAGGTCACCGAATCGCGCACCGCGGCGGCACTCGTGCTGGCCGACCTGCGTGGTGGGCAGCTGCTTGACGCCAGCTTTGAACGCCGCACGACGCTGCTCGACGCGCGCGACCGCCGCTGGGTGCAGGAGCTCGTCTGGGGGATGCTGCGCACGCGCGCGCGGCTCGATGCCATCCTCGCCGACCGCGTACGGGGCGGCATCGCCAAACTCGATGCCGACGTGGCCGACCTGCTGCGCCTCGGCACCTACCAGCTGCTGCACATGGACAGCGTGCCGCCGTACGCCGCCATTGGCCAGACGGTGCAGCTGACCAAGCAGCGTCACGGCATCGGCGCCAGCACGCTGGCCAATGCCGTCCTGCGCCGCATCGATCGGGAGCGGGCGCACATCGAGCCGGTGGTTCCGGCCGACCCCCTCGACGCGCTCGCGCAGCAGTATTCGCACCCGCGCTGGGTGGTGCAGCGGTGGGCAGCACGATGGGGGCTGGACGACACCGCCCGGCTGCTGAGCGCCAACAACACCCCGGGCGGCATCGTGCTGCGCCCGTACGGGATCGATCGGGCGCAGCTCGTGGCCCTGCTGGATGGCGCCGGCGTGGAGACCCACGAGGTCCCCGGCGTCCCCGATTCGGTCCGCCTGGCCGGCTCGGTGGCGCTCACCGAACTGGGCGCATTCAAGCAGGGGAACTGCTACGTGCAGGACCCGGCGGCAACGCTGGTGGTGCAGTATGCCCAGGTGGAGGCTGGCAGCGTGGTGGCCGACCTGTGCGCGGCGCCCGGCAGCAAGGCGCTCGAGCTGTCGCGACGCGCGGCCATGGTGATTGCGTCCGACCGGCACGGCGCCCGTGTCGATCGCATGCTCCACGGGTTCGGCCGGCTCGACGCCGATCGCCTGCAGGTCGTCATCGCCGACGCAACGCAGCCGGCGATCGTGCCGGTGGATGCCGTGCTGGTGGATGTGCCCTGCACCGGCACCGGCACCTTTCGGCGGCACCCCGATGCGCGGTGGCGCCTGCGTGTGAGCGACTTCGCGGTGCTGGGAGCGCTGCAGAAGCGCATCCTGCGGGCAGCGGCCACCGTGGTGAAACCCGGCGGGCTGCTGGTATACAGCACCTGCTCGCTCGAGCTCGAGGAGAACGACGACCAGGTGGCGACCTTTCTGGCCGATCATCCGGAGTACTCCGTCGAACCCCCATCCCCGGGCACCGTGCCGGACGCCCTGCTCGACGGCGGGCTGCTGCGCGTCCTGCCGCATCGCCACGGATTTGATGGGGCCTTTGCCGCGCGACTGCGCAGGGCGGCCTGATGAACGCCACGCTCAAGCGCTGGGGGACGCGCGCCGTCATGGCCCTCCTGCTGGGCGGCGCGCTGGGTGCGGGCGCCGGCGTGTTCACGGTGAACCGGCTGGAGCCCGGGCGCGGCACCGGGGTAGATTCGCTGGCCGTGATGCTCGACAGCCTTGCGCGCGGGAATGTGCCGGCGGCGCGTGGTGCGGAGGGCGGGGAGGCGCCGAGCAAGAGCGCGGATGTCCCGGCTGACACCGCCCCCACCCCGCCCGCGGAAGTCGTGGCGGTGCCCGCACTCGAGGGGCTCGAGGAAGGCGCGGCGCGCAACGCGCTCCTCGACGCCGGGCTCGTGGTGGGGGAAATCGAATTCCGTGCCTCCTCCCGCCCGGCCGGCACCGTGCTGGCCTCGGTCCCGGCAGCCGGCGCCCAACTTGCCCCCGAATCGCCGGTCACGCTCATCCTCAGCGACGGGCGCAGCACCGATCCGGATACGCTGGCGGTACCGGCACCGTCTTCTCCTTCGCCTTCTTCCTCATGAGCGTTCGCATCGCCCCGTCCGTCCTCAGCGCCGATTTCCGCAAACTCGGTGATGAGATTGCCATGTGTGAGGCCGGTGGTGCCGACTGGATCCACGTGGACGTCATGGACGGCCGCTTCGTGCCCAACCTGTCGTTCGGCGTGAAGGTCATCGACGCGGTGAAGAAGAGCACCAGCAAGGTCGTGGACGTGCACCTCATGGTGCTGGAGCCGGAGCACTACTTCGACGACTACGTGAAGGCCGGCGCCGACGTGCTCACCATTCACGCCGAAGCGGCGCCGCACCTCGATCGCCAGATCATGCGCATCAAGGAGCTGGGCGCCAAGGCGGGGGTGGCGCTCAACCCCGGTACGCCGCTCAGCGCGATCGAAGAGGTGGTGCACCTGCTCGACCTCGTGCTCATCATGAGCGTGAACCCGGGGTACGGCGGGCAGAAGTTCATCGACTATTCGGTGGACAAGATCGAACGGGCGCGCTTCCTGCTGGACCAGGCGCAGAGCCGCGCGGTACTGGAGGTGGATGGCGGCATTTCGCGCGACACCATTCAGGCGTGCTGGAAGGCGGGTGCCGATACCTTCGTGGCCGGCAACGCCATTTTTGGTGCGGCCAATCCGCAGCAGGAAATCGCCGTGCTGCGCAACCTCTGCTCGGAAAACGTATGACGGCGAAGCAACAGTGGCTGGTGGTCCTGGGCATCGTGGCGCTGCTCGGTGGCGGCGCGTTCGCGGCGTCACATGTCCTCGAGGACGAACTCACGAGCATCACCATGGGCAGCGACGCCCCCGGGTTCGCTGCCGCCACGCTCGACACACCGCCGCGCATGAAGTCGCTCAGCGACTATCGTGGCGAGGTCGTGGTGCTCAACATCTGGGCCACCTGGTGCATTCCCTGCCGCACCGAGATGCCCAGCATGGAGAAGCTGTTCAAGGAGCTTGGCCCCAAGGGGCTCAAGATGGTCGCCGTGAGCGTGGACAACGCCGGTGAGGAACAGAAGATCCGCGATTTCGTGAAGGAGTACGGGCTCACCTTCGAGGTGCTGCACGATGCGGCCGGCAGCATTCAAAGCATTTATCGCACGACCGGTGTCCCGGAGACCTTCGTCCTCGACCGCGACGGCGTGATTCGCAAGAAATGGATCGGCGCCGACGATTGGGCGTCCGAGGGCAACCGCCGCCTGCTCGAACAGCTGCTCGCGCAGCCCAAGTCGTAAGCGGCCAGCCTTCCGTGCGCGTCCTCGGCATCGAGACCTCGTGCGACGAAACGTCGGCGGCGGTGGTGAGCGGCACGCCCACGGCAATGGTGATCGAGTCGCTGGTCATTCTGTCGCAGGACGTGCACCGCCTCTTCGGTGGCGTGGTGCCGGAGATTGCCAGTCGCCAGCACCTCACCGGCATCGTGCCGGCGGTGGACGCGGCGCTGCATGACGCCGGGGTGTCGCCCGGCGATCTCGATGCCATCGCGGTGACGTACGCCCCGGGGCTCGTGGGCGCGCTGCTGGTAGGCACGAGCTACGCCAAGGCCTTCGCGTACGCGCACGACGTGCCGGTGGTGCCGGTGCATCACCTCGAGGGGCATCTCTTTGCCACGCTGCTCGAGCACGAGCAGGCGGCGCCGCCCTTCACCGCGCTGCTGGTGAGCGGCGGACACACCCTGCTGCTCGACGTGCCCGCCTGGGGGCGCTACACGCTGCTGGGGCAGACGCGCGACGATGCCGCCGGCGAAGCCTTCGACAAGGTGGCCAAGCTGCTGGGGCTGCCCTATCCCGGTGGGCGTCCCATCGAACAGCTGGCCGCGATGGCCGACCGCCCTGAGCACGGACACGCGCACTACTTCGCGCGCCCCATGCTGCGTCGGCGCGCCGTGGTGACCGACGAGGACTACTACGACTGCTCGTTCAGTGGCCTCAAGACGGCTGTCCTGCACGCCGTGCGCAAGGCCGAGCAGGCCGGCACGCTGGAGCAGGATCGCGCCAGTATCGCGCGCGGCTTCCAGGACGCGGTCATCGACACGCTCGGCGAAAAGGTCTATCGGGCCGCCAAGGCCCATCGGCGGGGCCGGGTGGTCCTGGGGGGCGGCGTGGCGTGCAACGGCGCGCTGCAGCAGGCCATACGGGACCGCTTTGCCGGGCGCGGTGGTGTGGTGTTTGCGCCGTCGCCGCGTCTCGCCACCGACAATGCCGCCATGATTGCCGCCGCGGGGCTCTTCCGGGCCGCGCAGGGCGAACGGGGCGCCCCGACCTTCACCGCCGTGGCCTCGATGCCCCTCCCGGGGCTGGTCGCCGACCGGCATGCCGCCGCGGACTGAGTACTTTTGAGCATGCTTTCTCCCATTGTGCACCATCCCGCGAATTTCCAGCTCGGCCCGCTCGAGGTCACCGGTTTCGGCCTCGCGGTGCTGGCGGCGTTCGCCGTCTCGCAGATCATCTGCCAGCGGGAGCTGTGGCGTCGCGGCCATGACGTGGAGGCGGACGCCATCCCCGACATCGTGCTCGCCGCGCTGCTGGGGACCTTGATCGGCGCGAAGACCTACTACGTGGTGCTGACGGGCGACCCGGGGGCGTTCTTCAGTCGCGGAGGGTTCGTGTTCTGGGGCGGCTTCATGGGGTCGGTGGCGCTCTGCTGGGCGGTCATCCGGTACAAGAAGCTCAACTTCCTGCGCATCGCCGATGTGGCGGGGATCGCCATTGCCGCCGGCTACGCGGTAGGACGCACGGGGTGCTGGGCGGTAGGCGACGACTACGGGCGGCCGTGGAACGGTTTCCTGGCCACGCAGTTCCCCGAGGGGGCGCCGCCGAGCACGGTGAGCGTGATGAGTTCGCAGTTCGGCGTGAGCTTCCCCGCCGGAACGAACTCCGCCGATGTCGTGGCCGTACATCCCACGCAGCTCTACGAGACGCTGATGGGATTCATCATGTTCGTGGTGCTGTGGCGTTTCCGCGCGCACACGCACCGCGAAGGGTGGCTCTTTGGTCTGTACTGCGTGGTGGCGGGGATCGAGCGCTTCATCGTGGAGTTTTTTCGCGCCAAGGATGACACGCTCACGTTCGGCCTGACGACCGCCCAGATCATTGCCCTGACGATCTTCACGATTGGCGTGGGGCTGTTGGTGGGGCGCCGGGGGCCGGGGACCGCCGCGACGGCCTGAGGTGGTTCGGCGAGGGGGTTCAACGGCAGACGAGGGAGGGAGGTCTCGAGACGCCTCCGCCACCTCAATCCCGACGCCCCTATTCCCCATTGCGCCGAGAACGCCGAGTCGTGTATACTCAAATACACCGTTTGAGAACCATTCTCATCTACTCCTGTGCGCTCGGTCTCCCTTCCTACGCTCCAGCCTGCTGACACTGCGCCGCGCACAACCTGCGCGCTGAGCGCCTGTCGCGCCGGAACCCGCGCCACCGTAGTCGATATCGAGTGCTCCGGCGACGAGGCGTGCCGCCTGCGCGCGCTTGGCTTCTGCGAAGGGACCGCCGTCAACATCATCGACGCGCGCGACGCCATGCTCCTCGAGGTGCGCGGGACCCGGCTCGCCCTCGGGTCGGCCCTCACGGCGGGGATCACCGTGCAGCCGGTCGCCGCGCGAGCCTGAGCCCGCGCAACTGGCTCCGGCGGGCGCACCGCGCCGCTGCCTCGAGCTGAACGCGATGACCGCCCGTGACCCCATGACGATGATTCCGCCCGCGCCAGCCGACCAGGCGCCCGAGAGCGGGCGGGCTGGCCTCCGCGATGCCTCGCGTGCGCACCCTGACGCGCTCCTGCGGGTCGCCATCATCGGCAATCCGAACACCGGCAAGACCACGCTCTTCAACGCCCTCACCGGGCTTCGGCAGCGCGTGGGCAACTTTGCCGGAGTCACCGTCGAGCGGGTCGAAGGGAGCGTCAAGGGCCCCGATGGCCATCGGTTCACCGTACTCGACCTGCCCGGCAGCTACTCGCTCTCCGCCGGCTCGCCCGATGAGCAGGTGGCGCTCGAAGTCCTGCTCCACCGCGACAGCGACCGCTGGACGCCGGACGTCGTCCTGGTGGTCGTGGACGCCGTGCACCTCGAGCGCAATCTGTTCCTCACGAGCCAAGTGCTCGAGTTGGGCATTCCGGTCGTCGTCGCCCTCAATCAGTACGACGTGGCAGAAGACGAGGGGATCGCCATTGATGTCCCCGAGCTGATTCACGCCCTGGGCGTGCCCATCGTGCCCACGGTGGCCAAGCGCGGCGAAGGATTGGATCCCCTCAAACGGGCGCTCCTCACCGCGGCCACCCTCCCGCCACCGCAGCGCCGCTTCACGCTTCCGGCGGACGTGCGCGATGCCCTGGAGCCGCTCACGACCTGCCTCACCGACGCCGGACTCGCTCGCAGTGCCGCGGGGATGGAAGCACTGCGCCTGCTGAGCGTCCAGAAGTCCGAAGCCCACCTGGCCACCGTGCCCCGCCTTGAGGCCGAGGTACAGAACGCCATCGCCGCGCTCAGGAATCGTGGGTATCAGCCCAGCCGCCTGGAGAGCGAGCTGCGCTACGCCTGGATTGCCGAGGTGATCGAGCGCACCGTGTCGCGGCCGCGCTCGATAAAGCAGAACCTCAGCGATCGTATCGATCGGGTCGTGCTGCATCGGGTGCTGGGCCCGCTGATCTTTCTCCTGCTCATGGCCGTCGTCTTCCAGTCGGTGTTCTCGTGGGCGGCACCGCTCATGGACGGCATCGAGGTGCTCATCGGAGCCCTGGGCGGCGCCGTGGGTGATCGCATGGCCGACGGCGATCTCAAATCGCTGGTGGTGGACGGCGTGTTCGGCGGCGTGGGGTCGGTCCTCGTGTTCCTGCCGCAGATCGCCATCCTCTTCGCGTTCATCACCCTGCTCGAACACTCCGGGTACATGGCGCGTGCGGCGTTCCTCATGGATCGCGTCATGCGGACGGTGGGACTGCATGGCAAGAGCTTCATTCCCATGCTGTCGGGCTACGCCTGTGCCGTGCCCGGCGTCATGGCGACGCGGACCATCGAGGACCCCAAGGACCGACTCGCCACCATCATGGTGGTGCCACTCATGAGCTGCTCGGCGCGGCTGCCGGTGTACACGCTGCTGATCGGCGCCTTCGTGCCGGCCACCGCACTGCTGCCGGGGCTGACGCTGCAGGGGGCGACGATGCTGGGCATGTATCTGCTCGGCACGGTGACCGCGCTGGTGGTGGCGGCGATCTTCAAGCGGACGCTGCTCAAGGGGCCGGTGCGGCCCATGATCCTCGAGCTGCCCCCGTATCGACTGCCCAGTGCCTGGTCGCTGCTGGTCAGCGTGGCACAGCGCTGTCAGCTGTTCCTGCGCCGCGCCGGCACCGTCATTCTGGCGCTCAGCATCGTGCTCTGGGCCATGGCCACGTACCCGCGCTCCGTCGTGGATCCGTCGCTCCCCGACGTCGCCCGGCAGGAACGGCAGCTGCAGGGATCGGTGCTGGGGCAGATCGGACAGGCCATCGAACCCGTGGTGCGCCCGTTGGGGTACGATTGGAAGATCGGCGTGAGCATCGCCGCCAGCTTCGCGGCCCGCGAGGTGTTCGTGTCCACCATGGGCACGATTTACGGCGTGGGCGGAGAGAACGAAGCGGCGCTGACCGAGAAGCTGCAGACCGAAACGCATCCGACGACCGGCGCACGCGTGTACACCCCGCTGGTGGCGATCGGTTTGATGGTCTTCTACGTGTTCGCGCTCATGTGCATCAGCACCGTCGCCGTCACCGTGCGCGAAGCCGGTGGCGGCGCACTGGGATGGAAGTGGGCATCGATTCAGTTCGCGTACATGCTCGTCCTGGCGTACGGCGCCGCGTGGATCGTGTACGCCGGTGGTCGGGCGCTGGGCTTCGGAGGCTGACGACGATGACGACCGAGAGCGTGGTGGTATGGCTCATCGTGGCCGGCGCGCTGGGCTACGTGGGGCGCATGGTCTGGCGTGCCACGGCGGCGGCGCGCCAGCCGAAGAACGGGTGCGGGTCCGACTGCGGCTGCGGCCACTGAGCCACCCCGCCGGCGCGCGCGCCGCAGCAGCGTGCGCCGCAGCAGCGCGCGCCGCGCTCAGTGCTCCCGCACGAGCTCCGCGACAACAGTCCACGCCTCGTCGGCCGACGCGAACACGCCATGCACCGCCGACACCCACCGGCGCCAGTCGGCGAAGCGGGTGTCCGTCGCCCCGTGGCGCACGAGATCGCCGGTGACCCGCAGTCGCTCGAGGGCGGTGAACAGCGCCCGCGCCTCATCCTCGATGGCGGCCTCGATGGCGCGCCGTTCCGCAGCATCCGTTGGTGCCAGCTGCTGCGCGATCTGCGCGGACGCTCCCGTCATGGCCTCCGTCAGCGCCACCGCATCCATGAGCGCGACCTGACGGACCGGGTCGCTCACGCCATGCACGGCGCGTCGTGCCGCCAGGAGCGGACCGAACCACGCATCGTGGGCCGCCTGCAACACATCACGATCGGTCGGGATCGTCGCCGCTGCGCCCCGCTCGGCACGGTGCGGGGTGGCGCCGAAGTGCCGCAGTCCGCGCGTGAGCTCGGGCAGGCGGCAGGCGCGGTCCATTACCGCCAGCGCGAAAGGCCGCAGGGCGTCGTCGCCCGTCAGTTCCAGCACATCGTGATCGCGCAGATACACCGTCAGCCCCTGCGCACCGATGCCGAGTCCCTCGATGCCGTCCAGCGCCAGGCGCCACGCGGCCGCCTGCGGCCACTCCAGCACCATGGCGTCATGATCGAGTGCGAGGATCCCCGTCGCATTGATGTCGCGACCGCGCACGATGCCCACCACGCGCACCGGAAGCGGGGTGGGGGCAGACGTCATGCCAGGATTGCCTCGACGACGGCTTCGGTATCGTGCAGCGTGGGGAACACCGCGGTCGGCGCGTGCGAGGCCAGCTCGGGCACCGTGTAGCGCCCGGTGGCCACGCCGATGGCGCGCACGTTGAGGGAGCGCCCGCAGTGAATGTCCGCCGGCGTGTCGCCGATGATGACCATGCGGTCCCCCGGGATCTGTCGTCCCAGCAACGCCTCGGCGCGACGTTGGGCCACGGCCGGCAACATCGGGCGCAGCTCATGATCACTGCCGAAGGCATTCACCAGAAACTGCTCCCACGCGAGATTCACGGCCTTGAGCTTCTGACGAGCCCCAGCTTCGATGTTGCCGGTCAACAGCCCCAGCGTGACCGGCGCTTCCTCGGCCAGTCGCGCCAGCAACGGCTCGACCCCCGGCAACAGGATGGCCTGCTCCGCCCCGTCCGCCAATTCGGCGGCGAGTCGTTCGGTGTAGCACGCGAACACGTCGTCCATGCGCCGGTCGATGTCGGCGTCGGGTACTCCGGCCCACCGCATCTGCTCGCGGGTGATCTGCCGGTCGGTCTTGCCGTCGTAGTGGTACGCGGGATCACCGCGAACGCCGAAGACGCGGTGCAACGCGTACTCCATGGAGCGCCGCCCTGCGCCATCCGTGCGCAGCAATGTGCCATCAATGTCGAAGAGCACCAGCTTCACGCGGCTTCCTCCAGGGCTTCCGGTGCCGGACGCACCTTGGCCGTTCGTGACACCAGCAGCCCGCCCATGATGCAGGCGGCCCCCAGCAGCTGCCATCCGGTGGGGGTCTCGTGCAGGAGGATCCACGCAACGGCAATGGCGATGATGGGCTGGAGATTGCCGTACATGGCCGTCTTGGTCGGGCCAAGGATGCGTACGCCGCGGTAGAACAGGAGGTACGCGACCACCATGGCCAGCAGGGCGGAATACGCCACGGCGCCCCACCCCGTGAGCCCTACGGCACCCCAGTCGAGCCGGAGCATGTCAGGAACGCCGATCACCCCCATCATGGCTGCCCCGCTGGCCAAGGTGAGGGCCGACAGATGCAAACCATTGCTGCGCTGCGTATACGGCTGGAGCAGGATGCTGTACAGCGCCCAGGCGATGCTGCCGGCCGCAATGAGGACGGCACCGAGCAGGCTGTCGCTCCCGCCCTCGAACTTCTGTGTGCTGCCCACCACGCACAGGACGCCGACGAGCTGGAGCCCGATGCCGGCCCACCCGAGACGGGACACGCGCTCGCGTCCGAGCAGCCGCGACAGAATGGCGATCCATGCCGGCCCCGCTGCCACGATGAGTGCCGCCACGCCGGCCCGCGTGCGGGCCATCCCGGAGATGAACAGCAGCTGGTAGAAGCCATTCCCCAGCAGGCCGAGGAGGAGCAGGCGCACGATGTCGCGCCGGTTGGGCCACTCGGCACGCACGAACGAAGCGATGCCGAAGAGCACCACCGAGGCAAACACCATGCGCACCCCGGTGAACGACAGTGGGGTCATGGCCTGCAGTCCCGCCTTCACGACGCTGTAGTTGACCCCCCAGATCGTCGCCATGAGTACCAACCCGGCGTCGGTCGCCCCGAACCCCTGCGGGGCGGCGGTACTGGCCGCTTCGGCGGCAGACGCGGGAGTGGCGGCGCGTGCGCGCACGGGAGACAGCGACGACATGCCGCAATGTAGAGCACTTGGCCCCACACCGGGTAGCGCGGTGACGTTATCTTGCGGGATGCATGTTTCCTTCGCGCTCTTCGCCGATGCGGCGAACATTTCCCAGGAAGGGAAGCTGAATATCCTGGGGATCTTCGACGCCGTTCAGGTCGGGCAGCTCCCCGCCCTGCACCCACGCACCTCGTTTGTCCTGCGTCTCAAGGCCACGGCGCAGGATGCCGGTGTGTACCCGCTCGTGCTCCGCTGGATGAATCCCAAGGGGAATGAACTCTGGAGCTCGCAGGCGGAACTCGAGATTGGCGGCGCACCGCCCGGTTCGAGCGAGCTCGATATGCCGGTCATCGTGCAGCTCGACCTGCCGCTCGATGTGGCGGGGGAATATCGCATGATCATCAACATCGGCTCGCAGCACACGACCACTTGTACGCTCAACGTGCATGGAGCGCAGGCCCCGTCGCTCCCCACCCCGCACCCCGGCATCGTGTCGTAGGGCAACCCGGGACCTCCGCCGGCTCAGCGCCCGGGGGCCAGAAGCTGGTCGATGCGGGTGGCCAACTCGTCCAGCGTGAAGGGCTTGGCCAGCACGGGGCGTCCCGTGGCGCGGATGAAGCGCGAGGCCGCCGCGCTGTGCAGATCACCCGTCATGAACACCACGCGTTGCGCCTGGTCCGGGTGCGCAGCCCGCATGGAGTCGTAGACATCCTCGCCGGAGATCCCCGTCATGCGGAGATCGAGCAGGATGAGATCGAAGCGCCGGGCGCTCACCAGGTCGAGCGCCGCGCTGCCACTGTCGGCCACCTGCACGTCGTAGTGCTGCCCGCGCAGGAATCGGCTGATCGCGGCCCGGAGCGTCGGCTCGTCCTCGATCAGCAGGATCGAGGCGGCAGCAGGAACCGGGACCGCACTGGCCGCGAGCGTGCCGTCCGGCGCCGCCGCGACCGCGGTAGCGCCAGCCGGCGTGCGACGTGCTGGCGGCGGGGTGGGCGCAGTGCCTTCCACCAGCGCGGGAAAGGTGAGCGTGAACCGCGCCCCCTGTCCCGGCTCGGAGTGGACGTGAACCTGTCCACCATGGTCGCGCACGATGGTGTGGGTGATGGTCAGCCCCAGTCCACGATGCCCAAGCGCCCCGCGGGTCGTGAACATGGGTTCCAGTACCCGCTCCACGTGCGCCGGGAGAATGCCGGGCCCGCTGTCCTCGATGGTGACCCGGACCTCGTCGCCGTGGATGGCCGAAGTGACCCGCACCTCACGTAGGCCGCGGTGCTCGCTGAGCGCCTGCTCCGCATTGGCCAGCAGATTCGAGACGACCTGCTGCAGCTGCAGCGCGTCGCCGTTGACGAGGCAGAGCCTGGGCTCCAGCGCAATCCGCACCGACGCGTCGATGGCGCGCAGCGTATAGCCGTGGTGGTCGAGCACGCGACGCAGCACCGTGTTCACATCCACCGGCACGCGGGTGCCGCCGAGCTGCGGCGCCTCACCGGTGGTATCGAGCAACTGCCCCACGATGCGGCTGGCGCGGCGCGCCTCCTCGGCGATCTGTTCAACCGCGCGGCGGTCCTCCGCCCCGAGCGAGGGAGACGACAGCTGGAGCTCCGCGACGGCAAGCAGGCTGGCAAGCGGGTTGTTCAACTCATTGGCCACCCGCCCCAGCGATTGCCCCACGGCGGCCAGTCGCGCCTGCTGCAGCGAGGCTTCATGCCTCATCTCATCGTTCGTGATGTCGCGCACGATGCCCAGCGCCCCCACCACGACGCCGTCTTCCAGAAGCGGGGCGGTGGTGACGAGCGTGAGACGCGAGCCGGCGTGCCCAAGGCAGCGCAGCTGGAGGCGGCGACGGTTCCCGGCCAGCGTGGCGCGCATCTCCCGCTCGGCGAGGCCGCGATCCACGGGATCGACCAGCGTCAGGAAATGCGTACCGAGCACCTGCTCCGCAGGCAGCCCGGCCTCCGCGAGAAACCCGGGATTCACCGAGGTGAACGTGCCGTCCGACGCCACCGTGAAGATGGCGTCGATGGCGTTGTCGATGAGGCGACGGTACAACTCCTCACTGCGGTGACGCGCCAGCGCGTCGGCGCGCTGCTCGGTCACGTCCCGCAGACACGACACCGTGCCGGTCACCTCGTTCAGTTCGTAGAGGGGCGCGCTGCTCACCTGCACGGTGCGCGTCGTGCCGTCGGCACGCTGCACTTCGCATTCGTAGCGACGCGCCAGTCCCTGTCGCGTGGCCAGCTCCTCGCGCTCGAGTGCTTCCACGCCGCCGGGTACGACGAGATCGATGTTCAGCGCGCCCACGAGATTCCCGCGGCCCACCAGCAGGTGCGCAGCCGGGTTGGCAAAGGTGATGCGCCCGTCGAGGCCGGTGATGATGATCGCATCGGACACCGTCTCGAGCACCTTGCGGTGCTGCTCGGCGAGACGCGCCGTCTCCGTCACGTCATCGAAGGTGATGACGCACCCCCCGTCCGGGTGCGAGGCCGCAAGCAGTGAGAAGAGGCGGCCGGTGGCCATGTCGCGCACCGTCTCCCGCACCGGTACGCCATCGGTGAGGGCACGATCGATGAAGGCGTCAAGTTGCCGGCCTTCGTCGGAGTCTCCGCTGCCCACGAGGGCTTCGCGAAAGCGCCGGCCCAGGAGCCCGGGAATGCTGAATCCGCACAGTTCCGCTGCGCGACTGTTGCAGCGGCTCACCGTGAGCGATTCCTCGAGTACCACGATGCCGTTGGCGGTGCTGTCGAAGGCCACCTTCCACTCGCGGGTGGCGCGTTCGATTTCCTCGAACAGTCGCGCATTCACGATGGCGACCGCGACCTGATCGGCCAGTCGCTGCAGGACCTTGGCGTCCTCCGCGTCGAACGGACGCTCGCGGTTGAGGATGGCGATGGCGCCAATGGTGCCGCGTCCGGTCACGAACGGCGCAATGACCGAGCGCTGAATGCGCAGGAGATGCTGAACCAGCCGGTTCAGCGCGTCATCGCCCCCGGACTCATTCATGAGAATGAGTTCGTTGGTCAGCACCGAGCGACCGATGAGGCTCGCGTTGACGGGCAGATGCACGCCGCCCAGGACATCGGCGCTGCCGATGGCCGCCACAATATGGAGATAGTCACCCGTGCGCAGCGCGATGCACGCGCCCTCGACGCTCAGCAGCGAGACGGCATGGCGCAGGATGAGACGCAGGACCTCACCAAGCCGCAGCGACTCGCCGACGGCACGCGCCACGTCGGCCAGCGCCTCGGTGGTGCGGCGTTCCCGCTCGCTCTCGGCGTACCGTCGTGCGTTGGCAATGGCGGTGGCCACCTGCGAGGCCATGGTGGCCAGCATCTCTTCGTCTTCGGCCGTGTAGACATCCGGGCTGGTGGAGTGCACGGCCAGCACGCCGAGCAATCGGATGCCCACGCGAATGGGGACCGCCACCACGCTGGTGGCCACGCCCGATTCGCCGACGACGTCGTACATCGACACCGGCGGCGCAATGCCGGCCTTCTCGCGAGCCTTGTCCGCCTCGCGGTCACCAACACGCACGGGACGGCCGGTCCGCGCCACCTCGGCCACGATCCCATCGCCCAACCGCACGGGGCTGCGCGGGCGCTCGACGCCGCGGACCAGCCGCAGCGCGGTCGCGAGAGTGTCGTGGTGGAGATCAGGGACGAGCACGGCGACGCCATCACAGCGGATGGCTCGTTGGACCTGCCGCGCGAGCTCCCGCATGATCTCCTGCTCGTCGAGCGACCGCGTGAGCGACGCGCCGGCCTCCTGCAACAGCGTGAGGCGCTCATGGCGCTGGAGCGCCAGCGCTTCGAGCGCGTCGTAGGCCACCCGGGCAGTGAGGTGGCGCGCGACCGCTTCGATCTCGCCCAGCCGCCGGTCGTCCGGGCGGCGACCATCGCGTGCCCCCGCCAGCTTCATGGTGCCGACCACTTCGCCCTTCGGCCCACGCATGACGGCCACCAGCAGATCGGTGGGCAGCCACTCGTCACCGTCACCGCCCGGGGTCGGTTCCGTGCCGAAGAACTCCCGGGCGACCCACGGATCGCTGCCATTGAGCAGGTACAGGTCGCCCACCCGGAAGCGTTCCAGATGCGAGAGACGCCGGCGCCACACGGCCCCGGGCAGGGGCTTGAGCCCGAAGCCCGTGAGTGACGTGAGATCAGGGCTGCCGGCCTGGGCCACCACCGTCGGGTTGAGCGACGCATCACGCAGCGAGATGACCACCCGATCGAAGCCCAGGTCGTACAGGGCATTTGCCGCAATCTGAACCCGCGCCCCGGTCGACTCGGCGCGATCGATCGCGTCGAGAATGGCGGGGAGGGGGCGGGTCGCGGATGCGGCGGCGGGTGTGGAGGCGCGGAGCATAGGGTACCGCAAGGACGACGATCCCCGTGGCCGCGAAACGTCGTCGCGGCAGACCCCACGGTGCCTAGAAGGTCCAGAAACGGAAAAAGTCGATTCCCACCTGCGGCGGTGTCTGCTGGAAGGTGCGGCTGATCCCCGCCCGGCCGCAGGCCTGGGCGCTCGAGCCGGGCTCCACCCCTGCCGAGACGGAAAGCCCCCCCTCGAAGCGTCGCTCCACCTTGACGCCGAGTCCCTGGGCAAAGAGCGAGAGGGCATCGCCGTTGCCGCCACTCTGCGGGGCCAGCCCGCACAGGCCGGTACTGAAGGTGAGGAAGGTGTTGCGGGCCACCTGTCCGCCAACCCCGACGCGTGTGGAGGCCAGAATGCCGAGGCCGTTCTGGCGGAGATTGGCCGCGTCACCCGGATTGAGGGCCGTGGGTTCCACCTGGACCACGTCGAAGCGGCCGCCGGCCAGCCGGCTCGACAGGTACGATCCGGCCAGGCGCAGCGCCAACGTGGCCCCCTGCTCGGCGTACGTGCTCCCCAGCACGGTGTACGCCGGTTCGCCGGTGACGAGGTAGCTGAGCATATCGCTCTCGGGGAGCGGCGGATTGTCGGCACTGGTGAGCGCCAGCGTGGGGCGATCGACCGTCCCGCCGATGTTCACGCGGATGCGCACGAATTGCTGGTTGGAGTTCGCCCGCGTCTCGCGGACCGTATGCAACGCCGCGATGTCGAGGGTGGGCTGCAGCTCCGGATCACCGAAGAACCGCACGAGTCCACGTTCGACCTCGAAGGTTGGCCGGGCCAGCCCGAGGTTGAGCTGGTACGTGCCACGTTCGACGGTGAGCGAGTCGGCCAGCGCCAGTCGCGCGGCGCGCCCGTCACGGGATAGTGCCTGGGTCACGCGAAGCTGCCCGCCCAACTTGAGATTCGCCTCGGGGGAGCGCAGCCACACATCATCGCCGATGCCGATGCGCACGTCGTCGAGTTGCAGGTTGCGCACCAGCGCGCTCGGGGCGTTCGGCAGCAGCGCATTCATCACCAGCTGCGACGTATCCACGAGATCGAGATTGTCGCTCAGGTCGAGCGCGCGACGCTGGGTGAGTTGGCTGATGTACACGCGCCCGCGATCGACACGCACGGCGCCACGGAGGCGGGCCGCATCGCTCGAGCCGGTCAGCACGACCGGTGTGGGCGTGCTCACGGTGAGCGTCGCCGTGCGCGCCTTGTCCACGGCAAGGAAGTTGTTGGCGGCCAGACGCAGGTTGAACGATGGCTTGGCGATCTCGGCAATGCTGATCACCCCGGACAGGCCAAGGGTATCGGTGAGGGCACCACTCACGGCGCCGAAGCGCCGAATGAGGATGCTGTCGCCGGTCAGCCCGATGTCGGCGGTGGCGCGCTCCAGACGAATGCCGAGATTCGCCAGCGTGAGCGCCGCACTGTCCATGCGCACCTGGCCACGCAGGCGTGGACGATTCCAGGTGCCGGTGAGCTGCACATCGCTTTCCAGCGTTCCCGCGGCCCGCGTGACATCCGGGAAGAGCGCTTCGAGCAGCGACAGGTCGGTACGCTGGGCGGTGATGCGCCCCGCCAGCGGCTCGTCGATCCGGCGCGTAGTGCGGGCGGCAAGCGCCAGATCGAGGGGCAGTGAAGCCGTGGCCCGCACGGCATCGACGCCGCGCAGGCGCAGGGCGCCGTTGAGGGTGAGCCGCAGCGAGTCGTACCGCGCCTGCACGCTCAGGTCGCCGAGGCGCACCCGGCCGACCACGGCATCGGCAAGCGCGACCGCCCCCGTGAGCTGCGGTTGCTCGCGCGTTCCGCTGACGACGCCCTGCGCCGTGAGCGCGCCCTGGTCGAGCCCTGAGCGGCGCAGGAGGCGACCGACATCATTGAGCGGCAAGCGGGTCACCGCGACGCTGGCGCTGACCGCGCCACCGGCCGCCACCCGTCCGCGCACGGCCAAGCGCCCCGTGTCGGTGTGCTGCAGCACCAGGGAGTCCAGCGCCCCCTCGCCGTCGGGTTGCCACCGCAGGGTCGACGGGCCGGCCAAGGTGAAGCCGCGCGGTCGCGCGCCCAGGGTATCGACGCGCACCGTGAGCGTGTCCAGGCGCACTTCGGTGGAATCCCCACGCCGCGTGACCCCACCGGCGATCGCCACGCGCGACTCCGACGGCGTGCGCAAGGCGAAGGTGAACCGATCGGCGAGTCCGCCCTTGAGCGTGGCACGCGCCGTCGCGGCGGCCACGTCGATGCCCGCCACGTAGGCCGAATCCGCGGACGCCGTGAAGAGGCCGTTCGCGCCACGCAGCACATCCCGTACGTCGAGGTCGAAGGCCGTGCGGATGGCGCGCGAACTCGCGACCACGAGATCACTCACGTCGGCCCGCAGTTGCAGGTCGAGCCCTCGCGTATCCAGCGTGTCGATGGAGCCGCGCAGGACGCCCGACACCTCCACGCTACCGCGCAGCGTGTCGGTGGGCAGGACCAGCGGGCGCGTACCGGTATCGGTGGGCGAGAGCCACGGGCGCAGCCCGCCGAGGGAGTCGACGTGCACCGACAGCATCAGCGAATCGCGTTTGGCCTCGGCCAGACCCACGCCGCCGCGGGCCGTGAGGCGCGCCGCCGAGCTTTCCAGCGTCAGCGTGTCGACCCGCACAACGCCCTGGTCGAAACGCAGCGCGGCGCTCCCCCCGAAGACCCGCGCATCGGCGATCCGCGAGAACTGATCGATCGTCGCCCGCAGCGGCCCGGTGAAGCTGTCGTTGCGGAAGACCCCCGACTCGTTGACGGTGCCCTTCAGGTCGACCGTGCCCGCCATGTTGAGCGTCGACGTGGGGAGGCTGCTGCTGCCGAACAACGCCTGCAGGTTGCCGCCGCGGACTCGCCAGTCTCCGGCCGCCCCCATCACCGGTTCCAGCGCATCGGCCACGCCGGTGAAGCTCACCTCGCCCCCTTCACCGGAGAGGGTGGTGTTCAGGTCGAACCGGTCGGCCATGCCCATGGCCCGAATGCGTCCCACGGCACTGCCGCGCAGCGGCATGTTGGGATAGGAGCGCGACAAGGTGGTGTAGGAGAGCGGCAACGCCTCGAGATCCACATCGAACCTGACCCCTTCCGTGACGAGCGTGTAGCGGCCGGCACCGGTGAAGCGCGAGGGTTGCCCGGGGCCATCCACGAGCTCGAGATCCGCCTTGCTGAAGCGCGCGTCGTACCACAGGGAGTCGAGTCGCACCACGCCACGCGCAAAGCCGCCCAGCTCCGCGAAGAGCGGGTTCACGAACCGCGGGGTGCGGAAATCGAGCTGGTCGATCGTGAGGTCCACCCCCTTGAGGATGGCTTCGGCGGGCCGGAAGAGGTCGAGGCGTCCCCTGGCCCGTGCCCGTGAGATGGCGCCCGGCACGTGTTCGTCCTCGAACGTCACCCGTGCCTCATCGAGCGCCCAGTCGGTCACGTAGCCACCGCTGGCGCGGAGCGTCCCGCGCACGGCGCCGCGCCAGTCATAGGGGAAGGGTTCTCCGTTGAACCAGCGCAGCAGATCGGTGTGGGCGGGCTGCAGGTCGAGATTCACATTGGTCAGCCGCGTCACGACGCCACCCACGCCCCACGTCATCGAGCCCCGCAGTCGCGACTTCAGCGACCGCGCGTCCATGTCGGTGATCGCGTAGTCGATGATGTTGAGATCGCGCGGGTCGTTGCGCATGGTGAGCATGGCGCTGCCGCCCCCGGTGTGCGGTACGGTCTCGTCGATCCACGCGAGATCGCTCAGGGCCACGCTGTCGAGACGCAGGCGCACATCGTAGCGCACGGGGCGGTTGCCGCCCCAGACGATCTTGGCGCCGCCGCGCGCGGTGCTGCGCGGCAGGTCGAAACGGGCATTCTCCACCCACAGGGAATCGCCGAGACGACGGAAATCGCCCGACAGATCCTTGAACCAGAAGGGCGGATGGATCCACATCACGTCGAGACGGCGCACCGGGAAGCGCATGCCGGCCGTGTCGGGGTGAGCAAGCCACGAACGCCCCAGCGCCAGATTGCCGCGCACGAAGCGGTGCACACGCACGAGCCGGCCATCCTCCCGTCGCACCTCCCCGTCGAGGCGCCCCAGGTTGTACGCCAGCGCACTGTCGCGTTTGGCCCCGCGCAGGGAGTCGGCCAACTGCCAGGGGAGCCGCATCACGAAGGTCACTTCGTGGAGCGCCGTGGTGTCGATCACGATGTACGTGCCGAACCGGGTCGTGCCTGGCTCACGGCGGCGGCGCGGGGTACGCTGCAGCGCGCGACGCCAGTTCCAGTCGTCCTTGCCGTAGTCGATGAGGGTGATCACCGGTCGCGTGACCTCGAGCGACTTCACCACGATGCGCGCGTCGAGCAGATCGCGCGGATCGTAGCTGAGGCGGATCGGCCCCGTGCTGAGAAACGGGGTCCCGTCGGGCGCCCGGACATCGACGCTGTCGATGGTGATGTCGCTGAAGAGATTCCCGCCCACCGCGCCCACGTAGAGCCGCCCCGGTATGGCAGCCCGTGCCAGCGGCATCACCGTGCGCAGAATGAGCGCGCGGCCGCGCACGGTCTGCGTGAGGGCCACGACGCCGCCCACCACGGTCGCCAGCAGCGACAGCAGGACGGCGGCGGTGCCCAGCACGATGGTGCGGCGGCGTGGTGCCATTAGGGGAGCCCCCCGGCGGCGGCGGCGGTGCCCGGCATCAGAAGGCCTGCCCGATCCAGATGCTGGGATTGAGCCGGCGGAAGAACCCCGTACGCCGCACCGGCCGATACGTGGCTGGACAGCCGCCGGCCGCCTGCGCCGCCAGCTGGCCATCGGCCGCGGCGGGCGTCACCGCCAGGGTGTTGCCGGGACTGACGCAATAGAGCGGGGCCACCCCGCCTTGTGGCCGCGCGTTGAAGTAGGCCGCCCCGGCCGGCAGTTCGTACGGATTGTACCCGAAGTCGATGCGCACCGCGCCGAACGGCGATGCGACCCGCACGCCCAACCCGGGGGTGATCTTCACCACCGGCCCGTCGGCGCGCAGCGCACTGCCCCCCCGGTTCCAGAGTCGCCCGGCGTCGGCAAAGGCGGCCAGCTGCAGCAGGCGCGGGAGCACGGGACTCGCCCATTGCGCCTCGAGGTTGCCCACGACCAGCGTGTTGCCACCCGTGGGCACCACGCGCTCGGTGACGGCGCGCTGGTCGGCACGGAAGTACGTCACGCCGTTCACCGTCTCCGTGGTGAAGTCACTCACGATGTACACGGCGGGGCCCAGTTCGTTCTGCCGAAACCCTCGCACCGTGGTCGGGCCACCGGCATAGAGCCGCTCCTGCGGCGGGATGAAGCCGGCGAATCCGCTGCCGGTCCCCAGCCCCTGCACAAGGCCGGCGCGGACGTGGGCGGTGATCGTCGCCCCGGCCACCTGCCGGTACCACGACACATCGCCGGAGGCGCGATTGAACTGCTGCGTGGCGTCCGAGCCGATCCACGTGCTGGCGTGACGCAGCGTGGCGCGCACGATGGTCCCGCCCGTGGGTCTGACCGCGTCGTTCAGCCGTTCGCGCGACAGCGAGAACTCCACGGCGGCCAGACGGTTGTTGCGCTGCAGGAAACTGCGCAGATCGTTGTCGCACGCGTTGAACACCGCGCAGAAGAACGCCGGCTCCGCCTCGGTGCGCCCCAGTTCCAGCTGATACGAGAGCGTACTGGGCGTGCGGGGCGAGGGCCGCCGGGCAAAGGGATCCGAAAGCGAGAGCACGCCACCAATGGGCGTGCGTCGCAGATACGCCTTGAACTCCGAGAGCGTCGAGCTGAACACGGTGAGCGACGGCACCCGGGCCTGGTCGGCTCGCACCGGCTGGCGCAACGTCATCGACGTGTAGTAGTTGAGCGTGCGGCTGTAGGGGTCGCTGCGCGCCTGTCCCTGGCAGAAGTCATCGGCACCGTCGAGCGGCGCCCCCAGACCGATCTTGCTGACCCGCGCGGTGAGCTCCAGCCGCTGGGCATAGGGCAGGAAATCCCGGTCGGTGAGCGACCCTTGCGCGCGGAAGCAGTCGAGGGTGGCCCAGCCCACGCCCCCGCGCGCCGCAAAGCGGTCGCCCACAACGAGGCGCGCGGTCAGGTTGACGATGGTGTCCCCCGGCGGTTGCACACTGTCGGGCTGCAGCTCCACGCGCTGAAAGGCGTCGGTCTGGTAGAGGTTGCGCTGGGCATCGATGATGCGGCGCACCGAGTACCAGTCGCCCGAGCGCAACGCCATGGTCCGCCGGATGGTGGCGTCGGAGACCGTGCGCGCGCCCAGACTCGTGTCCACGGCGATCGCGATGCGTCCGACCCGCGCCCGCGCCCCCGGCACCACCGTGACCTCCACATCGGCCGTCCGTGCCCGCACGTCGGTGGTGTAGGCCAGCAGCGCCTCGGCCTGCGGCCAACCGAGATTGCGCAGGCGCCGGACGAGCGTATCGCGACCTGCCTCCAGGGCGCTCCGGTCGAACAACAGGCCCGTGCGGAGCGGGAAGTCGCGGGCCGCCGTGCCCAATGCCTCGTCGCGCTCGATCCCGCGGATGGCGAACGCCGAGACCCGCATCGGTTCCCCTTCGGCGATCTGGAACTCGATATCGATGACGGCTGGGCGCACCACGCGGACCACGGTGTCCACCCGCACGTCAGGGTACCCGCGCCGCCGGTACAGCGTCTCCAGCCGGCGGATATCCCGCGCGAACTCGACCGGATCGAGGCAGCGCCGGGTACCGACCAGCGGCACCCCCGGGAGCGTCGACGGCAGCGTGGCCACGGTGCTCGCCAGCACCGCCGCGGAGTACTCACGGTTGCCGACAAAGCGCAGCGACCGCACCTCGCGGTCACCACGTTCGCAGGACAGGTCCTGGGCGGCGACCGGCGCGGCACACCACAGCGCAGCGAGCGCGGCAAGGAAGCGGGGAGATAATCGCACGTTCTATAGTGCGAAACCTCACGTGGCTCAGGGAGCCCGTCAACCTCGACCTGCGGCTTTGGAGCGGCATCCGCTATCTTGCGGCATGAAGATCTATACCCGCTCCGGTGACGAAGGCGCGACCGCTCTCTTTGGCGGCGGCCGCGTAGGCAAGGATCACCCCCGTGTCGACGCGTACGGTGACGTGGACGAGCTGAATGCCTCGCTGGGTCTGGCTCGCTCCATCCAGATGATCCCGCGCATCGACGAGGTGCTCGTCCCCATTCAGCGCGACCTCTTCGCCATCGGCGCGCTGCTGGCGACCCCGGACCTCGAGAAGATGCGCGACCATCTCACCAAGGCCCGCATCGACGAAGGCCGCATCGATGAGCTCGAAAAGGCAATCGACGCGTGCGAGCAGGAGCTGGAGCCCCTGCGCAGCTTCATCATTCCCGGCGGTACCCCCAAGGCGGCGGCGCTGCACGTGGCCCGCACCGTGTGCCGGCGCGCCGAGCGCCGCGTGGTGCACCTGGCCAGCGAGGTGGAGCTGCCGCACCTCGTGGTGATCTACCTCAACCGGCTCTCGGATCTCCTGTTCATGCTGGCCCGTGTTGCCAACAAGCGCGCCGGAGCCGGCGAAGTCACCTGGTGATGCGCTGACATGGGCGCACTCCCCACGCCGCTCGCGCTGCCGCTTGGCTACCCCGTGTACTGCACCAACGGGGTCCTGGCCCAAGTGGGCGCCGTCGTGCGCGACACGGCGCCTGCGCATCGGGTCGCGATCATCAGCGACCGCGTCGTGGGGGCCCACCATGCCAGCGCGATACTGGCGCAGTGTGCCGGCGTACCGGTCCAGCTGTTCACCATTCCCCCCGGGGAGCAGGAAAAGACCCGGGCGCGCTGGGCCGAACTGACCGACGCCCTGGTGGCATGGGGGGCCGGACGTGATACGACCATCATTGCGCTGGGCGGCGGAGTGGTGGGCGATCTGGCCGGCTTCGTTGCCGCCACGTTCATGCGGGGGCTTCCCGTCGTGCAGGTCCCCACGACGCTGCTCGCGATGGTGGACGCGTCCGTTGGCGGGAAGACGGCCGTGGACACCCCGGCCGGGAAGAACCTCGTGGGTGCGTTTCACAATCCGTCCGCCGTGGTCATCGACCCGCAGGTGCTCGAGACGCTGCCCCCGGCCGTGCTGCGGAGCGGACTTGCCGAGATGCTCAAGCACGGGGTGATTGCCGACGCGAGCTACTTCGAACAGGTGCTCGCAGCCCTCCCCGACATCGTCCGGCAGGGCGCCAAGGCCAACGGGCTGGACACACTCATCGCCGGCAGCGTGCACCTCAAGGCCCACGTGGTGGCCGAGGATACCCGCGAGGGAGGACTGCGACAGATCCTCAACTTCGGCCATACCATCGCCCACGCCATTGAAAAGGTGCGACAGTACGACATGCTGCACGGCGAGGCGGTCGCCATGGGGATGGTGGTCGAAGCACGGCTTGCCGAACAGATCGGCCTTGCGCACCAGGGACTCTCGCGGTCGATACGCGACGCCGTCCAGCGCGCCGGGCTGCCAGCGACGCTCCCGCCGGGGATCGATCTGGCGGCGGTGGTGGCCGAGACACACGGCGACAAGAAGGCGCGCGGTGGGGCGGCGCGTTACGCGCTTCCGCGCGCCATTGGCGAAATGGAGGCGGCGGAGGGGCGCTGGGCCGTACCGGTACCCGACGAAGTGGTCATGACCGCCCTCACCGAGTCCGCCGGCGCGCCGGCTTGACCGGAAGCCAAGGCGGCCCCGAACGCAGGTCCGGGGCCGCGGTTACCGCAGCAAGGCCGCCACACCCCCACGGCTGCGGGCGGGACACGTCGCTTGCCGGAAATGAATCCCACATGTGATTGTCGGCTATTTTTGCACGAAATTCGGCCAACTGTCGCGATACTATCTTTTTACTGTCGCTCTTCGTCGCCTGGGGAAAATTTTCATTGACCGTCCAGACCGGGACCGTTATCGTGGCGCTCCCACCCCTAGTTCGGGCCGCGACCCCCGGCCCTACCTCTGCAACACGTACGGCGAGGACGTATGCAGGCAGCCGCAGCGACCAGGACTTCCGAGACCCGTTCCAAAGGGTTCTTCCGATCCGCGCCTTCCACGGCCTTCGACCAGTACCTGCACGACATTCAGAAACTGCCCCTCATCACCGATGCCGCTGAAGAGCGCCGGCTGGCGCGATTGGCGCAGAAGGGCGACGAAAGTGCGGCGGAGCGTCTGGTGACCGCCAATCTGCGGTTCGTCATCAGCTACGTGAAGAAGTATCAGGGTCATGGCCTCGACCTCTCCGAACTCGTGGCCATCGGCAACGAAGGGCTGCTCAAGGCGGTTCGGAAGTTCGACCCGGATCAGGGCGTGAAGTTCATCTCCTACGCGGTGTGGTGGGTGCGCCAGGCGGTGCTCAAGGCGCTGGCGGAACAGACGCGCAGCGTGCGGATTCCCCTCAACCAGAATTCGCAGCTCATCCGGATGGCGCGGGGGGAGATGATTCTCTCCCAGGTGCTCAACCGCGAGCCCACCGACGCCGAAATGGCCAAGCTGCTCGATGAACCGGTGGAGCAGGTGCGCAGCGCCCGCCAGATCACCAGCACCGAGGTCTCGCTGGATGCACCGATCGACCGTCAGGATCGTGAAGCGTCCACGCTCGGTGAGCGCTTCGCCGGGGAAACGCACGCCGATATCGAGGACGGCACCGATTTCCGTCTCATGCGGGAGTTCATCGATCGGGTCTTCCGCAAGTACCTGACCCCGCGCGAGCGGAAGATCCTGTACCTCTATTACGGGCTGGACGAGGGCGCCGAAGCCATGACGCTCGAGCGCATCGGCGCTCTCATGGGCGTGACACGCGAGCGCATCCGCCAGATCCGCGAGCGGGCCTTCGAAAAGCTGCGCGAATCGCCGGACGGGCACGCACTGGCCGGGTTCTGGGGCGCCGCCTGAACGCGCTGCCCCTTCTCTGGTAGCGGAGACGGACAAGCACACACACGGGCACGGCAGCAAGGACTCGGCCGTGCCCGTTTGTGCACCGACGATTGGCATTGCCTTGTGCGTGGTGCGGTTCAGGAATTGATCGCCAGTATGGCGGACCAGGCCGACGGTCCGCACCGCGGTTTCCCTTGGCTCCCCGGGAGGCACCCTCGTGCCGCGTGTGTTGATCGTCGATGACGAGCCGGGCATTCGCTTCGCCCTCAAGCGCTGGTTCGAGCGGCAGCAGTGGCAGGTCACGGAAGCGCCGGACGGCGGCCGTGCCCTCGACCTGTTGCGGAACGTGACCGACGCCACGATTCCCGATGTGATTGTCTGTGACCTGCACCTGCCTGTGCGCTCGGGGGAAGAGATCGTGCACGCTCTCCGCCGGGAGCAGCCGGCACTGGCGGCGCGCGTGCTGCTGACGACGGGCGATGCCGTGTCGCACGCTGAGCCGACGAGTGTCCTCAACACCCACCCGCACGTGCTGCAGAAGCCCTTCGACCTCGCCACCCTGCGCGCGGCCGTCGAGCGCATCACCGGCGCGTAACGCGCTGCCCCAGCTGTCGCACCTCTTCTCCTGCGACTCCCGCGGCAACAGTTTGCGGTCATGACTGCGCTGCGCGAGACGCTCGAAGGAATTGTTGGCCCACGGTGGGTCAAAGCACGCGCCCCGGAGCTGGCCCCCTACGATGCCGACGGCCTGCCGGGATATCGCGCCACGCCGTCGCTGGCGGTGCTCCCCGGCTCGCGGGCCGAGGTGATCGCCGTCGTGCGGGCGCTGGCAGACACGGGCACGCCTTGGGTACCGCGCGGCGCCGGCACCGGCCTCTCGGGGGGCGCACTCGCCAACGGCGTCGTGCTCATCGGCCTGAATCGGCTCACCCGCATACTCGACGTCGATCCGGTCAACCGCCTGGCGCGCGTCGAGCCGGGGGTCGTGAACGCCAGTCTCTCGCGCGAGACGACACGCTATGGCCTGCAGTACGCCCCCGACCCCTCGAGCCAGACCGCCTGTACGATAGGTGGGAACGTTGCCGAAAACGCCGGCGGCCCTCACTGCCTCAAGTACGGCGTCACGCTCAACCACGTGCTGGAGTGCGAGGTGGTGCTCCCCGATGGCACCGTCACGCGGCTCGGTGGGGCGTATGCCGAGTCGTCGGGCTATGACCTGCTGGGGGCCTTCGTTGGCAGTGAGGGCTGTTTCGGCATCGCCACGGAAGTCACGGTGCAGCTGGTCCCGCTCCCCGATGCGGTGCACACGCTCCTCGCCGACTTCGCCAGCGTCACCGACGCCGCGCGTGCCGTGTCCCGCATCATCGCCTGCGGCATCGTCCCCGCCGCGTTGGAAATGATGGACAACGCCACCATCCGGTGTGTCGAGGCCAGCATCTACGCGGCGGGATATCCGGTGGACGCGGCGGCCGTGCTGCTCTGCGACGTGGACGGCGTGTCCGAGGGGCTCGACGAAGACGTGGCCATCATCCGGGAGGCATGCCGTGCGGCCGGCGCCCGAACGGTCGCGGTGGCCACCGACGCCGCCGACCGCGCGCGGCTGTGGCAGGGCCGCAAGAAGGCCTTCGGTGCCATGGGCCGCCTTGCGCCGGCGCTCGTCGTGCAGGACGCCGTGGTGCCCCGCACCAGGCTTCCCGAGGTCCTGGCGGCCATCGAGCAGATCGGCGACCGGTTCGGCGTTCGCGTATGCAATGTGTTCCACGCCGGCGATGGCAATCTGCATCCCAACATCCCGTACAACCCGCACGACGCCGCAGAGAGTGCGCGCGTCCACGAGGCGATGGGCGAGATCATGAAGGCGTGTATCGCGGCGGGAGGCACCATTACCGGCGAGCACGGGGTGGGACTCGACAAGCTGCCGTACATGGAATCGCTGTTCGACGCCGACTCGCTCGACATGATGTGCCGGGTGCGACGGGTCTTCGATCCGGAGACGCGCGCCAACCCCGGCAAGGTGATCCCGGTGCACAGTTGCCGTGAGTGGCACGGGGCCACCGGGCCGAGCCCCCGTGGCCCACAGTCCCGTGTCTGACATCACCAGGCTGGCCGAGCAGATTCGCGAAACGTCGGCGCCGCTGCGCATCGAGGGTGGCGGCAGCTGGCTGCACGCCGGAGGGCCGTGGGCGCCGGCCGCCTCGCTGTCGGTGCGGCATCTTCGTGGCATTCGCGCATACACGCCGGGCGATCTGGTCGTGACCGTGGCGGCGGGAACGAGCCTCGCCGAACTCGCGGCGGCCACGGCGGAACACGGGCAGATGCTGGCCCTCGATCCGTACGGCACCCCCGACGACACGATCGGTGCCGTCGTGGCCACCGCGTCGCCGGCCCCACTGGCGTTGGGTGACCATCGGGTGCGCGACCTCGTGCTCGGCGTGCAGGTCGTCACGGGGGACGGCGTCGTCATGCGCGCCGGAGGGCACGTGGTGAAGAACGTGGCCGGGTTCGACCTCGTGCGGTTGCAGACGGGCGCGTGGGGCACGCTCGGTGTCATCACCGAGGTGAGCCTGCGCCTGCATGCCCGCCCGCCGGTCGATCAGCTGGTGTGCGCCGCCGTGCCGCATGCCGACACCGGAGCCCTCGACGACCTGCTGCCCGCGGTCCTGGCGCAGCGGGTGCCGCTGCCCATGCTGCTGGTGAGTCCCCCCGGCGGGGAGCCGCAACTCTGGGCGCGGCTCACCGGCAACACCAGTCGCGTGCGCGCGCTGCACGCGCGGCTGCGGGCGCTGCCGGTGGGCGATGTCCGGGACGCACCAGACGACGAAACCTGGCGCACGCTGCGCACCACCCCGTCGGAGGCGATCGTGCTGCGCGCCCGGACGCATCGATCGGACGCCGTCCCCTTCGTTCGCGCCGCGCGTGACGCGTTCGAGTCGGCCACGCTCAGCTACGATCCGGCGCACGGCTCCCTGCGGCTGGTCATGCCCGGTACCGGCCTCGCGACGCTGGAGCGCGACATGGCCACGTGGTATCGGCTCGCCGCGGCGCGCGGCGCCATGCACCGGATGACCGTGGTGGTCGATCAGGGACGCACATGGTCCGCACCGTACCAATCGCCGCGTACACCACTGGAGGCCGGCGTGAAGCGCGCCTTCGATGCCCGTGACGTGCTCAATCGCCTCGCCGAGTTGCGGCCGTCGACGCGTGCCCATCCCGATGCGTGAGCCCATGCCGCCGTCCATTTCCTCCTCCACCGCCCACGTGACCGCCGCGACGCCGGGCTGTGCGCTGCCCGGCACGCCCCTGCAGCAGGCGGCGGCGGGGCTCGATGCGTGCGTGCACTGCGGCTTCTGTCTGCCGGCGTGCCCCACGTACGTGAATCTCGAAGACGAGAACGACTCGCCACGTGGCCGCCTGGTGCTCATGCGCCGCCTCCTGGACGGCGAGATTGCGCTCGCGGACGAGGGCGTGGCCCGGCACTTCGACCGCTGTCTCGGCTGTCGCGCCTGCGAGACGGCGTGCCCATCCGGCGTCCCCTACGGAGAACTGCTCGAGGCCACCCGCGCCACGATGCGTCCCGTGCGGGGGATCCCGCGCGTGGCGCAGGTGGTGCTGACCGTGTTCCGGCATCATGTGCTGTTGCGCGCGGCACTGGCGGGTGCGCGCGCGGTGCGCGCCACGGGGCTGCCACGCGTTCTCGCGCGTCTGCTTCCGCGTCGGCTGGCCTTTCCTTTTGCGATGCTGGCGGCCTCGGCACCGGCGCCCTGGCGCCGTCGCCTCCTTGCCCCACGCGCACGGGCCGCGGTGGGCGATGCCCACGTGAAGACCCCCGAGGGCGCAGCACCACCGACCCCCGTGGTCACGTTGCTCGAAGGGTGCGTGATGTCGGGGCTCTTCCGGCATGTCAACGACGCCACGGCGCATGTGCTCGCGTACCACGGGTATCGGTCGTGTGAGACCCAGGGGCAGCGCTGCTGCGGCGCCTTGCATGCCCACGCTGGTGATCTCGAGGGGGCGCGGGCACTGGCGCGCGAAAACATCGCCGCGTTCGAGCGCACCGCGGCCGATCTCATCGTGGTGAACGCGGCGGGATGTGGTGCCATGCTCAAGCAGTATGGGCACCTGCTGCACGACGATCCGGCCTGGTCGGCGCGCGCGGAGGCGCTGTCATCCCGCACCCGCGATGTCAGCGAGCTGCTGGCCGCCGCCGGCGTGCGCGCGGGCACCATTCCCATTGGGCTGCGGGTCACGCACGACCCGCCGTGCCATCAGATGCATGCGCAGCGTGTGGTGCGGCCACCCATGGCCGTGCTCGAGGCGGTGCCCGGGCTGGAACTCGTGCCGCTCGAAGACGCCGATCAGTGCTGCGGCTCTGCCGGCATCTACAATCTCGTGGAACCCGACACCTCGGACGCGGTGCTGGCCCCGAAACTGGCCCGCATTGCCGACACCCACGCCCAGATCGTGGCGACGGGCAATCCCGGTTGCCATATGCAGATCGGCGCGGGGCTCCTCCTGAGTGGGTCCGGCGTCACGGTGGCCCATCCCATCGAGCTGCTGGCCGCCAGTTATCCAGAGCGAGGGAGCCCGCGACCATAGCGCCCAATGCCATCTCCGGTCACGCTCTGGCGGCGAGCGCGTGCGGGGGCTGGAGCGGGAATTCGTGACGCGCCCCGTGGTCGACGGGATACTGCGCCGCCTGCGCTGAACGCGACGGAGGCGGCTGGCCCCCCGGCCGCCTTTGCGGTATGATCGCCGCATGATGAGGATGATAGGAGTGGGCGCGGCTGTGGCCACCGCGCTGGCGACCACAACGGCATTCGCGCAGGCACCGGCTCGCGTCAGCGCGAGGGTGCGTGGCGAAATCGTGGACAGCGTGCGATCACGCCGGTTGAGCGGCGCCACGGTGCAGCTGACGGCCGCCGACGGCAGCGGACGCATTCTTTCCACGACCTCCACATCGCAGGGCACGTTTCAGCTGGACGACGTGGCAACCGGGGTGTATCTGGTCGGCTTTCTCCACCCTTTTCTCGATTCCCTTGGCGTCGAGAGCCAGCTCTTGCGTCTGGACGTGACGAATGGCGATCCGATCGTGCTGACCCTCGCCACCCCGTCGGCCGCCACGCTCATCGAGGCGCGGTGTGGCGCCCCCGCGCCGGAACTGCCGCGCGGCATGTTCTTCGGGACGGTACGCACCGCCGGCGGGTCCCCACCGCCGGTCCCCGCGCGCGTGCGCGCACAGTACAACAGCAATCGCGTCACGGCACGAGGCCTCGAGCGCGTCCCCAACGTGCGCATCGCCACCGGCACCGCCGACGGCGCGTTCGCCGTATGCGGCGTGCCCCCCAATACCGCCATCACCGTGCGCGCCTTCGCCGACCTCGACAGCAGCGGCTTTGTGGAGTTGCCGGTGCCCGGCAACGGCCTGCTGCTGCGCGATCTCGTCATTGGCCGCGGCGTGCGCCAACAGGCGCGCGGCACCGGAGGCACGGCACGGGTGACGAGCGTGTTGACCGGCAAGGCGTCGCTGCGTGGCATCGCGCGCAACCAGAGCGGCCAGCCGGTGAATGGCGCCCGCATCACGTTGTGGGGCACCGGCGTCGAGACCAGCGCGAACGCCGCCGGCCAGTATCAGTTCACCAACCTGCCCGAAGGGACGTATACGGTCGAGGCCCGTGCCGTCGGGTTCCAGCCACACCGGGCACCGGCCGACCTGCAGGCCGCGCGCGAGGCCGTGGTCGATCTCACGCTGTCCGCGCTCGTCACCAACATCGACACGCTGCGCGTGCGCGCCAATCGCGCGGTGCCGCTCGACGAGTTCGAACGCCGCCGCAAGCTGGGCTTTGGCCACTTCCTCACCGAGGAGGAGATCCGCAAGAAGGGCCCGACCTACATGGGCGACATTTTCCGCGGGCTTCCCGGTGTGGTCACGATGCCGGGGCAGTTCGGGCGCGACCGGGTGCTGGTTCGCGGCACCGGCATGACCGGCGATTGCGCGCCGGCCATCTTTCTCAACGGCCTGTACGTGAACATCGAGGACGGCGACCTCGACAACATCATCAATCCCAAGGACGTCCGCGCCATCGAGCTCTATGCACGCACCGCGAGCATCCCGTTGCAGTTCCAGACGCGAAACGGCTGCGGCAGTGCCGTCATCTGGACGGGTGCGCGCATGGATGATCCTCCGGTGAAGAAGTAGGACGGGCGCGGTGCGACACGCGCGTGGGACCCTGGTCCACCTCGCCGCACTCCTCCTGGTCCTCACCGTGCCGGGGGAGGGGATCGTGGCGCAACCGCTGTCCGGCTTCGCTGCCCGCAAGGCCGAGCAGTTGCTGCGTGACAAGCACAGCTGCCTTGGCTGTCACCGCCTCAAGGGGGAAGGGGGACAGCTGGCACCGACGCTCGACGCGGTGCACGAGCGGCGCGATGCGGCCTACATTGCCGCCATCGTGAGCGACCCGCAGCGACTGAAGCCCGGTGTGAGCATGCCGCGCGTACGCATGCCGGCCAGCGAGCGCGCCCTCATTGTGCGCTATCTCGGCGGTGATCCCGCCCGCATGGATGTGCCCCGCACCGCGCCGTCACCTGCGGGGCCGACAGCCACCCCGCCCGACGGCAAGGTGCTCTACGCCCAATGGTGCGCCGGGTGCCACGGCACCACGGGCATGGGCGATGGCCCCAACGCGAAGATGCTGCCCGTGCCGCCGGCGCGACATCATGATGCGGAGGCCATGGGACGGCGCAGCGACGACGCGCTCTTTGATACCATCGAGGCCGGCGGGGCGATCATGAACCGGCATCACCGCATGCCGGCGTTCGGCGGGACGCTCACCACGCCGCAGATTCGCGCACTGGTGGCATACATTCGCACGCTGTGCCGCTGTCAGGGACCGGCATGGAGTCGCGACGGGGCGCCGTCGTGACACGCACACACCGGCGAGCGTGGGGCGCGCTGCTGCTGCTGGGCGCGTGCACCACGGACACCAGCGACAACGCGGCCGGGGAGCAGGGGACCGCGCCGCTGACGGCGGCGGTGCTCGCCACGCCCTCGGCACCGCCGCCGGAGTCGTTTGCGGGCAATGCCTCCTGCCTCAGCTGTCATGCCCGGCAGGTGGAGCAGTGGAGCCGCTCCACGCACGGACGAGCCGGTGGTGTACCGGGCAGCGCGACCAACGATGTGCCGGTCATCGCCCCCTTCTCGGGGACCCCCATCCGGTTTGCCGATGCCACGGTCACGCCGCGCCAACGCCGCGGGCGGTACGAGTTCCTCCTGCAACGGGAGGGGGAAGCCGACACCGCCTTCGTGGTGGACGGCGTCATTGGTGGGGGACACATGGCGGGCGGCGGAACGCAGGGCTTCGTGACCACCTGGACCGACGGCACGGTGCGTTTCCTGCCGTTCGACTGGAGCCGGGACGGACGCACGTGGTTCTGCAACACCGGCACGCGCAGCGACCGAGGATGGCAGCCCATCCGTCCCACCATGCGCCTGGCCGAATGCGGAGACTGGCCCCCCGTGCGCATCCTCGGCGACGAACCGCGCTTCAGCAACTGCCAGAGCTGTCACGGCAGCAACATCACCGTGCAGTACGAGGCGCGTGATGGACGCTGGCGCACCCAGGTCGCCACGTACGCCGTGAACTGCGAAAGTTGTCATGGTCCTGCCGCTCGGCACGTGCGCCTCATGCAGCAGGGGAGTACGGGCGCGGACATCGGACTGGAGGCACTGGCGACGGGCGACAAGGCGCGCAGCCTCGCCACCTGCATGGGGTGCCATGCCCTCAAGACGCGACTCGCGACCGGCTACACACCGGGAGCGCCGCTCACGCAGTTCTACTCCACCGCCCTGTCGCAGCTGGGCGACCGGCCGTTCACGCCGGACGGTCGCACGCGCACCTTCGCGTATCAGGAGGGGCACTACGCAAGTGATTGCTATCGCAACGGTGGCATGACCTGCACCAGCTGTCACGATCCGCATACGCAAGGGTATCGGACGGTTGACGGCGAACCGATTCCGGGGCGCACCGACGATCGCCAGTGCACGAGTTGCCACGCCAGCAAACGCGACGAGCCGTCACGCCATACGCGGCACGCCCCCGACAGTCGCGGCAGCCGCTGCGTGAGCTGCCATATGCCGTACGAGCAGCAGCACGAGTTGGGGCAGGCCGTGCGTTATGGCCGCAGCGACCACAGCATTGCCATCCCGCGGCCCGCCCTCGACTCGGCGCTGGGACTCGTTGGCGCGTGCCGCTCGTGCCATGTGACCCGGAGCGTGCGCGAGCTCGAGGCGCAGGCCGCACGGTGGTGGGGTACGCTCAAGCCGCACGACCGCGCCGTGGGCGGGGTGCTGGCGGCACGGGGGGTCACTGATGTCGAGCGCGCCACGCCGTTGCTGCTCGAACCGCGTTCCACGCACGCCATGGCGCAGGTGGCCGGCCTGGGGGAGTGGCTCGAACGGTTCGCCACGCCGCACATGGAGCGCGTGCCCGCCGAGTTCGAGGAACGGGCGCGCAGGCTCGCGGACAGCCCCGATCTCGATGTGCAGGCGCTCGCCATGGCGCTGCTGCACCTCACTCGCGGTCATGTCGGCACCATCCGACGGGAGCTGACCACGCGACTAGCCGCCGCGCCCGACGCGGCGACACGCGATGCCCTGCGCCGTCGCTGGGCCACCGTGCTCGGTGGCGTCGGGGATGCCGCCCGTGACGCGGGCCGACCAGGGGAGGCGGTGGCGGCCTATCGTGCCGCGCTGGAGGTCACGCCCGATGCCGCACCGTTGCGGCGCAATCTGGGGCTGGCCCTGGCCGCGCAGGGCGATTGGGGTGCGGCGATGCGCGCGTACCAGCACGCGCTGCAGATCGATCCGCGGGTGCCACTGGGGGAAGTGAACCTGGGGCTGGCACTGGAACAGCAAGGCAACCGTGCTGGCGCGCGGGCGGCCTATGAGCGGGCCATCGCCGGTGATCCGACCGACGCGGCGCCCTACCTCAATATCGGCACCCTGCTGCTGCGCGAGGAGCGGGCGGCGGAGGCGCGCCCGTGGCTGGAGAAGGCCCTGGCACGAGATCCGGGACTGGCCACTGGCCATTTCCAGCTGGCGCTGGTGTTCGTTCAGGCAGGTGACCTTGCCCGTGCGGAACGCTCGGTGCGGCGGGCGCTTGGGCGCGACCCGACCCACGCCGAAGCCGCCAGACTGCTGGACGCCCTGCGCGAGGCACGGCAGGAACGCTGAGCGTCTGGCCGGATCCTCCGCGGAGTGCGCCCGGTTGGGATATTCCGATTGACGAAACGCATTAAGGGGATACGAGACGTCCCTTTTCTACGCCGATACGGGAATGGACGGGACAGGAGGCAGGGACGAGTTATTGCTCGCGGCGGTTCGGCATCGTACAATAGCCGTCTTGTCGCCGTATCCGGTTCCCCGGTTCATCTCGTCCCTGCAGGAGGCTAAGGAATGCCCGGAGCTCTTCTCGCACGAAGCGCACGCTTCGTCGCCGCGTTGTTGCTCGTCCTGGCGGTGCCGCTGGCACGCAGCCACGCCCAAGGCAACACCGCGATCGTCGAAGGTCGTGTCACCGATGCGTCGAATCAGCGGCCGCTCGAAAACGTGCAAGTCACGATCGACGGTACGCAGCTCGGCGCCATGACCAACGCCTCGGGCAACTACCGGATCACCGGCATCCCCGTTCCGGGTGGTACCGCCGAGGTCGTGGTGCGGGTGCGTGCCATTGGCTACTCGCGCGAAACGCGCACCGTCACGGTGTCGGCGGGTCAGACCACGAAGCGCGATTTTGCGGTGACGGTGTCGGCCATCCAGCTCAATCAGGTCGTGGTGACGGGGTCCGGGCAGAAGACCGAGGTGAAGCGCCTGGGCAACACGGTGGCGGTCATCCAGCCACCGGCCAACGCGCCCATCAATGACATCTCCAACCTGCTCACGGCGCGTGAACCGGGCGTCTCCGGCCTCGTCTCGGGCGGTCTGTCGGGTGAGGGCGCGAAGATCCGCATTCGCGGCAACGCGTCGCTCTCGCAGTCGAACGAGCCCATCATCTTCGTCGATGGGGTGCGCATCAACTCGGGCGGTGGCTTCGGCATCGGCACCGGTGGCGGCGGGTCGCCGTCGCGCATCGACGACATCGACCCCAGCACCATCGAGCGCGTGGAAGTGCTGAAGGGCGCGGCCGCGGCCACGCTCTATGGCACCGAAGCCTCGAACGGCGTGATCCAGTTCTTCACCAAGTCGGGCACGTCGAGCTCGCCGCGCTGGACCATGCAGCTGCAGCAGGACGCCGTGGACTTCGGCAACCGCGTCGCGCCCAACTCCGGTTTTGCGCGTCGTCAGGGCCAGGCCGACTCGTTGGCGACCTTCTGGAATAAGCCGGGGCTCCGGCCGTTCGAAGTGTTCGAGGTGCCCGTCTTCAATGACTTCATCACCGAGACGGGGCTCGGCAACACCATCTCCACGAGCGTGCAGGGTGGCAGCCAGAGCGTGACGTACTTCGCGTCGGGGCGCTACTACCGCGAGAACGGCCCGTTCGGCGGGCGTGATCTCGGCCCGGCCCAGGACATCGTGCGCCGTATCCAGACGTCGGCCAACCTCTCGCTGGTGCCCACCAAGAATCTCCGGCTCCGCTTCAACAACGCCTACTACAACACGGCCAACGAAGCCCCCGAGAACAACAACAACATCTACGGCGTGAACTCGCTGGCCTATATGGCCCGCCCCGAGCTCGCCAACTGCAACGCGTCCACCTATGTCGCCCCGGGCAAGTGCTCCGGCGCCGGCAACGTCTTCGGCAATCAGGCGTTCATGACGGTGCGCGAGGCCATGCAGCAGACGAACCGGACGGCCACGCAGCGCTACGTCGGCACCCTCGACGCATCGTACACGGCCACTGAGCGCCTCACGCTCTCGTCCACGTTCGGCTTCGACTACGCCTCGCAGCGCGACTTCGGCTTCTCGCCGTTCGGCTATAACGTCGACCTCTTCACGTCCAACAATCCGGACGGCTCGCGGTCGGTGTTCTCGGGGGGCACGCGCGTGCTCACCCTCGACGGCAAGGTCGCCTACAACCGCGACTTCGGCCCGTTCACCACGAGCAACGTGGCCGGCCTGCAGGTGTTCAACAACCGCACCGAAACCAATTCGGGCTCGTCCAACTTCTTCCCGGGTCCCGGCATCGAAGTGGTGGGCGCCGGCGGGCAGAACATCTCCGCCGGTGAGTCGTTCCTGACCACGGTGAACGGTGGCTACTTCGCGCAGTCGCAGATCGGCTGGCACGACTGGGTGTTCGGCACGGTCGGCGGCCGCTACGATTTCTCGTCGGCGTTCGGCCAGGATGCCGGTGGCGTGTTCTACCCGAAGGTCTCGCTGTCCGTGGTGCCGTCGGACCGCACCGGCTGGAACAGCACGCTGCTCTCCACCTTCCGCATGCGCGCCGCCATCGGCCAGTCGGGGCGCCAGCCCGGCGCCTTCGACCAGTTCACCACGTTCGCCCCGCAGGTGACCGCGGTGGGGTCGGGTCTCATTCCGTCGCAGCTCGGCAACCCCGATCTCAAGCCGGAAATCTCCACGGAAATCGAAGCGGGCTTCGAAGCGGGGCTCTTCAACAACAAGGTCGCGCTCGAGTACACGGCGTGGACGCGGACGGTCAACGACGCGCTCGTGCCGCGCACCTTCCCCACGTCGGGCGGCTTCCGCAACGCGCAGCTCACCAACATCGGCCAGATCGACGCGAACGGCATGGAAATCAGCCTGCGCTCGCAGGTGATCAACAAGAGCAGCAACAAGCTGGAGCTGTTCGCCAACGCGGCGTACCTGAACCAGACCCTCGCCAGCCTGGGCGGCGCGCCGCCCATCCGCGTGTCGGGCGGCTACGCGCGCTATCGCATCTACCTCAAGGAAGGCGCCCCGCTGGGATCCATCTACGAGCCGCGTCTCGCCGGCGCGTGCGGCTCGGTGCCAGCCACCAACTCGGCCAACCGCCCCATCACGTGCTACAACAGCGCCGATCAGCTGCCGATCAACTTCAATGGCCGCGGCACGGCCGCCACGCGCGCGGAGCTGCTCGCCTATTTCTCGCAGCCGCGTGACATCCAGACGTCCGCCGTCCAGTCGGCACTGCAGCCGCTGCTGGCCGACTACGACGGCAGCGGCATTCTCTTCGAGCAGAACGTGGGCAAGAGCATTCCCACGTGGACGGGGGCGTTCGGCGGTACGTGGAGCTTCGCCAACCACTGGAAGTTCCAGAGCACGCTCGAATACCGCACGGGCTACCTCATCTCCAACCTGACCGACGGCTTCCGTCTCTCGCAGCACCCGTCCATCGGGTCCAACCGCCGCGAGTTCTCGGAGATTCAGGCCGTCATGCAGAATCCGGCCAGCACGCCTGAACAGCGGGTGCAGGCCGCCGAGACGTACATCCGCGGCTATCGTCGCCTGCTGGAGCCGGGGCTCTACCAGGGGCAGAACGGCAACTTCCTGCGCTGGCGCGAACTCGCCATCACCTACGACTTCGGCGCCGACCTCGCCAAGAAGCTCGGTTTCCGCAACGCCAGCATCACGGCCGCCGGGCGCAACCTGTTCCTCTGGACGAGCTACCCGGGACAGGACCCCGAGTCGAACGAGAACGGCCGCGGCTCAGTCGGCGCACTGCAGGACAACTTCCAGAACGCGACGGACGGCTTCGGCCTCCCGATTCCGCGTCGTGTCTCGCTCGCGCTGAACCTCAACTTCTGATTCGGAGCACGATCCCTCTATGCAGAAGCTTTTCAAGACGCAGGGAACGCGCTTCCGTCGTGCGCTCGGCACCGCCACGGCGGTGCTGGGCACGATGGCGCTGGCCTCCTGCACCGTGTTCTCCACGGAAGTGAAGAACCCGAACGCCGTCACGGAGGATGCCATCGCGACGTCGGCAGCCGCCGCCACGTCGCTCGTCAACGGCCTCTACGGCGCCGTGAACGCGGCCGGCAACCAGATCACCGGGACCAGCGGTGCCGCCGCCGATGAACTCACCTGGGTGGGCTCGCGCGAGTACTGGAACCTGCTCGACGTGGGTGATATCGGCGACCCGCTCAATGAGTACACCGACGGCCAGTACCCCTTCGTGAGTCAGGCGCGCTGGCTGACCAACTACGTCCTGCCCAAGCTCGAGGAGTACGACAAGGCCGGGGCGCTGCGCAACCGGGCCGACCTGGCGCAGGCGTACTTTCTGGGGGCCACGATCTACACCATGATCGGCGAGAACTACGAGGACTTCATCATCTCGTCCGATCGCGTGAAGGAAGGGGCGCCCGTCGGGGAGGCGAACATGCGCATCATGTTCGACTCCGCCATCGTGTACACCGGCAAGGGAGTGGCCATCGCCACGGCGCTCAACAACCAGCCGTTGCGGGCCCGCCTGCTGGCCATGCAGGCGCGGGCGAAGTGGTCGAAGGCGGTGTGGGCCACGCTGCGCGCCCCGCGCGGCTTCCCGGCCCAGCCGCTGATCAACGATGCGGGGGCCAACGCCGACGCGGCAGCCGCCATTGCAGCCTTCGGCAACAACGGGGCGCGCTACCGCTTCGACGTCATCGCGCAAAACGCCGGCGGCTGGTTCTCGACCGGGTCCGAAATGAACGGCCGCCTCGAGATCCGGGCCGGCAACCGCTACATCATCCCCACCGCGGCGGGGACGCGTCCGGTCGATGGCGCGGCGGGCATCGCCATGCGCGATCCCATCACCAACGAGATCGATCCGGTGACGCTCGCGAACATCAACGAGTGCTGCCGGCTCTCCTCCACGGTGAACGTGGGATGGACGGCCGTGTCGGCGAAGGATATGCACCTCATCCTCGCCGAGGCTGCGCTCGCCACGGGTAACACCACCGAATTTGCCAGCCGCATCAATGCGGTGCGCGCGGTGGACGCCCTCCCGGCGTGGACGCCGACCAGCACGGTGACGGCGCGTGACATCCTCATCCACGAGCGCAACGTGTCCCTGTTCCTGCAGGCGCGTCGCCTCATCGACCACTATCGCTTCCAGATCCGGGCGGATCGGTGGGTGAGCACGCGGGGAACCCGGCCGTGCTTCTTCCCCATCTCGTACAACGAGCGGCAGCAGAACCCGCTGGCGCCGCAGCCTGCGCAGGACCGGCCGGCGGCCTGTCAGTAAGCAACTGACCCTCGTACCGGCGGGCTGGTGAACGCCGGTAGGTGGGATGGAGAAGCAGGAATCGGGGGCGACCGCGTGGCGGCGCCCCCGATTTCGTTGGGAGGAGGCGTTGGGGTTGCGCGGTGAGGGGTGGGAGTCGGCCGCATTGGACTCTGACCCCGCGCGCGCCGGCGCCGTAACTTGAACTCGTACTCGTACCCGCACCCGGGATTCGCATGGCTCACCCATTTCCTCGCCGCCGCCCGGCCGCATTCACGGCCCTCGCGCTCACCGCCTGGTCGCTCGTGCTGCCGCTGGTCGGCTGCTACCGCTACGTCCCGGTCGACACGAACGCCACGCCGGCGCTCGGTGAATCCTCGGTGATCCTCACCAGCGCCGGATCGGCCGCGGTGCAGGGGAAGCTCGGCGAGAACGTCCGTACGCTCGACGGTCCGATCACGCGCGTCACCGCCGACTCGATCGAACTCATCGTCACCGACGTCTTCACGCAAACCCGCGAACGCTTTCCGCAAAACGGGGTGCCGGTGGCCGTCGCCCGCGCCAACGTGGAGCAGGTGCAGACCAAGTCGTTCTCGAAGAAGCGCACGTGGACGCTCGTGGGCGTCATCGCCGCCGTCCTCGCCGTGGCCCTCGGCGCCGCCACCGCCGCCAGCGCGTCGAGCAGCGGTGACGGGGGCGGGGGCATTCAGCCCTGAACCTTCGTCAGTTCGCCATCCTGTCCGCGGTTTCCCCTCTTCTCTCCCCTCGAGTCTTCCCATGACCACCCGCCGCGATTTCCTCGCCACCTCCTCGGCGTCACTCGCGGCGCTCGCCGTGACCGGTTGCGATCAGGCCAACGCCCACGTCGGCACCACGCCCGTGGCCAGTGACCTGCCGCCGGCCATTGCAGCGCTCACGCCCATGAAGGACGGGGTCGTCCCCATCTCGGTAGACGAACGCAAGGCACGGCTCGACAAGGCGCGGCGGCTCATGACTGACCAGCGCATTGACGCCCTCATGCTCGCCGGGGGCACCAGCATGGAGTACTTCACCGGAATGCGCTGGGGGAACAGCGAGCGGCTGCTGGCCGTGGTGATTCCGGCCAAGGGGGCGCCGTTTCTCGTCACACCGAAGTTCGAGGAGGAGCGAGCGCTCGAACAGGCCACCATGGGACCGCTCGGCCTGGACGCCACCGTGTACGCATGGGAAGAGCACGAGGATCCGTGGGCGTTCTTCGGCAAGGGGCTGCGTGACCGCGGGCTGGCGACCGCCACCATCGGGGTGGAGGAGACGGTCAAGTTTCAGTTCAGCGACGGCGCCGCACGCCTTCCCCAGGTGCGCACCGTGAGTGGAACGCCGGTGACCGCTGGATGCCGCATCACGAAGGACGCGCACGAGTTGGCCCTCATGCGGCACGCCAGCAAGGTCACCCTGCTCGCCTACGAGGCGGCATACAAATCGCTCACGGAAGGGATGACACAGGATGACTTCGCGGATCTCGTCCAGCTCGCGCACAAGCGACTCGGCTATACCGGCAGTGCCGGTGTGCAGGTGGGCAAGTACAGTGCCCTGCCCCACGGAAGCGCCACCCCGCAAGTCGTGCAGGAAGGCAGCATTCTCCTGATCGACGGCGGCTGCAAGGTGGAGGGCTACAGTTCGGATATCTCCCGCACGTTCGTCCTCGGCAAGGCAACGCAGCGGATGAAGGATGTTTTCGAAATCGAGTTCAGGGCGCAGACTGCCGCGCTGGCCGCGGCGAGGCCGGGGGTGCCCTGCGAAGCCGTCGATGCCGCCGCGCGCAAGGTCATCGTCGATGCCGGCTTCGGTCCCGACTATCAGTACTTCTCCCATCGGGTGGGGCACGGCATGGGCATGGACGGCCACGAGTGGCCCTATCTGGTGCGCGGCAATACGCTGCCACTCGCGCCCGGCATGGTGTTCTCCGACGAACCGGGCATCTACATCCCCGGTGAGTTCGGCATTCGTCTCGAGGACGACATGGTCATCACGGAGAGCGGTGCCGAGCTGTTCACGCCCCAGTCGGAAAGCCTCGAACAGCCGTTCTGACGTCGCCGTGGGACGGTGTGGGACAGGCTAGCTTTCCCGGCATGCCCGCGCTGATCGTGGCCTTCGACGGCGTTCTTGCCGACACCCTCCTGTTGCGGGCGCATGTGCTCGCCGACGCCGCGGCGGCCGAGTTCCAGCCGCGATCAATGGCGGCGGCGCTCGCCGTGCTTCCGGGGCGCACACTGCTGGAAGCCGCGCTGGCGCTGTTCGCAGACGAGACCGAGCGGGATCCCACACTTCCCGAACTCGTCGCCCTGCGTGCGCAACGGGGGTACCGCCAGCTCGTGACGCACGGCGTTCCGGTGCACCCGGCGGTTGTGGATGAAATGGAGGCCGCGGGGCGACGGGGCGACCGCGTCGTGGTACGGGCGGACAGCGAACGGCGCGACGTGGAGCCGCTGCTCGCGCTGCTTGGGCTCGACCACACGCTGGCCTTCCTTCGCTGCAGTGATGACCGGCCACACGGAGCCGCCGCGTCACTCGTACGGAGTTGGCAGGCCATTGATGGGCGTCTGAACGGACTGCGCCAGCCGCCCTCCGAGCGAGTCGCGTGGGAACCGCATGGGGTGACCACGACCGCCGTGGCCGGCGAGTTTGCGGCGCGCGTACGCGCCTTCTGAGGCACGGCATCGCATTGATTCGTTCGCAGGCCTCGTTACACTTGGAAACGGTGTTCAGCCACGCGTGCGGGATGGACCGCGCGCCCCGTCACTCACCGGCCGCACCGACATCCCTGCGCCAAGGAGTTTCGTGAGCGATCCGTCCGTGAACCCTGCTGCCGCGACGACCGGCCTGCCGAACGGCGTGGAGTCACCATCCGTGGTGTACCCGGAACCGCTGAGCCGCGACGACGTCGAGGCGTATCACGACTTGCGGCGCGATGCGGCCTGGTTCGAGGCGCTGCACCACTGGAGCAGTATCGAAGGGCCGAAGGCCATGGAGGCGTTGAACGGCCTGATTACGAACGACGTGAGCGAACTGGCCGTGGGGAAGGGCCTGCACGCGGTGGCGCTGACGCCGAAGGGAAAGGTGGTGTGTGACATGTACGTGGTGCGCACCGCGGCCGACCGCTTCCTGCTCACGGTACTCGGGCCGAGCGCTCCGGCGTGGCTCGAGCTGGCGCGCAAGTACATCAATCCCCGGTTGGCCAAGGTGACCGACGAGTCGGACCAGTGGGCCACCTACATGCTGTATGGGGCGCGGGCGGCCGCTGCCGTGGCGGATCTGGGGGGCGGACCACCCGGTGCCGCGCCGCTCGGCGACGTCATGGGTGGCACACTCGACGAATGGCCCGTCTGGTCGCATGGCCTGTGGAACATCGGGCCGGCATCCGTGCGGCTCATTCGCGCTCCGGTCCTGGGTTCGCTGCCCGGCTTCGTCATCGTCGCCGATGCGCGCGACGCCGAGGTGGTGCGCGATCGGTTGCTGGCGTCCACGAAACGCCACGCCTCGCATGCAGTCTGGAACGTGGCGCGCATCGAGGGCGGACGTCCGGCATTCGGGGTTGATATGGACGAGCACACCATCCCGCAGGAAGCGAATCTCGACACCCTGGGCGCAATTTCCTTCACCAAAGGGTGCTACACCGGGCAGGAGACGGTGGCCCGGGTGCATTTCCGTGGCCACGTGAACCGCCACCTGCGTGGCCTGCGCGCGGACCAGCCGCTCCCGCAGTTTGCCCGGGTGTACGATGCCAACGGCAAGGATGTCGGCGATGTGCGCAGCTCGGTGCTGTCCCCGCGTCTTGGCCCGATCGCCCTGGCCATGATTCGCCGGGAGGTGGCGCCGGGAGACACGGTGCGAGTGCACGACGGGATCACCGCCGCCGTCGAGGCGCTCCCCTTCCCCGAGTGACCTGGGCAGCCTGCTGGGCCCGGAAATAAAAAAGGGGCCGCACCGAAGTGCGGCCCCTCTTCTTCACGACCAGCTTAGTGCTTGGCCGAGTCGGCCGGGGCGGCCGCGGCGGCCGAGTCAGGCTTGGCCGAGTCGGCCGGGGCAGCCATCGCGGCCGAGTCCATGGCCGGGGCGGCAGCAGCCGGGGCGGCCGCAGCGGTGTCAGCGGCGGGGGCCTCTTCCTTGGCGGAGCAGGCGGCGAGCACGATAGCAGCGGCGACGAGGGCGATGCGCTTCATGATGTTGGACTCCAAACGGTGCGATGTGTGCGCCGTGCGTCCATAATGCGCACGGCCCCCCCGGCAGGTGTGCCGACGGGGATCAAGCGAGAGGAATGTACGGTGCCACACCCAGCTGTCAAGACACCGTAATCGGATTCTAACCTGTGGCGGTACGAGGAAAACGCTTGCGGGACATGGATTTTCCCGTGTTTCTGAAACGCGAAGGCGGCGTACCCCTGTCCTCAGCTCGCGGGCACCGTTCGCAGGGTTCGTGCGCTATGCCTTGGTACCCTGCGAGGTCAGAACGGGACAGTCCGCCGCAAACAGGCGACGCCGTTCCCAGTCGCCTCTCCCCGTTTTCGTGTCCCTGATTGCTCACCGTGTCCAGACTCCCCGATACTCTCGGCGCCCTCAAGCGCTCCGGCTACGCCACCAATCGTCCGCGGAACGTCAAGGACGAGATTCGCCGCAATCTCATTGCGCGCCTGCAGGACGGCGGGCCGCTCTTCCGCGGTGTCCTCGGGTACGAGGACACCGTGATGCCGCAGATCGTGAACGCCCTGCTGGCCCGCCACAACTTCATCCTGCTCGGGCTGCGCGGTCAGGCCAAGTCGCGCATCCTGCGCGCACTCGCCTCGCTGCTCGATGAAGCCATGCCGGTGATCGCGGGGAGCGAGGTGAACGATGATCCGTTCGCGCCCATCTCCAAGTACGCGCGCACCCTCATGGACGATGCCGGCGATGACACGCCCATTGCGTGGGTCTCGCGCGACCAGCGCTACGTGGAGAAGCTCGCGACCCCCGACGTGACGGTCGCCGACATCATCGGTGATGTGGATCCCATCAAGGCCGCACGTGGTGGGCACCTGCTCAGCGACGAACTGACCATTCACTATGGCATGCTCCCGCGGGCGAACCGTGGCATCTTCGCGTTGAACGAGCTGCCCGACCTCGCGGGCAAGGTGCAGGTCGGCCTCTTCAACATCATGCAGGAGGGCGACGTCCAGATCAAAGGCTATCCGGTGCGTCTCGCACTCGATGTCCTCCTGTGCTTCACTGCCAATCCCGAAGACTATACGGCGCGCGGCAAGATCATCACGCCGCTCAAGGACCGCATCGGCAGCGAGATCATCACGCACTACCCGGAGTCGGTCGCGCTCGGGGTCTCCATTACCCGGCAGGAAGCGTGGACAAAGCGTGACCACGGCGTCGACATCCGCGTCCCCGACCTCATCGAGGAGGTCGTGGAGCGCATCGCCTTCGAGGCCCGTGACGACAAGCGCATCGACAAGCGGAGCGGCGTGTCGCAGCGCATGCCCATCACCGCCATGGAAAACGTCGTGTCGAACGCCGAGCAGCGTGCGCTGCGGAGCGGCGACGGCGAGGCGGTCCCGCGGGTGGCCGATGTCTATGCCGCGCTGCCTGCAATTACGGGCAAGATCGAGCTCGAGTACGAGGGGGAGCTGGTGGGCGGCAACGCCATTGCCAAGGAGCTCATCCGTCGTGCCTGCGATGCCACGCTGCGCGAGCGGACGGGAGATCTCGACACCGACGACATCGTGATGTGGTTCGATCAGGGGAGCGCCCTGCAGGTCGGCGACGACATCGCCATCGACGTGGTACGGAAGGGCTTCGATCTGGTGCCCGGATTGGTGGACACCGTGGTGGCACTTGGCCTCGCCCGCAAGGGCGACGATGCCATGATCGTGGTGGCCTGCGAACTCGTCCTGGAAGCGCTGGTGGCACGACGCAAGATTTCGCGCTCGGACGCCGGCGCGTATGGGCGTGCCGAGCGCGAACCGCGGCGGCGCCCCAACCAGGATTACTTCGGGTAAGCGCAGGCGGCAGTTAATCTCCGGTTAAGGGACAGGTCGTCAGAATGCGGCATGTCCCTTTTCCGTCGCTTTGCCTTTGTTGCCGGTGCGGCTGTTGCCAGTGGTGCAGGTGCCGCGCCGTTGTCCGCACAGCAGGACCGGCAGGACTCCACCGCGCGCCGCATTGAGCCGATCACCGTACGCGGCGCGCGCGCGCCGTCGGTGACCGGTGGTGCCACGGTGGTCACCATTCGCCCCGATTCGCTCCCGGTACCCCTCGCGCCAGCCCCCCATATTGGCGATGTCCTGCGCCAGACGGCCTTCGTGCTGGTCCGCCAGAACTCGCGTGGCGAAATGGAAATCGGGGTGCGCGGCAGTGACTCCCGACAGGCCGCCGTGCTGCTCGACGGGTTGCCGCTCACCGTGGGGTGGGACTCCCGTACCGACCCGTCGCTCATTCCCACCACCGGCGTGGAGCAGATCGTGGTGGTACGCGGACTGGCCTCACTCCTGAGCGGCGCCAATACGCTGGGCGGCGTGATTCGCATGGACCTCAACGGTCCGCTCGCCCGCGGTACCCGCCACGCCACATCGCTGCAGCTTGGCACCGGTGTGGACCAGTATGCCTCACGGGTACTTTCGCTCCATGCCGCCCGCCCCTTCGCAGTCCCGGGGGGCACGCTGCGCGTACGCGGCGGCGTGACGCACCGCCAGCGCGATGGCTTCGCCCTGCCCGCGTTCGGCGCCGGAGATGGACTCACCGGGGGGCTGCCCGACGCCGGGAGCCCCGGGAACGCGGCGTTGCGCACCAATTCCGACCAGCGCCAGCTCGACGGCTTTGCCACGCTGCGCTACGACCACCGGAGCGGCGCATTCGCCGGCTTCACGGCCACCGGCTACGACACCGAACGCGGGGTCGCGCCCGAGCAGCACATACAAACACCGCGGTACTGGCGGTACCCACGACAGGCCCGCACGCTGGGCATGTTCACCCTGGGCACCGGTCTTCGGCGTACCCCATTTGGCTTCGGGTCGGTCCAGGCCAGTGCCGGCCGAAGCACGCAGGACATCGAGATCGAAAGCTTCACCAATCGCAGCTACCGCACGGTGAGCACGCGCGAGCTGGGCGACGAAGTGAGCGATGTCTATCGCCTGGCGGCGAATCACTCACTGCCACGGAACGCGCAGCTGCGGCTCGCCGTCACGGAAACCGGCGTCCGATACGACGAAACGCTCGACGCCCAGCTCGCCACCGCGCGCGCCACGCGCTACGAGCAGCGTCTCGGCAGTATCGGCGCGGAACTCGACATCCCCGTTCACGAGCGCCTGCTGGTAAGCGGTGGCATGGTGCACGATGAGGCCACGACGCCGCAAAGCGGCGGCCGCCCTTCCCTGGGGCGTCTTGCGCGCACCGGCTGGCGGCTGGGCACGACGTTGCGTGTCAACGACGGCATCCGCCTGCACGCCTCCGCCAGCGAACGGGCACGTTTTGCCGCCCTGCGTGAACTGTACAGCGGGGCGCTCAACCGCTTCGACCCCAACCCGCTGCTGCGCCCGGAGCGACTGCTGGGCGTGGAAACGGGACTCACCCTCGATGGCGGCCGATTCGCCGAGTACGGCGTGCAGTTCCAGCTCGTGGGCTTTCAGCATCGCCTCGATGATGCCGTGGTGCGCATTGCCCTGCCGAATCGCCTCTTTCGCCGCGTGAACCGTGACGCCATCCGCAGCGCCGGCGTGGAGATGCTCGCTGCGTGGACACCACGGGCGCTGCGCGGAGCCACGATCAGCGGCGACGCCACCCTGCAGCGCATCCGGGTGTACGACCGGACGATCGTGGGGAACGCGAACAATGAACGCCGCGCCGAGCACAATCCGGAACGCCGTGCGTCGCTGGCGGTGACCTCACCGACGGTCCTTGGTGTTCGCGGCAGCGTCATGGCCCGACATATCGGCGTACAATACTGCCAGCACCCCGACCTGGGCCGACAGGTGGAACTCAAGGCCCAGACAATCGGCGACGCCGCGATCACCCGCACGTTCGCCCTTCGCTCCCGCGGCCTGCTGCAGCGTCTCACGGCGCTGCTGGCCATCGACAACGTGGGCGATCGTGCCGCCTATGATCAGTGCGGGCTCCCCCAGCCCGGACGCACGCTGCGGGTGGGCCTCACACTGGGATCGTGACCAGCACACCGCCTCGCCACCGGGCGAGGCGGCATGGTCAGCGTCGCGTCCCCACGCACGTCCCGGTGTTCTCGCCTACGGCATGCTTCAGCACGAGCAACGCGTCGAGCACCTGCATGCGTCCGTCGCAGTTGGCATCGGCGGCAGGGAACAGGGTCACGGTGGCCGGCAGCTGAATTCCCGCCAGCGCCTGCTGGATGAGCAAGGCGTCGGCCGCATCCACCTGATTGTCGCCGTTGACATCGCCGCGCAGCACCGCGGCCCCGGTGGCGAAGTCGTAGGCCCAGATGCCGCGCCCGTAGGTGGCGGCGACCAGCCGGTTGGTACGGGCGTTGTATACCAGGTCGGTGACGCGAATGGTGGGCATGCCAGGTTGACGCGTCCACGACCGCCCTTCGTTGGCGCTTTCGTACACACCGAACATGTTGCCCACGTACAACCGGTTGTCAGGACCCCACGCCACCGCCTGCGTGGTGACATCGGGGAGGGAACCAGTGATGTCGTTCCATGTGGCGCCCGCATCCCGGGACAGGTACACATGGGGACTTCCCGAGCCGCCCACGGTGAGGACCACGGTGTTGGGATCCGTGGGCTTCACCGCGAAGTCGGTCATGGTACGCGCGGGCAACGTGGTCTGGGGCGCCAGCCATGTAATGCCGTAGTCGCGAGAAGAACGCACGTTGCCGTCGGTGGTCCCCACGTAGATCACGTTGGAATCCGTGGGTGCCACGGCAATGGCGTTGATGACCCCGGTCCCGCGGGTGAGGTCGGGCGAGATGGGGGCCCAGGTGGTACCCTGATTGTCGGTGCGGAACAGCCGCGACCCGCCGTAGTACAGCCGCGTGGGCCGCGTCACGTCGAGCACGAACGGCGTAATGAAGGCGCGGCGGAGATCCTGGAGCGTGTCGATCGAGGCGCGCGTGATCTGCCCGGTGGTGGCGTTCACCCGGTTGATGTTGCCGCGCTGGCTCGACACGTAGTATGTGGTGGGCGACTGGGGATCGATGGCGGTGAACGATCCGTCGCCACCGAACACGCCGTTCCACTGCAGCATGCCGTTGCGCGTGATGATCGTGCCATTGTCCTGCAGCCCGGTCAGCACCCCGCTCGGATCCGTCGGGTGCAGCGACATGCCGGGGTAATGCAACGTGGTGGTGAGCCCGGAGTTGAGTGCGCTCCAGGAGGCGCCGCGATCGCGCGAGAGGAATACGCCGCCGTCGTTCCCCGAGAGGACACGCTGCGGATTGTCGGGATCGACCGCGATGGCGTGCCAGTCGACGTGAATGCGCTCGGCCATCTCCCGGAACGTGGCCCCGCCGTCAGTGCTGCGGTACGCACGCACCCCGCCGATGTAGACGATGTTGGCATCGGCGTGATCCACGGCGATCATGAGGTTGTAGCCACTCTGGGTGCCGAAGTTGAGTCGGCCGTTCGGTTCGGGCAATCGGGGGCCGATGGCGTCGAGCGTCGTGCGCGACGACGTGGCGTCATCCCAGCGCCAGACGCCGCCGAGTTGCTGGTCTGGGCGCCCCGCGACCATCCACACGCTGCCGGGTCGCGCGCGCGACACGGCAATCTCCATGCGTTGCACCGAGTCCACCGGGAAGGTCGTCACCGCGGCCCACGTGGCCCCGCGGTCGCTGGAACGCCAGAGCCCCGGCGGAAACGCGCTACCGGCCACGCCCACGCGCGCCGCATACATCACGTTGGCGTCGGTGGGATGTTGCACGATGTCGCTGAACGTGAGCGCGGGCGTGACCACCGTCCACGACTGCCCGGAGTTCGTCGAGCGCATGATGCCGCGCAGGGTCGCCGCCACCACCGTCGTGGCGCTGGTGGTACCGGCGCTGGCGCGGTCCACCACCACGCCGTAAATGGGCCAGGCCGTGGCGGCATTCTGCGTGAAGACGTCGGCGCCGTACACCGTCCAGGAGGCGCCACCGTTCGTGCTGCGCAGCATGCCGCAGCCGGCCGTCACCTCGGACACCTCACCCGTGCCCACGTACACGATGTCGGGATTGACCGGGTCGATGGCGATCGAGCCGGTCGTCAGGGAGCACTCCGTGTCGGTGAGCGGGACCCAGGTGGCCCCTTCGTTCGAGCTCTTCCACACGCCGCCCGCTGCCGTCCCCACGTACAGGGTGAAGCGATCGGTCGGGTGGAACGCCAGCGCCGATACCCGTCCGGCGTCCAGCTGCGGGAGCGAGCCGAAGAATCCATTGTCGCCGTACAGCCCGCGCGGCCCGATGCTGGTCCATTGCTGGGCCTGCGGCACCGTGACCGACGCGCGCACCGACGCGCGCATCCCCCCCACGGCCTGCAACCACTTGGTGAACGTTACGCCGTTGCCACCACCATTGAGCGGCGTGGCGCTGTCCCACTGCTCGAGCAGCGCCAGCCGACGCTGCTCGGCATCCCCTTCTCGTTCCTGGGCCACCAGCGACGACGCCCCGGCCATCACGGCCAGGAGCGCCAGCACCGAGTGGGCGAGCCGGCGGCGAGCGGGCTGCGGCAATTGCTGCGGGGTGCTGTGCATCATCGGGCCCCCTGGGCGGCGGTCACGGTCACCGCGAGCGCATTGGAGGTGCCACTCGCATTCTCGACACGAAGGTCGTACGTCCCCGACGCCAGCGGCAGCACCGGGGCGCCTCCGCGACCGGGAAGGAAGGCATCGTCGGCAGGAACGGCAAATCGCATAGTGCTGTCGTTGGTGCGCGGCACGCCCGGCACGCGAAGTCGGCCGAAGTGCACGGTGTTGAGCGAGTCAAAGCCACGGCCCCGCACCGTGAGCATCGCCACCGCGCCGCCCGTCAACGTGACTGCGGTTGGGGTGACGCTGGTGAGGAGGGGCGCGCCGCCGGGGCGGGCGTGACAGGCCACGAGCCACATGGCCGTGGCGAAGGCTGGCACCGGGCGCGTGGACAAGACCGGGCGTGTCACGGCGCACCGCCGGCAACGACGCTCTGTCGCTTGACCTCGACACTGTCCAGCACGGCCATACCGCGCGCGCCATGCGCCTCGGAAACCGACAGCATGAAGGAGGGCGTGGCCGCGGGCGTGGTGCGCACGAACGCCAACCGTACCAGCGCCCCGGCGTGGGTGCCGCCTGCCCAGGCGGCCGCCACGCGTACCGTGGCGCCGTGCGCCTTGCAGGCCAGCAGCGCATCGGTCTGCTGCGCCTCGCACTGGACGAACGTCCAGTCGCCCGCGTGCGCCACTTCACCGGTGATGCTGCCGAGCGTCTGGGGGGCCGCGCCGCCCAACACGACGTCAACGAAGACGCTGTCGTTCACGGGGCGCGCCTGCAGCGACAGCGACGTGGCCGCCACGGGCACCATGGCGTCGGTGAGATCGGTGCGGCGGCAGGCACCGGCCGTGAGCACGACGGCGAGGATCGCGAGTCGGGGAAACCGGGAAGAGGTCATCATGGAATGATCACCGACGGATTGAAGATCGAGGTGGCCGCCGTGACATCGGTGAGGTCACCCCGCAGCAACTGATTGAGCGTGATCACGAGTTGGTTGCCCTGACTGCGCTGGTTCACCCGTGCCTGCAAGCGAATGAGCTGGACGGGCCCGGTGACCGGTGTGGCGCTGGCCCAGGTCACCCGCAAGGACTGGGCAAGATCGACCTGCTGCGTGAACATGCCGGGGCGCAGCAGCGTGAATCCGGTGACGTTGAAGGGCGAAAACAGGAAGGCCCGATTGCCCGGCCACGCCACCTCGAAGTCTGCGGCCGTCAACGGGCGCCCATCGCGCGGGACGATTTCGAGGGTGATCGAGAAGGTGTCGGTGGCGATGCGATAGCTTGGCAGGGTGGCGCGGAGAATGGGCCCGGTGCCGCTCTTCGGTACGAAGACCAGCAGGGAATCGGCGACGCTGCTGGTTCGACTGGCCTGGGCCACGATGAACGTGCGACCGGCGCCGGCGCCGGTAATGCGACCGGTGGCCGACACCGTGGCCACCGAGGGATCGCGCGAGACCCACCGCACACTGGCCGGGCTCGTGGGCTGCCCCTGCAGGTCGCGCGTCAGCAGAAATGGCGTCAGCGAGGAGGTCGCGCCATCGAGTTCGATCACGCGCACCGACGTGTCGGCCTCCGAACGCGCTGTCACGATGCGAATGGGCTGCGTGGTGGTGTCGATGGCCCCCACGGCGATCGGGCGGGACGTCGCCGCCGTCAGCCCCTCGGCGCCAAAGCGCAGCGTCCGGGTCCCTGCCCCCGTGGCAAAGGTGAGCCCCGTGAAGGTGGCGCGCCCCACCGCGTCGGTAATGGCGGTCTCGCGAACGAACGTCGCCCCGTCGCTGGTGACGCGCACCGTCACTCCGGACTCCTCCGAGAAGTTGTTCAACGCATCGACGAGCCGCACCACCGGCGCCGGCTGCATCGCGATACCGGCGTCGATGGTGGCAGGAACATCGCGATCGATCACCACCCGGGTGGGGACGCCGCCGCTCAGCGTCACCGTGGCCGTGGCCGGTGTGGTAATGGAATCGGCCGCCACGGCCAGCGAGCGGGTACCGGCCGTGCCGGTCACCGTGAGGGCGCTGAAGACCGCCCGCCCCTGGGCATCGGTCGCGGTGGTGGTACCGCTCACGGTGGTGTTGCCAATGCCGCCCGTGACGGACGCCACCACGCGTCGCCCGCTCAGCGCCACGGCGTTGCCGTCCTGATCGCGCAGCTGCGCCACGACGCCGGTGGCGCCGGCCGGGACGCCGCTGCGCAGGCGGAGCGCGGAGCTCACCAGCGCGATGCTCGACACGGGGCCGGGCGCGAGGTCGATGCCCTCGGACGCCGCGGTGATGAGATTGCCGGCCGTGAAGAGCAGCGTGCGCGAGCCCGCCACGCCTTGCAGCGCCAGGTCGGTGAAGCGGGCGACCCCCTGCTGCGCCGGAACGGTGGTGGTCCCGGAGACCCCCCCAATGCTGGTCGTGACCGACACCGCGATGGTGCTCGACGTGACGAGGTTGTCGGCGGCATCCCGCACCTCGACGACGGGTTGGGTGAGCAGCGGAGTGCGCTGGGCCGCACCGGCCGGCTGGCGTACGACCGTCAGCTTTGCCGCAGCACCCGCAGTAACCGTGATGGGCAGGCTCCCCGTCGTGCCCGCGACCGTGGCGGTGATGGTGGCGGTGCCGGCCCTGGCACCGGTCACCAGCCCCGTGGCTGATACCGTGGCCACGGTGGCGTCGGCGGACCCCCACGTGATGGACGGGTTCGTGACCGGCCGGCCCTTGCTGTCGCGATAGGCGGCGGTGAGCTGGACCGTGGCCCCCGAGGTCACGGAGGTGGATCCGGTCGCCGTCACGGTTACCACGGCGGGCACATCAGGCTCTGCCGGATCACCACCGCAGGCGGTGATCGTGGCCGCAACGGCGGCCAGCAGGATGCTGGACCACGCGCGACCACCAGCGGGGGGACGCATGGCACGTGGCGGCACCGGCGCACGCCGGATCACACGGAAAAGGGCAGACATGGAAATGGAGGGAGGGGCAGAATGGCCGACTGCGGTACACTACAGGGTAAGCAGCCGTTCATCCACCCTGCGGATGGGCCTCATGGCCCGGACCGGTGACCAGCCCCCTGTCCGTAGCGATCAGACTCGAGGCTGATTACCTCGACACCATCGGCCGCGCCCTCGAACGCAATGGCCGCCGGGAGCGCCGTTCCCGTGAGGGCCAGGGAGCGCACGCACCACGCGGCGGCCCTCTCCCCCTGCACGGTCAACGATTGCAGCGCGTTGTGCTCATGCTTGGCGCCGTCGCAGCAGATGCGGTCGAGACCCACGAGCCCGATCCCCAGCGCCTTGGCGATCGCTTCCTTTCGCGTCCACAGCCGATAGAAGCAGGCGAGTTGCTCCTCCCCGGCCGCCGCCCGCACCTGCTCGACCTCGGCCGGTACGAACGCCGTAGTGGCCACGGACAAGAGATCATCGAGTGGCTGCGGTTCCTCGACATCCACCCCCACGCGCCCGAAGCGCGAGAAGGCCACGAGCACCACGTCACCGGAGTGCGAGACATTGAACCACGGACCGGAGGGGGTATCGGCCGGGGCCAGGACGGGCTTGCCTTCCCGGGTCCGCGTGAGCGGAACCGCCGCGGGCGGTACGCCCAGCCATTGCCCGAGCAGCGACCGACTCAGCGCGCTGCCGAGGGCCGATCGACGCCGATCCTCAGCGCGGCGCAGGCGCGCCACGCGCTGCTGTTCGTCGGCGCTGAGCACCGAAAGCAGGTCGTCGGTGCTGATGTCCACCGTCGACGGGCGGGCGAGCAGCACCACCACCTGATCGGCGGCGCGTTCCCGCCAGCCCGCGTTCGGCCACGGGTGCGGCCGCCCCTGGCCCATCGCTAGACCCGCCGCCAGAAGGATGCACGTCGCATGGTGACCAGACTGGCGGCCAGCAGCACCACCGCGCAGCACGCGATGGCCGCCGGCGCCCCGATGAGACCCGCCACGACCCCGATGCCCAGCGAACCGAGCGCCTGCGACAGGCCGACGAAGACGAGGGCGTAGAAGGCCATGAGACGGCCGCGGTAGCGTTCCTCCACCATGAGCTGGAGCATACCATTCGACAGGGCATTCCACATGATCATGGCCAGCCCCGAGCAGAACAGCAGCAGGTACGCGAGCAGGACGTGACGCGTATAGGCGAACGCCAGCAGCAGCAGGGGAAAGGCGATCGCCGCCGACATCAGCACGCCCCCCTTGCGCGGACGGTGGGAAATGGGGCCAGCCACGAGCAGCGCGGCCAGCAGTCCACCCACCCCCACCGTGGCCAGCATTCCGCCGTAGCCGCCGGCATCGAGCCCCAGCTGATCGCGCGCCACCACCGGCAGCAACGTGAGATAGGGCCCGCCAAACACGGCGCCGACCGTGACCAGCGCGAGCAGATCGCGCGCGTGTCCGGGACGGAGCAGATACCGCAGCCCATCGGCAGCACTGGCCGTCGTGTCGCGCAACACCTGCGGCAGCGTTGCGCGTCGCGCGCCCCTGGTTCCGGCGTCATCAACGGCCCCGGTCGGGGGCGTTCCCGCCGGCGGGGCCAGCAATTCGGTGCTGCTGATGCGGGCCAGTCCCAGCAGCACCGCGCCGAAGCTGGCCGCATTGAGTCCGAAGCACCAGGCAATGCCCAACGAGCCGATGACCGCCCCCCCGATGGCGGGCCCCACCACACGCGCCAGATTGAAGCCGCTCGAGTTGAGGGCAATGGCGGGCTGCAGGTCGTCCCGGCCCACGAGCTGAATCACCATGCTCTGCCGCGCCGGGATCTCGACCGCGCTCGCCAGCCCCTGGACGAACTGCAGGATCAGGAGAATGGCAATGGTGACCTGACCGCTCAGCGTCACCAGCCAGAGGACGCCGGCCTGCACCAGAAAGACCGCCTGCGTGGCCTGGACAATGCGGAACCGATTGCCGCGGTCGACCAGCGCACCCGCATGCATCCCGAAGAGCACGATGGGCAGGGCGCCGATACTGGCGACGAGGCCCACGATGAAGGCGGAATTGGAGAGATCGAGGGCGAGCCACCCCACCGCCATCGTCTGCATCCACGATCCAACAAGCGAGAGCGTCTGCCCGATCCAGAAGATGCGGTAACTCCGGTGACGCCGGAGGATGCGAAAGGGGTTGGCCGACGCTGCCGGCGCCGCCAGCGGCACCGAAGCCGCCCGTCCGGGCCCGGTCACGCGGGAGCTGGTTGCCGTGTGGAGCGCAAAGCGGGAGCAGTTTCGAGAGAACGGGATCGCGCGCCGGGTATCGTGCGTAGAGTATCTGCTGCAACGTAGCGACCTTTCCGGAGATGCCCCATGCGGTTCCATACGTACACCAAGTTCAACCCTCAGCTGGCCGACGCCGTCGACTTGCAGTCGCTGCTCGACCAACTCGCCGATTTCCTGCTCCAGTCGGGGTTCGCCGGGGGCGAGCAGGGGTATTGGGGCGACCCGGGCGAGGAGGCCGACCGGTCGGTCGACTCGCTCAAGGAGGCCATTCTCCGGGCACTCATCGAGAGCGGCCAGCTCACCCCGGAGATGCTGCAGGCGCTGCGGGGCGAGGGCGACGCGGTCAGCGAGGAGAAGCTGGCCGAGTTGCTGGACGGCTTGGTGCAGCGCCTCATCCAGGACGGGTTCCTCACCACGGATCAGGGGGCGAATGTGCCCGCCGGGCACCAGCCGGTCACCGGCAAAGGGTCCATTGCCCAGGCGGCCGCGCGCGATGTCCAGTTCAACCTGACCGACAAGGGCGTCGACTTCCTGGGCTTCAAGACGCTGCGGCATCTGCTGGGCAGTTTCGGCAAGTCCAGTCTGGGCAGCCATGATACCCCGCAACTGTCCACCGGCATCGAGAGTGACGCCTGGAGCAAGCCGTACGAGTTCGGCGACACGCTCAATCTGGACGTGCCGGCTACGCTGGCGAACGCCTTGGGGCGCACCGGCTCACTCGACGTCCCCATCGATCTCGATTACCGGGACCTCATGGTGCGCCAGAGTGAGTATCGCTCGAGCTGCGCCACGGTGCTCATGCTGGACACCAGCCACAGCATGATCCTTTACGGCGAAGATCGCTTCACGCCGGCCAAGAAGGTGGCGCTCGCGCTGACACACCTCATCAAGACGCAGTTCCCCGGCGACACGATCCGTGTGGTCCTGTTCCACGACAGCGCCGAGGAGATTCCCATCGCCACGCTCGCCAAGGCCCAGGTGGGGCCCTACCACACCAACACGGCCGAAGGGCTCAAGCTGGCGCGACGCATTCTCATGGCGCAGAAGAAGGACATGCGCCAGATCATCATGATCACCGACGGCAAACCGAGTGCACTCAGTCTGCCCGACGGGCGCATCTACAAGAACAGCATGGGGCTCGACGGGTATGTGATCGCCGAGACGCTGCGCGAGGTGGCCGCCTGCCGCAAGAGCAACATCATGATCAACACGTTCATGCTGGCGCGCGACCGGGCCCTGGTGGAGTTCGTGAAACAGATGAGCCAGATCAGCCGGGGCAAGGCCTATTTCACGAACACCATGAGCCTCGGGCAGTTCGTGCTCATGGACTTCCTGAAGAAGCGGACCAAGCGGGTGAGTTGAAGGGAGCGGGCGGCGCGCGTCACCCCATCCGGTACTGGTCCTGCATCCACTGGCGATAACTGCCGTCCATCACGCCGCGCCACCACGCCTCATTCGCCAGGTACCAGTCCACCGTCCGCGCAAGGCCGGACGGCAGGGACTCGCTGGGTTCGAAGCGCAGCGCCGTGGCGATCTTGGTGGGATCGATGGCGTACCGGCGATCGTGGCCGGGGCGATCGGCCACGTGCGTGATGAGCGACGCGCACGATGCGCCCGTTGCGGCCGGACAATCGGGGAAACGCCGCGCCAGGTCGGCGTCGGCCGCAAAGCGGGTGTCGAGCAGCTGACACACCCCCTGCACGATCTCGATGTTCACGTGCTCGGCCCGTCCCCCCACGTTGTACGTCTCGCCGGCCTCGGCCGACTCCAGGATGAGCGCGATGGCGCGGCAGTGGTCTTCCACGAAGAGCCAGTCGCGCACCTGCAGACCGTCGCCGTACACCGGAAGCGGCTTCCCGTGCAGCGCATTCACGATCATCAGCGGAATGAGCTTCTCCGGGAAGTGATACGGCCCGTAGTTGTTCGAGCAGTTGCTGATGGTGGCCGGCAGGCCGTAGGTATGGATCCAGGCGCGCACCAGGTGATCCGATCCCGCCTTGCTGGCGGCGTACGGCGAATTGGGCGCGTAGGGCGTACGCTCCGTGAAGGCGGGGTCGTGCGGTCCGAGCGTTCCGTAGACTTCGTCGGTGGAGACATGGTGGAAACGCACGCCGGGTCGCCACTGTCCGTCCACGTGCCAGGCGCGTCGGCACGCATCGAGAAGCGTAAGCGTCCCGACCACGTTGGTCTTCACGAACGCACCAGGGTCCACGATGGATCGGTCCACGTGCGATTCCGCGGCGAAGTGCACCACCGTGTCAATGGCGTGACTGGCCAGCAGCGAGGACACGAGCGAGGCCTCGGCAATGTCGCCATGCACGAACGCGATACGCTGCGTGTCGATCAGCGACGCAATGGTTGCGCGATTGCCGGCGTAGGTCAGCGCGTCGAGCACCACGACGCGGTCGCCCGGGCGGGATGCACACCAGTGGTGCACGAAGTTGCCACCAATGAATCCGGCGCCTCCGGTGACGAGCAGCCGACGGGTGCCCCGCGCGCTCCCCTCAGCCATGGTCGCGCTTCTCGGCACGAGCCCGTGCGAGCCATTGCGTCGTTGATCGCATCACGCCCTCTCTCCAGTGCGGCGGTACCAATCCCAGTCGCGCACGCGTCCCGTGGGTGTCCAGCAGGGACACGCGCGGGCGCCGCGCGGGTCGGGGAAAGGCCTCGGTGCTGACGGGGGTCACGGTCACGTCGGAAGCAACCGCGCCGGCCTGCCGCAGGGTGTCCAGCACGCACCTGGCGACATCATACCATGAGGCCACGCCGCTGTCGGTGACATGTTCGATGCCCGTGATGTCTGTGCGCTGTGCGAGGCCGATGACGGCCTCCGCGAGCGTGCTCGCGGTGGTCGGCGCCCCGACCTGATCATCCACGACGCGCATCGACGTGCCGGCCAGCAGCGTGCGGACCGCATTCCCGACGAAGTTGGTGCCTCCACCGCTGTGGAGCCACGAGGTGCGGACGATCACGGCGTGCGGGTTTGCGCGGAGCACCAGTGCCTCACCGTCCCGCTTGCTGCGCCCGTACACATTGACGGGAGCCGTGACCGCAGAGGGCGCGTACGGCGCCTGCGCGCCATCGAACACGTAGTCCGTGGAGAGGTGCACGAATCGGCTGCCCGCGGCGGCGCAGAGCGCGGACAGGGCGGCGGGGGCGTCCCGGTTGACCCGCATGACGCCCGCTTCATCCGTTTCGGCATCGTCGACGCGCGTGTAGGCGGCGGCGTTGATGACGACCTGCGGCGCGAATTGCGAGATCGTGCGGTGCAACGCGTCGGCATCCTGCAGAGGGAGCGCCGACGACGTCGGCGCATGCAGTGACCATGAGCCGGGGGCGAGTTCCTGAATGGCGCTCCCCAGCTGGCCTGCTCCCCCCAACAGCAGTACCCGGTGCGTGATGCGGCTCATTCGAAGAGGTCCGCCTGCGACAGCGGAGGGGCATGGGCATCCTTGGGCGACAGCAACGGTGCCCCATCGGCAAGGGGCCACGTGATGCCGATCGTGGGGTCGTTCCAGGCGACTGCACGGTCGCTGGCGGCGTCGAAGCAGGTGGTGCACTGATACCAGACGTCGGCGACGTCACTGAGCACCAGAAAGCCATGGGCAAAGCCAGGGGGCACGTACAGGGCGCGACCGTCCCCGGCTTCGAGCTCAGCCCCCATCCACTCACCAAACCGGTCGGACGAGCGCCGCAGGTCGACCGCCACATCGAAGATGCGACCCGTGATCGGCCGCACCAGCTTGCCCTGTGGCTCATGCAACTGGTAATGCAGGCCGCGCAGCGTGCCGCGCGACGAGCGGCTGTGATTGCTCTGGGCAAAGGAGCGGGGCAGACCGAGCTGCGAAAACTTCTCGGCGTGAAACAGCTCGAGAAAGAACCCCCGTGCATCGGCATGGACGGGGGTCGTCACGAAGAGCACACCTGGGAGTGCCGTCTCCTGGATCCGAATCATGGGGCCGTGTCATCGGCAAGGTGACGCAGATAGGTACCGTAGGCGCTCTGGCCGAGGCCGTCCGCCAGGCGGTGCAGTTGCGCCCGGTCAATGTACTGCATGCGCAGCGCCACTTCCTCCGGCGCCGCGATCTTCAGTCCCTGTCGCTGCTCCACCGTCTGCACGAACTGTCCCGCCTGCAGCAACGACTCGTGCGTGCCCGTGTCGAGCCACGCACACCCCCGACCGAGGATCTCGACGGTCAACTGACCACGACGCAGATACTCGGCGTTGATGTCGGTGATTTCCAGCTCGCCGCGCGCCGAGGGCTGCAGATTTGCGGCAATGTCCACGACCGCTTCATCGTAGAAGTACAATCCCGTCACGGCGTAGTTCGATTTGGGGATCTTGGGTTTCTCCTCGATCGAGATCGCCTTCCCGGCATGGTCGAACTCCACGACCCCGTAGGCTTCCGGCGTGGCCACCCGATAGGCGAAGACGGTCGCGCCGTCGGCCTGGGCAGCGGCTCGCTGGACCGAGGTCGGGAGCGTGTGCCCGTAAAACAGGTTGTCTCCGAGCACCAGGCACGAGCGGTGCCCTTCAACGAATGGCCGGCCGATGCGGAACGCCTCGGCCAAGCCGTTCGGCTGCGCCTGCGTTGCGTACTCGAGGCGCAGCCCCCACTGGGAACCGTCGCCGAGCAATGCGCGGAAGGCGGCGACATCACGGGGCGTGGTGATGACCAGAATATCCCGAATGCCGGCAAGCATGACCGTGGTGAGCGGATAGTAGATCATCGGTTTGTCGTACACGGGGAGCAGCTGTTTGCTCACCGCGCGCGTCACCGGGTGCAGGCGTGTGCCGGATCCGCCGGCCAAAATGATGCCACGAGTCATTGAAAAGTCCTGAGCGGGGAACGGGCGGTCAGCGCAATACGGCCTGGAGCGCGCGGATCACCAACGTGACCTGATCGTCGGTCATGACGGGCGACATGGGCAGACTGAGGAGCTCATGCGGCAGTGATCCGGCCACGGGAAGCCGTGTCCGATCGATGGGCAGGTGGGCATAGGCCACCTGATCGCCGGGGTTGCGCGGATAATGCACACTGGTCTCGATGCCAGCGCTCGTCAATGCCGCGCGCACGCGATCGCGCTCGGGGTGTCGGACCACGTACAGATGCCAGACCGGCTCGGCCTCGGGCGCAACCCATGGCAGGGTGAGCCCCAGCGACGCCAGTGCATGGCTGTACTGCTCCGCGATTTCGGCGCGACGGGCGTTCCACCGGTCGAGGTGGGGCAGCTTGACATCGAGGAACGCCGCTTGGAGCTCGTCGAGCCGTGAGTTGGCGCCCACGCGCTCGTGCTGGTACTTGACCTGCGCACCGTAGTTGCGCAGGCGCCGGACGGACTCCGCCAGTTCCGGATCGTTCGTCGTCACGGCGCCGCCGTCGCCCAGCGCGCCCAGGTTCTTGCCGGGGTAGAAGCTGAAGGCGGCCGCGTGTCCGCCCCCCCCCACGCGGCGCCCCGCCCATCGGGCGCCGTGCGCCTGCGCGGCATCCTCGATAAGTCGTAGTCCGTACTCATCAGCGAGGGATCGCAGCGCCGTCATGTCCGCCGGCTGGCCGTAGAGGTGCACCGCAATGATGGCGCGTGTACGGGGGGTCACGGCGTCCCGCACCTTCGCGGGATCCATGTTGTAGCTCAGGGGGTGTACGTCCACCGGCACCGGCGTGGCGCCCACCCGTGTCACCGCCAGCCAGGTGGCGATGAAGGTGCAGCCCGGAACCAGCACGTCATCGCCCTGGCCTATGCCGAGCGCCTCCAGAATCAGCTGCAGGGCGTCCAGCCCGTTCGCCACGCCGACACACTCCCGAACGTCACAGTAGCGGGCGAATGCCTGCTCAAACTGCGCGAGGCGCGGGCCGAGGATGAGCTGGCCGCCGTCGAGGACGTCGCGATAGGCCGCGTCCAGTTCCGGACGGATCTGCCGGTGCAGCGCCGAGAGGTCATAGAAAGGCACCACGCTGGTCGGCGGTCCCGAAGCGGCCATGAGTCGAAGATTGTTGTTGTCGGGGGAACGCGGCAATCGTCAGATAGACGGATGTGGCGTGAACGACGCAACCGCGGGCACGCCGGCGCGGGCCCCGTTATCGTCAATGAAGTCCCGGGCGCGCGCCCTGCGTCAATCCTTCTCGGCGTCGACGCCATGGTTTTCCATCTCTCGATGATGTTTACAGACAGGGTTGCGGCGCCCTCCCCCACGGTGCATCGCCATCTGGCGGGGGACCGTTGACACGACCGCCAAGCATGCGCGCCGGGCTCGCGTGGACGGCCGGCCTGCGCTGGACGGCCCAGCTGCTCAGCTGGGCCTCGACGTTGTTCCTCGTCCGCTTGCTGTCGCGCGAGGACTACGGCGTCGCGGGACTGGCGGGCACCGTGGCGCTCTGGATCTCGGTGCTGGCCGATTTCGGCCTCGCGGGGGCAATCGTTCTGGGCGACGACCTGCCCCGGGCCGTGCACCGGAAACTCCACGGCCTGGCGATCACCGTTGGCCTCGTGGCCGGCGTGGCACTCGCGGGGCTGGGGCCCGCGGCAGCCGTGTTCTTCCGCAACGAGGCCGTGGGCAAGGTGGCGATCGTCCTCGCCTTCGTCATGCTGGTGGACTTTGCCCGCGTCGTACCTGGCGCGTTGGCGTCGCGCCAGCTCCAGTACCCTGAGATTGCGAAGTGTGACCTGGTCCGATCATTGGTGCAGACGAGTGCCGTGCTCCTGCTGGCGATTTCCGGATTCGGGTTCTGGTCTCTGGCGGTCGGACAGCTCGCCGGTTCGATCATCAATACGCTGATGCTCTGGCGCGTCCACCCGATTCGACCGGATTTCGATCCGCGCGGCGTTCCGGTCGGCGTGTTCGGACGCGCGCGTCTGGTCCTCATGGGCTCTCTGGCGTGGCAGACCTATCGCAACCTCGACCTGTGGCTGCTGGGCCGCATGCTGGGCGCGGGCGCGGCGGGCAGCCTGTCCGCCGCCCGCACGCTGGCCTACGTGCCAATCGAAAAGCTCGTCACCGTGATCACCTCGGTGGCCCCGGGGTATCTGGTGGCCGCGCGGGACGATCTCCCGCGCCTGCGCATGCTGTTCGGCAGTTTGACGGAAGCGACCTTCCTTGCCGTGGCCGTGCCCTTGAGCGGCCTGATCCTGACCGCCGACCTCGCGGTCCCGATCATTCTGGGAGACCAGTGGGCCGATGCCATCCCCGCGACCCGGTGGCTGTGCGTGTCGGTCATGATCTGGACCGCGTCCATGATCGCCACGCAACTGTGTCAGATGACCAACAAGTTGCGCCAGACGTCGCTGGCCAGCGTGGTTGCCGTACCGATCGCCGCAGTGGCGTACTTCGTCGGGGTGAAGCTCGCCGGTTTGACCGGTGCCGCCGCGGCATCGGTCCTGGTGGTCTCCGTCGTCGCCGTGCCCACCGTGCAGGGGGCCCTCGTGGTCTCGGAGACCAGTTGGTGGCAGTTCTTCGGCTTCCTTCGGTCGGCCGCGCTGGCCTCCACCGCCATGGCCAGCGTTGTGCTGCCCCTGCGCATGTTCTTGCCCGGGAAACTCGGACCGATGCTGTCCCTGTTGATCCTGGTGGTGGCGGGTGCCATCGTAACCGCCGCGGCGCTGTGGTTCACCCCCTCGGGGGTGGTGGCCGAAGCCCGCGAGTGGCTGATGGGCAAATTGCGCAAGCGTCCGCCTGTCGTTCGTTCGACCTGATCCAGAGTGCCTATCCTCCAATGTCCGGTTCCTTTGTACAGCACATCCGTCTGCCGGTGCACCGCAATGCCGAGCGGCGCGGGCATCTGCTTTCGCTCGATATGGTGGCGGCCTTGCCATTCCCCGCCGTCCGTGTGTTCTGGGTCGACGATATCCATCGAGGGGATCGGCGTGCCGGTCACGCCAACACGATCGTCCACGAGGCCATCGCATGCCTGCGCGGATCGGTACGCGTGAACGCCCACTGTGCCGGCACTACCGATGTCACGACCCTCGACGACCCGGCCCACATTGCCGTGTTCCCGCCGGGCACGTGGATCGACATCGAGGTCCTCGACGATGACTCGCTGTATCTGGTCATTGCGAGTCACGACTTCGCGACCGCACAGCATCATTACGTGCGCGACGTGAACGCCTTGCGGAAAGGGGAGCACTGATGCCGCGCGTGAGCGTCATTGCGCAGTGCTACAACCATGCGCGCTTTCTGGTCGAATGCCTCGAATCCGTCGAGGCGCAGACGTTTCGCGATTTCGAGCTGATCATCGTGGACGATGCCTCCACCGATGATTCCGTGGAGCGCATCCGCGACTGGGTCGCGCGCCGCCGCCCCGCGGCGCGTGTGCTGGCGCTTGCCGCCAATCACGGGGTGGCGGGTGCCCTCAACGCGGCGCTGGCGGCGACGACAGGTTCGCTGGTTATCCGCGTGGCAACCGACGACATCTGGCATCCGGCACTGCTCGACCGGCTCGTCGCAGCGCTCGACGCGGCGCCGGCGCAGGCCCCCATGGCATTCAGCGACGCGGCGTGCGTGGATGCCGAGTCGCGCGACCTGGGACGCCGTTTCATTGCGATGCACCGGCCGGGGTTCGTCCCCCGCAGCGGCGCGATGCTCGACGAACTCGCCGTGGGCAACTTCATTCCGGCGCCCACCGTGCTCATGCGCAAGGCGGCACTCGATGCGGTCGGCACCTTCGATGCGCGCCTGATGTACGAAGACTGGGACATGTGGCTGCGACTGGCAACGCGCGGTCCCCTGGTCTTCGTGCCCGAGGTGTTGGCGCAATACCGGATTGTGGATGGCTCCCTCGCGCGCACACTGTTCGAGTCTCCCGATGCCGTCACCAGCACCCGGCTGGCACAGACGCACTGCCTGATGGCCGAGAAGGTCCTGACGTTCCCCGTCGTGCACGAATCCGGTCGGCGGTTCTGGCGCACGGTGCACTTCGAAAACGCCCTGAAGCTGTTCCTTCGCCCGGAATCGGATCGTCGCCCGCTCCGGAAGGGGCTGCGATGGTACCGGAGTCCGCGACACGTGGCCGTCAGCATGACGGCCAGTCTCGGACTGCCGCGCACGTGGGTCGAACGCGTGAGGGGTCTTGCCCGCGTCTGACGCCCGCCCGACGGCGTCCATCTCCGTGGTGATCCCCACCTTCAATGGTGCCCGCTTCCTGGCCGACACCATTGCCACGGTGCGCTCGCAAACGGTGCAGCCGTCTGAAATCATCGTCGTCGACGACGGTTCGACGGATGACTCGGCGGTCGTGGCCGAGCAGTGTGGTGCGACCGTCGTGCGGCAGGCAAACCGCGGTATCGGTGCGGCGCGCAACGCCGGCATTGAGGCAGCAACACAACCGTGGGTCGCGTTTCTCGATCACGACGATCAGTGGACCCCCGACAAGCTGGAACGCCAGTGGCGGGCCATGGAGCGCTTTCCGGAGGCGGTGCTGATTGCCGCCGATTGCGCCGCCGTCGCGCCGAATGGCGAGGTGCTCATCGCATCGTATGCGTCGCGATCCGTCGTGCACTACGACCGGCTGACCATTCACGCGCGAGACGGCGACACGGTGCTGCATCGCCACGCGTTCGACGAGCTCGCAACCACCGGGTGGTTCCTCATGCCGAGCGCCGCGCTGGTGCGTCGGGATGTGCTCGTACGGGCCGGCGCGTTCGATGTCCGCACCCGTCGCTGGGAGGACACGAGCTGCTTCCTCCGGGTGCTCAAGTACGGGGCGCTGGCGTTCATCCAGCGCCCCCTGACGCTCTGGGTCGTTCACGACGGCAACAGCCACAAGGACGGAGTGGCGATGCTGCAGGGCTTCATGGAGCTGCACGCACTCATGCGGCTCGACCCGGAGGCCTACCCGGAGAGCTACCGGCGCCGGATGGACGCGGAGCGCCCGGAGCGGCTGCGGGAGTTGGCCCGTGCGGAGCTCGACACCGACGGCCGCGCGGCTGCGGCACACGCGTGGGAGTCGCTGCGACTCGCGCCATCGCTTCGTGCCCTCCTGTTGCTTGGCCTGGCGGTCGTGCCCCCAGCGCTGCGTCGCGTTCTCATTGGCGGCCAGCGCCGCCTGCGAGGCATCCAGCCGCCCCCGCGCTGACCCGCCGTCAGGCCAGCGGAGCCTCGGTGACCGGACGTTGGGTCGGCTCCCACATCGCGCTCTTTTCCTGCTTCAGCAGATGCAGCCAGGCCTTCCAACCGGCCACGATGCTGATGAAGACATATCCGGGAAAGGCCACGAGCTTCGGCAGCTTGCGATCGTCCGGCCACGTGAGCACCAGCCGGGCAAGCGCCAGCCCCACCAGCATCCCGGCCGTGAGCAGCAGCGCCCACGGCGCCCGCTCGAGCAGGAACAGCGGCCCGACGATCCATCCGAGAAAGGCGGGGAACAGCATCCACCGCACCAGCTTGTGCGAGGCCATCATCCACGCGTAGCTGCCGTACCGGAATGGGTTCATCATCCCCCGCAGGAACAGCAGCGTATCGAGTCCGCGACCCATCGTGCGGCTCTTGCGTCGCAGTTCCGCCTTGAGCGTGGGGGTGCGGGGCACGAGGCACGTGGCCTCGTCCACGGAGACCGCCCGGTAGCCGTGGGCCCGTGCCACGCTGGCCGCCGCAAAATCGCGGGCCAGCTCCTCCGGCAGCTGCACCTGATGCAGGTGCCGGCGCGCCGCATAGAAGCAGCCACTGGCGCCCACGATGCTGTGCACGCGCGTTTCCATGGCCCGCAGCTGCATCTCGAGGCCCACGTAGGACGATTCGGCCTTGTTGCCCTCGCGCGTCTCGTCGCCCACGCTGATGTCCCGTCCGGAGGCAAGCCCCACCGCGGGATCCATCAACGCACGCACGAGGGGCTTCAGCGACCCGGGGGGGATGAGGATGGAGGCGTCGATCGAGACCACGATCTCGCCGCGCAGATGCGCCGAGGAGGCGTTCTCGCCGGCCGCCTTGCCCTTGCGCTCGGGCATGCGCAGCAGCCGCACCCGCGGATCACCAAAGTCCCGCACCAGCGCATCGGTCCCATCCGTCGAGGCATCGGACACGACCAGGACGTCGAGCTTGTCGGCGGGATACTCCGTATCGAGCGCCTTTTCGAGGGTGCGACGCAGCCGCCGCTCCTCGTTGTACGCGACGATCAGGATGGTGACGAGCGGCCACTCAGCCGGCTCCGGCGGCAGGGTATACGACGGACGAAGGCGGGCCCAGGCGCCCACGAGCACGGGATACACCACGAAGGCGTAGCCCCCCAACAGCACCGGTAGCGCCACCAGAAACCAGCCGAACCCTTCCACCGAACTCCTCCGCTCGCGGGCAGAAATGACACGGGACCCAACGTGAAGCATGGACGCATGGGGTGACTGCGAGCAACTTGCAGGCCGCGTCCACCCTTGCCCCGCGTCGTGCCACGTTACCTGCCCCCCGTACATTTCCCCCTGCCGCCCACGGCCGTACTTGCGTCGTTGGGAGCGGCATGGCGTGACCGCGGGCAACAGGAAGAACGTGCCCTGGCCGTGTTGGCCACGCGCTTTCCCGGCCGCTCCATCACGCTGACCGACAGCGGCACCTCGGCACTGTCGCTGGCGATCTCGGCGAGCGCGGCCCTGAAGCCGGCGCGCGCGCCATTGGTCGCGCTCCCCGCGTACGGGTGCCCCGACCTCGGCACGGCGGCCGTGGGCGCCGGCGCCCACGTGGTGCTCTACGATCTCGACCCCGGGACGCTCCAGCCTGATTTCGACTCCCTGGGCGACGCACTCGAAGCGGGCGCCACCCACGTGGTGATCGCGCATCTGTACGGACGAGCGGCGGATGTGGGCACAGCGCGCCTGCTCGCCGCGGCGACCGGTGCCATTGTCATCGAGGACGCGGCACAGGGGGCCGATGCGTTCTGGGGTGGCGTGAGCGCCGGCAATCTGGCCGACTGGTCCATCCTGAGCCTCGGGCGCGGCAAGGGCTACAATGCCGGCGGCGGTGGGATCCTCCTGGGCCCCATGGAGCAAGCCGGCCGCGTCCTGCCGGACGACGCGGGGGCCCCCACGTGGCGCCGGGAACTGCGCCATACCGCCACGGCGATGCTCACGCAGTGGCTGTCGCATCCGGCGCTCTACGGGATTCCTGCCGGCATGCCGGCGCTCGGGCTGGGCGACACCCGATATCATCCGCCATCGCCGCCGACGCTCATCACGCGCGGCGCGTTATCACTGCTCGGCAGTGCCCTCCAGCAATCGGCAGGGGCTGCCGAGGCCCGCCGCCGCCGCGAGCAGCAGTATCGGAACGCGCTGCATGCCTGTCCCGGCGTGCAGCTCCCGGTGCCGCACCCGTCGTCGCTCTCCGGTGCCCTGCGCGTCCCGGTACTCGTTGAACCATCGCGTGCGGCCCCGCTGCACCATCTGGGCGTGGTACGCTCCTATCCGCGGACGTTGGATGCGTACCCCGAAATCGCCGCGCGGGTATCCGACCTCCGAAGCATGCCCGGCGCACTCCAGTTGGCCGCCCTGATGCACACGCTGCCGACCCACCAGCAGGTGCGCGCGCGCGACATCGACCGCATCGTGCAGACGCTCACCCGGCAACCGTAACGCCGCAGATTGCCTCGCGGTTGCGCCACCGATGTGACCGTCTCGCGCTCCCTACCGTCTCTGACAGTGCGCGGCCATGACCGGCCGGCGAGACACCGCACAGCCTCACGCTGCTCGGAGGACGCGTCTCCCCTTATCGTGTAGTGCATGCCCGTTCCCATTGTCGTACTGGTCTTCGCTGTGGTTGCCGCCGGGTTCGCCTCGACGTGGCGCAGCCTCTTCGTCGCATGGACCGACTTCTACTCGCACGGCTTCCTCGTCGCCCCGTACGGCTTCTGGCTAGCCTGGTCGAGACGGCATGAAGTGCCGTCGCCCGCCCGCCCGTGGTTCGCCATCGTGGGCGTGGCGCTCGTCCTGTCGCTGGGCTGGTTGCTTGGCCGGATTGCGTTACTGCAGATCGTTCACCAGACCATGCTGCCGCTCATCCTGGCGAGCTGGGCGCTGGCGGTGTTCGGGCGTGGGGCACTACCGGTGGTGGCCGCGGCCACGGTCATGCTGCTCCTCGCCGTTCCGCTGCTCACGGCGTTCGTGCCGCTCCTGCAGTCGGTCACGGTATCGGCGAATGCCGCCCTGTTGGCCGTCTCTGGACTCAAGGCCGAAATCACGGGCACCTTCATTCGTATCCCGGAAGGGTTGTTCGAGGTGGCCGACGGCTGCGCCGGTTCCGCCTTCTTTGCCGCCGGCATCAGTCTGGCCGCCATGTATGTGAGCCTGATGCGCACCTCCCGGCAGGCCGCTGTCGTGGTCGTCCTGTCGGCCGTGGTCCTGTCGCTGGTGACGAACTGGCTCCGCGTGTTCGGACTCATCCTCGTGGGGCACTGGACCAACATGCAGCACCCCCTGATCAACGACCACGGCTGGTACGGCTGGGTGATCTTCGCCGCGGTACAGCCCCTGTGGTTGTGGATCTCCGCCAAAGCCGAGAAGCGCTGGCCCCACGCGCCACACGAGATCGGCGGCGAGTCGCCGCTCAGCGGCGTGGACTGGCGGGTGGTGGCTGGCGCATCGCTCGCCTGCCTGACGGGTCCGGCGCTGGCCTTGGCCCTGCAGGCCAGGCCGCGTGCGGCAGCGCCGGCAACACTGCCGGATCTGGCGGCCATTTCGCTGTCGGACGCGCCGGCTCTCGTGCAGCCCGGCCAGTGGACGCCCAGCGCAATCGCGGGGCAGCAACACCTGCAGGCGATCGTGCGCAACGGCCCCACCGCCGTGCAAGTCGACCGGGTGATCTTCTCGAATCAGCAGCAGGGCGCCGAACTCGTTGGTACCGATCGCCATCTTGGCGACAGCGTGGAGGTGCTGACCGACGAGGTCACCGCGTTCTCCACGACTCCGGTGCGACTTGTTCGTCAGGCCATCGTGCGGTACAAAGGCGGGGTCCGCCTGGTGTGGTATTGGTACCGGGTGGCCGGGGTCGGCACCACGCAATCGATGAAGGCCAAGCTGCTCGAGATTCCTGCGGGGATCATCGGCAGCTCCCCGTCGGAGTTCGTTGCCGTCAGCACCCCGTGTGGCCCGCGGGATTGCGCCGATGCGGCGCGCGCGTTGCGGGCGGTGCTCACACGGCCGTGATCGCACGAGGTGGCAGGTCGTCGATATAGCCGAGGAACGTCTGTACCCGCTGTTCCCACGTGTGCTTGGCGGCCACGGCCTGCCGCGCGTCCCGATCCGCCGGGGTTCGCGCGTCCAGGGCCCGCGCCACGGCGTCGGCGAATGCCGCGCCGCCGTCTGCCACCTCGACGACCGTGGCGTACTTCTGCACCTCGCGCAGTCCGGTGGACACCACCGGAATCCCCGCCGCCAGGTACTCGAGCACCTTCAACGGGTCGACGGCGGCCGTGTGCGCGTTGTGGACGTACGGCACCAGGCCCACGTCGAATGCCTGCACGTACGCGGGCAGGACATCGTAGCTGCGGGCACCGAGGAAGTGCGTGCCCTCCGGCCAGGCGGCGGGATCGATCTCCTCCTGGTGCATACCGACCAGCACGATGGAGGCCGAGGGGAAACGATCGCGAACGGCCTGGAGCAGCCCACGGTCGATCACCGGTCCCACGCCACCGGCAAAGCCGATGATGGGTCGTGGCAGGTTGGCCAGCTCCGGCGGCGCCTCCCGTGGGGTCGCGAAGTGGGCGTAGTTCACGCCCTGGGGAAGATGCAGCGTGCGGCCCGATGCGGGGCGCTTGCTGTGGGTCAGGCTTTCCGCCGTGGCAATCGTGGCGTCCACCCGCGCGAGCAGCCGTGCCTCGTATGGCACGAGCAGGTTGCGCTCGACGCCCGGCAACTGGTCGTAGTCGTCGAGACAAAGGTACACGGCGGCACGCTCGCCAAAGGCACCGACCAGATCGGCACCGAGCGGCGTGGCGGTGACGAAGATGGGCGTGCGTCCCGGTGCGACGGCGGCAAGCGCCCGCTGCACCTCGGCGAGAACGACGCCTCGGTTCCAGCGCCGGACCCATTCGATGTTGTGCCATGGCAGTGCACGCGGATTGATGATCAGGCGCGGGCCCTCACCATCGGTGGGCGGTGCCTTCCGCGCTGACACCATCTTGGCGACCTTCGAAAGCGCCCGGCGGAAATCGTACCAGGTCAGTTGCGGTCTTCGGTGACCGAAACTGTTCACCCAGATCACGTCGTGCGAGCGCACGATGCGACGGAAGAGGTGCTGGGTCGTCGATACGTGGCGCCCCCAATCGTCAGCGATGACGATCACCGGCGGCTGCGCCCCTGTGGGCGCCGCCGGGTCCTGCGGCCCGCGAGCCGCCTCAGCTGATGTGATGGAATCCGGTCCTGACATGATCACCCGTGAACGTTCCGCTGCCGGTGCGGAGATACGCTGCTATTCTAAACGACCTCTCCACACCCGTGCGATCCCTCCCCGATGTCTGACACCGTGACCCCGCCCTCCGTGCGTGTGGTCGTCCTATCCAAGCCGCACCCTCTCACACGCCACCTGCTGAGCAGGCTGGCGGAGCGGCACGCATTGGTCGGGGTGATCTACGAGGACCGATTCCGCTCGGTGGGAGACCGGCTCCGGTATCTCCGGCGCAATGCCCGACGGGAGGGATGGTGGCACACGGCGTGGGTCCTCGCCTACGAGGTGTTCGATCGGCTGACGCGCCCCTCGGCCTTGGGCGACGCAGTGGCCCGGGTCCTTCCCCCGGCGCAACCGCTTCCGGACGACGTACCGGTCCGGACGGTCCGCTCGCTGAACGGTGCCGAGGCCCGCGCACTCATCACCGAATGGGCGCCGGATCTGCTGGTCGTGCACGCCACCGGGATTCTCAACCGGGCGACCTTCGAGCTGGCACGCGTGGCGGCACTGAACATCCATTGCGGTGTGCTCCCGGAGTATCGCGGACACGCGAGCACGTTCCATGCGCTCGCCCGCGGCGACCTCGACAACCTCGGGGTGACCGTGCACCACATCGCCCCCACCGTGGACACCGGTGCCGCGGTGGCGGTGGCGCGTGTGCCCTTCGGCCGAGAGGACGACGACGTGACCATCTGGTGTCGCGCGTTCGCCGCGGGCACCGACGTGGTGCTCCGGCAAGTCGATCGGCTGTCCCGCGGTGAGCCTGTCGACGCCGTTCCCTACGAAGGGCAGTTCGGCCCGCACTACCGACGTCGGGCGCTACCGGAACATCTGCGCTTCACCTGGTTTGCCCTGCCGCGACTCCGGCGCCGCGCCGGCCAGCAGGGAGGACGCTGACGCGATGGGGCTGCAGATCCGACTGGCCCGCCCCGACGACGCCGAGGCCATCGCGCGGCTCAACGCGCGCCTCAGGGCGGGTGGTGTGGATACCCTGGTGTATCCGCCGGACGTCGTTCCCGCCGCCCAGCCGGACGAGCCGCAGGAGTCCTACTACGTTGTGGCCGACGGCGACGAGATTCGCGGCAGCGTCTACCTGCGGCGCAGCCGACTCTGGCTGGCCGAGCGTTCGATCCCCGTGGGCTGGATCAAGTACCCGGTCGCCGAAAGCCTGGTGGAGCGACGATTTGCGGGGGTGCCGGCCGCCATGATCATGCACCTCCAACGCGAGCTGCCGACGCTCCTTGCCGTGGGCATGGGAGGCCTGCAGGGACAGTTCGCCAAGCTGCTGCAGGCCCTTCGCTGGTCGGGGGCCGTCGTGCCGACGTACGTGCTGCCCGTCGATCCACTGCCGGTGCTGACGGAGCTCCCACAGCTCGCCTCGCGCCCTCGCGTGCGACGCGCCGCGTCGGTGCTGCGCCTGTGCGGTGCCGCTCCCGTGACGCGCGGGGCGCTTCGTGCGTGGAATGCGATCCGCGGGATCGGCACCCTCCGCGATATCCGGGTCTCGCCATACGCCGCTCCGGATGCCGGGTGGGATGCGCTCTTTCGCCAGATCCGGGGGAGCTATCGGGCCATGGCCGACCGCGGCCAACGCGCGGTAACATGGGCGATCCCTCCGGCAGCGCCGGGTGTCGGCTTCTGGACGGTCGAGCGGCAAGGTCAGCGGCTCGGCTGGTTTGCCGCGCAGCAGTTCGACTTTCGGCGCGCACGCCATCGGCCGTATGGCGCCCTGCGCGTGGGGATGCTGCACGACATGCTGGCGGATCCCGCCAACGCCGGCGCTGTCGTGACGGCAGCGGTTCGCACACTGGTGAAGGGTGGGGCGCAATTGCTCGTGGGAAACCACAGCGCGCCGGAGTGGCGCCCCGCCTTTCGCGCGGCAGGCTTTCTGGAAGCGCCGCCGTCCTTTGCCTGCCTGGCTTCACCGGCGCTTGTCCGTGTACTTGCGGAGGCGGGCCTCACCCCGGCACAGCTCTATGTCACCCGCGGTGATGACGGGGTCATGAACCCCGAGGTCGTCGAATGAGCGCGACGACGGGCACGCCGGACCTGGCGCATGTCGTGCATGTGGTGGAAACGCTGGGCATGGGGGGAATGGAGCGTGCCATCGCCACGCTGTGCCGAACGCTGCGAGCACGGCAGATCCGCACCAGCGTGATCGCCATGAAGCAGCTGGGCGCGGTGGCTGACGAACTGCGGGACATGGGCGTGCCCGTGCACCTCGCGGGCGTACCGGTCTCACCACCGGACTACTTCGCGTGGCGGTGCCTGGTGCCGGTGCTCCGTGAGGTGCGCCCCACCGTGGTGCATACCCACAATTCGGCACCCCTGATCTACGGTGCCCCGTCAGCCCGCTGGTGTGGAGTGCGCCGCATCGTGCATACCGACCACGGTCGTGTGCTGCCCGACCGGCGACACATCATGATCGCCGAACGGTGGGCCGCCTCCGTTGTGCACGCAATGGTCGCCGTCTCCGCACCATTGGCGGAACAGCTCGCCGCTCACCTGCACATCGGGCCGCACAAGCTGCACGTGATCGTCAATGGCGTGAACGCCGTGGTTCCCGTGGCGCCTGCGCAGCGCGATCGGACACGCGCTGCATGGTTCGGGGCAACCGACGGGCCGATCGTGGGGTTGGCCGCCAGGTTGGTATGGGAGAAGGGGCTGAACGTGCTGCTCGCCGCCTGGCCGCAGGTCCTGGCGGTCCATCCCGGTGCCCGCCTGCTGATCGGTGGTGACGGTCCCGAGCGCGCGGCGCTCGAGCGGATCATCGAACAGCAGGCGCTTGGCGCCTCGGTGTGCATGCCCGGGATGGTATCCGACATGGCGGCGTTCTATAGCGCCCTCGACGTGTTTGTGCTGCCCTCGGTATCGGAGGGACTGCCGCTCGCGCTGCTCGAGGCCATGTCGATGGGGTTGCCCATTGTCGCGTCGGCAGTGGGCGGAATGCCGGCGGCACTGGGGCCGTCGCAAGCAGGCGTCCTTGTTCCGCCGTCCGATGTGGCGGCGCTGGCACGGGCCCTCTGCGAAACGCTGGATGGACTCGGCCGCGCCGACGGGGCCATCGCACTCGGTGCACGCGCCCGCGCCACATTCGCCCGCGAGTTCACGGCCGAGGCGATGACCTCCGCCTACATGTCGCTGTACGGCATCAGGACGTGACGCCGCGATACGACACGCCTCAGGGCGCGAGTCGCGGCACCGTGAGTTGCGGCACCGCCGGTTGCTGTTCGACGTAGTGGCCGTGCCAGAGCGAGAACACCATGAGGGCCCACAAGGTGCTCTCGTGGTTGGCGCGACGGGTGGTGTGCGCCTGAAGCAGTTCGCCAATGGCGCGCACATCGAAGAGCCCCAGACGCTGCATGCGCGCCGCCGCCAGTTCGTCCTCCAGCACCGCGCGCATCTCGTTGCGCAGCCAGGAGGCCGTCGGTCCGACGAAACCACGCTTGGGCGCCGTGAAGTGATTTGGGGTGAGACGTGGCCGAACGGCCTCACGGAGCACCCATTTCTGCACCGACCCGCGAATGCGATAGTGATCGGGCAAGGTGAAGAGCCGTTCGACGAGCCGCACGTCCACGAATGGCACCCGGACTTCGAGTGAGTGTGCCGACGAGACGCGGTCACTGAGGGCAAGGATGTCGTCGGGGAGATAGCAGCCGTAGTCGATCCGCAGCGCACTGCGCAGCGCACCATCAGCCGTGCCAGGTGCCCCGAGTGCACCGAAATGCGCGGTGTGTCGATCGCCGCGACCCTGTGGGCGCACGGCGGTGAACTCCGCCGGTCCGAGCCGCGCCACGAAATCCGCGTACCGTTCCACCGGCGTGCCATTGCCGGCCCGTACGAATCGCTTGAGTCGGGTGATGGAGAGCGAGCCGTTCCGGGGTTCGGGGATCGCCTGGGCAAGGCGGCTCACACCGCGACGCACGAGTGGCGGGACACGATTCCACCGGTCGGCCAGTGCCAGACCGCGATGCCGGCGGTATCCGCCGAACAACTCGTCACCGCCAGTACCGGCAAGCACGACCTTGTATGAGGCGGCTACGGCCTGGGAGAGTATCCACGTTGGTACCGCCGATTCGTCGGCCAGCGGCTCATCGAGGGCGTGGCAGATGGGACTCAGCAAGTCCTGCACGGCCGGTTCCACGTCGACCACGGTCAGCGGCAGGCCATAGCGATTGGCGAGGGCCCGAGCCAAGGGCACCTCATCGGTCCCCTCCGCACCACTCCCGTGGTAGCGGGCCGTGAAGGCACGCGAGGCGTAGCCCATGCCGGCCATGCCGCTCACGACGGCCGAGGAATCGATGCCCCCACTGAGGAACGCGGCGATCGGTACGTCGGCCACCAGATGCGCCGCCACGGCATCGTCGAGCGCCTCGCGCACGTATGCCACGACATCTCCCCCCGGATCCACGGTGCCCGTGGGCAGCTGCCAGTAACAGCGCTGTCGCGGGGATTCACCGCGGCGGATCGTCAGGGTATGCGCAGGTAGCAGCTTCCTTACGTCCCGGAAGATGCTCCAGGGCGCGGGCACGTAGCCCAACTGGAGGTAGAGATCGAGCGCCTCGCCATCGATTTCCCGTGACGTGGCGCCGACGGCGACCAGCGCCTTGAGTTCCGAGGCGAAGGCCACGAAGCCATGGCCCTCCGCGACATACAGCGGCTTGATGCCGAAATGATCGCGGCCAAGCAGCAGGGTGCCCCGATCGGCATCCCAGATCGCGAAGGCGAACATGCCACGCAAGTGCTCCACCAGATGCTCACCGTAGTCCTCGTACAGGTGCACCAGCACTTCCGTGTCGCTGTGCGTGCGCAGCACGTGACCACGCGCCAGCAATTGCTCACGCAACGCCCGGTAATTGTAGATCTCGCCGTTCATCACGACACCGATCCGGCCGGTTTCGTTGAAGATCGGCTGATGTCCGCCGGCGAGGTCGATGATGGACAGTCGCCGCATGCCGATAGCGGCCGGGCCGTCGGCCCACACCCCCTCGTCGTCCGGCCCGCGATGGCGCAAGGCATCGCACATCGCCCCCACGAGGGTGGCGTCGCCCGCCCGCTGCCCGTCTCGCCACAGCAGTCCCGCTATGCCGCACATGGTGGTCGTCTCTCAGGGAATGAGCCGGACTACGAGCGGCCCCAGGCGATTGGCGAGCGGCAGCGGCAGACGCCGCCACACGCGTGGGGCGTACGACATCATGCCGGAGTCGGGGTTGGGCGTTGCGGTGCGCCCACCCTTGGCAACCTGATACCAGTGCAGCATTTCGTCGTGTCCGCCCCATTGCAGCTTGAACTTGTGGGTGCTGGCACCCGGCGTCGATCGCCCGAAGTTGAAGCGCGCACATCCCGCGGCCATGGCCCGCTGCATGAACTCCCAGTACAGCAGCATGTTCGGCGCCACGCGGTTGTAGGCGCGAAGCGATGACGCCCAGGTGATCTCGAACTCCCGGTCCCAGCGAAAGCCCATACCGCAGGCGATCGGCGTGCCGTTGTGGTAGGCCACACCCGTCCACGCATCATCGCCAAAGGCGTCCGCGAGGGCCTCGAACAGGCGCACACCGTGGGTGGGCGTGCCCAGATCACGCATGTGCGACGAGAACACCCGATGGAAGTCCGCCACACAGTCGCGGCCGAAGCGCACCGTGACGCCCTCCTTCTGCGGGCGTCGCACCTGACTCCGCAGCTTGGCGGGGAACGCCTTGAACAACGCATCGGGCGAATCGGGCAACGGCAACAGTACGGCCACCTTGCGATGCGACACCGCAAGGTCGATCGGCTGTGGCGTGCGACTGCGCAGTTCCAGCAGATCCACCTCATCATCGGCGGCCATGCGTACCGCCTCGGCCACCAGCGCCTGCACGACCTCATCCGAGCCGAGCGGCCCCCCGTGATTCACGAAGGGCATGGAGACGAGAAAGTGCCCGAAGAGGGGACTGCGAATGCGCATCAGCGGGAGCACCCCCCGTACGCGCCCCTGCGAGTCACAGGCAGCGAGGCGGCAGTCCTCGTGTCCCAGCACGTCGCGAAAGACACGGGACCAGCCCGAGAGATGGAAGTGCGTCCAGGTGGGCTGGGTGCGCACGAAGGCGTCCCACGCCCCATCATCGGCGTAGCCGCGCACGATACGCGCGCCCGACGGCATGGCCTCGGTGCCCATCAGGCTGCCACCGCGTGGCTGGTGCGATAGTCCCGCACCGAGGTAAAGGCGGCCGACGCCAGCAGGGCGTCGAGACGGGGCAATGCGGTGGCAAGGCCGCTGTAGTGGCGAACGCGCGTCAGCCACCCGGCGGCAAGCCGGGGCTGCTCCGGATCGATCTCCCACGGGTGGATGTAGCACATGGCGGGTGCCCCACGCGCTGCCGCCTCACGAACCGCCCGATGCAGCAGCGCCGGTGGCAGCATGCGCAGATAGCCGCCGCCGGCGCCCGGCAGCCGCATCGAACCGAACGACGCGGTCGCCAGTGGATATTGGTGTAGCGGTCCACTGGGCGTGGGAATCACGTACGGATCCCGCGGCGCGCCCGGGTTGCCGTAGCCTGGACGCACGATGGGAAAGGCGCTGGAATCGTACGTGAATCCTTCTTCGACGAGGATCTCCCATGCCCACTCCACGCCAGGGACGATGGAAAACGAGGGGGCCCGGTAACCGGTGATCGCCTCGCCGGTCACCGCCTCGAGTACGGCCTTCGAGCGACGCAGATCCTCGCGAAAGGCTTCGGGCGTGAGCGTCGTGACCCGGCGATGCCAGAAGGAATGGGAGGCCACCTCGTGTCCGGCCCGTGCAATGTCGCGCACCAGTTCCGGAAAGCGCTCCGCGACCCAGCCCAGGGTGAAGAACGTGGCCCGTGCGTCGTGCTTGGCCAGCAGGTCGAGCAACCGGCGCGTGTTCGTGTCGACACGCGTGGGGAACCGGTCCCAGGTGGCGATCGGCGCGATCGCCTCGAAGGCGCTGACCTGGAAGTAATCCTCCACGTCCACGCTGAAGAGATGCTGCGGCCGGGTCGTCATGCGGTACGCCGGATTGCGGCCGGCCACGGCAGCGCGGTATCGGTGAGCGCCACGCCGAAGCACATGGTGTCGGTCGTGGGCATCGCCGGCTCCGGCTCGAACCCCAGCGCGGGGTACAGGTCGGCCACCACGCTGTTCCGCGGCCCCGGCACGTATTCGCCCAGCAGTCGCGTGCATCCCCACTGGCGAGCGACCTCCGCGGCAAACGACAGGAATGCGTGCTCGGCACGGCGATTCATGACCCGGCAGCTCATGACCAGCACCTCGATGCGCGCCGTCTCCCCATGACGCGCAAGGACGGCGGCCGCGATGATGCCGTGGTCACCGAAGCGATCGGCCAGTCGCATGTGCAGCACGCGGTGGGTATCCGGCGTGGACATCCACTCCGTCACCTGCGCCTCGGACGGGCGGCGCAGCGTGAGGTTGAACTGATTGGTCTTGGCGATCAGCTGTGCGACCCGTTGCCGTTCGAGCGCCGAGGTGGCCATCGCCTGTGCCGTCAGCTCGAGCGATCCGAGATACTCCTCGACGGTGGCGTAGGCACCCGCCACTGTCTGCCGTTGGCGCTCTTCCGCGTACTGACTGGCCCGACGCAGGTCCTCGGCCGAGGCGGCCAACTGGTCGAACCACGGTGCGGCAGCGAGTGCGCGCGGCAACGATCCCCACGGCTCGACATCGATCACGCGCACCGCCGGGAGCATCGACTGCACTTCCGCCCGCTCCACCGGGTTGTCATCGAGAAACACGAGCGCATCGAGTCCGAGGCCCAACTGCTCAGCCATCCGCGCGAGGCCGGCGGACTTCGGCTCCCAGCTCACCGCGTGGGCCGCGAAGTCGTCCCATCGCAGGAGGAATTCGGGGTGTCGCGCGAAGGCATCGCGCACGACCTCCTCATCGTTCTTGCTCGCGATGGCGAGCAGCACACCGCGGTCGCGCAATCCGCGGGCGTGACGTTGCACCGCCTTGAACACGTTGCCCGGATAGTCGTCGCCCACCTTGAGTGCCTCGACGCCATCGTCGCCGACCACGCCGCCCCAGAGCGTGTTGTCGAGATCGAGTACCAGCACCTTGGCCGACGGCTGCACGGCCGCGCGAATCGTGCGCGCCAGATGCTGCGCCGCTGCAGGGTGGTGGATCGCCGCCACGGGTATGCGTCCGAGAAACCACAGGCGATCATCGCGCCAGACGCCGGCGCCGTGCGCCGCCACCAGACCAGCGTAATCCCAGACGTAGGCGCCACCGACCGCCGATACGGCTTCCCGCAGCGAATGATTCGCGTACGCGACCGCTTCCTGGCGTGAGGCGGCGACGGAGGCGTCACCCACGCCGAATGGCGACGCGGCGACGGGGGCGAAATTGGCCACCAGCGTCGTCCATCGGCCCGCGGTCCCGGCGCCGTCTCCGGCCCGTGCCTGCAGCAGTGCGGAGAGGCGCTGGACCAATGCGTCGAAGGACGAGCGCAACGTGGCCCCGGTGGCATCGGCTACCCGAATCGCGGCGTCGGGGCTCATGTCCTCGAGCCGCACCGCCACCACCACGACATCAGGCTGGAAGGCATGCAGCGCACTCGACTCGTCCAGCCACAGCGACTCGACCTCGCCGTATCCGCCAATGAACAGATCCACGTCGAGACCGAGCCGGCCGAGTTCGACCCGCAGGAACGGCTCGATGAAGCCGAACGTGAACGAGGCGAGCAGGGCCACGCGCAAGGGGCGCGTGCCACCGCGCACCTTGAGCTCGCGAGCCAGGCGATGGTATGCGGAGGCGTCGGTGAACGGGGGGCCGTGGCGCAGCGATGCCGCTTCGCCGGGCGCGTGATCAGGCACGGGCCGCTACGACCCGCTGCACCACCGCGCCCACGGTACGCAGTTCCATCAGCTCGTCGGGTTCGAACTGCACACCGCACGCGCCTTCGATGGCCAGCATGAGATTGATGTGCGTGAGCGAGTCCCACGACGGAATCGTGTCGGGAGACGCGTCATCGGAAAGCTGTTCGGCAGGGACACCGAGCACACTGGTGAATACCGCGCGAACCTGGAGGGCCGTGCTCTCGCTCATCTACAGGGCAAGGGAATGGTCAAGGCGGAGGCGTCATGCCGGCGGCGGGTGCGGCCGCGCGACGTTCCACGAGATAGCGCCGAAGGGCGCCGTATCGGCGGACCCCGAGCGCACTGCGCACCAGCGACAACGTGGACAGGCGCAGCGATTCGCGTGACAGCGTTCCCGGCAGCTGCCTCACCATGGATTCGAACGCCTCCGGCATGGTACCTCGCCGCACCGTGTACCGCCCGAAGACGCCGCGACGCCGTTCCGCGTCACCATTCGCATGCCAGCGGCTGGTGGCGATGTGGCGATATCCACTGTCGTGCAAGAGGTGACGAAAGCGCCGCCGGGGCCAGTCGCCGTTCGGCAGGGCCAGGGTCACGACCGGTGCACCGATGTTGTCCTCGATCTCCCGCCGGCTGTCCACCAGTTCGCGTGTCACCGCGGCGGCATCGAGTGTCGAGAGGAACGGATGAGTCTGCGTATGCGACTGGATGGACCAGCCACCGGCCTGCAGTTCGCGCAGCTGCGACCACGTGCAGTACCCCGTCCGTCCCACCCACGCCGGCACCACGAAGATCGTGGCGGACATACCCGCTTCGGCGAAGAGGGGGAAGGCCACGTCATAGTTGGACCGGTGCGCGTCGTCGAAGGTGATGGCCACGCCGTGCGACTCGGCGCCGGCGTCGAGCACAGCCTCGAGCGAACGCCCGGCGATGGCGCGCTCCCGCAACCACGTCAGCTGCCGCGCCAACGCCGGCGCCGGAACGGCGAAGTAGTCGGCATCCTCGTGGCGCGCGGGGGTGGCATGGTACATCAGGGCCGCCCAGTGGGGTGTCACCTCAGCCTCCCGTCGCCATTCCGGCAGGGACGGCGGTTGGCACCGCCCGCGCGCCCCGGCGTGACGAACGCCCGGGACGAGCGCGCCCCACGAATCGGGCCGCCTGCGGCACCGTGCGCAGCGCTATGCCGAGCGCCGTGAGCAGCATGACCATCGGGCTGAAGGTGGCACTCAGGAACATCGCACCAACCATGAACGTGATCACCGCCACCGCTACCGTTTCCACCTGCCGCTGGTACTGCAACTCATCGTCCGATCGGGGGGGGTGGGCGCGTACGCGCCACCACAGGGTCACGCTCGGCACCAACATGCCCAACAAGCTGAGGAAACCCGGCAGCCCGATTTCCGCCAGGCTTTCGACGTACATGTTGTGCGCCGCCGACCATTTCCAGCCCGCGTTCCGCCCAAGCTCCTCACGACCATACCGCCCTTCCGCCTGACCGAACTGTCCGGCCCCGACCCCGGTGAGCGGTCGGGACAGGAAGTAGCCGATGCCACGCTTCCAGATCTTGGTGCGTCCGGTCTCGTCGGTGATGTTGTAGTCCTGACTGACGGTACCCAGGGTGCTGAGCCGCTCGATGTACTTCTGTGGGGCCAACAGCAACGCGGCTGCGACGGCCGGGAACATGGCCAGCCGCAGCCACATGGGCACGGCGCGACGCGCCAGCACCAGCGACATGATCACCATCACGGCGAAGGAGATCGCCCCGCCCCGGGAGTAGGTGCGGATGATGACATACATGCCAAGGACGAGGCCGATGAGGCCTGCGAAGCGCCACACCAGCTTGTTGTCGCGCAGCGCCCAGAGCGAGGCCGCACCGCACGAGGCCATCACCAGGGCCAGGTCGTTCGGGTCGTAGCTGCCAGCCAGCGTGGTGCGCGCGCCGTCGGCCCCATTGAGCACAACGCCGAAACCGGCGGCAATCAGCACCCCCATGAGGACCTGCATCACCACCATGCTGCGGAGCAGACGGCTCACGTCCCCCACGCCACGTACGGCCACCAGCATGATGAGGATGAAGGGTATGGTGCGCGTCACGAAGGCGAACGCGATCGCGAGCGTGTCACTGCGCAGCAGCGAAAAGGGCAGCGAGAGGTACAGCGCGGCGCTGAAGATGACGAGCGACTTCCCGATGGGTGTGGCCCAGCTGCGTCGCACGATGGCCAAGGTCGGCCCGGTGAGGAGAGCGATGGCGCCGAGGCCGAGCAGGATCTTGCCGGCCGGAATCGTCCCTTCGCCCACGGCATCGTGAATGCGTCCGACTATGGCCAGCACGATACCGATCGACAGCACGGACGCGAGCGTCCACGTGGACGATGCACTGGCAGGAAAAGCCCCACGGCCCGCACGGCGCCGCGCAGCGGTGAAGCGCCCGCGCGGCCGTCCGGGCGCCGGGACTGGCGCCACCTGACGGGACATGGGCGATGGCGCCGTCACCGGACTACCGCCCGCCGATGCGGAAAATCATGACCGGGACGGTGCGCAGCATGATGCGGACATCTTCCACGATGGACTGCCGCTGCATGTACTGAATGTCGAAAGCCACTTTGCGCCGAACGTCGTCGAGGTCGGTGTCGTAGGGGTTGGACACCTGCGCCAACCCGGTGATTCCGGGCTTGACCCGCTGCCGCACGGGATAATCGGCGATCTGCTCCCGCAGGCGGACAAAGATGCTCGGGCGCTCCGGACGCGGGCCCACGATGTTCATGTCGCCACGCAGCACGTTGAACAGCTGCGGCAGTTCATCGATGCGGGACTTGCGGATGATGCCGCCGATCACCGTCACCCGATCGTCGTTCTGCTTGGCCCAGACCGCCTGCCCGTTCACTTCCGCGTCGACGCGCATCGAGCGGAACTTGTAGATCGTGAACGGCGTGCCCCCGAGGTCTTCCCGACGACGTTCGTTGAGCGCCCGCGTGCGATGCCATCGGCGGTCGAGTCCGACGCGGACCTGCGTGTAGAACACCGGGCCACGCGAACTCAGGCGGATGAGCAGCGCCGTGATGAGCATGACCGGCAGCGACGCCGTGAGCATGAGCAGCGCCACGACCACGTTGAAGACGCGACTCGCGAGCTCGGAACGGCGACGTGGTTCGAAGTCATCGCCGGGTCCCGTCTCGGACATCGCCTCCGCCGCGGCGGGCTCACCCGCCAACTCCGGGGAGCCGCTGGCACGCGACACCGTGCGTCCAGCTCCGGAAACCGGGATGGTCGATACGCGGGGATCCCTCATGGGCACGGTGCTCAGTTGTCCTGACGGCTGTAGTACCATTGAATGAACTGCAAGGCCGCAAAGAAGAGCGACGAGGCGACGAAGGCGAGCTGAACGACGAGACCCCAATTGACCTTGCGGCGCTGGGTGAAGCGTACCTCATCGCCGCTCTGGATGTCCACCTCTTCCAGCGTGCTGCCGTCCTTCACGATGCGCTTGGCCGCCTTGGAGTCCACGAGCTTCGTGGCACCGCGCGTGGCCTCGAACTGATCGGTTTTGGCGTCCGGCAGCGGGCCGCCGGCCAGCATCAGCAGATCGCTCACAGGACGGTCCGGTGCGGCATAATAGAAGCCCGGGCGCAGGACGGCCCCCAGCACGGACACCCGCGTGAGCACGCTGGTCCGGACACTCGCATTACGGACGAATCGTGCCACGTGCGCGTTGATGTGCGTCTCCAATTCCGATCGCAAGACGCCGGCCACCGACACCTCGGGGAGGTTGAGCACGAGGACACGCAAGCTGTCCCGGACCAGCACCGTATCGGTGCGCACGCTATCCATGCGCACGGACACCACGAAGCGGTCGCCCACCCGGAAATCGCCCGTCTGCAGTCGCTGCTGGATGGCGGACCCTTCGCGACGCAGTCGACCCAGCGACGCACCTTGCGCCGAGCTCTGCTGACGCTGCAAATCGGCAACGCGTGCGGTGAGCTCGGCGCGCGTCGCCCGCTGGGGCCCGGCCACCACGATGTCCTGCGCTCCGGCTGCCGCACCGAAGCGGCTCAGCATGGCCCCGACGAGGAGAGCACGTGCCACCACGGCCCGGCCGGATACTCCCCCGATGGCACTCCACGGGTTTCGAATGGTCAGCATGATACGGGCACCAGAGTTCATCATCACGACCGCCCGCTGGGCAGCGCCGTGGTCTTGCGCGTGCCTTCCGGGAGGCGTTCCGTCGGCTCGTCCTTCGCCTCGTACTCCTGATAGTACGAGTAGTACTGATACGCGCCCTTGAGTTCGATGCCATTCAGGATGGCACCCATCACCCGGACGGGGAGCGTATCGACCACGGCCATCTTGGCTTCGGCCATCTTCCGGTCGGTGATGCCGACACGCATCACGAGCGCCATGTTGCCGGTGGCCGTGGCCAGCGCGTAGGCATCGAATCCGGCGCCCAGCGGCGGGGAGTCGATGATGACGACATCGTACTCGGCCGCCATCTGGCTCACCAACTGAGTCAGGCGCGGCGTCGCCAGCAGTTCCGGCGCCTTGCGGCGACGGGCCCCACCGGGCAGGACCGTCAGATTCGGGTGCGCCTCGACCGGATGCAGCACCTCGGCAATGAGGGCCGTGCCGTCGAGGTACTCGACCAGCCCCGGCTTGGAGGGGATGTTGAAGGTCTTGGCGAGCTCGCCGCGGCGGATGTCGCCGTCAATGAGCAAGGTGCGCGCACCGGATTCCGCGAAGCTGAGGGCCAGGTTGCTCGACACCAGGCTCTTGCCATCCCCCGGCCCCGGGCTGGTGATGGTCATGGTGAGCGGGCGCCGCGGATCGGCCGCATAGCGCACGTTCATGCGCACGGTGCGGAAGGCCTCCACCACTTGGGCCGCCTGATCCGACTTGCTGCGACGCCCCTTGGCCGATACCACGGGCACCGCGCCGAGCACATAGAGCCCCAGATCACCGGTGACCTGCTCCGGGTACCGGAAACGGCGGTCGGTCTGGTCCAGCACTATGGCCAGGAGGATTCCCAGCAGCAACATCGCGCCGGTACAGGCAAGAATGAGCACGGGGGCCGTGTTGCGCGTCGGGCGCAGCGGCGGCACCGCACCATCAAGGATGCTCACATCGGGAATGGTCGCCGCCTCGGCCAGCTTGGCTTCTGCCGCCTTGAGGTTGAGGCTCTTGTACATCTCTTCACTCACCTCGACCTGCCGCTTGAGACGCTGCTCCTCAATGGTGCGGGTCGGAATGGTACGCAGGTCGCGACTGCTGCGCGCAATGCTGGCCGTGAGGCTCTGCTCGCGCTGCCGCAACTGACCGAGATAGGCTTCCAGCGCCGCCGGCACGGTCACGGTGCGCAACGCGGTCAGCGCCGCCTGCGCTTCCTTGACCTTGGAGAATTCATCGGTGTAGCTCTCGCGCAACTGCCGGAGCGCGAACTCCCGTTCCGCCTGATCCTTGAGCACGCTGCGCAGGTTCTCGGCGGCGGGGTCGGCATTCACATTGGGCACCGACAGCACCGCTTCCCGCGTGATGAGCTCCCCGCGGCGCGCGCCCTCGAGGATGCGATCGAGGGCTTCACGATCGCGCTGATAGGCGTCGGCCTGGATCTTGTCCCGGAAGTAGTTCTCGAAGACCGGACTGTTGGTCATCTCGATGCCAGGCTGAATCGTCTGCCGCTCCGTGGGTTCGGTGACCGTGCGCACACGAAAGCTCTCCAGCGCCGATTCCGCGGCTGCCAGATCCCGTGCCGCATACTCCCGCTGTCCCTCGAGGATGGCCGCCACTGAGGTGACGTTCTTCTTCTTGAGCGCGGTCGCGGTGGCGACGAACTGCTCCACCCAGGCGTTCAGCGTGGTCGCGGTCCGCTGGGCATTGCTCCCGCGAAGCGAGATCGACAGGAACGAGGACCCATCCACCAGGTTCATCTGCAACTTCTTGATGAGCGCGATGGAGGCTTCACGCGGCGTCTGCACGCTGAAGCCGATTTCGTCGCGGTTGCCCAGCGCCTCCAACGTGGGTTGCCAGACAAAGCCGATGCGTGCCCCGATGGAATCCCCAACGGCCCCCTGCTCCACTTCGAGCCCCTCCGCCGTGGCAAGCACGTAGCGTGGGCCATTCACCTTCAGCACGTAGCTGCCCGGGCGCAGCGACTGCTGCTCGCTGACGCGGAACGAGCGAAAGAGCGTGCTGTCGGCATCGCGGGCCGGCTGGACGAACAGCGCGAGGCTGTTGACCACCGGATCCGAAACGGCGAACGAGCGCATCAGATCCTGCCATCCCGACGCCTTGAGCAGCTCCTCGGCCTGGATGGGGCCCCGATTCTGCCCGTTCACGGCCGTTCCCTGCTCCAGCAGGACGGTGGCCTGCACCTCGTACTCCGGCGTGATGAAGCGCGTCGCGGCCACACCCAGACCCGCCCCAAGAGCCGTCAACAGGAGGATGAGCCACTTGAAGCGGTTGATGGCCGCCAGATACCGCCCCAGCGAAGGCCCCTTGGGTTCGCTGGCGGACTCTTGCTCGCTCCCCCAATCAGCGGGAGGTGGCCCCTCCTGATAAGGGGCCGGCGCAAGGTCTCGCGATTCTACAGGCTGGATCTGCTGTCCGGACATTGAGATGACGGCGTAGGGATCTGGCGCAACAATCGTGCTAATGACGGCTCATGAATCTCGTCCGCAACACGGTGCTGCGTAAGCGCACGGGTAGCGCAGCGCTGAGGCAACAATTGCGTGACGTTTTGCCCAGTGTTGCAGTCACGACACGAAGACTGTTGAGGAAAAGCCACGGAAATGCATTGACGCGCGACGCGCGTCACCGTATTTCGCAGGCGTTGGCGCTCGCGAATACATGGACGGGCGCCACAGGTAGTCGCTGTATAGTAGTAAGGGCGCGACGTCATGTGTCGTACTGCTGCACCACTGTTCAAGCCACCAGCGGCGGCCCCAGCCATTGAGACCGCGCGCGACCTCGGTGACGGATGTAATCGATACCCTACGCAATGACCGATCCATTTCTCCCTGACTCCGGCGCTGCCGTCATTCCAGACAAAGGAACCGGTCTGCGCATTCTCGTGGTCGACGATGACCGTACGCTACGGGAAGGGTGTGTCTCCGTGTTGCAGATGGACGGACACAGCGTCGTCAGCACCGGGCGCGGTGACGAAGCCCTCGACTTCGTCCGGCGCCGTCGGTTCGACCTCGTTCTCGTGGACCTCTTCCTGAACAATGTCTCGGGAATGGAGGTCCTGAAGGCGGCCGTGGAGGCGCACAAGGGGATCATCGTGGTGGTGATGACCGGCAATCCGTCGGTACAGTCGAGTATCGAGGCGTTGCGAGCCGGTGCGTGGGATTATCTGCCCAAGCCGTTTTCGGCCAGCCACCTGCAGGTGCTGGTTGGCCGGGCCGCCCATGCGGCAGCCGCCACGCGCGAAACACGGGAGAGTATCAAACCCTCCGCCCTGATGACGCAGAACGGCGCGGGCGAGTCGATGGAACTTCTCGGCATCTCCCCCACCTTCCGCAAGGCCGTCGAACTGGCGCAGAAAGTCGCGGCCACCGATGCCAGCGTGATGATCAGCGGCGAGAGCGGTACCGGCAAGGAAATGATCGCGCAGTTCATTCACAAGCACAGCCGCCGCACGCAGCGCAAGCTGGTACCCGTGAACTGCGCGGCCCTGCCGGACAATCTTCTCGAGTCCGAGATGTTCGGATACCGCAAGGGCGCCTTCACGGGGGCCGATCGCGACAAGGCCGGACTGCTCGAAGTCGCCAACGGGGGTACGCTCTTCCTCGACGAACTCACCGAGATGACCATGCCGCTGCAGGCCAAGCTGTTGCGGGTGCTGCAGGATGGGGTCGTGCGTCGCCTTGGCAGCGAAACACAGGATGCCGTGGTCGACGTGCGTTTCATCAGCGCCACCAATCGCGATCCGCAGGAGAGCGTCCAACAGGGACTCCTGCGCGAGGACCTGTTCTATCGGCTGCGCGTGGTGCCCATCAAGTTGCCGCCCCTGCGCAAGCGGCTGGAGGACATCCCGCTGCTGGCCGACTTCTTCCTCAAGCGATCCTGGGAGCGCCACCGCGCCAGCGGGGCGCCGGCGCCGGTGTTCGAGGCGGAGACCATCGCCTTCCTGCAATCGCGTCCGTGGCGGGGCAATGTGCGTGAGTTGCAGAACGTCATCGAGCATCTCGCGGTGATTGCGGATGCGGGACGCAGCATCACGCCCGACGACATTCCGGTCTACGACGACCGCGCCGCGGAAGAGACGATGGAGCCGGGCCTCCCGACCGGGATCATGAACGAGGCCTTCCATATCGCCAAGGACAACCTCATCACCCACTTCGAGAGGGAGTACCTGCTGCGTCTGACGACGCGCGCCGGCGGCAACATGTCGAAGGCCGCGCGGCTCGCCGGCATCGATCGGACCACGCTCTATCGCCTGATGGAGAAGCACGGCTTCAAGCGTGATGCGCTCTCCGGTACCCACGAGTGACCTCTCGCCATCCCGCCGGCCTGCCTCCCGTACCACCACCGGCCCCCGCCGCCGCGTCCGTTCGTGAGGGCGCGGATGCAGACCTCGACACGAGCCCCGAAGCCGTCCACGCATTGATGGCGGCCGGCACCGCCGCCCTGCCATGGTCTCGCCGTGACGCCCCGCTCCCCGACGACAGCGATCATGATCTGCTGCTGCTCAGCCTGACGCACGATCTCAAGTCGCCGCTGGGTGGGCTCCTGCTCGCCCTCGATCAGCTGGATTCCGGCGTGGCGGGTCCGCTCACGCCAGCGCAGGAGCGCCTGTTGGGCCGCGCACGGAGTGCCGCGCACGGCATGGCGATTCTCATCGGCAGTACGGGAGAGGTGGCCGCACAGGGCCCGACGCTGGCCTCCGTCGATCGTGTCTTCTCGCTCCGCGACGTTCTCGAAGATGTACGGGCCGCCACGCGCCAGCTGATGGAAGACCGGCAGCTCTATCTGCGCGCGACCATCGACAGGGCGGATCACTGCCGAAGCAATCCGCTGATCTTTCACCGGGTCCTGCTCAATCTGGTCGTGAACGCCATCACGTTCACCGACGGGGGTGGCATCACCATTACGGTGGGTGATGACGGCAACGGGACACTCGTCACCGAGGTCATCGATACGGGCGTCGGACTGTCGGGCAGCCGCGATCTGCGGAACCGTCCGCGCGAGGATCGCGGCATCCCCGTCATGCCCTCGGGGATCGGGTTGGGCATCTGTGTACGCCTCCTCGATCTGGTTGGCGGCACCCTGTCGCTCCGGGGCAACGCCGGTGCCGGAACCACAGCGACCTTCCGTTTGCCGCTGCGCTGCATGTCCTAGGACGACGCTCAGGTCTCCTGTTCTCATGGCGGGATGTTCTCGCGTTCCCGGCCTTCCGTACTTCGCCCGGTTGAGACGGCGTGCTCTTCAACAGCATAGAATTCATCTTCGCGTTCCTCCCCATTGCGTACGTCGTCTTCTGGATGCTGCCGACGGCGTCGTGGCGGTACCGGTGGCTGACGCTGACCGGCTATGTGTTTTACGGGTGGTGGGATCCGCGATTCTGCCTGCTCATGGCCTTCTCGACGCTCGTGAGCTACGTGGCGGGCCTCGGCATGCTGCGATCGCCCGTGGGTTCGCGGGCGCGCACGATGTACCTCGTGGTTCCCATCGCCATTGACCTCAGTCTGCTGGCGTTCTTCAAGTACACGAATTTCGCCCTCGACACGGTCCGGTCGCTGTCGACCGCCGCCGGCGCGCCCATCGCGGTGCCGCATCTCGACATCATCCTGCCGATCGGCATCTCGTTCTACACGTTCCACACCATCAGCTACATCGTGGATGCGTACCGGGGCACCATCACCCCCACGCGCAACGTGTGGGAGTTCGCCACGTACGTGTCACTGTTCTCGCAACTGGTGGCGGGACCGATCGTGCGCTTTCGCCAGATCGAGGAGGATCTCGAGGCGCTGGGACGTAGCAGTCGCACGCGCTGGCTGACCAAGGGCATATCCTATTTCTGCATCGGTCTCGTCGAGAAGGTCCTTGTCGCCGACACGCTGGCCGCGCTGGTCGATCCCTCGTTCGCCAACTGGCGGGAACTCTCCTCGAGCGGGGCGTGGCTGGCGGTGATCGGCTACACCTTCCAGCTGCTGTTCGATTTCTCCGGCTACAGCACCATGGCCGTCGGTCTCGGGTTCCTGTTCGGCATACGCATTCCGCAGAACTTCAATTCGCCGTACAAGGCCCTCAATCCGTCCGACTTCTGGGAGCGCTGGCACATCTCGCTCTCCTCGTGCCTGCGCGATTACCTGTACATCCCCCTCGGCGGCAACCGGTTCGGCACGTTCAACACCTACCGGAACCTCATGCTCACCATGCTCTTCGGTGGGCTCTGGCATGGCGCGTCATGGACCTTCGTCTTCTGGGGCTTCTACCACGGGCTGCTCCTCTGCGTCTACCGGGTCTTCAAGGCGTCATGGGATGGGCTGCCACGACTCGTGCAACAGCTTGGCATGTTCGTGGCCGTGATGGTGGGATGGGTCTTCTTCCGCGCCACGTCGTTCGGGGAGGCCTTGCACATCCTCCGCCTGCTGGTCATTCCCACGGACGGGCTGCGCTTCACCGAGGTGAATCTCGGGCTGGCGCTGTTCACGATGGGGATGGCCGCGTGGTGGAGCATGGCGGGGCCGAATGCGTTCGAGATGCAGCATGAGTGGACCTGGCGCCGGCGGCTCGGTCTCGCCGCCGCCTTCGGGGCCGGTCTGGCGATGATCGTGACGGCCCGCCCCTCCCCATTCCTCTACTTCCAGTTCTGATGCGCGCCGTGCGTTCGCGGGTCGGGTCAGCGGTCGCGGCCAGTCTGGTTGCCGCCTCCGCACTCGAGTTTACCGTGCGCCTTGACGACTGGGCGCAGTTTGGCGTGCCCCTTGCCGCTCCTGCCGTGTCGATGGCTGAACTTGCCGTGCGTGACTCGCTGGGCTTTCATGCGCGGGCCGGCGTGCATTTCCGGCAGTATCGCATCAACCGCTGGGGGTTTCGCGGTGACGACGTCGATCCCCGCAGCGGACGCGGGCCGCTGGTGTTTGCGGCGGGGGCCTCGGAAACGTTCGGCCTGTACGAGTCACCCGGCCGCGACTGGCCGCAGCAGTTGCAGGACAGCCTGAGCCAGTGTGCAGGCCCGGTGCGCGTGCTGAACGCGGCCTTCGCGGGCATGTCACTGCCAACGGTACGGCAGGACTTCGTGCGCCGACTGCAGCCGCATGCGCCCACGGTGTGGGTGTACTACCCCACCCCCATGCAGTACCTCACGACGCCGCTTCCCACACCGGCGGAACCGCTGCCGGGTGCCATTCCCCCGTTATCACCGTGGCGCTCCCGGGCGCTGCCTCGCTTCCGGGATGCCATCAAGCGCGGCATCCCCGAACCGCTGCTCGACCTTGGCCGGACGCTCATGACGGCACGGGCGCGAAAGGCCGACGCAATCACGGCGCGCACGACGGTGGACCAGGATCGTCTCGACGCCTTTGAACGGGATTTGCGCGCCCTCGTGGGCACCGTGCGCGGCGCCGGCACAACCCCGGTGCTGGTGGTGCATGCCAATCGCTTTGCCGACACCACGTCAGCGGACGCCCGCCGCATGCTCACGGCCTGGGAGCGCTTCTATCCGGAGTTCACCGGCACGGCCATCGTGCGCTTCGATGCAGCGGCGGCCGAGCGCACGCGCACGGTGGCGGCCGACTCGGGCATCATGCTCGTGGATCCACGCCCGCGCCTGCGCACTCTGGGGACGTCAGCCTTCCGCGATTTCGGGCATTTCAACGATTCGGGCGCCGCCGCTGTTGCCGGCGAGACCGCCCGGGCGGTGTCCCCTCTCGTGTGCCGGAGCAGCGCCCGGTAACCGGCCTGTTGGAGCTCTCCGAGCGGCGTGAGTGCCACAGATCGTTGAGGATCGGGGAAGAGCGCAGCCTCCAACCGGGGCGCCTCATGGGCTCGCGTGTCCGAGGACTTTGGACGTTCAGGGTGACGTTGCCGGAGATGAGCCGCACGTTCGTCCGCTCGTCGCGGCGTCTGCGCTCGTGGAGACCGTGCCCCGAAAAGAACGGGCCGCCACATGTTCGTGGCGGCCCGTTTTCCCTGTGCACGTTGGGTCAGTTGCCTGAGTAGAACGCCAGCCGGTCCACGTCCACCCATTGCCCGCCAAGCGGCGTGAGAACCGTGGAGGGGCCGCCGCCACGTGTGAAGTCGAGACGCCCACGCAAGAACATCACTTGCGAGCCATGCACCACGAAACTCACGTTCCGACGGTCCAGTACCAAGCGCCCATCCACCCACACCCGCTGCTCGCCGTCCGACTGGCCCGGGCTGTTGAGGCGCGTGTAATACTCGATGTGGAACCATCGGCCGATGGGGATGACGCCGGCCGGTGATAGCGTGGCAACAAGCGGTGCAACCGGTCCGTTCATGGGGCCGTTGAATCCGGCAAGCTCCCCATTGCGCCCAACGTTGAGCAGCGGCGCCCCCGCGCCTGGCGCCACAAGCACCGGGTAGAGCAGCTTTTCGGTGTTCGTATGGAACTGGTAGTTCGCACTGTAGCGCAGTCGCACCGACATGTAGTGGGACCGGGTATTCATTTCGCCCGTCGTGATCGTCATCGGCCCGACGCCGTTCCCCGCGTGCCGCTCCGGGAACCATGCCCGCACTACGGAGCGCCCATCCACGTTCATCAGCGCCACGCCGTGCGTCGTGGGCGACTGCACCGTGTTGCGGTCCCAGTTGATGATTTCGATGCCGGGAACGGTCGGGCTGTCGAAATCGGAGTCACCCACCAGCCGCATGCCGCTCGGGAGGTTGGGGGTGAACGCGGTGGGGACTGGGGCGGGCGGCGGCGTCGTCGCCGTCACCGTCACCGTGGCCGTGTCGCGCAGCGAGCCGCCGGTGTGCGCCACGATCACACGGAATGTGCCGCTCGTGGCCGGGGCAACCCAGAGTCCCGTGCTGGCATTGATGCTCCCGCCATCAGGTGCCTGGTAGGTGACCGGCGGCAACGTGGTGGCACCCGTGGACCACGAGGCGGTCGCCGAGAACTGCACCGACGCGCCACCGGCCACCGAACTGGTGCGCGGCGCGATGCGCAGCGTGACCAGCTGAGCCGCGGCCACCGTGATGCTCGCCGTGTCGCGCACCGGCGTCGCCGTGCTGCTCACCACGACGCGGTAGCGACCAGCCGTGGCCGGCGCGACAAAGGCACCACTGGTCGCGTTGACCGTGCCCCCGTCAAGGGCGGCGTAGCTGATGGGGGGCAGCGTGGTGGCCCCATTCGACCAGCTGGCGGACGTGGACAGCTGCACGGTCGCACTTGCCGCCACGGACACGTCCTTCGGCGAGATCCGGAGCGCGGTGACGGTGGGTGCCGGTGCGGCCGTTTGGATGGCAACGGCCGACGTGTCCGCCACGCCGCAGGCGCAGGTAGCCACTACCATGAACGTGCCGGCAAGGCTGCCCGCCGTATACAATCCAGAAGAAGAAATGGTGCCTCCCGTTGCTGAATACGTCACCGGCGGCAATGCGGTGCTGCCATCGGACCAGCGGGCGGACACGGCAAACTGCTGCCTGCCGCCGGTGGAAAGTTGAGCAGTCCCGGGGCTCAGCGTAAGGCTTGTCACCGTGGGCGTCGCACTGGCCACCGAGACGGTGGTCCGTTCGAGTCCGTTCCCGCCGGACGCCGTGATGAGGGCCGTCCCCCCAGCCACGCCGACCACCATGCCGCTGCGGGAAACCCCCGCCACTCCAGGGTTGCTGCTGCTCCAGCGAACCGACCGCTTGAGGTTCACCGGCGTCAACTGAACCGAATCCCGGACGCGCAGGGACACCGCGCTGCCGGTTCGGGCCGTCACCAGGGACGCGCTGGGAATCCCGGTGACGAGTTCGCTGGTGGCTCGATCGCCGGCGCAGGCCGAGACGAGCAGGGTGGCGGCGAGGGCGCCGGTGAGACGCGCATAGCGGATGTGCACTGACTTCTCCTGATCCGGTCCCGGATTCGGTAGCCCAGCCGGCGTGGCGACCTTCGTCGCGGTAGCCCCGAGGCTTTGCGTCCCCGCCTTTCGGCGGGTATGCCGTTTCGTCGATGAGTCGGGTCGCGGTGTGCACCATCACACAACCTCGGCCTGAGGTCCGACTCGCATGAGCGACGATATGGATAAGCCGCCCGTCACCGCGTTTCAGTGACTCAAAACACAGAGGCCATCCGATGTGACAACTCGTGCCGTCACGCGCTCGCGGCATCACAATTCTGGCCGTTTTCCTCACGTTGGAAGTCGTATGTCCCATGGCAGCGTGGCGCCCACGAACACGCGCACTGGTGACTCCAAGGCGGCCTGAACCGTATTACGGGTGATGGGTTGGTTGGCTCCGTTCCGTAGCGATACCCCGCCATGGGCTGCCGTACCGCGGCGCCTCTCCGTTTCTTGATCAATGCCCCGAAGCCTTCTTCGACGCACCGTAATGCTGGCGGCGGTCGCCGCTGCGGTCGCCGTTCCCACCGCATGGATTGCGCGCCCCGATCTCGTGCAGAAAGCGCGTGCGCTGGGCGTGCGTCGTACCGTGGCCAAAGCGTGGGACCGCGTCCGGCGAGGCGGCATCACGGCCGTGGTCGGTGAAGCCCTGTCGGTCTCCACGGACTACATTCCGACGTCCGGGAGTACGCTGCAGTACTCCTTGGCCGATACCACGGGTGTGCCCCCGCGCGAGGATTCCGCAGCCCGTCGTTCCCTGCCGGAAATCGTCGATGTGCCCGGCGTCGACGTGGCGCTGCTGCCGCCAGGCAGCCCGCCGGAACCAACTGAACGCGGTTGGCATCGGAGTGGCGCCGATGCCGCGTCGACGAAGTACTCCGCGCTGGACCAGATCACGGTGCGCAACGTGCGGCAGCTCCAGGTGGCGTGGACCTACTCCCTGGGAACCGACGTTGGCGATTCCACCAAGACCGGCCCCACCGTCCAGACGAACCCGGTGGTCGTGGGCACCCACCTCTTTCTGACGAGCGTGGAGGGGGACCTCGTCGCCGTCCACGCGGCAACCGGCAAGGAGCTGTGGCGCACGCCGCTACCGGCACCGGTGGCCAAACGCGGCCTGGTGTGGGAGCCCAATGCGGACTTCGCGGCGTCACGGCTGTTCGTGCCCACCAGCCGCGGGGTGTACGCCGTCCGGGCCGCCGATGGCACCGTGATCACGGAGTTCGGCAAGGCCGGCGTGGTGGGCACCAGCAGCTCGTTGATTGCTCCCGTGATCGTCGGGGATCGCCTGATCATTGCCACGCTCGAGCCGGCCGTGGAGGCCTACGATCTGCGTACGGGCGCTCGCGTCTGGACGCGCTCCCTCCTGGAGAAGCCGGGAGGACAGCCGGCCGCACTCGGCGGGGCGTCCCCGTGGGGTGGCATGTCGGCAGATGTGCGGCGGGGCATGGCCTACGTGTCGACAGGCAATCCGCGACCCGCCATGATCGGGTCCAGCCGACCGGGCCGAAACGACTATTCGTGCAGCGTGGTGGCCATCGATACGAAAACCGGGGAGATTCGCTGGAGCTTTCAGGAAGTCGAACACGATCTGTGGGATCTCGATCTGCCGGCGGCCCCCGTGCTGACCAGCATCACACGAGCAGGGCGAAGGGTGGACGTCGTGGCCGTGCTGACCAAGCGCGGCAACACCCTGCTGCTCGATCGTGATGGCGGGCGGCCGATTTTCGGGTATCAGCGGCGACGCACCCCCGCGTCCACGATCCCGGGAGAACAGACGGCCGCCTACCAACCCGTATTCACGCTGCCCGAGCCGTTTTCGCGGCAGGAGTTCTCCCGCGACCAGATCACGGATGTTTCGGCAAGCGCCCGGCAAACGGCTGAGCGGAAGCTGCGGGACGCGCGTTTCGGATTCTTCGAACCGCCGGTGATCGGCGGCGCGATCGCGTTCTACGGCGTGCACGGTGGCGCCGAGTGGCCTGGTGGCGCCGTCGATCCCGGCAAGGGCATCCTGTACGTGCCGTCCTCCCAGGTGCCGTGGGTGATTCGCGTCCAGTACGCCGATGTGAAGGCCACCAGCAAGTCGGGAGCGGATCTCCCGGGTGACGCGCTCTACCAGTCCACCTGCGCCTCGTGCCACGGCGCCAGTCGGAGCGGGTCCTTCGAGTGGGAGGGAGCGGGCGACGGCTACGTACCCTCGCTCGTCGGAATCACCTTCCTTCGTCGCCGTGAGCAACTGGAGTCGGCCGCGTCGTTCGCCGAGCAGCACGAGGGAGCCGGCAACCGTCCTGCCGTTACGGCCACGCAGCTTCGGCAACTGTACGATTACTTTGCCGCGCTCGATCAACGCACGGACCGGCAACGCGCCTTTTCCCTGAGCGCTTTCTGGCAGCTGGTCCTCGACGATCGTGGCCACCCGGCCAGCCGCCCGCCCTGGGGGCAGCTGACCGCGCTGGATCTCAATAACGGACGCAAACTGTGGCAGATCCCGTTCGGACGGCTGGACGGTATTCGCGCTGACGGCAAACCGGTGCTGGGGTTGCAGAACATCGGCGGCGTAGCGGCGACGGCCGGCGGCCTGCTCTTTGCCACGGGCACGACCGACAACATGGTTCGTGCGTTCGACGCCGCCACCGGTGCCGAGCTCTGGGCACATCGGTTGCCCGCCGCCGGTTCCACCATTCCCACGGTGTACGACGTGAACGGCACGCAGTATCTGGTGGTGGTGGCGACCGGCGGGGTCTACAAGGGCTTCTCGGGGCGCTCCAATCGCGTCATCGCCTTCACGTTGCCGGCGTCGGCTCGCTGACACCGAGAGGAGCGCGCCCGCGCGTGGCGCGCTCGCCATAGTCCTGCTGCTGGTCCTCACCGACCGGCCCGACACCGAAGTAGCGGCTCTCCGGCCGCCAGAAGTACCACCCACTCACGCTGGCCGCCGGGTACATGGCGAAGCTCTCCGTGAGGGTCATGCCGGCGCGCGTCGGCACGTCGAGGAGCGTGAACAGGGTGCCCTTCTCCGCATGATCCGGGCACGCGGGATAACCCGGGGCCGGCCGGATACCCTGATAGCTCTCCTTGATGAGCCCTTCATTGTCGAGCGACTCCCCGGCCGCGTAGCCCCAGAACTCGGTGCGCACCCGCTGGTGCAGGCGTTCGGCGAACGCTTCGGCCAAACGGTCGGCCAGCGCCTGCACCATGATGGCCCCGTAGTCATCGTGCGCCGCACGCAACTGCGCCGCCAGCGCTTCCACGCCATGCCCGGTGGTGACGGCGAAGGCCCCGACATAATCGACGACCCCGCTCTCGCTGGGGGCCACGAAGTCGGCCAGGCAGAAGTTCGGCCGGCCGTCGCCCTTCTTGTCGAGCTGCTGCCGCAACATGTGCAGCGTCGCCACCCGCTCGGTTGCCGCAGCATCGGTGTACAGCGCGATGTCGTCCCCGATGGCCTGGGCCGGCCAGAAGCCGAACGCCGCGCGCGCTTCGATGCGACCGTCGGTGACCAGCCGATGCAACATGGCCTGCGCGTCTGCGAACAGCGTCCGGGCAGAGGGCCCCACCACCGGGTCATCGAGGATGTCCGGGTAGTGGCCCGCCAGCTCCCAGGTCTGGAAGAACGGCGTCCAATCGATGAACGGCACGAGCTCCTCGAGCGGATACGGCGCCAGCGTCCGTACGCCGGTGAACGTGGGCACGGGCACGGCGATGGACAGATCGATACGGGCCGGATTGGCGCGAGCCTCGGCCAACGGCACGAGACGCTCCGCGCCACCGCGCGCGCTGCGCGCCTCGCGGATGGCGGCGTACTCCCGTCGCACCTCCGCCACGTACGCCTCGCGCCGCTCGTCGCTCAGCAGGGTGCTGGTCACGCCCACCGCGCGCGAGGCATCAAGCACGTGGACCACCGGGCCGCGATACACCGGCTCGATCTTGAGCGCCGTATGGGCCTTGCTCGTGGTCGCGCCGCCGATGAGCAGCGGAATGGTGAACCCCTGTCGTTCCATTTCACCGGCCACGAAGCTCATCTCTTCAAGGCTTGGTGTGATGAGCCCGCTCAGGCCGATCACATCGGCATGCACTTCGCGCGCCTTGTCGAGGATGGCCGCACAGGGCTGCATGACGCCCATGTCCACCACCTCGTAGCCGTTGCACTGCAGCACCACGCCCACGATGTTCTTGCCGATATCGTGGACGTCGCCCTTCACGGTGGCCATGAGCACGCGCCCGACGGGCTTGGTGTTGGCGGTCTTGCGGGCCTCGATGAACGGAATGAGATGCGCCACCGCCTTCTTCATCACGCGGGCGCTCTTCACCACCTGCGGCAGAAACAGCTTGCCCGCGCCGAAGAGATCACCCACCACGTTCATGCCGCGCATGAGTGGCCCTTCGATCACTTCGATGGGGTGGTCCACGCCCTGACGCGCTTCCTCCGTGTCTTCCACCACGAACGCATCGATGCCGTGCACCAGCGCGTGCGTCAGGCGCTCCGTGACCTCCAGCTGCCGCCACGCCGCGGACTCGGTGACTCCCGCCCTGGCGGTGCCCTTCACCTGCTCGGCGATCTCCATGATGCGCTCGGTGGCATCGGGGCGGCGATTGAGGACCAAATCCTCCACACGCTCACGCAGCTCGAGCGGGATGTCCTCGTACGGCACGAGCGCGCCGGCATTCACGATGCCCATGTCCATGCCGGCCCGGATGCCGTGGTACAGGAACACTGCGTGAATGGCTTCCCGCAGCGGGTTGTTGCCGCGGAAGCTGAAACTCACGTTGCTCACGCCGCCGCTGACCTTGGCGTGCGGCAGCGTGGCCTTGATCTGCCTGGTGGCCTCGAAGAAGGCCACCGCATACCCGGCATGTTCCTCGATTCCGGTGCCGATCGCGAAGATGTTGGGATCGAAGATGATGTCCTGCGGCGGAAACCCCACCTGTTGCGTGAGCAGGTGGTAGGCGCGCGTGCAGATGGCCACCTTGCGCTCCACCGTGTCGGCCTGCCCCTGCTCATCGAAGGCCATGACGATCACGGCGGCGCCGTAGTGGCGCACGAGGCGCGCCTGGCGCAGGAATTCCGCTTCTCCCTCCTTGAGGGAGATGGAGTTCACGATGCCCTTCCCCTGCAGGCACTTCAGCCCGGCCTCGATCACGCTCCACTTGCTGGAGTCCACCATGATGGGAACGCGGGAGATGTCCGGTTCACTGGCTACCAGATTGAGGAACGTGACCATGGCGTGCTGCGCATCCAGCAGCCCTTCGTCCATGTTCACGTCGATGAGCTGCGCGCCGTTCTCCACCTGCTGGCGCGCCACCGCCAGCGCCTCGGCATAGTTGCCCTCGAGGATGAGTTTGGCGAAGCGCGCGGAGCCGGTCACGTTGGTGCGCTCGCCCACGTTCACGAAGTTCGTGGTGGGGCCCACCGTGAACGGCTCGAGCCCGCTGAGGCGGAGCAGCGGTTCCACCTGCGGCACGCGGCGCGGCGGCACGCCCGCCACCGCCTTGGCGATGGCGGCAATGAACTCGGGGCTGGTGCCGCAGCAGCCACCCACCACATTGAGCAGCCCGCTCCGTGCCCACTCGGCGATGTGCTCGGCCATCATCGCCGGCGTTTCGTCGTAGCCGCCGAAGGCGTTGGGGAGACCGGCGTTGGGGTGGGCGGAGATATGGCAGTCGGCGATGCGGCTGAGTTCCTGCACATAGCCGCGAAGCTGCGCCGCGCCGAGGGCACAATTGAGGCCGATGGACACCGGACGCACGTGTGCCATGGACGCCCAGAACGCTTCCGCCGTCTGCCCCGACAGCGTGCGGCCGGAGGCGTCGGTGATGGTGCCGGAGATCATCACCGGCAGCGTCATCCCCGTCTCCTGGAAGAACGTCTCGATCGCAAAGAGCGCGGCCTTGGCGTTGAGCGTGTCGAAGATGGTTTCCACCATCAGGATGTCGGCGCCGCCATCCACCAGCCCACGCGTCGCCTCCAGGTAGGCCGCCACCAGGTCATCGAAGGTGACATTGCGCGCCCCGGGGTTCTCCACCTCGGGGGAAATGGAGGCCGTGCGGTTCGTGGGACCAAGCACGCCGGCCACCCATCGCGGACGGGTGGGATCCTGCCGCTCGACGTCGTCGCACGCGCGCCGCGCCAGCGCCGCTCCCGCCACGTTCAGCTCGTAACTCAGTGCCTCCATGCCGTAGTCCGCCATGGAAATGGCGTTGGCATTGAAGGTATTGGTCTCGAGGATGTCGGCCCCGGCCGCGAGGTACTCCCGGTGCACACCGGCCACGATCTCCGGCTGGGTCAGGACCAGCAGGTCGTTGTTGCCCTTCAGGTCACGCGGCCAGTCGGCAAACCGGGCTGTTGTGCCACTCCCCCGATAATCGTCTTCGGTGAGCCGGTGGCGCTGCAGCATGGTGCCCATGGCGCCGTCCAGCACGAGGATTCGGGAGGCGAGCGCGGCCTCGAATGCGGCGCGACGATGCACGAGAGCCGTTCGATTCGGCGAGACGGGAGCAGCGAGGTTCGACATATCCTTAACTTATTCATACCGGGCGCATCCGAGCACCCGAGGGTCGGCCATGAGCGACGCGCACCAGGCGCTCGGGCTCGAGTATCGCCGGAGGGTGCAGGCCTTGAGTGAATCGATGCGTGTCGTGGTGGTGAACCAGAGTGGCGGGCTGTACGGCATCGAGCGCATGCTGCTCGCGCTGCTGCCGGCGCTGCAGGACCGCGGGGTCCGCGTGACCTTCCTGGCGTTGTGCCGGGCGGAGGACGAGGGCGGAGCGCTGGGGCGGTTGCTGCGCGAGCGGGGCATTCCCGTGCACTTCGTGCCGATCAGCCGGTTTGTGGGTCTCGCGCCCCTGCGCCGCATGGTCGCCACCCTGCGGGCGTGCGATCCGCAGGTCATACACGTGCATGGATACAAGGCCGCCACGGCGATCGGTCTCGCCCGCCTGTTCTGGCGCCGGCCGGTCCTCGCCACCGTGCACAGCGAATCGGTGTCGTCCACCGACATGCGTGCCGCGATGCTCGCGGAGACGACCTTCTGCAAGAGGTTCGAACGCGTCATCGCCGTGTCGCAGGGGGTGGCGCGCGATCTGGAGCAGCGTGGCATTCCGAGCGACCGGCTTGCCATCATTCAGAATGGCATCGTGGATCGATTTGCGCCGTGCGCCGCAGATCTGTTGAGCGCACGGGATCCCACGCGCATCGTCGTGGTCGGCCGCCTCGTTGCCGTCAAGCGCTTTGCCGCCGCCATCCAGTCCGTTGCCGCGCTCGTTCGTCAGGGACGCCGCTGTACCCTGCAGATCGTCGGGGACGGACCCCTGCGTCCGGAACTGGAGCGCCTTGTGAAGGAGCTGGGCGTGTCCGATCAGGTCCGATTCGCGGGATTCGTGGAGGACGTGACCCCGTTCCTCGCGGAGGCGTCGATCTTCGCCATGCCCTCGGCGACCGAAGGGGCACCGATTGCCCTGATCGAGGCCATGGCGGCCGGGTGCGCGATCGTGGCATCACGTGTGGGGGGCATTCCCGACATCGTCCGCGACGAGGTGGACGGGCTGCTCATCGAGCCGGCGCACGAAGGCGATCTGCCGAGGGCCCTCGAACGGCTGCTGGTTGATGAGTCGCTCCGTCACCGGCTGGCGGCGAGCGCTCGCCGTCGTTTCCTCGAGGAATTCGAGGTGCAGCGCATGACGGCCCGGTATCTGGAGGCCTACACCGCCATGGGCGCCGGCGACGCATAGGCGCAAGGCGACTATGTTTCGCGGAGCCATGCCCAGCCTGCCCCCTTCGACCGTGTCTGCCGCCTCGTCGGCCTCCTCCGCACGCGCCGCACTCCTGGCCCGTCTGCTGGCCCCCGATCAAGTCATCGTGTTCGACGGCGCCATGGGGACCATGCTGTACGCCAAGGGGGTGTTCATCAACCAGTGTTACGATGAACTCGTCCTGCGTGCCCCTGACATGGTCCGCGAGATCCACGCGGCCTACGTCAAGGCCGGCGCCGAGGTCATCGAGACCAATACCTTTGGCGCCAACCATGCCAAGCTGGCCCACTATGGCCTCGAATCGCGGGTGGCGGAGATCAACCGGCGGGCGGCTGCCGTAGCGCGTGAGGCTGCCGGCGCGGACCGCCTGGTGGCGGGCGCTGTGGGTCCGTTGGGGGTACGGCTCGAACCCTACGGTCCAACCAGTCGCGAAGAGGCACGCGCGATGTTTCGGGAGCAAATGGAGGCGCTCGCGGAAGGTGGCGCTGACTGCTTCATCCTCGAGACCTTCGCCGATCTCGAGGAGCTCGAACAGGCCATTGGTGCCGCGCGTGACGTGAACGCGTCGATGCCCGTGATTGCCCAGGCCACCGTCGGCCCCGAGCTGCGCACGGCGTACGGGGCGTCACCGGAAGATGTCGCGCGTGTGCTCGACAAGTGGGGGGTGGATGTCATCGGGCTGAACTGCTCCGTGGGCCCGCAGACGATACTGGAGGCCATCGAGCGCATGGCCGTCGTGACGAGCAAGAAGCTCAGCGCCCAGCCGAACGCCGGCATGCCGCGTGAGGTGGGCGGCCGCAGCATGTACATGGCCAGCCCCGAGTACATGGCGACCTACGCGCGTCATCTCATCCAGGCTGGCGCGAAGATCGTGGGCGGCTGCTGCGGCACCACCCCCGAGCACATCAAAGCCATGGTCGAGGGGGTGCGGCCGCTGGCACCACGGTCCCGCGTGACCGTCAGCGTGCAGACCGGCACAAGCACGACCGCGGCGGAGATCAGCGGCCGGTCGCCGGCGCCGCTCGCGGCGCGCTCGCGTCTTGGCGCCAAGCTGGCCGCGGGGACCTTCGTCACCAGCGTCGAGATCGTGCCCCCCCGCGGGGTGGACACGGCCAAGCTGGAGCTCGACGCCAGGGCCTTGGCGCAGGCGGGGGTCGACGCCATCAACGTGCCCGATGGTCCGCGCGCGCAGAGCCGCATGGGCGCCATCGCCACGAGCCTCATCATCGAGCGGCACGGAATCGAGGCGGTCACCCACTACGCGTGTCGTGACCGCAACCTGCTCGGCATGCTGAGCGACCTGCTGGGCGCCTCCGCCCTCGGCCTACGGAACCTGTTGCTCGTCACGGGCGACCCGCCGAAGATGGGCCCGTATCCCGATGCGACGGCCGTCTTCGACATTGACGCCATCGGCCTCACCAACCTTGTGAGCCAGTTGAACCGTGGCCTCGACCCGGGACGCAATCCCATTGGCGAACCGACCCGCTTCGTGATTGGCGTTGGCGTCAATCCAGCCGCCATCGATCCGGAGCATGAGCTGCGCCGGTTTCACTGGAAGGTGGAAGCCGGAGCGGAGTACGCGATTACGCAACCCGTGTTCGATCCGGCGCAGCTCGAGTCTTTCCTGCGCCGGGTCGAAGGGCTGCGCATCCCGGTGATTGCGGGCATCTGGCCGCTCGTGAGCGCGCGCAACGCCGAGTTTCTGGCCAACGAGGTGCCGGGTGTCACGGTACCCGACGCCGTACTTGATCGCATGCGGCGCGCGAGCGCCGTGAGCAAGGAACACGCAGTGGCGGAAGGGATCGCAATTGCGCGGGAAATGCTGGCCGGCGTGCGCCATTCGGTGCAGGGCGTCCAGGTCTCGGCACCATTCGGGAAAGCCGAACTCGCGGTGGACGTCCTTGCCTAGCCAGCCACCTACGAAACGGACGCCAACGCGCATGACCGAACAGCGGCGGTCTCCGCGGCGGTGTTGCGCGTAATGCTGCTGCCGCTGATCCGTTTTCTGGCCGAGGGTGTGTTCGCCTCATCGCTGGCGGGCCGGGCTATTGCGTCCGTCGCGGGCGCGCGCGGGGCGATCTTCTTTCTGCATCGCTTCGACTGCTTTCCCGGGCAGGAAGCCGGGCACGACGTGGCGTCCGTCCGCGCCATCCTCGATGCCGTGCGGCGCGTGGGCATCGACATTGTCTCCGTGGACGAGGCCGTGCGACTCGCCACCGGCGGGCCTGCAGACCCGCGGACGCGCCCCTTTGTCGCCTTTTCCGTGGATGACTGCTACTGGGACTTCACCGCCATCGCTCTGCCGGTGTTCCAGGAGTTCGACGCCCCGGTGACCGGCTTCGTCTGCCCGGGACTCCTCGAGCAGAACGACTGGTTCTGGTGGGACAAGCTCTGGTATCTCACGTCGCGGGCCCGTCGCAGTGCGTCCCTCGAAGTCGCCGGGATCCAGTTCCGCGTGCATCCGCTGTCGGCCGCCGAGGGCGTGGAGGCACTCAACCGGCTCCGCGAAGGGCTCAAGACCATCAGTCACGACCAGCGGCTGCGCGCGGTAGCGTCCCTCGCCATCGAACTCGATATCGAGCTTCCGGCCTCACCGCCCGACGAGTTCAAGCTGGCCTCGTTCGAGACGCTGCGCGCGGCCGAGTCGCCGTTGGTCCGCTTCGGCGCCCACACCATGACCCATCCGGTGCTCGCCACGTGCAGCGATGCGGACGCGCGCTGGCAGATCGAGGAGTCGATTCGCCGGATACGCGAGGCTTTCGTGGCGCCATCGAACGTCTTCTGCTATCCCAACGGCACGCCGGTCGACTTCGGACCGCGCGAGATGCACATCCTCGATGGCTGTGATGTGATGGGTGCCGTCACCACGCTCAGCGGAGGCCTTCTTCCCGGCAGTCATGCCCGGGCGCGGCACGCGGTTCCGCGCTTCGCGATCGGCGAAGAGGCGCCGTTTGCGGTGCGACGCATCCTGCTCGGCCGCTGACGGCCCGCTCGCCGGCTGTCCTCAGGCGTTGACCTGCTCCAACACCGGCACCGCCGGCTTGAGCGGAGTGCGGCGCGCCCATTCGAGATGCAGATCCACCGTCCGTTGCTGGTGCACCGGGTCCGTGAGGATATGGTCGGCCCCGCGCAGGTGACACTCCCGCATGCAGCTGCCGAAGGGCACATCACGGAACGCGCGTCGGTGCTGTCCCTCGTGATTGTAGAATCCCAATCCGTCGGTGAACACGTACAGCATTTGCACCTGACGCGTGGCGAGGATGCGGAGCTCGGCGGCCAGCGCATCACGCGGCGGTATTTCCCGCACGTAGGCGGGCAACTCGAAGGCGTCCTCATCCGGCAGCGTGTCGTCACTCGTGGCTGTCGCGGCCCGGCGCGCGAGGCGCCGGCGAATGAGTTCGGGCCATGTACCGGGCGCGAGCAGCTTGGGGGCGTAGTTGTGCCACCAGAATCCCGGCGTGAGGTGCGTGCGCGCATCGATGGACGCCATCGCCATGACACGGGCATCGACCACGGCCGTCATGTGCGCGACGTCGGCCCCTGAGCAGAGCCCGGCAAGCTGGAATGTGTCCCATCCGCGCAAGGTGGCCAGGTGATCCATGGCCTCCCGGGTTTCCGCCACGGCGCTCTCCTCGAATCCGAGCGCATCACGGCGCACATCACTGTCGCCGAGGCCGCTCAGGTCGAAGCGCAAGGTGGGCACCCCTGCCGCTGCAAGCCGCCGTGCCAGCGTCACGTACAGTCGGCATGCCCCCACCTTGTGGAGAATGCCGGAGTTCAGAAGAATCACCGGCGCCGCGACCGGTGCCTCCCGACCATCGCCTGGTTCCGTCAGAATACCGTTCAGCGCTGCCGCCGTGCCAAACCGCACTACCTGCTCGACCATCGTCATCGTGCCCGGTTCTGGATCCAGTCCACGATGAACCGGATCGCGTTCTGGGGGATCATTGCCGACCCCCAATTATCCACCTCATCCCACCGCCCGGAAACGGGCACTACCGCGCGTTCCGCGGAAGGCGCGCCGTCTCCCTGCCATGGTCTCATGACCTCGTCGGTGCCGGGGCCGTCATCGGGGAGGACCACCAGCGTCTGCCCCCCGTGACGAAGAGGCCCCGGCAAACGCAGGGACATCAGCTCCTCACGAAGTGCGGTGCCGACGGGAAATCCCATGGCGTGCACCGTGCCGGACGACGGCACGCCGGACGGCGACACGCCGGACGGCGCACGCGCCGTTGCCCCGGATTCGCCATGGTGCGCCGACCCGACCAGCGAGCCTGCGTACGACGGCCCATCGACGACGGGATCCCAGAGCACCAGATGGGACAGGTCGTCGGCCTCCTGCGCCGCGAGCGCGGCGACGGTGGCACCCAGGCGGAGCCCCACCAGGGTGATCTCGGAGACATCGGCGGTATCGCGCAACTCCTCCATGGCGAGCCCGGTGTCAGCGACCGCCCCCTCGAGCGTGAAGGCGTCGCCCTCTCCCCACGAATCACCCGTGCCCCGATAGTCGAAGCGGAAGACATGGTAGCCGGCCTTGGCGAGCATGAGGGCCAGTTGGCGGAAGGCGCGATGCGACCGCATGTACTCCTGCCCGAACGGCGCACAGAGCACGATGCCGGTGCGACGGCCGGAACGCGCCTTGGGGGGATGGTAGACGCCGTACAGCGGGGCGTCGGAGGAGCCGAAGAACAGCGCGTTCACGCGGGCACCCCCTCGGCGCGACGGGCGCACTCCGCCGCGAGCTGTTCGAGTGTCTGCAGCACCATGTTGGCCTGGTTCAGTCTCACGCCCACCGCGCGCTCGAGGCGCGTGATGGCGCGTACGGCGAGCAGCGAGTGTCCGCCGATGTCGAAGAAGTTGTCGTAGACACTGATCTGCTCGACGCCGAGCACATCCCGCCAGACGGCGGCGAGGGCCCGCTCCATGTCGGTGCGCGGCGGCACCACATCGTCGTCGGCACCGAAAGGGTCGGGGAGGGCGTCGCGCCGAACCGTCCCGTTGTCTTCCACGGGCATGGCGTCGAGCAGCAGGAACATGGAGGGCACGAGATGTGGCGGCAGCGTTTTCTTGAGGGCGCGACGCAATTCCGACACGGTAGCCCGCGCCCCTGCCGAGAGCTGGACATACGCCACCAGCCGCACGCTGCCGGTGCGATCGACCCGCGGCACGACGGCCTGCTGCGCGACAGCCGGATGCTCAGCGAGCGTTGCCTCGATGCGGTCCACGGGCACCTGCGGCGCCACCGCGGGCGTCACCTCTCGCGGTGCTCGACGCGCCGGGACCTCGCGCAGCCGATGCAGCAGCCCCTCGAGCGGGAAGGGCGACACCAGCAGGTGGGGATGCACCGTCCCCAGCGACACACCGTGCAGGAACGCCGCACCACCCTCGCGCGGGGCGATGGCCTCCGCATACCACGACGGCTCATCCGCCTCGGGCGCTGCCGCCACCTCCCGGTCGAGATCGAGCGTGCTGCGCCGGCGTCGGCGACGCGTGGCGTCCGGCGCCATGAGCTGCGCCTGATCGCGCACCCGCGTCATGAGAAAGTCGCTGATCTCCACCAGGACACGACCGTCAGCGTCGGCCACCAGCACGTCGAATGAGGCCAGATCCGGATCGGCACTGACATCGGAGCGGAGCGTGACATGACTCCACAGGTGCGCGGTGAGCGGCGCGTGGCATCGGATCACGCCGTAGGACAACGGCACGAAGAAGTCCTGCGTGGCGTCGAACTGGTCGATCAGGCACTGCGCCCCAGCCGTCGCCATGTCCATGAGTGCCGGATGCAGCAGATACTCCCGCAAGTCGCCAACGTACGGACTCGGCAGCGCGAGCTCGAGCAGTGCTTGCCCGCGACCGGTGTAGAGCGACCGCACATTGTGCCAGCGGGGTCCGAACCGAAGGTGCGGGTCGTAGGTCACGGTGCGCGGCGTGAGCGCGCCGTTCCGGCGCAAGGCCTCGGGATCGCACGGCGTCCGGTCCTCCGCCGGGACGCACCGCGCGCTTCCCATGACGTGCTCCTCCCACTGGCCGCCGTCCTCTCCCGGCTCTACCCGGCCCGCAATCACGAACTGCGCCCGATCGTCACGGGCATCGATGGCGACGCGCAGTTCGCGCGGTGCATCCTCCGGCAGCACGAACGGCGCGAAGAAAGCGACATCACGAAGCTCGAGCACACGGCCGGCGCTCCAGGAGGCGAGTGCGGCGCGGGCGATCTCCAGGTATCCCGTGCCCGGGATCAGGGAGGTGCCGTTCGCGAGGCGATGCTCGGCCATGATCCAGTGTTGCGCCGGATCGAGTACAACGGAAAAGAGCGCGTCGGAACCGGTGCGCAACGTGCGCCCGAGCAAGGGATGGGGCATGGACGCCGGACCGGTACCACGCGTGCGTGCCACCATGCCGGTATCGCGCCATGCACTCCAGGCGAGGGAGATCACCGGCCAGCTGACCCGCGCGGCCTCGCGCGTACACCACGCGTCGAGATAGGCATTGGCCGCCGCATAATCTACCTGCCCGGGGAGGCCGGCCATGGCGCTCACGGAACTGCAGCAGAGGAAGAAGTCCCGCGGTGTCGCCTCGGGCTGGGCCGCGAACGCTTCCGCGAGCACCGGCACGGCCCGAAGCTTCGGAGCCATGATGGCCTGCATGTCGGCGACACTCTTGAGCGCCAACAGCCCATCCGCCAGCACGCCGGCGGCATGAATGACTCCGTGCACGGCGCCGAACTGCGCGATGACCGCCTGCATGGCATCTCGCACCTGCACCGGATCGGCGCAATCCACTTGGCGTACCTCGACGGACGCCCCCAACGCTTCCAGCGCCTGCATCGCCTCACGGGCGGCAAGGTGGGGCGTGCCGTCATCCGTCAGGACCCGGCGCGACCAGAGGGACAGACGGACACGCGCCCCGGTGGCAAGTGTCTTGGCCAGGGTGAGGCCGATGCCACCCAATCCACCGGTGATGACGTAGCAGCCCCCCTCCCGGGCGACGAGCGGAGCCACCTCAGTCGTGGCGTGCACGGCACGGAAGCTCCGGGCCCAGCGACGGCCGTGCCGGTACGCCACCACGGTGGCCGCTGACACCGCAGCGACTTCCGCGGCGAGCGCGCGCGCCAGTACGGGCGAGCCGTTGAGGGCCGTTGCGGCGTCGAGATCAACCAGCCGCGCCCGCAGCCCCTCGATTTCCGCGGGCAAGCCGAGCACCGGACCCACCGCCAGTGCGCCCATGGGATCATCGAGGTCACCGCCCGTCACGGCCACCGCGCCCCGGGTCACCACCCGCAACTCCAGCGCCCCGCACTCGACGCGCGACAACGCCTGTCCCAGTGCCGCCAAGGTATCGAACGCCGCCGATTCCATGTCCAGACTGCCAGACGCACTCGCCCACACATGGAGCAGATGCGACGGAGCGGCCTGCTGGCGCAATGCCTCCGCCAGCAAGGCTTCCCAGGCGCCGGCGCTGGTGCTTGCCAACGATACCGTAGCCATGCCGGTGAGATCGGCGAAGGGCGCGGGCTCGCCATGGCGCACGCGCACGACCGGGGTGCCGCCGGCAACAAGCAGGGCAACCGCCGCCTCGACGGCGGGCGGGAGGACATCACCCAGCACCCACAAGCGGGAAACCGCAGCCGACGCCTCGAACGGGACACGTTCCCATATCGGCTCGTGGAACCACTGGCGCGTGTCCGTGGCACGCTCGCCAGGCGCTCGCGCCGGGTCGCCGGTCGGCAGAGTTGCCTCCGCCTCTGGTGTCGCCGGTGTCGCGGTCTGCTGATCGGGATCGGCAGTGACCCAGTAACGCTGGCGCTCCCACGGATACGTGGGCAGCGGGACACGGCACCCCTGCGCCTCCCCAAGCTGCACTGGCCACCGCACCTCCACACCGTGACACCACAGCGACCCGACCGCACTGAGCAGCGACGGCAGCGCCTCCGATACCTGTGGATCGCTGGTCCCCGGCTGGGTGCTCAGCAGCAGATGCCCAGCACCACGTCCGGGATGCTGCTGCACGAGGTGGGTCATGGACCGCCCGGGGCCCACCTCGAGGACGATGGCCTCGGGATCGCGCAGGATCACGTCCAGTCCGGCCGCGTAATTCACCGTCTCCCGGAGATGACGGACCCAATAGCGCGGCGACGTGGCGTCGGCGGTGCTCATCCAGTCACCGCTGCGGTTGGAGACGAAGCGGATCTCCGGCGCCCCGAAGGTCAGGGTGCGCAGAAACTGCTCGAATTCGTCGAGAATCGGATCGAGCAGCATCGAGTGGGCCGCCACCGCGATGCGCACCCGGCGATACTCGAGCTCCGCTTCCGTCAAGCGCTGCTCGAGCTGCGCCAACCCACTCACGGGCCCCGAAGCCACGCACAACTCGGGCGCGTTGACGGCGGCAATCGACACGCCCTCGGGCAGCAACGGTGCCAGCTGCGCCGCCGCGACCGGAACCGACAGCATGCCGCCCGGCCGGACCTGCTCGAACAACCGGCCGCGCAAGGCTACGAGACGCACGACATCGGGCAGCGAGAAGACGCCGGCGAGATGTGCCGCCGCATACTCGCCCATGCTGTGGCCGATCATCGCCGTCGGGGTCACGCCCCACTGCATGAGGCGGCGGGCCAGCGCAATCTGCGTGATGAGGAGCGCCGGCAGTCCCACCGAAGGACGCTCGAGCACGTCGGCGGCATCGGCCGGCGCCGTCGGCGCGAGCAGCACGTGGCGAAGCTCGTCGGCGACGCCACGATCCAGGCTCTGGAGGGCCTCGTCGAAGACCTCGCGGAAGAGCGCGTCGTCGCGATAGAGGGCGCGTGCCATATCCGGGTGCTGTGCACCGCCCCCGGCGAACTGGAAGACGAGGGTGCGCCGCCGCCCGCTGGCGTGGCCTTGCCCCCGCCAACTGCTCTCGGTGTCTTCGAGGTGCGTGGCGGCACTCGCGGTATCGCGTGCCAGCACGAATGCCCGGTGCGGATGCGCGATGCGACCGATCTGCAGCGTATGGGCGACATCGGCCAACGACACCTCAGGATGCTCACGAAGGTGGTCGGCCAGATTGATCGCCATGGTGTCGCAGGCACTGGCACTGCGCGCCGAAAGCGGCAGCAGGCGCCAGCCCGGCAGGTCGGCACGCGGTGCGCGGACGGGCGGCTCCTCCAGCACGACGTGCGCGTTGGTTCCGCCGACCCCCAGACTACTGACCCCTGCTCGCCGGGGATGCCCGCGACGAGCCCACGCCGTGCGATCCGCCACCACGCGAAACGGCGTCCGGGCGAAATCGATGAGCGGATTGGGCGTGCGAAAATGCAGGGTGGACGGCAACGTCCCATGCTGCATGGCCAGCAGCACCTTGAGTACACCGGCGACGCCGGCTGCCGTGTCGAGATGGCCGATGTTCGACTTGACCGACCCGAGGCCGCAAAACCCCGTGGCGTCGGTGCTGCGGCGAAACGCCTGCGTCAGCGCTTCCACCTCGATGGGGTCCCCGACCCGCGTGCCGGTGCCGTGCGCTTCGACGTAATCGATGGTCTCGGCGGGCACGCCGGCGATGGCGATCGCTTCGGCAATCGCGTCGGCCTGGCCGTCCACACTGGGCGCCAGATACCCGATCTTGCCCGCCCCATCGTTGTTGATGGCCGATCCGCGGATCACGCCGAGGATGTGATCCCCCTCGGCCAGCGCGTCCGGCAGCCGCCGCAGGACCACCACCCCGGCACCGCTGCCGAAGACCGTCCCCGCCGAGTCGGCATCGAACGGCCGGCAATGCCCATCCGGCGATAGAATCTCGTTCTCCTTGAACACGTACCCGGCGGTGTTCGGCAGCTCGATGGTCACGCCACCGGCGAGCGCCACGTCCGTCTCCCCGGCCAGCAGCGCCTGGGCCGCCATGTGCATCGCGACGAGTGAGGTCGAGCAGGCCGTCTGCACATTGACGCTGGGCCCGTGCAGGTCGAGTTCGTAGGACACCCGCGTCGACAGGAAGTCCTTGTCGTTGCCGGTGTGGCGCAGCAGAAAGAGTCCGACATCGTCGCACAAGGCGCGATTGCGCAGCAGAACCTGCTGGAACCAGCTGCCCATCCCCACGCCCGCGAATACACCGATCCGCCCAGGCGCCTGATCGGGGGCAATGCCGGCGTTCTCCAGCGCTTCGTACGCGCACTCGAGAAAGAGCCGATGCTGGGGATCCATGATTGACGCGTCCTTCGGGCTGAACCCCCAGAAGCGGGCGTCCCACCACCCGATGTCGTCGAGTACGGCGGCGCGCGGCACGAAGTTGGGGGCGGAGCGAACCGATGCCGGCACGCCGGCCGCATCCAGCTCGTCGTCACGAAGCAGTCGAATGGCCTCGCGTCCTTCATGGAGCAGCAACCAGAACTCCTCGAGCGAGCGCGCGCCGGGAAGCCTCCCCGCCGCACCCACGATGGCAATCTCGGTTCCCTGCCAGGTCGCGTTCGTCAGATCGTTCATCGAATGTGGGCGCTGGCGCCCGGCATCAGTGGAGAAATCATCGGCCACGGCGCCCCAGACGCGTCTGGGCGAGTGCCAGGCGGCGCGCCGCGCGACTCTCAGCGGACCGTGCGCTGGCCTCTGCGCTGTCGTCGCCGGTGCCGTCGGCAGCCTCAGCCGCCGGCGCCTCGGGGACACGCGACGCCGTCTGCGCAGCGAGGGGAGCGAGGTGCGCCGCGATGGTGTGGACGGTGGCAAACCGGAACAGGTCCGTGACCGGGAACGACTGCCCCAGATGCGCCTGCAACCGCTGGTGCACCTGGACCACCAGCAGGGAGTGGCCGCCCAGATCGAAGAAGTTGTCATGCATGCCCGTGACCGGCAATCGCAGCACATCCTGCCAGACCCCGGCAATCGCCTGCTCGAGCTGCCGCACCGTGTCCGCAGAGACCGCGACGGCGGCCGCGCGAGGCGGGAGGCTCCGTGCCGCCGGCGTGCTGCTCGCCGCAGGCGCCGGGCGCGCCGTCGTTACCCCTTCGTCGGCCCGCGGAGCACTCGACAGCGCGGCGCGGTCGATCTTGAGATTCGGGGTCCGCGGCATGTCACGCAGCACCACGAACCGGGTGGGCACCATGAAGTCGGGCAGCACCTGCAACAGACGCCGCCGCAGCGCACCCGTGTCGATCGGGACCAGTTCGCGACGCGTCAGATACGCCACCAGGCGCGGATCGCCTTCGGCAACCTGTTCCGCGACCACTACCACCTCCTGCACCGCCGCGTCGTCGGCCAGCCGGGATTCAATCTCCCCGAGCTCGATCCGATACCCGCGAATCTTCACCTGATGGTCGAGCCGCCCGAGGAAGTACAACGCCCCGTCACGCCACTCCGCCAGATCTCCCGTCCGGTACCACCGCGTGCCGTCCGCATCGGAGACGAAGCGCTCCGTGGTGAGGTCTGGCCGGTCGAGATAGCCACGCGTCACGCCGCTGCCGCCAATCCACAGTTCACCCGGCACGCCCCGAGGGAGCAGGTGCCCCGTGCGTGGGTCGACGATTCGCAGCAGCGTATTCGCGATGGGGTGGCCGAGCGCGACCGGTCCGGTGTTGCTGGTCACCTGACCGACCGCCGACCAGACGGTGGTTTCGGTGGGACCGTACATGTTGAACACGGCCCGCGGGCCCGCCGCCAGCAAGTCCCTCGCCAGTGCTGGCGAGAGCGCTTCGCCACCCACACACAGCACCTCCAACCGCCCGAGCGCCTCCCGGTGCCCCGGCGTCTCCAGCATGAGGCGCGCCATGGACGGGGTGCACTGGAAGTGGGTCACGCCGTGCCGCGCAATGAGCGTGGCCAGGTCGCTCTCCGGTGCAGTCTGGCGCGTCGTTCCCGGGAATTGGCGGACCGCCTGCGTCTTCAACGCCGCGAGATGCCTGAGGTGTTCAAGGACCAGATCCGTCGGTAGCCCGAAATCCACCAGACAGGCGATTTCGTCCACGTCGCAGCCTCGAATGCGTCCCACCATGGCCATGGCACTCTCGGCGGTACCGAACAGCGCGCTGGTGGTGAAGTACCGCTCGAACGAGAACTCGAGCAGCGCGTTCATTTCCTCGTCGTTGAGTGCCGCGAAGTCCACATCGCTCCCGTCGGAGCCGGGTCGCTGTCGCAGGGTGGGGAACACGCCCGCATACTGCTTGATGAGATTCACTGAGGTGCGCAGGTAGGCGATCATGGAATCGCGTACGGTTTCGCGCACCTGCTCTTCGTCGTCACCGATGAACGTGTGCACCATGAGCGTGACGCGCCCCACCCCCGCATGACCTGCCGCCCGCCAGGCCGCGCGATAGGCCGCAATCTTGGGGGCGAGTTCCTCCAGCGACTGCCCAAGCAGATGCGTCAGCAGGTTGGCACCGGCGCGACCCGCCTGCGCGAAGGTCTCGGGGTTGCCGGCGGTCGTCACCCACAGCGGCAGTCGCGGTTGCACCGGCCGCGGCAGCGTGCGGACTTCCACCGGGCCGCGCGGCCCCGGAAAAGTGACCGCTTCACCACGCCACAGCCGCTGCACCAGCTCGATGTCGCGAAACATGTTCTGCTTCGCGTCGGCATACGCCTCGGGACGAAACACGAAATCGTTGGGCTGCCACCCCGGGGCAATCGACACCCCGACGCGCCCACCCGACAGGTTGTCCACGACCGCCCAGTCTTCGGCAACACGCGCGGGATGATGCAACGGCAGTACACAGCTCCCCGCGCGAATCCCCACCTGCGTGGTGATGGCCGCAATGGCGGCACTCGTGACGACCGGATTCGGGTAGAGCCCGCCAAAGGCGTGAAAATGCCGTTCCGGCGTCCACACGGCTTCGAACCCATTGGCGTCGGCGAACCGCGCCCCGTCCATGAGCAGCCGGTACTTCTCACGACCGTCACCCTGTTCATCGGCCGAAAAGTAGAACAGGGAGAACCCGAGACCGCCGGCAATGGCAGGCGTGGCCGCGGCCGCACCAGGGCGGTCGGGAGCCACGACCACGGTGAAGCCACGCGACAGGGTCCAGAACAGTTCGAGGACCGAGATGTCGAAGGACACACTGGTGACCGCGAGCCACACCCCCGGCGCGGTCCGCAACGCGCGATCCATTCCCGCGAAGAAGTTGCTCACCTGCCGGTGCTCGACCATGACGCCCTTGGGGCGACCGGTGGATCCCGACGTGTAGATCACATAGGCGAGGTGCTCGGGGCGCACGTCATCGCGCAGGACGGCCCCAGGCAATGGGCCGAGCGCCTCCACATGGAGGCGCGTCAGCGACGACAGCTCACCGGGCAGCGTCAACTCGGCCTGCGTCAGGAGAATGCGAGCGCCGCAATCCTCCAGCATGAGCCGACGTCGCTCGGCCGGATAGTGCGGATCGATCGGCACGTACGCGGCACCGGCGCGCAGGACGCCGAGCAGCGCCACCACCAGATCCATCGAACGTTCGGCCATCACGGCCACGCGCTCATCCGGGCGCACACCACGCGCCTGCAGATGGCACGCCACGATATCGGCACGCGCCTGCAACTCGGCAAACGTGAGAGACTGGTCACCGAAGTGGAGCGCCACGCGATCCGGGGACTGCGTTACCTGTTGGCGAATGGCGTCGGCGATCGTGCAAGGCTCGGCCTCGTCCGTCGGGCCGCGTCCCCAGGCGTTGATCTGGTTGCGCTCGCGTTCGGTGAGAATGGACAGCTCGCCGACGGGGGCACTCGCGTCGCCGCGCCACTGCCCAGCCAACGCCACCAGCCGGTCGTGCCACTGCAGGAGATCGTCCACGGACCAGTAGCCCGTCGGTGACGCCCAGCGGGCGGCCGAGCCATCGGCGGCAACCTGGACCACGAGGCTGGCCCCTGCCGGCGGTGTCGGCCACTCGCCGTCTGCAAGGCGTTGCACCACCACGTCACAGGACCGCTCGCTGCCGCCAAGCGCGGGGTAGCGGGCAAAGATCGACCGCTGATGCGGGCCGATCCGCTCCGCGCGCGCGCACCGTGCCATGAGGGAGGCGAGAGCGTCGGAGACCGACAGCGTGCCATCCACACCAATCTCAAGCGGCACCGTGGGCGCGAGCAGGTCGATACCGGCGCGCGCATCATGCGCCAGCGTCGTGGACGTGTATCCGAGCCAGCTTCCCGACGTCGCCCCGCGTGCCAGCAGGAGCATGACCATGGCCACGAGCTGCTCATCAGCCGCCGGAAGCCCCAGTACGGCAGTTTCCGTGGCCTGCTGCGTGCCGTGCCCGCCGGACAGCGCCACTGGCTGATACGCTTCCCAACTCCGCACCCAGTCCGCCTCGTGCATCGCACTTCGCGCAAACACGGCCGGGGTGGCGGGCAACGCCGGAACTGGGGGCAGCAGATCGCCCGCCGCCAGCCCGGCCTCGGCGCACCACGCATCTGCGCGGATGGCACGACCGTCGAGATGATGCAGATCCGACAACATCACGGCACGGTCGGCCACGCGCAGCACCAGCGAAGCGCCGTGCACCGCCACGATCTGCCCGGGCACGCTGTCCGCCTCGGTGGCCACCGGCTGCACGGCCTTCACCATGACCGGCGCGCCCAGCCAGACCCACGGCAAGACGAATGGATTCGGATACGCCCCTGTATCCGCCGCCCGCAGCGCCCGCTCCCAATCCCCTGCCGACTGCTCCGGGCGCAAGCGACCCAGATCCTGCGGCCGATCGGCGCGTCCGTGATGCGTGACGGGATCCGGGACTTCCGCCGGGGACGCGTCGGCCGCGCCCTGTTCAAGCCGCGTCACGAGCTCGGCGAAGGCATCCAGCGCTGCGGCCCAGCAGCGTGCGTTGAGCGTGAGCGCCGTGTCGGTCTCCTCAATGGGGAAGTCGCGACGCACGAGCACCGCTCCACCATCGAGCACCGCGGTCATCCGGTGCCACACCACCCCGTGGGTACGCTCGCCGTTGTGGAGGGCCCACGCCGCCGCCTGCAATCCGCCGTATCGGGGGAGCGGACCATCGTGGAAGTTCACGGCGCCACAGGCAGCTCGGCCAAGAACGCGCTCCGGAATGGGCTGCAGGTGCGTGATGGAGAGCAGCCAATCGAAGGCGAGCGTTTCGGACGCGGTCTCCAGATCCGCCACGGCGAACACCGGGAGGCCAATCTTGCCCGCCCACGCGCGCACGGCCGCAGCGTCGCTGACCACACCCGACACGTGCCAGTGTCGCGCCCGCAGGGCTTCGCCGCATTGAATGACCAACGATTCGCTGCCGATCAGCAGAGCACGCATGGATGGGATCGGTGTGTTTCAGGCAAAGCAGCCCAGGGGTCCTGGCCCCGCCGGACATCGGGCAGGGGCACGCAGTAAGACGAATGAACCCATCCGAAGCATACAAGCACGCCCCCCCTCACGTCCTGCCCCCCGGGGGCGGACCATCCCGGCACTGCTGGTGCGGTTATTCGATGCGGGTCACGCGCAACCGGGTGGTGCTGCGCGCGTCCGTCTGCAGCATCGCCCGCTGCGTCCCCACGCCCACGCCGTCGAGTACGGCGAACGCCGCGGAGAAGCCCCGCACCGTCCCGGCATATTCCCAGGTGCCCGCCTCGAGAACGGTCGTGCGCAGCGGTGCACCGCGGAACACGGTGGGGAACATGGCGGCCAACCCCTCCCAGACACTCCCGCTGTCCCAACTGCGCAGCGCGGCCGCCCCGCGGCGCGTGTCCGCGTCGACCTGATCAGCCATCCACTGGTCGAGCATATCGGCGGGAGACTTCCCGGAAAGACTGGCGAGCGCCCCAAGGCCCAGGCCGGCATCTCCTCGCACCAGGGCGCGGATGAGACGGCTTTCGTCCCCGTGCGTCGCGTCCAGCACCGAACGCACGAGTGACCATCCACTGGCATAGGGGGTGGCATCGCTGGGGGACACCGATCCGAGCGGCGACAGGGCTGCGGGATTGCGCAGAAACTGGTGCAGGACGGCGAAATGCTTGTACATCACCAGCGGGCGGTCGTCACACCAGACGAGTTCGCAGTGCACACTCGAGGCAAAGGAGGTACGCCCCAGCCACTGGCCCCCGCCGCGGAAGGTGCGCGAGTACAGTTCTTCCGCCAGACGGGCCGTGGCTTCTTCCAGCCATGGCTCTTCGAAGTCCCGACCGCGGGACAGACGCTCCGCAAAGCTGGCCAGGTGCTTCGTTTCGTGGACCAGCGTGGAGCGCAGGGCGCGCAGCCAGTCCGCCGGGGATTCCCCGTTGCCGGGCACCCGGATGTACATCACTTCATCGGCGCTGCTGCCGCTCATGATGCTGCGCGGGTACAGGTTGCACGCGTTCACGAATGCCGCGGTGCCCGGCATGACCGTATTCACCACCGGGGTGAAGAGCAGGGTCACGCGGCCATCGCCGTCGAGCAGGGCGTTCCGCGCCAAGGGGTTGCCCAGGTGCTGCTGCACCAGCGGCAGCATCACGCGCTCGTACTCTTCGCCAAGGCGTGCGAACCAGCCGTCCATGTGCCCCGCCGTTGGCGCCGCGACATCTTCCAACAGCACGGCACTGGCACCTGCGTACACCACGCGCGCCTGTACGGGCCGGGAGGCGGCGCAGCTCCCCGTCGCCACGCGCTGATTCGCGACATCACCCACCTGCCAGCGCACTGCGGAACGTGCCGCCGTACCCTGGGAAGCGGTGCCGACAGGGGGCGCGGCGAGCGACGGCTGCGTGGCCATGCGCGCCAGGAACGCCTGTGCATCCAGCCTCGCCAGATGCTGCGCCACGGCTTCATGCTCGACAGGCGCGTATCCCCAAGGGCGGGCAGACGCCGCGGCGGGCGCCGGATCAGCGGGACGGGCGGTTGCCGCGCGCATGCGCTGTACGGAGCCATCCGCGATGACGGCCCCCCGGCGTTCGGCGAGTGCCCCTCGCCCGACGCCGGCAAGCGTGAAGCCCGACAGGTGCTCGACGTTGGCGACCGTGTTCATGACCGTGAAAACGAATCGTGCCGAGTCATCTGCCGACCCGACCAGATCGAGACACTGCGCGTCGCCAACCGACGGGGCCACGATGGAACCGCCAACAGGGAGCTCCACGCGAAGAGCGGGGGCCACGGCGACATTGCCGTGGAATGCCCACCCCGGCCCCTTCACCGTGATCGCTGCCGTCGACACTCGACAGGAGGCCGACGTGCTGGGCATCCGCATCCACACGCGGTCGCCCGCGATGGAGTCCACCGGGACTGGCGCCCCGTCAATGGTGGCCCGGAACGCTGCAGCCGTGGACAGCAGTCGCTCGCCACGAAACGCCAAGACCGCTCCGAACTGCACGCTGTCGGTTGCCAGCTGCAACGATCGAACACCGCCTGCCGGTGTTGCCGGTTCCTCGGTTGGCGCCTGTAGAGTGTTATCGTTGCACCCCTGCAACACCCCCAAGAGCGATGCCAGCAACGCGATCCGGGAGAGTGGGAGCCCCCGACCGGCGTATCGGCGATAAACGCTTGTGGTGAAGTGACTTGGCATGTCTTCCGGCGACCGTTACCGACGTGGCGTGTTCGTCACACGGCGGTATCGAGGGGCAACTCGCGTGCCGGTATCGGCCATGCCCGTCGCCGAAGAGCGGTCACCTTTCTCCCGCCTCATCACCACCTTAGATCATTAGGGTGCACCGTCTCGTGCGTCCTCCCCGCCCATTCCGTCACCCCCCATGAGTCCCACCGCCGCCGAATCCGCCCATCTCCCGCTGACCATCCTGTCCGAAGAGGAGGAGCTCTTCCGTGCCGCCGTGGCCGAGCTGGCGCACTCTGACGTCGCGCCGCGCGTACGGGCCATGGAAGAGGCAGGCAAGGTCGATCCCGCACTGACCGCCAAGTTCTTCGAGCTCGGACTCATGGGCATCGCACTGCCCGAGCAGTACGGCGGCGCTGGCGGGTCGCTCATGATGGTCACCCTCGCCGTGGAAGAGCTGAGCAAGGTGGACGCTTCGGCGGCGATTCAGGTGGATGTCCAGAACACGCTCGTCAACTATCCGCTGCACCGGTACGGCAATGCGGAGCAGCGCGCGCGCATCCTGCCGCGCATGACGGCCGACACGATCGGCGCCTACGCCCTCTCCGAACCCGGCTCGGGCTCGGACGCGTTTGGCCTCGCGACCCGCGCCACGCGGGCCGACGGCGGATGGACGCTCGATGGCAGCAAGGCGTGGATCACCAATGGTGGGGAAGCCAGCGTGTTCGTCGTGTTTGCCAACACCCGCCCCGATATGGGCTACAAGGGCATCACGGCGTTCATCGTGGAGAAGGGCACGCCCGGCTTTTCGGTGGGCAAGAAGGAAGACAAGCTCGGCATTCGCGCCTCCAGCACCACGAGCCTGCACTTCGAGAACGTCTTCGTATCCGACGCGAACGTGCTTGGCGAGGTCGGTGCGGGGTACAAGATCGCCATCGAAACGCTCAACGAGGGGCGCATCGGCATCGGAGCGCAGATGCTGGGGGTGGCCCAGGGCGCCCTGCAGGCGGCCATCGCGCATTTGAAGGAACGCAAACAGTTCGGCAAGGCGCTGGCGGAGTTCCAGGGGATCCAGTTCCAGGTCGCGCAGGCCGCCACCGAACTCGAAGCCGCGCGCCTCATGGTCTACAACGCGGCACGCCTCAAGGACGCGGGCCGCGACATCGCGCGCGAGGGCGCCATGGCCAAGCTGTACGCCTCCCAGATGTGTGAGCGCGTGACGAGCCTCTGCGTGGAGCTGTTCGGTGGCTACGGCTACACGCGCGAGTACCCGGCGGAAAAGTTCTACCGCGACGCCAAGATCGGCACCATTTACGAAGGCACGAGCAACATGCAGCTGCAGACCATCGCCAAGGCCGTCCTGCGGTAGCCGGCGTCGGCCGTTTCGCCATGCGTTCACGCCAGGCATCGGCGGCGCTGCTGCTTGGCGCCGTTGGTGTGATCGCCATGGCCACGCTGGTACCGGCCGGTGGTGTGCCCGCGACGCGCGTGCCACCTGCGTGGTGTCTGGTGTGCGGCCCCGCGTGGCTCGCTGACGCCGTCGCGAACGTTGTCCTGTTCCTGCCGCTGGGCGCCGCCATGTACGTGGGACGGCGGGGGGTCCGCGCCGCAGGGGTCGTTGGTCTGACCGTCTCGCTGGCCGTCGAGCTGGTGCAATGGAGCGGTTGGCTCGGGTCGCGCTCACCAGCCATCGCCGACGTGGCGACGAACACCATCGGTACCCTCGTCGGGTGGGCCACGATGCCCGCGGCGCGCGCCGTTCGCGGGTCGGCTGGCGCATCGGCCCGCCGTCTCGCCAATGCCTGGGGCGGCATGGTGGTGCTCGTGCTCGTTGGCACGAGCCTGTTGCTGCAGCCCGCCGTTCCCCGGAACGCCGCCGGCGAGACGATCACGCGCCCCAGCCGGTTCAGCTACTCGCCGGCGTTCGGCTATTTCGGCGGCGAGATCCGCGCGGTCTCGTTCAACGGCCAACCCATCCCGCATCCGGGCTACGGTCCGCTGGTGCGGGAGGCCATGGCCCTCGGCGACACGTTCCGTCTCGAGCTGCAGCTTCGCCGACTCGAGCCCACCATGACGCGGCGATCGATCGTGTTCGTGCACGCGGCCGGCGACAGCACGCCCGTGCTGATGCTGGCGCAACATGGCTCACGCGTGGAACTGCGGCAGCGGACCAACGCCGAGGCAGCCGGATTCACCCCCCTCGTGCTGGTCCACGAAACCGGCGTATGGAGTCCCGACGAGCCGGTGCGCATCGCGGCGACGAGTTCGTCACGAACGATGGCGATCACGACGCTGCGGAATGGTCGCGCCACCTCGAGCCAATGGTCAGTGACCCCGCTGGTGGGGTGGGCCCTGTGGCAATCCATGATCGGTCCGGGGCACGGCGGCGCGCGCCTCGTGCACGGAGGTTGGATCGTCGTGCTCTTCCTGCCTTTGGGGTGGCTGGTCACGGGGACCCGACCGGGACGCCCCGTGATCGGCTTCGACAGCTCGCTGCTCTGGCCCACCACACTGGCCCTGACGCTGCTGCTGCTGCCGGTCGCCTTCGGCAATCCTCCCGTGCGTCTCGTCGACTGGCTGCTGGTGATCGGGTCTTACGGCACCGGGACGTTACTTCGTCGCGACAACGCGACCCGCCAGTCCGCCGGTCAGGCCGCATAGATTTGCTCCGGGTCATCCACTTCGCTTCCTGGGGTCATTGCCATGCGCATTGCCATGATCGGCACCGGCTACGTCGGCCTTGTGTCCGGTGCCTGCTTCGCCGAGTTCGGTTCGACGGTCACCTGCGTGGACAGGAACGCGGAGAAGATCGAGCAGCTGCGCCGTGGCGAGATCCCCATGTACGAGCCAGGCCTCGAGGATCTGGTGGAGCGGGGCATGCGCAGTGGGCGCCTGCGCTTCACCACCGACCTCCCCGGTGCGGTGGCCGATGCCGATGCGGTGTTCCTGGCCGTGGGCACCCCCAGCCGGCGTGGCGATGGACACGCCGACCTGCGCTACGTGGAGGCCGCCGCCATGGACGTGGCGCGCGCGCTGCGCGGCTATACGGTCATCGTCACCAAGAGCACGGTACCGGTGGGCACGGGACGCCGTGTGGCGGCGCTCGTGCGCGAAACGAATCCCGACGCGGCGTTCGATGTGGCGTCGAACCCCGAGTTTCTGCGCGAAGGGTCGGCCATTGGCGATTTCATGCGCCCCGACCGGGTCGTGATCGGCTGCGAAACCGATCGCGCCCGTGACGTGCTGCGCGAACTCTACCGTCCGCTCTTCCTCATGGAAACGCCCATCGTGATGACGAGTCTCGAGACGGCGGAGCTCACCAAGTACGCGGCGAATGCGTTTCTCGCCACCAAGATCACCTTCATCAACGAAATTGCCGACCTGTGCGAGAAGCTCGGCGCCGATGTGCAAGACGTGGCCCGCGGCATGGGCCTCGACGGTCGCATCGGCAAGAAGTTTCTGCACGCCGGGCCGGGCTATGGGGGCAGCTGTTTCCCCAAGGACACCTTGGCGCTCGCACGTACGGCACAGGATGTGGGTTCACCGGTCCGCCTGGTGGAGACCGTGGTGCAGATCAACGACCGTCGCAAGGGGGCCATGGCCGGCCGCATCATGAGCGCGTGCGGAGGCACGGTGCGGGGCAAGACGATTGCGGTGCTAGGGGTCGCGTTCAAGCCCAATACCGACGACATGCGTGACGCGCCGAGCCTGTCGATCATTCCGGCACTCCAGGACGCCGGCGCGCACGTCAAGGCGTTCGACCCGGCAGCGATGCCCGAGGGCGAGCCGCTGTTGCCGGGGGTGGAGTGGTGCACCGACCCGTATGCGACAGCAACCGGGGCCCACGCCGTGGCGCTGCTGACCGAGTGGAACGAGTTCCGCGGGCTCGACCTTGAACGGCTGGGGAGCGCGATGGCGCAGCGGATCTTCGTCGACCTGCGCAACGTGTATCGGCCGGAGGCGGTGAGAGCGCAGGGGTTCACGTATACGAGCGTTGGCAGAGCGTGAGACGGGGGGAACGGTAACGGCGAAAAGGTGGAGGGGCGTAAAGAGTGGCCTCCTGACAGCACCGCGGTAGCGGGCCACCGCCGAGTGCTGGCGCCATGCAGCTTGGAGGCAACGCGTAACGCCGTCCAACTTCACGCCTTTCCGCGGCACCGCAGGTGCCGCCCCCGGGTATAATTCGCCATGCTCGAATCCGTTGCGGGTCTCCTCAACACCGTGCTGGCGTTGCTCCGTCCCCTGGTCTTTGCCGCCGGCTTGGTGGCAGGCGTCGGGGCGATTACCTCGTGGGGCGTGCGGACGCGGCGCATTTCCCCGTTTTCCCCGGTGGCGCGATTCGTCCGGGAACGGATCGACCCGGTACTCATCGCGCCCATGGAGCGTCGCCTGCTGCGGGCCGGGGGCACACCATACGCGGCCCCGTGGTGGGCGCTGGCGGCGGTCATTCTGGGAGGCCTGCTCCTGCTCTCCGGCCTCCAGTTCCTGCGCGACCAGTTCATCCTCATGGCGTACGCCAGCCAGAGCGGTGGCGGCATGCTCCTGCTGCTGGTGAAGTGGACGTTCAGCGTGCTGCGCATTGCCCTCTTCGCCCGCGTGATCGCCAGTTGGGTGGGCGGCGGCCCGTACTCCACGTGGTGGCGCTGGAGCTTCGTGCTCACGGAGTGGTTCCTGGCCCCACTGCGCAATGTGATTCCCACCATCGGCATGATCGACATCAGCGTGCTCGTGGCGTATTTCGGCCTGGGCATCGTGGAAACGGTGGTGCTCAGCGCGCTGCGCTGAGCACGGCGCCCGACCGCTGGCGGGAATCAGTCCGGCCAGGCGAGGTCGACCACCACAGGCTGATGCTCGCTGGGGTACCCGGACAGCACGGTGGCGCTGACGGGGCGCAGTGTGGGCGGTACCAGCACGTGGTCAATGCGCACCGGGAAGATCCCCGCCTGCATGGTGTGGCCGAAACCGACCCCTGCGGCGGCGAAGGCGTTGGTGAGGTCACCCCAGTCTCGGCGGAGAATGGCACTGCCGAAGGGCAGGTTGAAATCACCGGCCACGATGAAGGGCCGGTCGCGCCGCGCAACCATCGAGGAGACGAAGGCGGACGCGCGTCCGCGTTCGTCCAGCGAGGCGCGCAGCCGGGGAACCAGTTCGCCTGGCTGCGGCCATCTCGCGGCCCCGAGCGCATGGCGCGGACTGGGCAGGTGCACTGCGTAGACCAGCAGGTCACCCTTGGGCGTGCGGATACGCAGCCGGATGGCAGGAGGCGCAGCCGTGGTTCCTCGCGACGCGGGGGGTGTAAGGGGCACCACGTCGACGATGGGCCAGCGGGAGGCAAAGCAGTAAGACCCCAGCGAGCCCGCTTCGCGGACCGCCAGGCGCAGCGTCTGGGCGAGTACGACCTTGCAGTCCTGCAGCAGCACGATGTCGGCGTCCCAGCGACGCAGATCGGCGCGCAACTGCGCGGCCAGCGGCAGACTGAAGTCGGTATTGTAGGTGACGACGCGAAGTGCACGGGGCGGGGCGCCGGCGGCGCCACGCGGGAGTTCGAACCGGGCGATGCCGAAGACGGCGGCCAGCGTGCCGCCAACGGCGACCAGCGCCGTGGGGGCGCCCGCGAGGGCCCCCAGGGGAAGCAGCAGGAGCCACGGGAACACCACCCACCACCGGGGGGCGAAGCCCAGCAGCATGCCGAACGGGCTGGCATCGTTCACGGCGGCCAGGAGGAGCCAACCGATCACCGAGACGGTGCTGGAGAGCCACACCGTCGCGCGAACGAGCCGGGTGACCTGGCCAGGCCGCGAGGGGGCTCGCCCGGCCTTACCCACAGGTTTCGGACTCAGGTGCTCGGACTGTCACAGAAACTGGAGCAGAGGAACAGGGTACGGGAACGGGGTATTCACCTGCTGTTAGGACCGGTCGGTCCTACATGTACTGGAACCCGACGACATGGAGTTGTCACCGATGCGCACGCTTTCCCTGATCGCTACGGCCGCCGTGCTGGCCTTTGCTGCCCCCACCGTTGCCCAGGCGCAGGATAAGGATATCGTCGAGACCGCCGTGGCGGCGGGCTCGTTCAAGACGCTCGCCAAGCTGCTTGGCGATGCCGGCCTGATCGAAACGCTGAAGGGCCCGGGCCCGTTCACCGTGTTCGCCCCGACCGACGAAGCGTTCGCCAAGGTCCCCGCGGCGACGCTCGAAGCGCTGGGCAAGGACAAGGCGAAGCTCAAGAGCGTCCTGCTGTACCACGTCGTGGCTGGCAAGGTCATGGCGGCCGATGCGCTCAAGCTCGCCGGCAAGGGTGCCAAGACGGTCGAAGGCTCCGAGGCCAAGATCTCCGTCATGGGCGGCACGCCGATGATCAACAACGCGCACATCGTGAAGACCGATATCGCCGCCAAGAACGGCGTGATTCACGTGATCGACGCCGTCATCCTGCCGCCGAGCAAGTAAGGCGGGGATGGGCGCGTTGCCGCTCTGAACGGCAACCGCAGACAAAAAAACGCCACCCGATTCGGGTGGCGTTTTTTTGCGTGGCGGCGTTCCGGGTGCCGCGCACGCGCGTCAGGCGATGTGGCGACGGCGACGGGATGCCCAGGCAAGCGCCACCAGCCCCACACCCGTCAGCGCGAACGAACCAGGCTCCGGCACTTGCGCCAGGAAGACCTGCCGATCGGTGCGGAAGACCCCCTGCCCGTCAACCGGCGCGAGAATGCGGAAGTTGCTGGCGTCGTAGGTGGCATTCTGCACGGCCATGTCGAACCAGTACTGCGCGTTCGGATCACCGGTACCCGACTGGAACGTGAGATCGGGGAGGGTGGGCGATCCCACACCGGCATCCCAGAACAGGCGCCAGAGCGCCACGTGCATCTCGTTCCACTGCGCCTGATTGGCCATGGTCATCTGGGTGGTGAGCCATGCGGCCGAATTGAGCTTGGCGGTCGTCAAACCACCTGCCGTACCCTCCGGATCGTCGGCAAACTTGAGACGCAGTGCCGTCGGCACCGGCGCCATGGACGAGACGGCGTCGGAGAAGGTCAGGATCTGAATGTCACTGTCGCCGGCACGGCCGAGCCAGTCGAAGCAGTAGACAGCGAATTCGTTGGCCCCCATGGCGCCGCCGGTGGGCTGGAATTTCGCCCGGTACGGCCCGGTGATGATGTTGTTGGCGATGGGAGCACCGGCGTAGCTGCCGACGAAATCCAGATAGCCACTCGTGGCCGTCGGCGACGGCGCCTGAGCGTGCGCCGAACCCGCTGTCACGGTGGCGGCAACGAACGCGAGTCGAAGCGAGCGAGAGAAGGTGCGAGACATGGGTCGGGAGGAAGGGGTGGATGCGGCGTGCACGAAGGGGGGAGACTCATGTTCCGTGCCACGATCACCCCCTCTGGCGCGGCCGCATCGATCGTGCGCCGTGTAGCGGAGGTGCCACACCCTGTGCATCGCCATCGCCGCACCTCCGCCCGCCGGTGCCTGATCGGGGCGCGTCGGCGTCGGCAAGCGGGAGCGTTACAGCACGGGCAAGCGGGCGCGTGTCCGCCGCCGATTCCTCCGGTATCGGGACGTGGCGCCGCGCGTCCGTCCGACGCGCGCCGTGGAACCGCCGCTGCGGAAAGACAGCGGCAGGCGCAGATTTCGCGATGCCCACTTTCACTGTTTCGTGCAGCGTACTGGTCGCGCTGCTCCTGACCAGCGCGCCACATGCCGCCGCGGCGCAGCCGTCGGCTGGCATGCCCCAGCCCCCGGCCGACCTCATCGTCACCAACGGCCGCATCTATACCGCCGACCCGGCCCGTCCGCTGGTGGACGCCTTTGCCGTGCGGGGTGGCCGGGTGGTCTTCACCGGATCCGCGCGCGAAGCCAAGGCGCTCGCCGGGCCGGCCACGACGGTCGTGGACGCCGACGGGCGCACCGTGATTCCGGGTATGGTGGACGGCCACGCCCACTTCTCCGGGCTCGCCCAGAAGCTCCGCAGTGTGGACCTCGTGGGCACCAGGAGCCTGGACGAGGTGATCGCCCGCGTGGTGGAGCGCGCCCGGCGGACCCCCAAAGGCACTTGGATCGTTGGCCGTGGCTGGGACCAAAATGCGTGGGGCCACACCGCCTTCCCCACCCACGAGGCGCTGAGTGCGGCCACCCCCGATCATCCGGTCCTGCTGGAACGGGTGGACGGTCACGCCGCCTACGTGAACGCCGCCGCGATGCAGCGGGCCGGGCTCACCGCCGCCACCAAGGATCCAAGCGGCGGCAGGATCGTTCGCGACACGAAGGGCAATCCCACCGGCGTGCTGATCGACCGCGCGAGCAGCCTGGTGGAACGGCAGGTGCCGCCGCTCTCGCGCCAGGAGATGCGCGCCGCGCTCAGGGACGCCGTGGCGCGGATGCACTCGCTGGGGCTCGTGGGCATGCACGATGCGGGCGCGAGCCGCGAGCAGATCGAACTCTTCGCGGACATGGCGCAGCAGGGGGAACTCAATCTGCGTGTGTACGTGATGATCGCTGACGACGCGACTGCGCTCGATCATTACTTCCAGGTGGGCCCACGCTCCGCGCTCTACGATGGCCAGCTGTGGGTGCGCGCGGTCAAGCTCTACGCCGACGGGGCCATGGGCTCGCGCGGTGCCGCACTGCTGGAGCCGTACAGCGACGACCCGAACAACAGCGGGCTCCTGTTGAGTGCCCCGGCGCACATCGAGGACGTGGCCCGCCGGGGCCTCGCCGCCGGCTTTCAGGTCAACACCCACGCCATTGGGGATCGCGGCAATCGGGTCGTGCTCGACGCCTACGAAAAGGCGCTCGATGCCCGCCCCACCGCCGACCACCGTTTTCGCGTGGAGCACGCGCAGATCCTGCACCAGGACGACATTCCGCGCTTCGCCCAGCTGGGGGTGATTCCCAGCATGCAGGCCAGCCACCAGACCAGCGACATGTACTGGATTGGCAAGCGTCTGGGCCCCACGCGCCTGTATGGTGCCTATGCCTGGCAGTCGCTGCTGCAGACCGGCGTGGTGATCCCCAACGGGTCGGACTTCCCGGTCGAGGAGGTGAACCCGCTCATCAGCTTCCACGCCAGCATTGCCCGCCAGGATGCGCGTGACTGGCCTGCCGGTGGCTGGTACCCCGAGCAGCGCCTGTCGCGCGAAGACGCGCTGCGCAGCATGACGCTCTGGCCGGCGTATGCGGGCTTCCAGGAGCAGCTCATGGGCTCGATCACGCCGGGCAAGTACGCCGACTTCGTGGTGCTCGATCAGGACATCATGCGCATCCCAGCGGACCTGGTATTGCGGACACGCGTGCTGAGCACCTGGCTGGCTGGCAGACTCGTCTATAAGACCCCACACTGAGCAGGCGAAGACGCCACATTCCGATGCGTGCTCGCCACACTTCATGGGACATGGAGTAGCAAGCAGGGACGAAAACACAACGAGTTAGCTGCGCGGGGACGCGCGGCACATGTCTTGAAGTGAACGCGAGTGTTCCTACTTTCCCCCCTTTCCCCAAGTTGCCATGCGCAATCTGTTCCTCTCGGCAGCCGCCGCCGTCGCCGTGGCCCTCCCGAGCACCGCAAGCGCCCAGCTTGCCTCACCCAACGGGGCCCTGCCGTCCGGCGTGAGCGTGATCGGCGGTGTCGTGGCCGACCTCATCGGCACGAACGGCACGCGGCTCGTGTCGCAGCTGTCGGCCTCGTCGCTGTACCGTGGCTTCTCGAACAATCCGGAGAATCCGGTCCCCGGTACGGCGAGTGGCAATCCGCTGACCATCGGCACCCAGACCGGCTTCACCGCCGGCAACCTGCTGCTGCTGGGTGGCGGCCTCTCCAGCGCGTCGTTCCGCTTCACCCTGTATGACGGCGACACGGGCGCGGGCAACTTCGACGAAAACGACAACACCCTGCTGGTGAACGGTGCCACCATCGGCAACTGGTCGAGCGTGTCGACCAGCCAAACCAATTCCACCGGCGGGACGATTGGCTCCGCCACGCTTGGCTTCCTGGACGACCAACTCTATACGGGCTGGTTCACCACGACCGATCTGACGGCATTGGGTACGATCTGGAGCGCGCTGAACACCAATCTGAGCCTGGTCTTCCAGCTGCAGGACGTCGATCCCGCCGACAACTTCTTCGACTTCACGCAGGGCATCAACAGCAGCCTCATCGACGTGGGCACGGGCCCCGTGGTGCAGCCGCCAACGGGCAATGCGGTGCCGGAGCCGGCGTCGCTGGCGCTGGTGATCGGCGGCGCAATGGCGATGGGCGCGGCCGCCCGTCGTCGCCGCAAGGCCTGATCGCAGCAGCTGAGGTGGAGGGGGCGGAGCGACTCATGTCGCTCCGCCCCCTTTTTTTTTCGCCATAACTCGCCAGGTCGCGCGCACGAGCGCAGCATTGGACAGAGCGCCACGCTCCCCCGTGTGTCTCCCTGCCTCCCCCGTCATGCGCATCGTTTCCCTGCTCCCCGCCGCCACCGAGATCGTCGCGCTCCTTGGCGCCACCGACCATCTGGTCGGCATTACGCACGAGTGCGACTACCCCGACGTGGTGCGCTCGCGCGCCCGCGTCACCCGCAGCGCCCTCCCCCACGCCCACGATCCGTCGGCCATCGATGCGGCGGTGCGTGATGCCCACGCCGACGGCGTGGCGCTCTTCACCCTCGACGCAAAGACCATCACGGCACTCCACCCGACGGCGATTCTCACCCAGGCGCTGTGCGAGGTGTGCGCCGTACGCGAGGCGGACGTCCGGGCGCTCGCCGCCCGCCTTGCGCCGCCGCCGGCGGTAGTGACGCTGGGCGGCACCTCACTGGACGGCATCTATGCGGATATCCGGGCCGTAGCCCGGGCCATCGGCACCGACGACGAGGCCGACGAACTGCTCGCGGGGCTGCGGGATCGCGTGGAGCATGTGCACCGCACGCTCAAGGCGGCGCAGGCACCGCGCCCTCGGGTTGCCCTGGTGGAGTGGACCGACCCGCTCTACGTCGCCGGGCACTGGGGACCCGAGCAGATCGCCCGTGCCGGCGGCATCGATGTGCTGGGCGTGGCGGCAGCGCATAGCGTCCCGGTAGCCATGGACGCCCTGCGCAAGGCCGACCCGGAGATCGTGTTGTTTGCCCCCTGCGGCTACACGCTCGAGCAGGCGACCGCGGAGGGGAGGCGGTGTCTTGCCCTGCCGCAGTGGCAATGGCTCGAGGGGCGGCAGGTCTGGGCGCTCGACGCCAACGGCCTCATCTCACGGCCCGGGCCGCGGGTGGTGGAAGGCATCGAGGCCATGGCCAGCATCATCGCGCCCACGCTGTTCAGCGAGATCGAGCCCTGGCATGCGGTGCGGCTGCAGTAACACGCACGCACAACTCTCAACCCTCGACCCGTAACCCTGAACGGGCGCGCCATCAGCTACCCACGCGATCTTGCGGATCGGGGCGGCGAGTGACAACACGCGCGTTCAGGGTGGAGGGTCGCGCGTTCTGGGTTGTGGGTGGGTGCGAGCCCTCAGCCCACCCACATTTTTGCCGCCATCAGCACCATCAGCACCGCAAATCCTTTCCGCAGCACATCCCCATCCATGTGCGTGGCAATCCAACTCCCGCCGAATGCGCCCACCGCCATGCCCACCGCAATGAGCAGCGCGTCGCGCGGCTGCAGATGGCCGGCCCGGTAGTAGGTCAGCGCACCGACCGCCGCCCCGAGCGGCAGCACCAGCGCGGCCAGCGACGTGCCGGCCGCCTGCTGCGGGGGCATTTTCGCGAGATACACCAGCGCCGGCACGATCACGATGCCGCCGCCGATGCCGAAGACGCCCGACAGAATGCCGGCGCCCAGGCCGATGGCAAGAAGCAGGAGGGTCATGCCTCCACAATAGCACCTATATTCCTCCCATGCTTTCCGACTCCTCCCTCGCCTTTCTCAAGCGCCTGCTCGACACCCCTGGGCCGTCGGGGTTCGAAGGCGCACCGGCGCGTGTGTGGCGCGCCGAAGCGGCCACCTTTGCGGCCGACATCCGCGCCGACGTCGTCGGCAACTCGCTGGCCACCGCCGAGGGGGATGGCACCGGCCCCACCATTCTGCTGGCGGGCCATATCGACGAGATCGGCATCATCGTCACCCACATTGACGACAAGGGGTACGTCTACGTCGAGCCCATCGGCGGGTGGGACCCGCAGGTCCTCGTGGCGCAGCGTATCCGCTTTCTCGGGCGCCATGGCGATGTCGTTGGCGTGATCGGGAAGAAGCCCATTCACCTCATGAAGCCGGACGAGCGCGAGAAGGCCTCCAAGATCACCGATCTGTGGGTGGATATCGGCGTCACGACCAAGGCGGAAGCGCTCGAACTGCTGGAGGTGGGTGACGCAGGGGTCATCGACTCGCGCACCCTCGACCTGCCCAACAACCGCCTCGTGAGCCGCAGTATCGACAACCGCATTGGCGCGTTCGTGGTGCTGGAGGCGCTGCGTCGCTACGCGGCACGCCCCGGGGCGGCGCGCGTCGTGGCGGCCGCGACGGCGCAGGAGGAGATCGGCTACAGCGGCGGTGGGGCGCGTGTAGCGGCGCAGGGCGTGGAGGCCAGCATGGCCATCGCGGTGGACGTGACCTTCGCCACCGACCATCCCGGCATGAAGAAAGAAGAGCTGGGCGAGCATAGCGTCGGGGGCGGCCCCGTGCTCACGCGCGGCAGTGTGACCAGCCCGGTCGTGTATCGGCTGCTGGCCGACACGGCGCAGGCGCTGTCGATCCCGTACAGCATCCACGCCGCCGGACGCTTCACGAGCACGGACGCGGACGCCATGCAGCTCGCCCGCACGGGTGTGGCCACGGCGCTGGTGAGCATCCCCAACCGGTACATGCACTCCCCCAACGAGATGGTGTCGCTCGACGATCTCGATCGCGCCGCCGAACTCATTGCGGAAACGTGTCGTCGGGTAACGGCGTCCACCGACTTCACGGCGCGCTGACCGCCCCTGACGCGGCGGACGCCGCTATCCCGGGCGTCAGCCGCGCAGTCGGAGGGCTGCCTGCGCCACTTCCGGGTCGGCGTCGTTCGTGAGGGTTTCCACGTGGGGCATGATGGCGCTGCCGCGTGCCTTCACCAGCGCTTCGAGCGCGGCGATGCGCAGCCACGCTTCACGCGACGCCTCACCCGTGTCACCCGCCGACTGTTGCGGCATCGCCAGCCGGAACAGCCGTTGTACGGCGTCGGCGCCACCCAGCTTGCCCAGCGATGCCACCATCTCGAGCGCCACATCCTCATCGGTTTCCTTCTCGAGGGCCATGGCGAGACGCACTGCCGGGGGGCGCACCATGCCGCTGGTGCCTGGCGTCAGTCCGTAGCTCACCGCCGCGATGCGTCGCACCTCGGCGCTCGCATCGTCAATGGCCGCGTGCAGCCCCTGCAGCGCCTTGACCGTGCCCAGCCGCACCAGCGAACGCGCCGCCGCCACCCGGATGCGGTCATCGGCATGTTGCAGCAACGGCAGCATGGCAAGATCGGCCTGCTCGACGCCCATCTCGCCCAGCAGTGCCACCGCATTGCGCACCACGAACCAGCGGGAATCGCGAACGAGATCGAACAGCATGGGGCCGGCGATGTCGAGTTGGACGATGCTGTCGAAATAGACGCGCCGCGCGGCGCCATCCTCGGCCTGCAGCAGCTGTTTGACCAGGATGTCCACGGCGGTCTCGCCGGCCCGGGCCAGCAGTTCCAGCAGCATCGTGCGGTCTTCCACGTACGGAAGTCGCCCCGCCAGCAGCTCGAGGCTGCTGCGGTGCTGCAGCCGGCGCATCACCCGTTCGAGCGCCAACCGACCGCCCCCTCCAGCAACGACGTGCGCCTGACGCGCCGCCGCGACGGCGACCTGCTCCAACAGCCGGGCGTCTCCACGGAACTCTGCCTGATCGATGAGCGGCACCAGCGCGTCCACCACGCGACTGCCCGCCGTATCATCGGTGGCGGCCGCCAGCCGCACCAGCGTGGGACCGGCCCCCCGCAATGCCGCGGCCGAGATACCAGTGTCAGCGTCCGACGGCATCGATGACGTCCCTGCCGCCAGGCCCCCGGCGCCATCCAGGGGAGTGGCGAGGCGATGCCCGCCCGGTTGATCCGCCGGCGTGACGAGGACGCTCCAGGACCGCAGCAGTTCGCGCGGTTGCTGTTCGGCCACGGCACTCATCGAGGTGGGCGTATCGTTCGTGACCGGCGTATCGTCCGCCGCGCGCCGCCGCGCCAGCAGCGTCGCCAGCGTCAGCAGTTCGGCCGGCGCCGCACCCTGCCGTACGGTGATGCCACCCACGCCCAGCGACAGGCAGCGGACGAGCAAGGTGCTCAGCAGGGGATCGTCACGCGTGAGCCCCCGATCCACCGGCTCGCCGTCGAGCACGAACTGCTGCTCCTGGATCCGGCACTGCACGGGTGCTTCACGCACCCGGGCGGTCACTTGACGCATCGCATCCCGCACCGCGGTTGCTGCGCTCCCCCCCTGTGCACCGTCGGGGGACGAGCCAAGCGTAGCCAGGCGATCGACGAGCAGCGCGAGCGAACGGAGGGTGCCACGCGCCGCACGCCCGTCGGGGCCTGCGTGCTGCACGACGGATTCGCCCGCGGCGACCACGGTACGGCGATAGCCAAGAGGGGGCATGCCACAAAGATAGGCCACAAGCCGCACCGGGTGAACGGTGCCGCATCGACCGCTAGCTTTGGACCATGTCTACCGGTTTCACGCGCACGACCGCCGTCCCCCTCTTCTATCGCGTTGACGGTCACGGTGACCCGCTGCTGCTCCTGCACGGCGGACCCGGGGCGCATCACGACTACCTCTACCCGCAGATGCTGGCCCTCGCCGAGCGCCACCGGGTGGTGACCTACGACCAGCGCGGCGGAGGGCAGTCGAAAACGGACGATCCCGCCCCGATTACCTGGCAGACCCAGGTGGACGATCTGGCACAGGTGCTCGCTGAACTCGGAGTGGCGCCGCCTGGCAGCGGGGGCGCCACGGTGGTGGGGTATTCGTGGGGCGCCCTGCTCGCCATGCTCTACGCGGTGCAGGCGACCGCACAGGCGACCATGCCCCCGGTCGCGCGCCTGGTGCTGGTGTCGCCGGCGCCGATTTCGCGGGCGTGGCGCGACGAGTTCGAGACCACCCTTGCCGTGCGGGGACGCAGCGACACCATCCGGGCCATGCGCGACACGCTGGCGGCTTCCGGCCTGCGGGAATCGGACCCGGCCGCCTTCCGCCAGCGCAGCTTCGAGCTGAGCGTGGCGGGGTACTTCGCCGACCCGGCACGAGCCACCGCCCTCACCCCGTTCCGGGTAACGGGCAAGGTGCAGCAATCGGTGTGGCAGTCGCTCGGCGACTTCGATCTGCGCCAATCGCTTCGTGCCGTGCGTGTACCCACGCTCGTGATTCACGGGCGGCAGGATCCCATTCCGCTCGCCTCCGCGACGGCGGCCGCGGAGGCGCTCGGTGGCGAGTGTGTCGTGCTCGAGGCGTGTGGGCATGTGCCGTACGTTGAGCGTCCCGACGCGTTGTTCCCGGCCATCGAGCGCTTCCTGACGGCCACCCGCTAGCGCCTGGTCCCGCGCGGTCCCGTCACGATCTCACCGCTGCGCCGTGACGGTGGACGAGCGCGACCTCCGTGTCAGCCTCCACGCGGCGCACGACGGCATCGAATTCGCGGCCCCCTCGCCTTGGCGGAACGCGACTGGACCATGGGCGCCCTCCGTGATGGCGGCACGCGTTCCGGGGGTACGCCGGCTGGAGTGCTCGACCAGGCGCACCGGCTGCGCGAGGAGGAGCGGACGCCGCCCGTGCGCCGTGCCAACGCCGAGCAGCGGCGCTGCCACGGACATGGAAGGTTGGCGGCGGGCCTGACCCGGGGGCTCACCGGGCCCGCCAGACGGTGGCTAGATTGCTCGCATGAACTGCCGTGACGCCGCGCAGGCCCTTGCCCAGATCGCCGTGCTGCTCGAGCTGCACGATGGGGACCGCGACGTCGTGCGGGGAATGCAGGGCGCGGCGCGCACAGTCGCCGGTCACGGTGAACGTGACGTGCGCGAGGTGGTGGCCGGCATGGCCGATGAGATCGTCGCCCTCAATGGCGAGGCTCTCGACGTGCTGCGCGATCTGGCGGAAAGCAACGGCTCCGCCATGCTGGAGCGCCTGCAGGAGGAAACGCCGGAAGGGCTGATGGAGATGCTGCGCGTCCCGGGGCTGGGGCCGGCGCGCATCCGCTCCATTCACGAGCACCTGCACGTGGACACGCTCCTCGAGCTGGAGCTGGCCGCCCGGGATGGCCGGCTGGCCGCGCTCCCGAAGTTTGGTGCCAAGACGGCCGACAAGGTGCTCAAGGGCATTGCCGACCTGCGCGCCACGGGGGCGTACGTGCTGTGGCAGCATGGGCGCGCCGAGGCCGAGCGCATTGCCGAGGCGATGCGCGCCCACCCCGACGTGCTGACACTGGAAATCGCGGGTTCGATTCGGCGTCGTGCCGAGATCGTGCGGGATGTGGATCTCGTGGCGGCAGTGCGCGGGTCCCCCAGTGTCGTAGCGGCCTCATTGGCGCAGCGTGGTGACGTTCGCGAGGTGCTCGGCGGGGGCGGTCGGTCACTGTCACTGCGGCTCGCCGATGGCGTTCGGGTGGATCTCGCCTGCGTGCGCCCGGAACAGTTGGCCATGGCCCTGTGGAGAGCCACCGGCAGTGCCCTCCACGTGCAGCAGGTCACGATGCACGCGGCCCGGTTGGGGTTCACGATGGCCAATGACGAGCTGCGCGACGCCAGCGGAACGCCAATCCCCATCGCCAGCGAGATGGCGTTGTACGAGCAGCTGGGGCTGGCGTGGGTGCCCCCCGAGCAACGCGAAGGGCACGGCGAGGTGGACGCCGCGGCGCGCGGGACCCTGCCGGTCGGGGTGCGCGAAGAGGATCTGCGCGGGGCACTGCACTGCCACTCGCAGTACAGTGACGGCGGTGCCACGGTGGAGCAGATGGCCCGGGCGGCGATGGCGCGCGGCCTGCGCTATCTGGGGGTGAGCGACCACTCGCAGTCGAACACCTACGCCGGCGGCCTCTCGCGTGATCGCATCGTCGAGCAGCACGCGGAAATCGATGCGCTCAACGCGAGGTTCGCGGAGGAGGGGGTCGACTTCCGGGTGCTCAAGGGGATCGAAGCCGACATCCTGCCGTGCGGCCGGGTGGATTACGACGCCGCGTTCCTCGATCGCTTCGATTTCGTGATTGGCAGCGTGCACACGCGGTATGGCATGAACGCGGAGCAGATGACGAACCGCGTGCTCAAGGCCCTCGACGATCCACACCTCACCATCCTGGGGCATCCCACCGGTCGGCTGCTGCTGACGCGGGAGCCGTACGCCATCGACCTCGCGGCGATCATCGAGAAGGCGGGGCGCGTGGGCGTGGCGATTGAACTCAATGCCGACCCGCACCGTCTCGACATCGACTGGAAGGCCTGTCGCATGGCCGCCGAGAACGGCACGATGGTGAGCATCGGCCCCGACGCGCATTCCCCGCAGGGCTTCGACAATCTCGCGCTGGGCACGGCCATTGCCCGCAAGGGATGGCTGGAGCCGCGGCATGTGCTGAACACGCGCAGCGCGGAGGAAGTGCTGGCGTTTGCGCGCGCGCGGCGTGTGGCGGCGGGATCCGGTGTGTGAACCTGCTCGGGGGAGGCGCGGAGCCGCGGAGACCCGGAGCAAGACCATGCCTTCGTCGTTCTCTGCGCCTCCGCGTCTCCTCCGCGCAGTGTTCCCCCCTTTGCTGACCCAATGATGGCCCGTGGATCGAACAGCCCCCGTCAGCCGCTGAGCGTGAAGCAGCCGGCCAAGGCAGCGAAGCAGGCCTCCGCTCCCGCCAAGCCGGCCGCGGCACCGAAGGCGCGGAAGACGAGCAAGACGTTCGGCCTCAAGCCCAGCCAGCGCGCGGCGCCGGTGGCGAAGAGCCCGAAGACCAAGGCCGACAAGCAGCGGGTTGCCGCCGTGGTGCTCGAGCGCCTCAAGGCCGAGTATCCCGATGCCCACTGCGAGCTCGATCACACGAATGCATTCGAGCTGTTGTGCGCCACGATTCTGTCCGCGCAGTGCACCGACGTGCGGGTGAACATGGTGACACCGGCGCTGTTCAAGGCGTACCCCACCGCCGAAGCGCTGAGCACTGCGAAGCTCGAGGACGTGGAGGAGATCGTGCGTACGACCGGGTTCTTCCGGGCCAAGGCCAAGAGCCTTGTGGGCATGGCGAATCGGCTGGTGGAACGCCACGGCGGGGAGGTGCCCCGCACCATCGCCGAGCTCGTGCCACTTCCCGGGGTGGGGCGGAAGACGGCCAACGTGATCCTCGGCAACGCCTTCGACATCAACGAGGGCATCGTGGTGGACACCCACGTGCAGCGGCTGTCACGGCGGCTGGGACTTACGCGAGAGCCAGATCCGATCGGGATCGAGCGGGCGCTCATGCCCCTCTTTCCACAGGCCGACTGGGCGCTGCTCAGCCATCTGCTGATCTTCCATGGCCGCCGCACCTGCTTTGCCCGCAAGCCGGCGTGCGAGCGCTGCGTCGTGCAGGAGGTCTGTCCGAGCGCCGGGGGCGCCGAGTGAATCGGGCAGACCACCGGGGTGGACAGTGGGGGCAGCCGTTTAGATTTCCGGAGTCGTTGTCTACCCCTATCCCGAGACTCCTGTGACCAAGCTGGCCACATTCGAAACGAACAAGGGCACCATCGTCGCCGAACTGTTTCCCGGCGAGGCGCCGATCACCGTGGAAAACTTCGAGAAGCTCGCCAACAGCGGCTTCTACGATGGCATCAAGTTCCATCGCGTCATTGCCGATTTTGTGGTGCAGGGCGGCTGCCCGCACACGAAGGACGGCAAGGGTCCGGTCGGTACGGGCGGCCCCGGCTGGCGCATCAAGTGCGAAACGGCGGGCAATCCGCACAAGCACAAGGCGGGTGCCCTCTCCATGGCCCATGCCGGCAAGGACACCGGCGGCAGCCAGTTCTTCATCGTGCTGAGCGAGCCGAACACGCGTCACCTCAATGGCGTGCATACGGTATTCGGTCAGGTGACGCAGGGGCTGGAGATCCTGCCGTCCATCGCGCAGAATGATCACATGGTGTCGGTGCGGGTGGCCGACGCGGGCTGACGCTCCGTCGCCCGCCAGCGACTCGCAGACGGCAGACGGCAGGAACCACAGACGGCAGTGCGGGAGGCTCCTCGCCTCCCGCACCGTTCTCCCACCCACTCCCCTGGGATGACCTATGGCAGGACACAAGCACGACACGAACCCCGACATGGGCGCGGCATTTGCCGGTCTCATCGGCGGGATGATCTTCCTCGGCGCGATTCTCTATGGCGTCGTGCTCTGGACGAACAAGCAGTTCGAGGGGCATGGCGCCGAGAAGAAGGCGGCGATCGCCGTGGAAGCGCCGGTGCGCACCTGATTCTCAAGCCTGGAACGCTCATCACGGGTCCGACCGCACGGTCGGGCCCGTGGTGTTTCTGCCGGTGCCCCGATCCACACGCCCACCTCGGCTTCGCCATCAAGGAGTCGCCGTGTCGCTGAGACCGCGCCCCTCATGACACGTCCCTGCGCCTCGGGCGCTGCCGCTCGCGCGAACGGCTCGTCGCTCGTGCTGGCCCTCGCTGTGCTGGTCGTCCCCCTGGGGCAGCCGCTCCTGGCCCAGCGGCTTTCCCTTGGCGACGCGGCGCGCCTGGCGGCGCGGCAGTTCGGCGCGGTCGACGTGGCGCGCGCCCGAGCGGCGCAGGCCGAGGCCCGGGTGACCCAGCGCCGCAGCGCCCTGCTGCCCGACCTGTCGGCGGGGGTGCAGCAAGCGGAGCGCACTCTCAACTCCGCAACCTTCGGCTTTTCCTTCAGCAATCCCGTTACCGGCCGCCCATTGCTGCGCCCCGATGGGGAGTTGCTCGGGCCCATTCCCACGCTCGACCTGCGGTATCGCGTGCAGACCCCGTTGCTCGATCTCGGTCGGTATCAGGGGTGGCGTGCGGCGCAGGCGACGGCGACCGCGGCCTCACTGGAGGTCGAAGCGCAGGCCGAGGGCGCCGCGGCATCGGCGGCGACGGCGTACGTGCGGGCTGCCCGGGCGGAGGCGCAACTGGGCGCGCGTCGCGCCGACAGTACGCTCGCCGCAGAGCTGGCACGCATGGCCCGGGATCAGCTCCAGGCGGGCGTGGGCATTGCCCTCGACGTCACGCGGGCAGAGTCGCAGCTGGCAGCGGTCCGCGCGCAGATCATTGCGGCCCGCACCGATCGCGATCGTACCCTCCTGGAGCTGAAACGCCTCACCGGCATGCCGCTCGATGCCGCGATTGAGCTGGCGGATTCACTGGGCGCCCTGCCGATGGACGCCACGCGCCCCGGCGAGCGGGAGGCCCTCTCCGCCGCCCTGAATGCGCGCCCCGACGTGCAGGCGCTGCGTGCCCAGGAGTTTGCCCAGCAGCAGGCGGCCAAAGCCATTCGCTGGGAGCGGACCCCGCAGCTGTCGGCGCTGGTCGAGCAGGGGGTAATCGGTCGCAACGCCGAACGCCTGTTACCCACGTACCTGTGGGGCGTGCAGCTCTCGGTGGGACTCTTCGACGGGTACCGCCGCGAATCGCGACTCGAGGAACAGCTCGCGGTAGCGCGGGAGACCGAGGTGCGCCTCAAGGAGGTGCGGGCGCAGGGCGAGCTGGAAGTGCGTTCTGCGCTGCTCGAGCTCACGGCCGCGGCCGAGCAGGTGGAGGCTGCGCGGGAGCGCCTCGGTCTTGCCGAGCAGGAAGTGGCGCAGGCGCAGGAACGGTTCCGCGCGGGCGTGGCCGGCAACGGCGATGTCATCAGTGCGCTGCTTTCGCTCAATCAGGCCCGTACACTCCGCAACGATGCGCTGGCGCTCTACCATGGTGCCCGCGTGTCTCTCGCACGCGCAACGGGAACGGTGCGGCGCCTGCCGTGACGCGCGCGCGGGGGAACGACGCGGGGGAACGACGCGGGGGAACAACGCGCGATCGACTACGCGCTGGAAGAAACGCGTTGGCACTTACGCGTTGGCAGCTACGCGTTGGCAGGAACGCATAGGGACGCGGGCAACCACGCGCGCACCGACGCCGGGCCACTACGCGGGCGACGGCGCTGCGCTGGTCGCACCGACGCCGGGCCACTACGCGGGCGACGGCGCTGCGCTGGTCGCACCGACGCCGGGCCACCACGCGGGCGACGGCGCTGCGCTGGTCGCCACGACGCCGGGCCACTACGCGGGCAACCACGCGGGCCACCACGCGGGCAACCACGCGGGCAACCACGCGACGCAGGTCGCGGGACAGGCGGAGGGGCATCAGCGGACTAGGGCCGGGGGTGCCTCTCTTGTTCAAGTCGCTGAATCAAGCGCTGCAGCATGGTCTTCACGACTTGTCGCGTACCCTGACACGCGGTGTATCTGCGGGCTGACAGTGCCCCCGCATCTGCCGCCGTTTCAAGATGCGCCCCTACCTCGTCGGCAGAGCCGAGCGCCACGCGCAGGAAGTTGAGCGCCTGTGCGTCGCTGGTCTGTTGTTCTGCCTCGGCAATGTTCGCCGGTACCGACACCGCGGCGCGTAGCAGCTGGTGGCGCAGACCGGGCGAGCGACGTGCCACCAGCTCGTCGGCGGCCGTGTGCACGGCAAGGGACAGGGCTCGCGCCGCCGAACGCGAGCGATGGAAGGAGCGTTTGGGCATGTGCCAGCATGCCACAACCACGGGCGATCTGTGTCATCAATCGTTCGCGCGTCGGTGCATTTGAACGCGGCGGGCCGGTAACCCAGTCGCCGTGGCGAAACGGCGGCCGGAAGACGTGGCGACCAGCGCAGCGCCGTCGCCCGCGTGGTGGCCCGGCGTCGTGGCGACCAGCGCAGCGCCGTCGCCCGCGTAGTGGCCCGGCGTCGTGGCGACCAGCGCAGCGCCGTCGCCCGCGTAGTGGCCCGGCGTCGGTGCGCGCGTGGTTGCCCGCGTCCCTATGCGTTCCTGCCAACGCGTAGCTGCCAACGCGTAGCTGCCAACGCGTAGCTGCCAACGCGTAGCTGCCAACGCGTAAGTGCCAACGCGTAAGTGCCAACGCGTAAGTGCCAACGCGTAAGTGCCAACGCGTTCCTTCCAGCGCGTAGTCGATCGCGCGTGGTCCCCCACGTCGTTCCCACGTCGTTCCCACGTCGTTCCCGCGTCGTTCCCACGTCGTTCGCCCCTACCGGGATGCGCGGACAGTCGCCAGAATCCCCCCATGCCCCCCCGTGCGGAAGCCTTTGCCCTCGTCTGCGAGTGGACCCAGTCCGAGTCCCTCCGCAAGCACATGCTGGCGGTGGAAACCGCCATGCGCGCGTACGCCCGACGGCTCGGGCAGGACGAGGAGGCGTGGGGCGTGGCAGGGCTCATCCACGACTTCGACTACGAGCGTTTCCCCAACGACGCGCAGGCACCCGACGCCGAGCATCCGGCGGAGGGAGTGCGACACCTTCGCGGTCTGGGCTGGCCTGAGGAGATCCTCGAGGCGGTCCTGGGGCATGCACACTATACCGGGGTACCGCGGACCACCCCCATGGCCAAGGCCCTGTTTGCGGTGGACGAACTGACCGGGCTCATCACGGCCTGTGCCCTCGTGAAGCCGTCCCGGGCGGTGCGCGACGTCGACGTCGCCGGGGTGCGGAAAAAGACGAAGGACAAGGCGTTCGCCCGGGGCGTCAACCGGGACGATATCGTGCAGGGGGCGGACGCGCTGGGGGTCCCGCTCGACGAGCATATCGGGCTGGTCCTGGCGGCCATGCAGGACAATGCCGCCGCGCTGGGACTCGCGGGCGTCCCCCAGCCCCACTCCGCTTCAACGGCGATTTCCAGCGATGCGTAATTCGGGTGTCCCAACCCGATCACGTGACCGCCATCCCGCTTCCCACGCCAATTCTGGTTCCCGCAACGGGGACCCGTTGCATGGGCCCTGAGCGACCGCTCTCGGCCGAGGCGGTGGCGGAGCGCGAGCTGGTGTTGGCCGCGCAGGCTGGAGACAGTGCAGCCTTTGCCGGACTCGTGCGCCGTCATCAGCGTCGCGCTTACGCCGTGGCGCGGGCAATCGTCCTGTCACACGACGACGCCGAGGATGCGGTGCAGGAGGGTTTCCTGCATGCCTTCCGTGCCCTCGAGCGTTTTCGGCCGGAGCAGGCGTTCGGGGCCTGGTTGCACCGCATTGTCGCGAATGCGGCCTTGGACATCGCGCGGCGTCGCAAGGTGCGCGATGCCGACGAGTTGCCGGAAACCCTGTCGAGTCCGCATCGGGACCCGGCAGAGTCCGATGAGTTGCGAGCGCGCCTCACCAGCGCGTTGGACACCCTGGGTGAGCGGCAGCGGGCGGTGATCGTGCTGCACGACGTCGAGGGATACAAGCACGCGGAGATCGGGGCACTTCTCGGAATTCCCGAGGGCACGGCCCGGTCGGACCTGCATCATGCTCGGGCGCACCTGCGGCGCCAACTGAGCAATCTTCGGAGTGAAACATGACTGTCACGCGGAACGACAACGGGCAGAGCCCGGGTGCGGATCCCCAGGTGACCGCGGTGTTGCGGGCCCATTACGAGGCGCCCGCTGCCGACGCGTATTGGGCGGGACTCGAACAGTCGATCATGCAGCGGCTGGCCACCGCGACGAGTGGCGTGGTGCGGGAACTGCGCCCCTCGTGGTGGAGCGGCTTCGCCGAGCTGCGCGGCGCCGACATGCGGGCCGTGGCTTCCGTGGCCGCCACGATTGCGCTGCTCGCCGCCGGCGCAGCCTTCGTGCGCGGACAGGCGGCCAGCGCCCGCGCTCGCGAGCTGGCGGCACGTGCCGCCGTTGAAACCGCCATGCCGCTCCCTATCGACGGGAGCACGCTCACCGGGGGCCGTCGGCACCTGCCCAAGGACGCCCCCGAGCGCTATCTGAACCCGCTCGACTACTGAGCCGGCTACCCGTGTCCACGTCTCCCCGCCCCAAGTCGCTCGCGATGATGTTCCTGCTCGGCGCCTTCCTCACCGGAGGTGCCGTGGGCTTCGCCGCCGAGCGGGCCGTGAGCAAGCCGGTGGTCATGCTCAACGACGAGAAGTCGATGCGGGAAGAACTTGCCCGTGAACTCCGGCTGACCGCCGAACAGAAGGTCGTCCTGGACTCGGCGTGGGAGTGGCGTCGGGCGCGTTCCCGCGAAATCATGGCCGCCGTCCGCCCAGCCCTCGACTCGGTGCGCGACAGCGCCCGCGTTCGCATGATGATCGTTCTCGATGAGGGGCAAAAGGAGTCCTTCCGGCGCCTCATCGAGCGTAACCAGCGTCTTGCCGATAGCGCAGAACGCGCACGCGGCGCATCCAAGTGACTCATTCCGTGACACCGCGGGCTACCGATCGCTGGCGCCGGATGGTGCTGACCATGGGGGCGGTCCTGCTGGCCGCCCCGTTGTCGTCCAAGGCCCAGTCTGCCGGGGCGCCGGCGCGCGCGCCCCAACGCGATGGCGGGCGCGGCGACGAGGCGGCACGTCCAATTCGTTTGCGGGAGGCCGTGGAACAGGCGCAGCGCAATGCCCCCGCGGCCGTGGCCGCGCGCGGGCTGGAGCGAAACGCCGCCGCCGCCAACCGCAGTGCGCTCGCGGCCTACATCCCGGCGCTCACCCTCAACGCCGGCAGCGCCCGCACCCAGGGTGTGCAGTTCTTCCAGGGCGCGCTGGTGCCGCTGCGCGGCGATCCGTGGAACTACAACAACGGACTCGCTGCCTCGCTGCAGCTGTTCGACGGCAACCAGCGGTGGCACGAGCTCTCCCGCAGCCGCGCCGTGGCCGATGCGGCCGACGCGGCGATCGTGCAGGCCCGGTTCGACGCCTCGCTGCAGACCAAGCAGCAGTTCTATGCGGCACTTGCCGCGCGCGAATCGGAAGCGGCCGCGCGCGCCTTGCTGACGGAAGCCGAGCAGCAGCTCAAGGCCTCCACGGCGCGCTTCGTGGCCGGTGTGGCGACCAAGTCCGACTCCCTCCGCTCCGCCATTCAGCTGGGCAACGCCCGACTGGCCGTGCTGACCGCCGAGAATGACCGGCGTGTGGCCAATGCCGCGCTCACGCGGGTGATCGGCTCGCCGGTGCTGGTGACTCCCGCACTCGACGACACGGTGGATGCCACGGAGCCGCTGCCGTCGGAGCAGGAGCTCGAGCAGCTCATCGCGCGCAGCCCGACGGTCATGCAAGCCGAGGCGAACCTCATGGCGGCCCGGGCCAGCCGCAAGTCGCAGCGCTCGGCCTACCTGCCGTCGCTGACCATGTCGTACAACTACGCGTACACGCAGACCAGCCGCACCTTCTCCAGCAGCGACCTCTGGCTGTTCTCGGGCGGCAATCCCAACCGGCAGCAGCTGAACTTCAACTTCAGCTACCCCCTGTTCAACGGCCTCGTCCGCGAGCAGCAATCGGTGCAGACCGATGTCGCCCTGCGCAACGCGGAAGCACAACTGCGGGATGCGCGCCTGGGCGCGCGCCAGACGCTGACCCAGCAGCTGCGCGCCCTCGACAACGCCGAAGCGCGCGCGGGGGTGCAGGTGGCCGCCATCGCCGCGGCCGAGGAGGATCTGCGTGTGCAGCAGCAGCGCTATGCCCTGGGTGCCAGTACCCTGCTCGATCTGCTCACCTCGCAGACGCAGCTCAACCAGGCGCGGCAGGCGCTCATTCAGGCGCGCTTCGACGGTCGGATCGCCCGTGCGCAGTTGAGCGCGCTGATCGGCCGGGAGATGTAGCAGGGGCGGAGGGGATCCGGGGCGTGCGGCGCGGAAGGCGCCGCCTGCTCGGGGCCCCGGCACGACGGACCAGGCAGTCCGTATACCGCGCGTACCCGGCTGTATACATTTCGGATTCCCGCATCAACTCCATGCCCAACGAACAGCATCCTGCGGCCTCGGCGGACCACGCCGAGGCCGTTCCCGAACGATCAGCCGACGGCACGACGGAGCCGCCGTCCACCGCAGACGGCTCCCTGCGCCACCCGCGCTCACCGGCCACCCAGTCCGGCGCCTCGAATGCCTTCGAGGCACAGCCGGGAGAGGAAGTGCGCTCCAACACCGGCATGTTTCCGGTGCAGTCCCACGGTGCGCACCACCGGGACACCAATCCCACCGGCAAGCGCCTCGCCATTCTCACCCTCACCGCGCTCGGCGTGGTGTACGGCGACATCGGCACCAGCCCGCTGTATTCCGTCAAGGAAATCTTCGGCCACCTGTACGGCCTGCAGCCCACCCGTGACAACGTCTTCGGCGTCCTGTCACTCATCGTCTGGGCGCTCACGCTGGTCATCAGCGTCAAGTATGTGAGCTTCGTGCTCCGCGCCGACAATCGCGGCGAAGGTGGTCAGTTCGCCCTGCTCGCGCTGATCTTCCCGCGCGGTACCCCGCAGGGGTTCACCAAGGGCGGGATCTTCGTGGCGCTCGCCCTGTTCGGCACGGCCCTCCTGTACGGCGACGGCATCATCACGCCCGCCATGAGCGTGCTGGGGGCCATGGAAGGGCTCGAGTTCGCCGTCCCCTCGCTGGCGCAGTACATCGTCCCCATCACCGTGGTGATCCTCGCCACGCTCTTCTTCGTGCAGCGGTTCGGCACCGACCTCGTGGGCAAGGCCTTCGGTCCCATCACGCTGGTGTGGTTCGTCACGATTGCCACGCTCGGGGCGGTGGAGATCGCGCAGCAGCCGTCCATTCTCGCCGCCGTGAACCCACGGTACGCCGTGCAGTTCGTGCAGGCCAACGGGTCCTTGTCCTTTTTCGTGCTGGGCTCGGTGGTCCTCGTCATCACCGGCGGCGAAGCGCTGTACGCCGACATGGGGCACTTCGGGCGCAAGCCGATCCGGCTGGCCTGGGTGGTCCTGGTCTTCCCGGCACTGTTGCTCAACTACTTCGGCCAGGGCGCACTGCTGCTCGAGAACCCCGCGGCCGCCGAGAATCCGTTCTTCCTGCTGGCGCCCAAGTGGTTTCTCGTGCCGCTGCTCTTCATTGCCACCCTCGCGGCCATCGTGGCCTCACAGGCCATGATCTCCGGTGCGTTCTCCACCACGCGCCAGGGGATCGCCCTCGGCTTCATCCCACGGCTCGAGATCCGGCACACGTCCACGCAGGAAGAAGGGCAGATCTACATCCCCGAGGTGAACTGGTTCATCGCCGTCGGCTGCCTGATCGTCGTGCTGACGTTCCGCAACACCTCCAATCTGGGCGCGGCGTACGGCATCGCCGTGACCGGCACGATGCTCATCACGAGCGTGCTGTTCTACATCGTTGCGCGCATCCGCTTTCGTTGGGAACCCTGGCAGGCGTTGCTGGTGGCGGCGCTCTTCATCACCGTGGATCTCGCGTTCTTCAGCGCCAACGTGGTGAAGCTGATGCACGGCGGCTGGGTCCCGATGGCGCTGGGCCTCGTGCTGTTCATGCTCATGCTCACCTGGAAGCGCGGCCGGTTGCTGCTCATGCAGCGCCTCACCGATGGCACCATGCCCATCGATCTCTTTCTCGACGGGGTGGAGAAGTCGAAGGTGCACCGCGTTGCCGGCACTGCGGTGTTCATGACCGGGAGCGACGACGGCGTCCCGCCCGTGCTGCTGCACCACCTCAAGCACAACAAGGTCCTGCACGAGCGCGTGCTGCTCGTGTCGGTCAAGACGGCAGACGTACCGGAAACCAGCGCGGCGGAACGTGTGCGCGTGACGGCGCTTGGCCACGGCTTCTGGCGCGTGGTGGCCGCCTACGGCTTCATGCAGACTCCCAACGTGCCGCAGGTCCTCGAGGTCGTGGACCAGATGGGCATTCGCTGCAAACCGATGGAGACGAGCTACTTCCTCGGGCGCGAACGCCTCATCCCGGTGGCCACGAGGGCCGGTGACAAGATCGTGCTCTCCCGGTGGCGCAAGTTCGTCTTTGCCCTCATGGCGCGGAACGCGCGATCCGCGACCGAATTCTTCTGCATCCCACCCAATCGGGTGGTGGAGCTCGGTACCCAGATCGAGTTCTGACGCGCCGGGTGGTCCGCCGGCGCGTCAGTCACCGCCCACCGGCATGGGCTCGAGGCCTGCCGCCGGAGCCACGGTGCCCTGCTTCGACCGGCGTCGCCGCACCATCTGGTCGAGCAGGGTGTACACCACCGGCGTGACATACAGAGTCACCAGCTGCGAGAAGGCGAGCCCCCCAACGACCGCGAGACCAAGGGGCTGCCGTGATTCGGCGCCGGCGCCGAACCCCACCGCGATGGGCAACGTGCCCATGAGTGCGGCCATCGTGGTCATCATGATGGGGCGGAAGCGGACTCGCGCCGCCTCCAGGATGGCGTCGCGCGGGGTCATGCCGTCGTTCCGTTCGGCTTCGATGGCGAAGTCGATCATCATGATCGCGTTCTTCTTCACGAGACCGATGAGCATGATGACGCCCACGTACGCGTACACACTGAGATCCTTGCCGAAGATCAGCAGGGTGGCGAGCGCCCCCACGGCGGCGAAGGGCAACCCGGAGAGAATCGTGATGGGGTGGATGTAGCTTTCGTAGAGAATGCCGAGCACCACGTAGATCACGAAGATCGCCACGACCAGCAGCGCCAGGAGCCCGCTCTGCGCCTGCGCGAACGCCTGGGTGTCGCCACTGAGCGCACTCGTGACACCCACGGGCAACACGGCCGCTGCCTCACGTTGCACGGCGTCCACCGCCGTCCCGAGCGCCACGCCGGGGCGCGTGTTGAACGAAATGGACACGGCTGGCTGCTGCCCGTTGTGCTGCACGGACACCGGCCCCACGCCCTTGCTGAAGGTGGCCACCGAGCCGAGGGCCACCAGGCTGCCCGTGTTGGAGCGAATGAACAACTGACTGAGCGCCGCCGGGTCCTTCTGGTACTCTTCCTTCAGCTCGAGGATGACCTGGTACTGGTTGGTCTGCGTGTAGATCGTGCTGACCTGCCGCGACCCATAGGCATTGTACAGCGCGTTCTCGATCTGGCTGGCGGTCACGCCGAGGGCGGAGGCCCGTTCGCGATCGATCACGATGCCGACCTGCGGGTTGCCCACCTGCAGGTCGCTCGAGATGTTCTCGAGCTCCGGCAACTCGCGCATACGTTGCTCGAGCGCCCGCGCGCTGGTGTACAGCTCCGCAATGTCGGCCCCCTGCAGCGACACCTGATACGCGCTGTTGCCCCGGCGGCCGCCGATGTTGATGGGCGGCGGATTGCGGAGGAACACCTGCACGCCGGGCACGTTGGCCGTGGCCCGCGTGATTTCCCGCATGACCTGGTCCACGTGGGGACGCGTATCGCGCGGCTTGAGCGTGAGCATGAGGCGGGCGCTGTTGCTGCCGCCCCCCGGGCCGCCGCCGATCGACACGCTCACGCGCTCCACATACGGGCTCTGCTCGATGATCTTGCCGACTTCACGCCCCTTCGCCGCCAGCGCCTCGTAGCCGATGCCCTCGGGCCCTTCCACGGAGCCCTGCACGCGACCGGTATCCTCGGAGGGGAGGAAGCCCTTGGGAATGTAGACGAACAGCCCCACCGTGGCGGCCAGGGTGAAGGCGCTGAAGAGCATGGTAAGCCCGCGGTGCCGCATGACCCAGTGCAGCGAATTCACGTAGGCGCGTTCGCCGCCCTGATACAGCCGCTCCACCGACCGCCAGACCCCCGTGGGCTCCTCATGCCCTTCCCCGCCCTTGAGGAACTTGGCGGCGAGCATGGGCGTGAGCGTGAGCGACACGAAGCCGGACACGAGAATGGACACGCCAATGGTGACCGCGAACTCGCGGAACAGCCGCCCCACGATGCCGGGCATGAACAGCAGCGGAATGAACACGGCCACCAGCGACAGCGTCATGGAGAGAATGGTGAAGCTGATCTCCTTGCTGCCGTCGAGCGCCGCCCGCATGGGCGACTTTCCCATCTCCATGTGCCGCACGATGTTCTCGAGCATCACGATGGCGTCGTCCACAACAAAGCCCACGGCGAGCGTGAGCGCCATGAGCGTGAGGTTGTTGAGGCTGTAGTCCAGCGCCCACATCACGATGCAGGTGCCGATGATCGAGAAGGGCAGCGCCAGCGACGGAATGATCGTGGCCCGGGCGTTCCGCAGGAACAGGAAGATCACCATGACGACGAGCGCCACGGTGAGGGCCAGCGTGAACTGCACGTCCCACACCGCTTCTTCGATGGCCTCGGCGCGATTGAACACCGTGAAGGCGCGCACGCCGGGGGGCAGCTGCTCGATGAGCTGCGCCATTTCGTGCTCCACGGCCTTGGCGGTGGCCACGGTGTTCACGCCGGGCTGCCGGATGATGGCCAGCGAGATGTTGCTCACGCCATTGATCTCGCTGAAGCCGCGCAGATTCTGCAGGCCGTCGTACACGGTACCCAGATCGCCGAGACGCACGGGCAGGCCGTTGCGATTCGCCACGACCAGTTGGCGGAACTCGGCCGCGTTCTTCAGCTGTCCGGTGGCCTGCAGCGTGAACGACTGGTTGGGCCCCATGAGCACGCCGGCCGGGGAATTCGAGTTCCCCTGGTTGATGGCCTGCTGCACTTCGTCAATGCCGATGCCGCGCTGCGCAAGGGCGCCGGGATCGAGTTGCACGCGCACGGCATACTTGGCCGAGCCGTAGATCTGCACCTGCGCGACGCCGGTGACGGTGCTGAGCTTCTGCCCGATGAACGTTTCGGCGTACTCGTTCAGCTCCGCGCGTGACATGACGTCGGAGGTGAGCGAGAACATCATGATGGGGGCGTCGGCCGCGTTGGCCTTGTTGTACGATGGCGGATTGATCCCCTGCGGCAGCTGGCGCAGCGTCTTGGAGATGGCCGACTGCACATCGGCCGCCGCCTTGTCGATGTCCCGATCGAGGTTGAACTGGATCGTGACGTTGGTGTTCCCCTGCGAGCTCGACGACGTGATGTTGTCGATGCCGGAGATGGTCGCGAACTGCTGTTCGAGCGGCGTGGCCACCGAGGTGGCCATCACCTCGGGACTGGCGCCCGGCAGTCCCGCCGACACCGTGATGGTAGGGTAGTCGATGGTGGGCAGGTCGCTCACGGCCAGCCGTTGATATGCCACCGCTCCGAAAATCAGGATCGCCGTCATGACCAGCGTGGTCATGATGGGACGGCGGATCCAGATCTCGCTGAGATTGGCGTTGCCCGTGACTTCAGGCGGCACGTCGTTCACCGGGTGCTGCTGACTCATCGTGTGGGTCCTCCCTGGCCTCCCGAACCACCGGGCGCCTGTCCGTTCGCGCCCTGACTGCGGGCCGAGCCGTTGCGAGCGCGGCCGCCGCCCGCGCCCGCCGCGCCGGCCGGCTTGCGCAGCTGAACCGGCGCCCCGTCGCGGAGCCGGGCCTGTCCCTCCGTGATGACCGTTTCGCCACCCGTGAGCCCGCTGTCGATTTTGACCAGCGCACCGGCGGCGCGTCCCACCTTGACGGTCTGGCGCTTGGCCTTGCCCTCCTCGAGCAGATACACGAAGGTGCTCGTGCCGGAGGTAACCACCGCCTCCGACGGCAGGGTAATGGCGTTCTCGTCCACACTGAGCTGCAGCTGGACCGTCACGAACTGCCCGGGCCAGAGGCTGCGATCGGCATTCGGCACGCTGGCTTTCAGCAACACCGAGCCTGTGGACCGGTCCACCTGATTATCGATGAACGTGAGCTGCCCCGTGATGCTGCGCGTGCTGTCAGCGCCGCCCGGAAGGACGCGCACGGCGAGGGCCCGGTCGAGCCCCGCCCGGCGGCGCAGCTCCTCGAAGTCGCGCTCGGGAACCGGGAAGCGCACGAGGACCGGCCGCAGTTCGTTGATGGTGACGAGCTGATCGGCGGAGGCTCGCACGAGCGAGCCGCCCTTGAACAGCAACTGGCCCGTACGCCCGGAGATGGGGGCGCGCACCGTCGTGTTCTCGAGGTCGAGGCGTGCCCGCTCGAGCGACGCGCGACCGGCCGCCACGGTGGCCGCCAGCGCCGAGGCTTCGGCAAAGGCCTGGTCAAGCTGCTGCTTGGTGACGTACCCGTCCTTGGCCAGGGTGGCGAACCGCACGGAGTCGCTGCGCGCGCGCGCCAGGGTGGCGTCGTCCCGCGCCACCGTGCTCTCCAGCCGGTCCACCTCAGCGCGGAAGGGGCGCGGATCGATCTGGAAGAGCACCTGCCCTTCGCGCACCTCATCCCCCTCCGCGATGGCAACACGCGTGAGCTGCCCCGACACCAGCGACTGAACCGCGACCGTGCGATTGGGCTCCACCTGCCCGCTGGCCGTGACCACGTAGGGGAGGGGGGCGGCCTTGGTCGTCGTCACCGAGACCGTGGGAACAGGCCGCTGCGGCCGCGCCGGCTCCTTGCAGGCCGCCAGCGAACTGAGCAGGAGCACCGTCGCCACGGTGGCGACGGCGTGACGACGCGGGAGGGAGCGCTGCCGGACCGAAGCCCTCAGCGTGACAATTGCGGACATTCGCGGGGCGAACGGCAGGAGAAGGGCGCGCGGCCCCCCGCCCTCGGACGGGGTGCGCGTGTATGGACTGCTGATTCTACGTCAGCACAGTCTCCAGCGTTGCCGCACCGGGCCCAGCCGTCTCGTCCGTCAGAGCACCACCGTGCGGGTGAGCCGCTCCCGGGGCGCGAAACGCCCCACGCCCGATCGGGCGGGAAGCCCCCGCAGGTCGCGCACTTCGATCTCCACCTCGCGCAGGCGCTCCTGCAGACGCCGCCCCATTTCCTCCAAGGCGCGCGGCATGGCGTCGCCGTCGAACTCGAGCTGGCGGCCATTGAGGCGCACGCGTGCTCGCGCCCCATCGCGCTCGAACTCGAACCATTGCGGCTCGCCCGTGCGCGGGGCATCGCTGATCGCCTCCACGGTCACGGTGACGTCGCGTAGCCGTCCGGCCGACCATACCCGCAGCGCGACGGTCTTCCCCGGCTCGACCTGCTGCACGGTGCGCACGAAGCGGTCAACGCGGGCCGACGCGGCCGGCACGTCGTCGACATCCTCACGCGGCACCCGGACATCCACGCCGTTCACGAACGCGATGCGTTCCCCTTCGACGAGGCCGGCCTTGTCGGCTCCGCTGCCGCCGGTGACGCTGCTGACGAAGAGCCCGAGGGTATCGCGAGCATGCCCCGTCCCGCCGATCCGCACACCGATCATGCCGCGCGGCCCACTGCGCGGACGCGTCTCGGTGTGCTCACCCGACGCACGCGCGCGCCGCGGCGCTTCGCCCCCGGGCGCGTTGGCACGCTCCAGCTGGGCCACCGACGTGGCCTTGACCGTCAGCGCGCGCGTGGCGGAGCCCTGACGCACCCGGAGACGCACGTCGTCGCCCGGCTTCACGGTGGCCATGGTACGCTGCAGCCGACGCTGGGCGAGCCCCGCGAGCGCCGGATCCTCGAGGTCAATCGATGAGACCCGCAGACTGACGCCATTGATCTCGGTGATTTGATCGCCAGCCACGAGCCCCGCGGTCTCGGCCGGACTGTTGGGCTCGACCGATTCCACGCGCACCCCCAGGCTGTCGGCGCGGCTGCTGGCGGCAAGCACCACGCCCAGGACGGCGCGGTTCACCACCGGACCGCGCATGACGGTAACGACCCCGGGCCCACGCAGGATGCGCACGTCGCGCTCCTCGGGTTCCTGCGCCTGGCAGGGACGGGTCAGGGTCACGGTGAGTGCGCCGGCGGCGACCACGGCCGCCGCGGCGCAGGCGCGCGCAGAGAAGGGAAGGAGCATCGGCAGAGCCTCGGTAAGGTGTTCGCGAGGTCTGACACCCCCGTTGTCGGCAGGGTTTCCGCAGCAGGCGGGGACGCCGGTGCGGCGGCGTTCCCCACCCGCCTACACGACGAGGTTGAGGAGTCGCTTGGGCACGAACACCACCTTCTTCGGTTCCCCCGTCACGAACTTGGCGACGGCCTCGTCCGCGCGGGCGAGCGCCAGGGCCTCCGCCTGCCCAATCGCCGCCGGCACCCGCAGCTTGCCCCGGACCTTGCCGTTCACCTGCACGACCAGATCGACCTCGTCGTCCACGAGCAACGCCGGATCGTAGGTCGGCCAGCCCCCGTCGAACACACTCGTGGAGTGCCCGAGGGCCTCCCAGCACTCCTCGGCCAGGTGCGGCGCAAAGGGCGCCGCGAGTTGCACGAGCGGCCGCACCTCGTCGCGGTGCGGCGTGCGTTCGCCACGACGCACCGCGTTCAGGTACTCCATCATCGCCGCGATGGCCGTGTTGTAGCCCAGGTTCGCCGTATCCTCGCCCACCTTCTTGATGGTGCGGTGCAGCTTGCGCCGCACCTCGACGTCGGGCGTGCCCTCGCCGGAGGCATCGCGCGCCGACGCCCACAGGCGATCGAGGAAGCGACGCACACCGCTGATCCCCTGATCGCGGAAATCGCCGCCTTCCTCGTAGGGCCCGAGGAACATGAGATACATGCGGAACGCATCGGCGCCCCACTCCTCCATGTACACGTCGGGGTTGATCACGTTGCCCTTGGACTTGGACATCTTCGCGCCTTCGCGGATGATCATGCCGTGCGCGCGGAAGCGCGTGAACGGCTCCTCGAAGTCGATGTGCCCCCCGTCCTTCATCACCATCGTGATGAAGCGCGAGTAGAGCAGATGCAGGACGGCGTGCTCGTTGCCGCCGATGTACGAGTTCACGGGCAGCCACGTCGTCGTGCGCTCACGATCGAACGGCACATCGTCGCGCGTGGCGCTCGGATACCGCAGGAAATACCAGGCGCTGTCGAGGAAGGTGTCGCTCACGTCGGTTTCGCGACGCGCCGGCCGGCCGCACGTGGGGCACGGCACGCGATACCACTCCTCGTGCCGGGCCAGCGGCGAGATGCCGCTGTCGTCGGGCTTGAAGTCGGCGATGAACGGCAGCTCGACGGGCAGCTGGTCCTCCGGCACGGGCACCGCGCCGCAGTCATCGCAGTAGATGATCGGAATGGGCGGACCCCAGTAGCGCTGCCGCGAGATGCACCAGTCGTGCAGGCGATAGTTGGTGACCGGCGTGGCGTGCCCCTGTTCGGCCAGCCACGCGGTGACCGCGCGCCTGGCGTCCTGCACCGGGAGGCCGTCGAACGCCCCCGAGTTCACGAGACGACCATGGTCATCGTCGGTGTAGGCGGCGTCACCCAGCGGCGTGTCGGCCTGATCGTCGGGGCCGGCGACCACGCGCACGATCGGCAGGGTGAACCGCTGCGCGAACTCGAAGTCACGTTCGTCGTGTCCGGGCACGGCCATGATCGCGCCGGTGCCGTACTCCATGAGCACGTAATCGGCGATCCAGACGGGGATCTGCTGCCCCGTGGCGGGGTTGACGGCGTACGCCCCGGTGAACACCCCGGTCTTGTCCTTCGTGCTCTTGCGGGAGATGAGGTCCTGCTTCTTGGTCGCCTCCTGGTACGCACGCACGGCGTCACGCTGCATATCGCGCGTGAGTGTGGCCACCAGGGGATGCTCGGGCGCGAGCACGAGATAGGTGGCGCCGTAGATCGTGTCGGCGCGCGTGGTGAACACCGTCACGCGCTCGTCGTGACCGGCCAGGGCGAAGGTGAGCTGCGCGCCCTCCGACTTGCCGATCCAGTTGCGCTGCGCCTGCTTGGTGATGGCCGACCAGTCGAGCCAGTCGAGGTTGGCCAGCAATCGCGGCGCATACTCGGAGATCTTGAAGAACCACTGCTCGAGGAAGCGCTGCTCCACGGTGGTCCCGCAGCGCTCACACTGGCCGTCCTCCACCTGCTCGTTGGCGAGCACGGTCTTGCACGACGGGCACCAGTTCACGGCGGCGGCCTTCTTGTACGCAAGCCCCTGCTTGTGGAGCTGGAGGAAGACCCACTGCGTCCACTTGTAGTAATCGGGACGCGAGGTGTCGACCTTCTGGTTCCAATCCACCATGAAGCCGGCGCGCCCGAGCTGTCGCGTGAAGTTGGCGACGTTCTTCGGCGTGAGCTCCATGGGGTGCGCCCCGATCTTGAGCGCGTAATTCTCGGAGTGGATGCCGAAGGCATCGAAGCCGAGGGGCTGGAACACGTCGTGTCCCATGAGCCGATGGAAGCGCGCGGAGATGTCGCTGCCGGTGAAGGCGAAGAGGTTCCCCACGTGCAGCCCTTCGGCGCTCGGGTAGGGGAACATCATCAGCGCGTAGAACGGGCGCGTGGGGTTCTCGAGGTGCGCGGTGTTGGTGCCGCGTTCGGCCCACCGCTGCTGCCACTTCGATTCGACGGTGGCGGGAACGTATGGAGTCGGGGCGTCGTGTTCGGACATGCCGATAAACTAATGGGTGCAGGAGCGAGCGACGCCGCGACTAGCGGCGGAACAGCGAGGCCGCCGCTTCGAGCCGCGCCCCGCGCTCGTCGCACACCGCGAACCGGCCGCCGGAGTACAGCGTCGCGCCGCCGAAGTCGCCGGCCTTGGTTACGGCGTAGAACTCGAGGTCGAAGCGCGGGCGCCCCCCGGGGCCCAGGAGGCGCGCTTCCGTCATGGCCACCACGCGCTCCAGTGCCTTGAGGCACGCCTGCTGCGGCGGCGCCCCCTGTCGCATGAACTCCACCACGAGGAACGCGCCACAGGTCTTGATGTTCGCCTCACCGCGACCCGTGCTGCCGGCCGCGCCGACGGTGTTGTCGCAGTACTGCCCGGCACCCACGATCGGCGAGTCGCCGATCCGCCCGGGCACCTTCCACGCCATGCCGCTGGTGGTCGTGACCGATCCGATGTCCCCGGCGGCGTTCACGGCATTCATGTTGATCGTGCCGGTCGTGAACTTGATGCGGATGTCGTCGCTGTGGTCCAGCCACGCATCGTTGGGGTTGAGCCGTGACTTCCACCGCATCCAGTCCTGCCGCGACTTGTCGGTGAGCAGGTTCTGCTCCTTGAACCCCATCGCCCGGGCGAACCGCCCGGCGCCCTCGCCCACCAGCATCACGTGGTCGGTATAGTCCATCACGGCCTTGGCCACGAGCGACGGGGTGGCAATCCCTTCCAGGCAGGCCACCGCACCGGCGCGCCGCGTCGGTCCGTGCATGCAGGAGGCGTCGAGTTGCACAACCCCTTCCTCATTGGGCAGCCCGCCCAGTCCGACCGACTGGTCGTCGGGATCGAGCTCCTGGATGTTGACCCCGGCAATGGCGGCGTCGAGCGGGTCCTCACCGGCCACCATCCGATCGTAGGCTACCTGGACGCCACGAATCCCGTTGGACGACGAGACCACACACGGACGCCCGCGGAACGGCGTGCCAGCGACGGGCGCCGGGGCCTCCCAGGCGCCCGGCAGCCGGGGAAGAAACCCAGCCGCAGACAGCGCAGCCGAACGCTCGAGGAATTCACGGCGGGACCAGGACATGGCGAGGCTCCGGAACAGGGGCGGCATGCAGCGTGGTATGTACCCTGCCGACGTTAGTCGAATCGGGTGGCCGAGGCGAGAGTCGATCGCCTCCGTCTGCGTCCCGACGGCCGGGGCCCACCGCCCCGCCACTCTCACCGCCCCACCCCCAGCCGCCATGCCCACACCGGCCGAAATCGCCGATCAGCTGCGCGCCACCGCCTTTCTCGACGGCCTCAGCGACGCCCACCTCTGGAAGCTCTCCCGCCACGTGACGCCAACGGTTCTCGACGCCGACGCCACGATCTTCAACGAAGGGGAGCCGCGGCAGCGGTTTGCCGTGCTGTTGAGCGGTGCCGTGGCCATCGAAAAGGCGGCCGATGGGCGGACCATTCGCCTGGTGACCCTCGGTGCAGGCGAAGCGGTGGGGGAAGGGCTGCTGCTCGATGACAGCAATCATGGCACGTCGGCCCGCGTGATCATGCCGGGCCACGGCGTCATGATCACGCGGGCCCAGCTGGACGAGATCACCCGCGAAGCCCCCCAGTTGTACGCCGCGCTGGTCGCACGGGCGGCACGGGCCATCTCCGCCCGCCTCCGGCGCGCGGACGCCACGCTGGTGGGTCGCGGCCGCACGCTGGGTTTCGGCGGCAATCGCACGCGGGTGGAGCACGACCTGCTGGGCGAGCGGGAGGTCCCATTCGAAGCACTTTACGGCGTACAGACCCTGCGGGCGCTGGAGAACTTCCCCATCACGGGGATTCCGCTGCGGGAGTTTCCGGTGCTCATCGAGGCGCTGGCGGCGGTCAAGGAGGCCGCCGCGCAGACCAATCGCGAACTGGGACTGCTGGATGACATGACGGCAGATCTGATCGTGCGTGCGGCGCGCGAGATCCGGGCCGGCCGCCATCACGAGCACTTTCTCGTGGACATGATCCAGGGCGGCGCCGGCACGAGCACCAACATGAACGCCAACGAAGTCATCGCCAACCGCGCGCTCGAACTGCGCAACGAGGCGCGGGGCAGCTATCACGTGGTCAGTCCCAACGACCACGTGAACCTCTCGCAGTCCACCAATGACGTGTACCCCACGGCCGTGCGCCTCGCCCTGCACCGCAGCCTGGCAAGCTTCCGCGACGAGTTGGGGCGGCTGGCCGACGCCTTCGCCGAGAAGGGGCGTGAGTTCGCGCCGCTGCTGAAGATGGGGCGCACCCAGATGCAGGATGCCGTGCCGATGACGTTGGGGCAGGAGTTCATGGCCTTTGCGACCACGCTGCGCGAGGATGTCGACCGGTTGGCCGAAGCGCAGGGACTCATCCGCGAGATCAACCTCGGTGCCACCGCCATCGGCACCGGCATCAATGCCCCACCCGGGTACGCCGAACTCGTGGCCGCGCACCTCACCGCCGTGTCCGGGGTGGCGGTCATCACGGCACCCGATCTCGTGGAGGCCACCAGCGACACGGGCGCGTTCGTGCAGCTGTCGGGCGTCATGAAGCGCACGGCGACCAAGCTCTCGAAGATCTGCAATGACTTGCGCCTGCTCTCCTCGGGGCCACGGGCCGGGTTTGGCGAGATCAACCTGCCGGCGATGCAACCGGGATCATCGATCATGCCGGGCAAGGTCAACCCCGTGATCCCCGAGGTCGTGAATCAGGTGTGTTTCGACGTGATCGGCGGTGATGTGACCGTGACCATGGCGGCGGAAGCCGGGCAGTTGCAGCTCAACGCCTTCGAACCGGTGATCGCGTATCGGCTGCTCCGCGGCATCGACATGCTGCGCAACGCCTGCGCGGTGCTTCGCGAGCGATGCGTGACCGGCATCACGCCGAACGCCGATCGGATGCGGCATTTTGTGGAGCACTCCATCGGTATCGTGACGGCCTTGGTGCCCGTGATCGGATACGAGCAGGCAACCGACGTGGCCCGCCATGCGCTCGCCAGCGGGCGGGGCGTGTTCGAGATTGTCCTCGAGCGCGCCCTCCTCTCGAGAGCGCAGCTCGACGCGATTCTCGACCCCGACGCCATGACGGCACCGCGTTTCACGCAGGAGTTTGCGGCGGTTCGTCCCTCGCCGTGAACGGTGGCGGCGCGGTGATGCGGGGAACGTGAGCGGCGTCACCGATCCGGTGTGCGATGGCTGTGGCTGCAACGTGGTTGGCTCGTCCTTGAGCAAACATCACGTGTCCCTCCAGACCTGATTCGATGCGCACGATTCCCGCCCGCTCCGCCGCTGTTCGTTCGTTCGCCAACCGCGCGTGGCTGCGCGGCCCCGCGATGCTGGCCCTCGTCGTCATCGCGTCGTGCACCGCACCGGCCGATGTGACGGGGGTCTCCGGCAACGGAACAGGAGGCGGCACGCCTCCCGCGGTGGCAACGCGCATCGACCTGTCGGCCGCAACGGTGGGGCTGGGTGCGGTCGGGGCAACCGAGAACGTCACCGCCGTGGTGCGCGATGCGGCCGGCACGATGTTGCCGAACGCCGCCGTGAACTGGAGCAGCGACGACATCACCGTGGCCGACGTCTCGGGGGCCGGGCGCACCGCCATCATCACGGCGCGCGCACCGGGCCGTACCACCATTCGGGCCACGAGCGGTGCCGCCACACAGGAGCTGGTCGTGCAGGTCAGCATCGTGCGCGGCATCGCCTTGCCGGCCACCGTGCAGCTGCGGACCGGGTCCAGCGCCACGCTCACCCCCACGCTCGACGCCGATGCCGGGGCCACCACGGCCATCCGGTGGGAAAGCGCCGACCCCACCATCGCCTCCGTCTCCGCTGGCGTGCTGACGGGAATCCGGACCGGCATCGTGACCGTGCGCGCCATCGCCATTGGCGATCCGCGTGTGTCGGCAAGCACGCAGGTCACCGTGACGGCCCCGCGCAGTGTGGCCATTCGGGACATGCCGGCCGATCTGGCGATCGGCGAGGAGCGGCAGCTGACCGCGCTGGTGGACGTGGACGAGAACGAATCCCGGGCCGTGGAGTGGAGTTCGGCCACGCCCACCATTGCCACGGTGACCTCCTCCGGTCGCCTGGTGGCGGTGGGCCTCGGCACCGCGCGCATTCGTGTGCGGACACTCGCGTTCGATGGGGTGCGGGATTCGGCCACGGTGATCGTGCGCATGCCCCGCACGGTGTCGGTGTCCCCCGGCACCACCACGCTGGCGCCGGGAGAGACCCGGCAGTTGGTGGCCGCGGTGCAGATCGACGACGGCATGAGCACCGCTGTGACCTGGCGCGTGTCCGACCCGGCGGTGGCGATGGTCGCGTCGACCGGGCTCGTGACTGGTGTAGCGCCCGGCATCACCACCGTGACCGCCGTCTCGGTGGCCGACACCACCCGTCGCGGCAGTGCCACCATCACGGTGCAGGCGGGCGTCCGCAGTGTGTCGGTGTCACCAGCGGTCGCCTCGATCGTGTCAGGCGGGACGCGCCAGTTCACCGCCACCGTGACGGGCGACCTCGGGGTGTCCACGGCCGTCACCTGGCGGACTGCCCATCCGGCCATCGCGCAGGTGGCCGCCAACGGTCTCGTCACCGCGCTCGCACAGGGCACCACGACGATTACCGCCGTCGCCGTGGCCGACACCATGATCCGGAGCAGCGCCACGGTGACGGTCGTCCCGGTCGTCCGTGACCTCACCGTCGAACCGGCGGCCGCCTCCATCAGCGTGGGGGAGACGCGCCAGCTGGTTGCGGCCGTGTCGGCCGATCCCGGTGCCAATACCGCCGTGACGTGGCGCAGTGCGAATGCTGCCGTGGCCACGGTGAGTGCGTCCGGCGTCGTGACCGGCGTCAGCACCGGCGCGGCCATCATGACCGCCGTGTCCACGGCCGACACGACCCGTCAGGCCACGTCGCTCATCACGGTGCGTACCGCGCAGACGGTGCTCGGCGTGACCGTCACCCCAGCCGCCTCGGTGGTGCAGGCCGGGCAAAGCCTGCAGCTGGTCCCCGCGGTCCAGGTCAGTGGCGGCGCGTCCACGGCGGTCACCTACCGCAGCGACAACCCTGCCGTGGCGAGCGTCAACTTCGCGGGGCTCGTCACGGCGCTCACCAGCGGCACGGCCACGGTGACGGTCGCCGCTGTCGCGGATCCGACCCGCTTTGCCACGGCGTCGATCACCGTGACGGCGCCACCAACGCAGCTCGCTGCCAGCTGGAGCAGCGGTCGACTGGGTGGCGCCCTGTATGAGGACGTGGTGTCGGTGGACGCCGCCGACGCGACCAGCGCCTTCGCCGTGAATTCCCGCGGCGATGTCTTCCGGTTGAGCGGCGGGACGTGGTCGCTGGCCACCCGCGGCAGTGCGCACGGTACGCAGTTCCTGGCCGTCAGCACGACGGGTCCATCGAGCGCCGTGGCCGTTGGCACCAACGGCGTGATCGTGCAGTTCAATGGCTCCAGCTGGCTGCGCATGGTCTCCGGGACACAGCAGGCACTCCACGGCGTGCATCTCGAAGACGAGGCCAGTGGTTTTGCCGTGGGGGCCGGTGGCCTCGTGCTGCGCCTGGACGGATCGGGGTGGACCAGCATGCCGTCGGGCTCGACCCAGACGCTGTACAGTGTCTGGTCGCTGGGGAACACCGGCTTCATCGCCGGCACCAACGGTGAGCTGCTGCGATGGAACGGGACCACGTGGAGCCGCCAGAGCTCCGGCGTCACGGAAACGCTCTATGGGGTACACGGGGTCAACGCCAACAATGCGGTGGCCGTGGGCGCCTCGGGTGTGGTGCTGCGCTGGAATGGCGTGTCGTGGGTGCGCGTGACCAGTGGCGTGACCTCCGACCTGTACAGCGTGGCCGGGAGCGCGGCCAACAACGGCCGCTTCTACATCACGAGTGACGACGGGCTCTATGCCCTGAACGGCAGCACGCTGTCGGTGGCCGGCACACCGTATGCCCCGCGCCTCTTCGGCGCGTCCATCGATCCCGCCGGCAACGTGTGGACGAGCGGCCAGCGGGGGAGTGTCATGCGCTTGAGTGGCTCCGCCTGGGAAACGGTGAGCCTGGCGCCCGACCTGATCGATGTGTGGACCACCTCGCCGTCCAACGCATGGGCGGTGGGCGAGTTCGGCTTCGTGTACGGATGGAACGGCTCCGTGTGGACGCGACAAACGACGCCCACCACGGCCACCCTCAATGCCGTCTGGGGCGTGAGCGCATCCGACGCCTTCGCGGGCGGCGATGAGGGAACGATGCTGCGCTGGAACGGCTCGTCGTGGAACGCCATGAGCTTCCCGTCCACCGCACACGTGTACGGCGTGTGGGGCAGCGACGCGAGCAACGTGTACGCGGTGACCTCGAACGGGGAGGTACTGCGCTTCAACGGCAGCAGCTGGTCGCTCGTGGTGACGACGGCGAGTCCGCTCTGGATCGTGCATGGCGCAGCGGCCAACGACGTGTACGTCGCGGGCGAGAACGGCACGGCGATGCGCTTCAACGGCACGGCGTGGACCGACGTCCGGGTTCCCACGACGGGCACCGTGACCGGCATCTGGGCTGGCGGCGGGGCCAACGTGCTGGCCGTGGGATCCGGCAACACCGGGCTCACCGGCGTCTCCTTCCGCATGGCCGGCAACACGTGGAACAGCATCGCCTTGCCTACCGCATCGGTGCTGACCTCGGTGTGGGGGCCCACCGCCCATGACGTGTACGCCACCGGTGAAGGCGGCGTGATCCTGCGCTGGAACGGCAGTGGCTGGACCAGCATGAACAGCGGTACCACCGATCCGCTGTGGTCCGTGAGCGGCTCCCCGAACGGAACCGGCGGCGCCTTCGCCGTGGGGTACAACAGCACGGTCGTGGCAGGGGGCAGCAGCGGTGCCATGCTGCGAGCCGGCGTGCGGGTCGCCACGGGGGCACGCACGGGGTCACTCGCACCGCGCGTCGGGGCCAAGCTTGTGCGTGGACCGCTCCCGGTCGGCGTGGCGCGCCGCCACCGTCGCTAGCGCCTACCGCGAGTGCGCGGCGTCAGTCACGGGTGAAGGCCGCCAGCGTCGGACCCATCGCGTCGATGGTCTCGCGGGCATGCCACCGATCCCTGCCGTTGTAGAGAAACGCAAAGGCCAGGATCTCACCGTTCTCGGCGGTGACGTAGCCGGAGAGGCCAATGACCTCGTTGGTGGTGCCGGTCTTGGCGTGCAGGTTGCCCTGCGCGGGCGTGGCGCGCATGCGATGGCGCAGCAGTTCCGACTCCCCCGCCACCGGCAACGAGGCGTGGAAGGCGCTGCCCCACGGGGCGCGATGCGCATGATCGAGCAGCTGCACCAGAGCGCGCGGGGTGACCCGGTCGAGCACCGACAGGCCACTGCCGTCGGTCGCCGTCACGGCATCCGGCGCGGTACCCACCTGGCGCGTGAGAAAGTCGCGCAACGTGAACCCGGCCGTCTCGGCAGAGCCCACCGCACGTCGCTCAGGGCCGCGAGCGGCGTTGCGATACAGGAGCTCGGCGAAGATGTTGATGCTCTCGCGGTTCATCACACTCACGAGCCGCGCCAGGGGTGGTGACGGAAGACTCGTGATGAGTCCTGCCTGCTCCGGCGTGCGCCCGCTCCGCAGTCCCCCATCGACGCGTACGCCCTGCGCCAGCAGAGCCGCCTTGAACGCGCCAGCCGTGAAGGTCACCGGGTCCCCCACGACCAGCTGATAGCGCGCCGTGCCCGCCCGGGCGCCCACGGTACCGCTGACCACCACGCGATCGTCGCCCACGCGGCGGGCGCTGATGCGGGTTCCACTGCCGGCCACCGTGCGCACGGTATTGGTGATCGTCAGGCCGTGCGTCTCGGGCTCGAGAAACACGGACGCCATGCTCCCCGCCTTTCCCGGTGTGACCCCGACGATCACGATATTCTCGTTGAGCGACAGTGCGGAAAACGGCGCGGCATAGCCGGCACCGGCGTATCGCGACAACCAGCCTTCCGGGATCCGGCGGCTTTCGAGGCCGCTGGCATCGGCGATCACGTCGCCCGTGACGTGCTTGATGCCGGCACCGGCGACCAGTTGGGCCAGCAGCGTCATGGAGGCCCCCGGTCCACCGCGCACGAAGCGCGGCGACAGCGACGGATCGCCGTCACCACGCAGCACGAGATTGCCCCGCAGGGTCCCGTCGGCGGTGACGGTCCCATCGCGCAGCACATCGGTGCTGAACGTGTGCTCAGCGCCGAGCCGGTCGAGCGCGATGGCGGCGGTGAACAGCTTCATCGTGCTCGCCGGCACGAGCCGCGTGCCGGCGCCATGGGCGAACAGCGTGTCGCCGCGCGTGAGGCTCACCACCATGGCGCCCCAGTCGCCATGGCGGGTGCGGCTGCCAAGCAAGGTGGCCAGGTCGGCGGTGAGGGCACCTGTCCCGCGCGGCGTCGTGTGGCGCAGGACCGGCACCACGGGGACCCGGGCGCGCCGCGCCGACTTGCCGGTCGCCCGTTTGGAGCGACCGCTGGGCGTCTTCTTGCTGGCCTTGCGCGGCGGCTGGCGTGTTCGCGCCTGAGCGGGTGAGGCCGGTGCCGCCAGCGCCGAAAACACCGGCGCGGAGGGCATCGCCTCGAGCGTGCGTCCGGATACGGTGGGCACCACCAGCACCAAGGCCAGCAGCAGTCCGCCGGTCGTGCGTCGCGACCGACGGACGAGCGAGCGTACACAACGGATCATGACTTCACACCTTGAGGACGAAACCGCGCTTCGCCGCACCGCGCAGGACGAGGTACCAGAACGCCACGAAGGCGACGGCGTACGCGAACGACGCTTCCCGCGGCGGAAGCCACGAGGCGAACGCCGTGTGGAATACAAACCCCTGAGCCGACATGCGCGTTCCGTCGCCCGTGTCCCACGTCCAGATGGAGGCCAGACCGCGCGCCATGAGCCCCGAGCCGAGGAAGGCCAGCATCGGGTTGATGCCGTAGACGAGGAAGGGCGATGTCCAGTGCCGCCACTGCCGCACCTCGATGAGCCAGATGCAGGTGGCGAGCGTGACCGACGCCATGCCGGCGGTGAACACCACGTACGAACTGCTCCAGATGTTCTTGTTGATGGGGAACACCCAGTGCCACATCGCGCCGATCATCATGGCGAGTGCGCCCACGGCGAACAACCCCGCGAGGCGTTCGGTCAATGACCGCGCGCTCATGCCGATCCATTTGCCGGCGAAGGTGCCACAGATCACGGTGCCAACCGCGGGCAGCGTGCTGAGGATGCCCTCGGGATCCCAGGTCTTGCCACCGCTCCAGAGATGCGCGGTGCCCAGCAGCTGCCGATCGAGCCACGCACTGAGCAGCTGGTCGGGCTGGTCGAGCACGTGGCGACCGGCCACGCCGGTATCGGGTACCGGCACCAGCGTCATCAGCGCCCAATACCCCAGGAGTATGGCGGCAAGCAGGACGACCTGCTGTCGGATGGTCGTCCGCCAGGTGAGCAGCCCGCCCAGCAGATACGCGATGCCGATGCGCTGCAACACTCCCATGATGCGCCAGTGTTCGACGCGGTGCCCCACGCGTTCGAGGAAGGTCGCCCCCTCGAGGGCGGGCGGCCACGTGAAGAACGGGAAGCCCGAGAGCAGGAAGCCGAAGAGGAAGATCAGGGCGCCGCGGCGGAACAGCTGGCGGAGAATGGCGCGCTCATCGTCGCCCCGCGCGCGGCGCGCGCGCAGGGAGAGTTCGGTCGTGATGCCGACGATGAAAAGAAAGAACGGAAAGATGAGGTCGGTGGGTGTCCAACCGTGCCATGGCGCGTGCTGCAATGGCGGATAGATGGCCGACCACGACCCGGGATTGTTCACCAGCAGCATGCCGGCCACGGTCATGCCGCGGAAGACATCGAGCGAGGGCAGCCGCTCGGCCTTCACGTTGGCGGTCACGTACGGGGCGCGGCCGCGGTGGGCGCCGCGGTGGGCGCCGCGGTCGGCGGCACCGCCGCCTTCGGGATTGACGCGGGCAGACGCCACCCCGTGGAATCGCAACGCACGGCGATCGCTCGTACCGGAGCCACCCGGCCTTCGAACGCGCCACCCACGTAATGGCCACCAAGCGTGACGGTCACGGTCTGGCCGTTGTCCGTCTCCGCCCTGCCCTTGTACACGACGAGCATGGTGGTGTAGGGACCGGCGACCTCGAGCCTGGCGCGGACCTGCGCCTGATTCTTCGGATTGTCGTTGTAGTAGTACGTCGGGCCCGTGTCCTGGAGCGACCGGAAGCCGTCTTCCGGCAACGCGGAGTCCGTGCCGAAGGCACTCAGAAACCGCTGCGGGCGCGGATCGGCCGTGGTGATGTAGTGGAGCACGGCGACACGCAGCGCCGTGGTGTCGCGGCCGGCGCACGGGGACTGGGCGGTGGCCGCGGTGGCGGTGCGCTGGCGGCCCGTATCGCGGGCGTTCGCCCCCCCATCGCCGCAGGCGCCCAGGAGCAGCGCCGCGACAGGCGGGCTCTGCACGAGCCACCGGGAAAGAACGGGACGAAAGGACGTCATGTCGGAGTGTCGCGAAAGTGGGCCACGTTGTCGAGGGCGGAAACGGAAGTCCTGTTCCGCGCGGTACCGCGCTGCCCGGACGAGCGCGTCAATCCCAGCTGCTGTCCAGTTGATCCTGCAGCGCGGCCAGGGCGTGTGCCCACCGCTCGTGCAGGACGCGCTCGTCGGTGCCAGCCGGCAGGCCGGTGAGTTCCACGCTCACGGTGCAGCGGGCGTTGCCCTGCCGCGTGACCGTGATCGCCACCAGCGTCCCGTCGGGAAAGGCGAGCCGGATGAAGCGTGGGGCCAGCAGGCTGACGACACGATAGAGCGACTGCGGCGCCCACCCGCGACGATCGGGGTCGTTGATGGCCCGGATGACGGCGCTGGCGGGCACATTGAGCGTGCGTTGCACGGTCACCGCGCTGCGCGCCGCCGTCTGAGGAGCGGCAGCGGGGGGTGCTGCGCCCCGAGCGGGCGGGAGCGTGTCCCGGCTGGAGCGGCCGCCGAACTGTTGCTTGGAGGCGCCGCGTGGCGGACGTGCGCCGGTCGCCTGCCCGTCGCCACGTGGCGTGCCGCCGGTGGGCTTTCCGCCGCGCGCCGGCGCACCGCTGCGTCCGCCGGGGCGCCCACCACGGCGTCCGCCGCCGCCCTGCTTGCCGCCCTTCATGACGACGCCGTGGGCACCCACCCCACCTGCGCACTGGCTTCCGTGTCCTCGCCGCGATGGGACCACTTGAAGAAGACGACCGTCATGACGGCATAGAAGAAGACACCACCGGGAATCCACATGATGAGCCCCCCGTACTGCTGGTCCTGCATGGGGGTGATGCCCAGGATGCGCGGCGCCGCCGCGTAGGCGGGATACAGCAGCGTATCGGCCATCGCGATGTAGATCGAGATGATCGACATGGGGATGACCATGAGGAAGCAGTACAGCATCTGCGCCGGATACGCCGCGCGGGGCAGCTCCGGCAACGGCGACATGAGTGGCCACCACATGAGCACCGACGCGGCGATGAACATGAGGTGCTGCGCGATGTGCACGCCGTGGGTGGCCAGCGCGAGGTTGTAGAGGGGCGGCAGATGCCAGAACGCCAGCACCACATTGAAGATCACGAAGCACCAGGTGATGCCGGTGAGCTTGCGGGCCGCCACGAAGAGCGCGGGGCGGCGCAGCAAAGGCCGCAGCATCCACCCGGGGGTGCCCGCGATCATGAGCGGCGGCACGACCAGGGTCAGGAGGAGGTGCTGCACCATGTGGCCGCTGAACAGGTAGAAGTCGCTCAGATCGTGCAGCGGCCCGTTCAACGTGAGGAAGAGCAGCGCCAGCGACGTGAAGTACGCCAGTCGCTGCGCGGGCGTGGGGCCCTGTGGCGCCGCGGCCATGTCGAGCTGCCCCGCATCCGCCGTGGCGGCATTCACGGTGACCGGCACGCGGTCCGCTGCCGACGGACCCTGTTTCGCGCGCCAGATGTAGGCGGCGGCGAAGATCGCGATACCGATGGTCGTGCTCGGGTGAACCGAGAACTCGGACAGCGAGAGACGGGCGACGGGATGCAGCAGCATACGGGGAATCTAGCGGAGTACTGCGAGAGGGGAGACCCGAGCGGGGAGATGGAGAGTTGAGACGGTGAGGCGGAGAGTCGAGCCGGGATCGCGGTGAGAGTGGAGTGGTCTCGCGGTGAGCGTCGAGGGGGAAAGCGGAAAGGGGCGCCCGAGGGCGCCCCTTTCAACTCTCACTGCGAGAACCCTCGTGCTCACTGCGATCCGGGCTCAACTCCCAGCCTCTCAGCCTCGCAACTCTCGAGGCTCAGCTCTCAGTTCTGCTGGTCAGGTGAGGAGGCCGAGCCGGATCACCAGCTTGCTGAACAGGAACAGCAGCCCGATCAGCGTGAGCCCCGCCACCATGAGCGGGCCCGAAAAGAGCGCCTTGAACAGCTTGTGGTCGTACTTGAGGTGCATGTAGTACGCGACCACGAGGAAGAACTTGACCGCCGACATGGTCAGCATGCTCGGCACGTAGATCGCGCTCTCTTCCCACGGCTTGTAATAGTAGGCCGACACCTCGGCGATCGTGATGACCGTGAGGATCAGCGCGATGATGCCGTACGTGGCGGGGCCCGGATGCTCGTGGGCGTGTGCGTCGGAATGGCTGGCCATCATCGCCTCACTTGATCAGGTAGATGAGCGGGAAGATCACGATCCACACCACGTCGACGAAGTGCCAGTAGAGCGCCGAGATGTCGACCAGCAGGGCATCCTTGGGCTCGAGGCCGCGCTTGTAGTCGATCGCGAGCAACGTGAACAGCCAGAGCACCCCCACGGTCACGTGCGCACCGTGGAAGCCGGTGAGCGTGAAGAAGCTCGAGCCGAACAGGTTGGTGCGAATGGTGAGCCCTTCGTGCACGAACGAGGTGAACTCGTAGGCCTGGAACATGAGGAAGATCGTGCCGAGCAGCGCCGTGGCCCACAGCCACAGCTTCGACGACCCCTTGATCTTGTCCCACGTGGTGATCTTGGGCTGATGCTTGGTCTGCACGGCGTTGAGCGCCATCACCATGGCCACCGACGACATGAGCAGCACGAAGGTGGAAGCGCTCGTGACCGGGATGTCGAGAATGGGCTTCATGACTTCGCCCGTCGAGGGATTCGTCCACGCCTCGTGCGGATACGGCCCCTGCGGACTGCGTCCCTTGTACACGAGGTAGGTGGAGATCAGCGAGGCGAAGAGCATGCATTCGGACCCGATGAAGGTCCAAATGGCGATCTTGCGGTTGTCGAGGCCCAGCGAGGTGTGGTGGTGACCGCCGCCATGGGCGTGGCCATCACCATGGGCGAGGGGAGCAGTAGTCGCAGTCATCTCAGTGGTGATCCTCGAGCGGCGTCAGCAGCCACTTGTAGAGCGAGCCGACCCACCAGACGGTGCCGAGCAGCATGATGCCGACACCGGTGGCCGTACTCTTTTCCAGGAACATGAGGCCGCAGAACATCACGAGGATGCCTGCCGCGGTGATGAGGGGCCAGATCGACGGGTTGGGCATGGTGATGCCCAGCTCCTGCGACGTGGGGATGTGGCGCCCCCGCTCTTCCGCGTAGGTCGTCTCGTGCACCAGTTCCGCGCCTTCCTTCTGGTTCCACATCGGATAGCGCGACTTGATCTGCGGCAGCTCGGCGAAGTTGTAGTCGGGCGGCGGCGAGGGAATGGACCACTCGATGGTGGCGGCCCCCCACGGGTTGCTCGACGCCATCTCGCCGCCCTTCCAGCTCTTCCAGATGTTGATGAGCCCGAAGAGCGTGCCGATCATGAGGATCAGCGTGCCGACGGTGGACATCATGTTGAAGAGCTCGAAGCCCTGCCCCGCATCGTACTGGTAGTAGCGACGCGGCATGCCGAGGAGCCCGCTGAAATGCATCGGGAAGAACGTGAGGTTCATGCCGATGAGCGAGATCCAGAAGTGCCAGTTGCCGAGCTTCTCCGAGAGGAAGCGGCCCGTGATCTTGGGGAAGTAGTAGTACGTGCCGGCGAAGATGCCGAAGACCGAACCGCCGTAGAGCACATAATGGAAGTGCGCCACGATGAAATAGGTGTCGGTCTGCTGCAGGTCGGCCGGGGGCGAGGAGTGCATGACGCCCGAGATGCCGCCGATGGTGAAGAGCCCCACGAGCGCGACGGCGAACTTCATGGCCACCGTGAAGCGGATCTGGCCGCCCCACATCGTGGCCATCCAGTTGAAGATCTTCACGCCGGTGGGAATGGCGATGAGCATCGTCGCCAGCGAGAACACCGAGTCGGCGATCGGCCCCATGCCCACGGAGAACATGTGGTGGGCCCACACGCCGAAGCCGAGGAAGCCGATGAGGATCCCCGAGTACACCATGACCGGGTAGCCGAAGAGCGGCTTGCGCGAGAACGTCGGCAGGACCTCCGACACGAGGCCGAAGGCGGGCAGAATGAGGATGTAGACCTCAGGGTGCCCGAACACCCAGAACAGGTGCTGCCAGAGGAGCGGGTCAGCGCCCTTGGCGATGGTGTAGAAGTTCGTGCCGAAGAAGCGGTCGAACTGCAGGAAGACGAGGGCGACGGTGATCACCGGGAACGCCAGCACCACCAGGAACTGCACCACGAACGACATCCACGTGAAGATCGGCATGCGCATGAGCGTCATGCCGGGCGCCCGCATGTTGATGATCGTGGTGATGAAGTTGAAGCCGGCGGCGAGCGACGAGATGCCGAGGATCTGCAACCCCAGCACCCAGAAGTCCATGTTGATCTGCGGCGAGTACGCCTTCGTGCTCAGCGGCGCGTAGCCGAACCAGCCGCCATCGGGCGCGACCGAGAAGAAGATCGGCACCGTGATGAAGATGCCGCCGAGCAGGTAGATCCAGTACGAGAACGCATTGAGGCGCGGAAACGCCACGTCTCGCGCCCCGACCTGCAGCGGGATGAGGAAATTGAAGAAGGCCGCCGAAAGCGGCATGACGGCGAGGAAGATCATCGTCGTGCCGTGCATCGTGAACAGCTGGTTGTACATGTCGGCAGATACGAGCGTGCCGTTGGGTACCGCCAGTTGCGCCCGGATGACGGCGGCCTCGAGGCCGCCGACGACGAAGAAGAACAGCCCCGTGATGAGATAGAGCGCCCCGATGCGCTTGTGGTCCACCGTGGTGAGCCACGACCACAGCCCGGTATCAGCGGGTGCGGCCTTGGCCTGGGTGTACGGGGGCGCGGCAGCGATGGTAGCCATCGTGTCGAAAGTCAGTCAGCGTGAGTCGGTGACGGCGTCTACTTGAGCGCCTGCAGGTACGCCACGATATCCGCGATGTCGGCGTCGGTCAGCCCGCCAACGTTCACGACCATCTTCGTCTTCGGATCGGTAAGTCCCTTGCCGAGCGTCGGCATGAGGCTGCCGGGCTTCAGCGCCGGCGCGTTCTTGATCCAGTAGGCGAGATGCTTCGCGTCGTTCGGATAGAGACCACCGGCGATCGTGTAGCGCGTCCCGACGTGCGTCAGGTTCGGGCCCACGGCCGCCATGTTGAACGGCGTGCCCGCAATCGCGTGACAGCCGATGCAGCTCGACTTGTTGTACAGATCCTTGCCCCGGGCCGCATCGCCCTTGGCCAGCAGCGACTCGTCGAAACGCTCACTGACCGGGATCTTCGCCGTGGGGATCGTGTACGCGAACTCCTTCTCGAGCTTTTCGCGCGGGAAGGCCCACACCGGCACCGGGGCCGGCGCCGCGGCCGCCATGCCGGTATCGGCGGGCATGGCGCCCTGCGCCGACGCCAGCAGCATCGGTGCCGCCCCCGTACCCGACGGGACCGGCGCCACACCGGACGGGACCGGTGCCGCCGGCGGCGCCGCCACGGCCGGGAAGATCGCCGGCTGCTTCTGGTGCGCGGCCCACTGATCGAATTCCGCCGGGGTGACCGTGTACAGGCGGAACTTCATGTTCGCGTGCGACGGCCCGCAGAACTCGGCGCAGAACCCGTTCCACGCCGACGTGGGCAGGTCCTTGTTGGGCGTAAACCAGAGGTAATTGGTCCGGTTCGAGATCAGGTCGCGCTTGCCGCCCATCTGGGGAATCCAGAAGGAATGCAGCACATCGACCGTCTTGAGCTGGAAATTGACCGTGCGCCCATTCGGCAGGTACAGCTCATTGGCCGTCGTGATGCCGAGCTGCGGATACTTGAACTCCCACCACCACTGATGGCCGATCACTTCGACCTGCAGGGCATCGGGCGCCGCCTTCGCCTGCGTCTTGAAGATCGTGCGCACCGTGGGGATGGCGATGAAGATCAGAATGACGGCCGGAATGGCCGTCCACGTGATCTCCAGCGCGGTGTTGCCATGCACCTGCTTCGGCGTCGCGCCGCCGGGGCGGCGACGGAAGCGGAAGATGGTGTAGACGAGGGCAGCCTCAACGCCGACGAAGACAATCGTGCCCCAGAACAGGAGCTTGTCCCACAACGCGTCGATGTCCGCGTTGAAGTCGGTGTTGTGATTGAACGTCGAGTTCGGATACTCGCCGCCGCAGGCTGCGAGCCCGAGGGCCAGAGCGCCCAGCAGCGCAGCGGAAGCCAGCCGCCGCGGGCGGAACGTGCCAACCATGCCTGTTCCTGAGGGAGTGTGGGATCCGTCCGCCCCGTGCGCGGGGTGGAAACCCGGCACGAGGCAGAAGGTGGGGTGGTGGGACTGCTGTGCGAAGCTAAACCGGCGTTTCAAAACCTCGCAAGCAAGTCCCTCCGGGTTTTCGGGGATTCTCGGACTTTTCTTGAGCTCGTAACCATTGAACACACTTTTCACTGGTTTTTCAGTCCGAAAGCGGTCCTAACGACCGGGTCAGAAATGCCGCGAATCCGCCGCGCGGGGTGACGTTTCGTGGCCGTCAGCCAGTCGTCTTTCCCACGTGATCAACACTGCCGCTCCGGCCTCCGTCACTCCGGCAATCGCAGCCCTTCCCGTGCGCCCGCGCGGCCGCAGCCAAGCTCGACTGTTGGCCGCGTTGACATGGGGCGGATCGCTGCTCGTGCCCGCGCTGACCGGATGCCGACGCGACGAGCAGGCCGCCGCATCATCCACCGTGGCGATCGGTGTCGGCGCCATTCCGGGTGCGCCCAATTACGCGCAGGTCGTGCACGGCGTCGAGCTGGCCGTGGCGCGGCTCAACGAGACCGCCGGTGGGCCCCGCTTCCGCGTGCGCCTTCCCGACAGCAGTGCCAGCAGCGCCGTCCAGGTCGCCCAGCAACTCCGCAACGACCCCGCCGTCATTGCCGTCGTGGGCCACCCGGAGAGCGGGAGTACCCTCGAGGCAATCCCGATCTACGCCGACGCGGAACATGACGGCGCCAACGGCGTGGTGGCCGTCTCGCCAACCTCCTCGTCGCCACGCCTGAGCGGCATCAGCCCGTGGTTCTTCCGGGTTGCACCGTCGGATGCGGACGCCGCCGGCTTTACCGCACGCTGGGTCCTCGACTCACTGCGTGCGCGGCGCGCCGCCATCGTGTACCGCAACGACTCGTACGGCCGTGACTGGGCGGAGACGTTCGCCGCCGGCTTCGTGCGGGGGGGCGGTCAGGTGCTGTCGCGCAATCCCTATCTCACCGGCATCGTGGAGTGGGACGCCTACGCGGCGCTGCTGGCCGCCGAACAGCCCGATGTGCTGCTCTTCCCCGGCGATGGAGCCGATGCCCTGGCGCTGCGGCGGGCGCTGCGGGTCCGCGGTGTGCGCGTTCCCTTCGTTGGCGGCGACGGCGCCGAAGGGATGAAGGCCGATCCCGAGGCGGCGGGGGCCTACTACGTCGCCTTCTTCGACGAGCGCCACGCCTCGAGTGCGGAGGCGGCGGCGTTCATTCCTGCCTACCGCGGACGACACGGGCGGGCCCCGGACATGTTCGCGGCGCTGTCGTATGACGCGGCCATGGTCATCGGGCGTACCGTGGCCGCCGGCGCGCGCACCCGCGCCGCCCTGCGCCTGGCGCTGTCCCGCATCGGCAACGGCGCCCCCTCGGTGGACGGCGTCGCCGGTCGCATCGCCTTCGAGGAGGACCACGACATCAAGGGCCGCACGGTGGTCGTCACCCGCATACCCGGAGTCGCGCCGCTCGACGACGAAATGACCGTGCCCGGTGCGGCTGCCCCGCCGGCGACACGAGGGCGTCGATGAACGCCGTGTGGCGTCTCACCACGATCCGCGCGCGACTCGTGGCCGGCTTCGGGATCTCCATCACGCTGCTGCTCGCCGCCGGCCTGCTGGGGTGGTACGGACTCTCGCGCAGCAATCGGGACGCCGAACAGACGGTGCGCGCGCTCGCGGAACGCTCCGAGTTCATCGAGCGCACCACGAACACCGTGCTGCGCGAACTGGTGGCGGGGCTGCGCTATCTCAGCACCGGCCGCAGCGACGATGAGCAGGGCTACCGGGGTCTCGTGGCCCAGGCGGAGCAGCTGCGCACGGACATCCTGGGACGCGGCGCGCTCGCCGCCGCAGAACGCCGTCACCTCGAGCGCCTCGGTCAGCTGCAGGCCGCCCTCGAAGTCCGCATCGCCGTCACGCGCGCGTGGCAGGTCGCCGGCAACGCGGCGGGCGCCGAGCGCGTGCTGGCGCAAACGACGCGCGACATCGAGCTCATCGAAGACGAACTGCAGGCGCTGCGCAACGGGGCACGCCAGAGCGCCGATGCCAGCATGGAGCGCATGCGCCATGCCCTGTTCACGTCGGAGGCGAGCCTCGTGGTGGTGGTCGCCCTGGCCTTCGGCGTGGCCGCCTTCTTCGGCCTGTCCACGGCCCGGGCCGTCGCCGATCCGCTCGTCCAGCTGCGCGACGAGATGATGGCCATTGGCGCCGGCGACCTGCGTGATCCCGCCGTCGACCTGCGGCATGGTGGCGTGGCGCAGGAGTACGCCGAACTCATCGACGCCATGCAGCAGGCGCGTGAGCGGCTGCGCCTGCTGCTTTCGCGCGTGCAGGAGGAGGCCGACCAGGTCACCCTCGCCGCTAGTGAGCTCTCCGCATCGGCCGCGTCGGCGGCCGCGTCATCGCAGCATGTCACCACGGCGGTCATGGACATCTCCCACGGCGCCGGCGTGCAGCTGTCGGCGCTCAAGCACGCCGGCGAAACGGTGAAGGCGCTGGCGGAGGCCGGGGCCACGATTGGCGAGGCGGCAGACGAAACCAATCGGGTGGGGCGCGAGATCCGCACCACCACCAACAGCGCCCGCGACCAGGTGCAGGTGGCCGTGGATACGTTGTTCAACGCGCGTGAAGTCGTGGCGGCCTCGCGTCAGGAGATGACTTCCCTGCGCGATGCCACGGGCGTCATCGACGATTTCGTGAGCGTCATTTCCGAGATCGCGACGCAGACCAACCTGCTGGCGCTCAACGCGGCCATCGAGGCGGCACGCGCCGGCAGCGCCGGACGCGGCTTCGCGGTGGTGGCGCAGGAGGTGCGCGCCCTCGCGGAACAGAGCGCCAACGCGGCGAACGAAGTCACCGAGAACGTGAAGCGCTTCCGGGCGCGCATTGCGAGTGCGTCGAGCGCCGTGGAGTCGGGTGCGACGCGGCTCAAGGATGTGGAGACCGTCGCCGAAGCCGTGGGCAGCGCCCTGGCGCGCATCGAGCACGCCGTGGCGCAGGTGGATGGCGCCACGGCGCGCGTGGTGAACGCCGTGGAGACCAACCGACAGTCGCTCGGGCAAGTGCAGCGATCACTCACGTCGGCACGCGATACCGCCGAAGGACACGCGGCCGCCGCCGAACAGGTGGCCGCCAGCACCGAGCAGACCTCGGCGTCCGCGCAGCAAGTCAGTGCGACCGCCGAGCTGCTGCAGACGGCCTCCTTGAGAGTCCGCGGACTCACCACTGAGTTCCGTGTCTGAGACCTGAGCCGTCAGCCGTACGAGCCGACCGAGAGCCTTGCACCGCCGCCACGCTCCAGCTCACCGTGCCACACGCACCTCTCGTACAACGATGCCGCGGCGCCCGAGCATGTCGAAGTACGGCGCCGCCGGAATGCACTCGTCCGGCGTGTGCACGCCGGCCGCGATCGCCCCGCCGGCCTGCAGCTGCCCCGTGATGGACAGGGTGTAGCCCGTCGTCCGCATCATGGCCGAGAGGCCATGCTCGGCGTCGTAGCGGTCGACCACCTCCCACGCGCGGCTCAGACGCTGCCCCTGCGATGTCCCGGTCGCCACCACCCGCAGCGCAACGAGATCGGGCTTCCCGCGGCGCAGCTGGTCGCCGGCCACCTTCACGAACACGTCGCGCGGGGCCACCGTCGTGCCCTTCACGTTCACCGGGGTGGTGCCAAGCAACCCGAGATCACGAATGGCGGCCATGATGGCCGCGTGCCCGGGGTAGCGCAGCGTCTTGTACTCCATCACGGGAATGCGGCCGGCGTAGCGATAGACCATGGTGGAAAGCCCGCCAGCGGTGTGAAACGCCTCGAGCGTCCCGATCTCGCCGGCGAAATCCACCGACTCCAGCTCGGAAAGCGCCGTGACGGTGGTGGGCTGCCCGTCGCGGACGACCAGCGAGGGGGTGGTGTAGTAGTCCACCATGCCCTCGATCGAGTAGGCGATCTGGTATCCCAACGGGGGCTCGGGATGCTGCGGCAGCCCGCCCACGAACATCTTGACCGATTCCACCGTCTCGAACTGATCAATCGCATGCTGCGCGATCACGTTCACCATGCCGGGGGCCAGCCCGGTGTCGGGGACCACGCTCACGCCACGGGCGACGGCGGCGTCGTGCAGCTGGCGCTGCTCCTGCACGATCTGGGTATTGCCCCCGAGATCGGTGAAGTGCACGCCGGCCTCGACGGCCAGACGGGCGAGTGCGGCGTTGAAGTAGTACGGGATGGCGCTCATGACCGCGTCGCACCGGCTGAACGCCTCGCGCACGGCGGCCTCATCACGCACGTCCAGCACGACCGGCATCAGTCGTGAATCGGCCGACCGTTGCAGAAAGGGCGGCAGGGCGGCACCCTGCATATCGGCGAGCTGCACCGAGGTGACGGCGGGTTCACGCAGCAGATCGAAGGCACAGGCGGAGCCTTGCAGCCCGGCGCCGAGCACCAGCATTCGCATCGGGATTACTCCAGTGGGGATTATCCGGGGAGGGGTTTGGTGACAGAAAAGCTAACGACGGCCGTCCCCGCATGGCGGGCGCATCTGCTCGAACGCCAGGCCGACGTGCGGCGGACCCTGGAGGAGGTGCGGCGGGTCGCGGTGATCGGGATCAAGCCCGACGTGGTGGGAGGGCCCGCGTTCTCCGTGCCCGACCATCTGCAGCGGGCGGGATACGAGATCGTGCCGGTGCCGGTCTATTACCCGGAGGTCCGGGAGATACTGGGCGTCCCGGTGCACCGGTCACTGGCCACGGTCACGCCACCGGTGGACATGGTCCTGCTCTTCCGCCGGCCAGCCGACGTGCCGCGCCATCTGGAGGACATCCTGGCGCACCGCCCGCGGGCGGTCTGGATGCAGCTCGGCATTCGGCATGACGAGGTGGCCGAAACGCTGGCGCGGGCCGGGATCGATGTCATTCAGGATCGCTGCGTCCAGGTGGAGCTGGACGGCATGCGGCGGTAGCTACAGGCGCACCCGGTTGCGCCCGTCGGCCTTGGCGCGGTAGAGCGCCGCGTCGGCTCGGGCGAACAGGTCTTCGACGCTTTCGATGCGCGCCGCCGGATAGACCGCCACCCCGATCGAGGCGGTGAGGCGCAGGGGCTCGGGGAGGGAGTCGCTGGCGAAGGGGTGGGTCTCGATGGCCCTGCGGATGCGATCCGCGAACGATTCGGCACCCGCGTCATCGGTTTCGGGGAGGAGCACCAGGAACTCCTCCCCGCCGTAGCGCGCCACGATGTCGGCCGTGCGGATGGTGTCGCTCAGCAGCGGGGCCACGTCGCGGAGCACGTCGTCTCCCACGAGGTGGCCATAGGTGTCGTTGACGCGCTTGAAGTGGTCGAGATCGATCATCAGCAGCGCCATCGTGCTGTCGTAGCGCAGGGTGCGCTCCATCTCCGCCGCGATGCGCTCGGTGAGCGCCCGGCGGTTGAGCAACTGCGTGAGCGGATCGGTTTGGGCCAGCTGTTCGAGGCGCGCGTTGTCGGCCATGGTGCTCTCGACCATCTGCGCGCGCTGGATCACCGCGACCGCCGCCGTGATCACGGCCTGGGCGAACTCGAGGTCGGCCGGGCCGAAGCGTTCCTGATCCCGCGTCCGGCGAACCAGAAACACGCCGTACTGCCCCCGGTCGATGGAAAACGGCAAGGCAATGACGGAGCGAATCGGCACCTCGAGCCCTTCGATGCCCCACACGTGCCGCACCCCCTCGTAGAGCGGATGGGTGTCGAGGTCTTCCACGAGCACAGGCTGCCCGCTGTCGAGGGCCGCCTTGAGCTCGGGGTAGCGCTCGAGCTGCACCGGGAGATGCTGCAACCCGGGGTTCTCGAAGGCCGCCACCACGGTGGCCTGGGGTTCGCCCGGTCGGGCCAGCACGACGGAGCAATGGGACACCCCCAGGGCTCGAGCCGCGCGCCGCACCAGCAGGTGGAAGAGCTCGGAGACCGACAGGTCGCCGGTGACTTCGTGGAGGATGTCCACGAGCTTGCGCCGGCTATCCGCATCCTGCTGGGCCCGCACCAGCTGCTCCTCGGTACGCATGAGCGCCGCGCGCGTGGAGCGCAGCAGGGCCCCCATACGCAGCTGCGCCTGGACCCGCGCCAGCAATTCCTTGGGGCGATACGGCTTCCGGATGAAGTCGGCCGCGCCCAGCCCCAACGACTTCACGGAGGCTTCCTCGGGTGGCTGAGCCGAGAGCATGAGCACCGGCAGGTCGCGCCACCGATCGTCACCCTTGATGCGCTCGAGCAGCTGACAGCCGTCGGCGTCGGGCATGAGGATGTCGAGCAGGATCAGGTCGGGGGCGCGCTTCTCCAGCTGCTCGATGCAGGACACGCCGCCATTGGCAGGCACGACATCGTAGCCGTTCTCCTGGAGCAACCAGGCCACGGACTCGAGTACTGCCTCGTCGTCATCGGCCACCAGGATGCGCGACGTCGCCATTATCCCTCACCAAGGCCATCGAGTGCGCCCCGCGCGGACTCGCACTGCCATACCGTCCGGGAGCGCGGCGGCCGCACGGCCGCCGTCTCCCCGTTGCACAAGGACGAGTGCGTCCTACTCACCGTCACCAGCGCCATTGCCGCCGTCGGGTTCCGGCTCGGCTCCGTCGGCGCCCGCGTCGGCCACAGCCGAGAGGACATCGGCCGCCCCCCGCACGACCGCCCCGGTCTCGGCGGCGGCGGCGTCCTTGTCCTCGGGGATGACCCGCGCCACCGCGGAGACGAGATCCTGGTCGTCGAGGGCCACCAGCCGCACCCCCTGGGAAACCCGTCCCACGACGCGAATGTCGCTGACCTTGAGCCGCAAGGCAATGCCCCCCTTGGTCATGATCATGAGCTCGTCGTCGGCGATGACTTCCATGAGCGCCACCACGTGACCGGTGCGCTGCGTGAGATCGAGCGTCTTGATGCCCTTGCCGCCGCGCCCCTGCACCCGGTACTGCCCGATATCGGAGCACTTGCCGAGCCCGCGCTCGGTGACCACCAGCAACGTGGCCTCGCGACAGATGACCACCATGCCCACGACGTGATCATCGGGGCGCAGCTCGATGCCCTTGACCCCGGTGGTATCGCGCCCCATCGACCGCACATCGGACTCGGGGAACCGGATGGACATGCCGTTGCGGGTGGCCAGCACCACGTCGTTCCCCGTGGCGGTCACCTGCACGTCCATCAGCTCGTCGCCATCCTCGATCTTGATGGCCTTGATGCCGTTGGTCCGCGGATTGGAGTACTGCGACAGCGCCGTCTTCTTGACCGTGCCATTCCTGGTGCAGAAGAGCAGCGACTCGTCGTCGCGGAACTCCTTGGTGAGCACGATGGCGCGGACGCGGGTGTTGGGCGCCACGTTGATGAGATTCACGATGGGCTTGCCGCGCGTGTTGCGCGCGCCCTGCGGCAACTCGTGCACCTTGAGCCAGAAACAGCGGCCGTCATCGGTGAAGATGAGCATGTACGTGTGCGTACTCGCCACGTAGAACCGCTCGATGAAGTCGTCTTCCTTCAGATCGGCGGCCGCCTTGCCGCGGCCGCCACGCCCCTGCTGCTTGTATTCGGAGAGCGGGGTGCGCTTGACGTAGCCGCCGTGCGTGACGGTGACCACCATTTCCTCCTCGGCGATCAGGTCTTCGATGGAGAACTCCCCATCGTCGAACAGGATCTCGGTCCGCCGCTCGTCGCCGTAGCTCTCGGCCAGCTTGAGCAGCTCCCCCTTGAGGATCTCCATGCGCCGCGGCTTCGACTCGAGAATGCCCCGCAGGTCGGCAATGGTGAGGCGCACTTCCGCCAGCTCGGCTTCCAGTTTGTCCCGCTCGAGGCCGGTGAGCTTGGCCAGGCGCAGGTTGAGAATGGCTTCGGCCTGCCGCTCCGACAGCCCGAACCGGGTCTGCAGCTGCGTGCTGGCGGTGGGGGTGTCCTCGGCGGCGCGAATGAGCGCGATGACCTCGTCGATGTTGTCGACGGCGATCTTGAGCCCCTCGAGGATGTGCTCACGCTCCAGCGCCTTGTCGAGGTCGAACTGCGTGCGGCGCACGATGACTTCGTGCCGGTGCTCGATGTAGTGCACGAGGCACTCCTTGAGCGTGAGCACCCGCGGCACGAGCTGACGCGTATTGGGGTCGGGCACCAGCGCCAGCATGATCACGCCGAACGTGCTCTGCATGGCCGTGTGCTTGTACAGCTGGTTGAGCACCACGCGCGGAATCGCGTCGCGCTTGAGCTCGATCACCACGCGCATGCCCTCGCGGTCGGACTCGTCGCGCAGGGCGCTGATGCCGGTGAGCTTCTGCTCACGCACGAGCTCCGCAATGTCCTGCACCAGCCGCGCCTTGTTGACCTGATAGGGCAGCTCGGTGATGACGATCTGCGACTTGCCCCCCTTCTCGTTCTCCTCGATCGCGGCGCGGGCGCGCATGACGATGCGGCCGCGCCCGGTATCCTGATAGTCGGTAATGCCGGACCGGCCGTAGATGAAGCCACCGGTGGGGAAGTCCGGCCCCTTCACGATGCGGCGCAGGTCGGCCGCCTCGAGGTCGGGGGTGTCGACCAGGGCCACCACCGCGGCAATGATCTCGCGCAGATTATGCGGCGGGATATTCGTGGCCATGCCCACGGCAATGCCGGACGACCCGTTCACCAGCAGGTTGGGGAAACCGCTGGGCAGCACCCGCGGCTCTTCGAGCCGGTCATCGAAATTGGGGGCGAAATCGACGGTGTTCTTGTCGATGTCGGTGAGCATCTCGACCGCCATGCGGGTAAGACGCGCTTCGGTGTACCGATAGGCGGCCGCGCTGTCGCCGTCGACCGACCCGAAGTTCCCCTGGCCATCCACCAGCGGATAGCGAAGTGAAAAGTCCTGCACCATGCGCACGAGCGCGTCGTAGACGCTGCTGTCGCCATGCGGGTGGTACTTGCCCAGCACATCACCCACCACCGTGGCCGACTTCTTGTACGGCCGCCCCGGCAACAGTCCGAGCTCGTTCATCGCGTACAGCACGCGGCGATGCACGGGCTTGAGCCCGTCTCGCACGTCCGGCAGGGCGCGCGACACGATGACGCTCATGGAGTAGTTGATGAACGATTCCTTGATTTCCTCGTCGATGAGACGCGGCAGGATGCGTTCGCGGGCGTTTGGTACGGTCATGAGGCGGCGGGGAATGGGTCCGACACGACGTCCGACACGGGGCTCGGCGCGACGGGGCGCCAACCCGTGAAATCTACCCGGTGCCCACCCCTAATCACAGGGGCGGGGAACGGCCCTAAATCGTTTGTGGGCCTTGATTTTCGGATCGTCTACCAGCACCGGAAACACGGAACGCGAAACGCGAAACTCCCCGCGGGCAGCAGGGAGTTTGTGGCGGTAACGCCGTTCGCTGTGAACGGCACGGAGTTTCGGGTTCCGAGTAGCGGGTACGGGTGGCGTGAGGTCGGGGGCTTCCGCCCTACGCCGTCACCCGCCCCTCGACCTGCTGCTGGGCCGCGATGGCGGCGTCTTCGGCGGCGTCGTCAGATCGCTCCTCCGCCATCTCCTCGGCCTCCTCAGCGGCGGCCTCGGCGTCGATGGCACGCTGTTCGGCGCGGTAGCGGTCGTACCATTGCCGGGTGATTTCGCCGGCCAAGTCGCGGTTCCCCAGACCGAACGAGAGCGCCAGCGCCAGCGCGACGGCGCCGAACAGGATGGCGAAGGCCGTCGTCACGATGTCGGTGGCGATCCCGAGCTCCTGCAGGGCCATGAACACCGCCAGCACGATCACCCCCCCACGCCCGATGCGCGCCAGCCAGGGACCGCCGTGCAACCCACCCGCCGAAGCCATGATGAGGCCGCCCACGAATCCCCCCAGCACGATGCCCAGGATGATGATCACGATGGCCGCGATCACACTGGGGATATAGCTCATCAGCTCGGTGAACACATTGGCCAGCGAATCGAGGCCGATGGCACTGGCGGCAATCAGCAGCACGGCAAACATCACCACCCAGAAGAGCAGGTTGGCGATGACCTTGGCCGGGTTGAGGTGAGACCCCGAACGCTCCACGGCCTGCAGCACCCCGCCGCGCTCGAGGAGCTGGTTGAAGCGCAGGCGGCGCAGCAGGCGTGCCGTTCCCTTCTCGACCACCTTCGCCACGAGATAGCCGGCGAAGAGAATGACCAGCGCACCGAACAGCGCCGGCACGAACTCGCCCAGCAAGGCGAAGCTCTGCTCGAGGCGCTCCTGAAACGTGCGGGTCACGGTGCCGGTCACGTCGGCGTCCTGCGCGGCACTGGCAATCATGAGGGAATCGGGGAACGACGACGAATCCTGCGGAAGCGGCACAGACACGGAGTTGAGAGAGAGGCGTTGGTACAACGGTAACATGGCGACCTACAGCCGTGTCCCGCGCCGGACGTCGAAGATGGCGCTGCGCCGACACGAAGGACAGAGCAGCCATTCGCGCTGCCGGTGGTAGCCCAGGCCGAACGATCCGCCACCGAGAGGGCGACGGGTCATGCGCACCGCGCAGCGAGGACAGGAGGGCAGCGTCCCGTCGAGCACCGCGGCGCGCATCTGCTGCTCTTCCTCGGTCGTAAAACGAGCCCCGTCACCGGCAGGTTTCGCCAGCGCCGCGCGCCGGCCGCCCGCCGGGGGCGTCGTCTCATCGGGCGGTCCGGCGTCAGCCATGGCCTCAGCTCCACGGCACGAGTTGCACCACGACCTTGCCGAACTGCTGGCCGCTCTGGAGGCGCGCGTAGGCTTCGGGGGCCTGCGCCAGAGGCCAGACGCTGTCCACCGGCGGCTGCAGCGATCCATGACGGAAGAACTCGGTAATGGCATCGAATTCGGCGTCGTTGCCCATGGTACTGCCCATGAGGGTCCACTGGTTCCAGAACATGCGCCGGAGATCGACCTGGACCATGGGGCCGCTCGTGCCCCCGCAGCTGACCAACCGACCGCGGCGCCCGAGGGCCACCAGCGATTGCGGCCAGGTGGCCTCGCCGACACTGTCAATGACCACGTCGACCCCGCGCTTGTCGGTCATGGCGCGGATGGTCTTGCCGAGATCCGGTTGCCGATGGTCAAGCCGCTGGTCGGCGCCCAGGAGCGTGGCCCGTTCGAGCTTGTCGGGGGTGCCGGACGTGACCCAGCAGGTGGCGCCGATGTGCTTGCAGATCTGCAGGGCGGCGAGCGCCACGCCCCCGCCGATGCCCCAGATGAGCACCTGTTCACCGGCGCGGACCCTGGCGCGGGTCACGATCATGCGCCAGGCCGTGAGCGTGGCCAGCGGGAAGGCGGCCGCCACGTCCCAGGGCAACCAGTCGGGGATGGTGCGCACGTTGGCTTCGGGCACCACGACGTAGTCGGCCAGGGTCCCCGGGTGGTGCTCGCCCAGCACGCCGTAACCGAGGCAGAGCGGCTGGTCGCCATCGCGGCAGTATTCACAGCGGCAGCTGCGGTCGACCACGCCGGGATTGATGATGACCCGGTCACCCACCTGCACCGACGTGACCTTGCTGCCCACCGCGTCCACGATCCCGGCGCCGTCGGAGCCGAGGGGCCACCCGGGCTTGACCTTGGACCCCGGGATGCCCTGGAGGACCCACAGGTCGAGGCGGTTCAGCGCGGCGGCGTGAATGCGCACCCGCACGCCGTCCGTCGCATGCACGCCGGGCACCGGCAGATCGTCGCGCACAACGAGCTGTTCGGGACCGCCATGGGCGGTGAAGGTGAGGGCGCGCATGGTGTGGAAGAGGCTCATGACGACGGACGCTCGGAAAGCGGGAGCTCGAACGGTGAAGATGGGAGTGCGGCTGAACAGCAGACGGCAAACGGCAGGAACTACAGGGCGCAGACGCGAGGCATGTGGGAAAACAAACGGGGGCGGGCGCTTTGCGCCGCCCCCGATTTCCGAATTCCTGCGCACTGCGGACTGTGGTTCCTGCCGTCTGCCCTCTGCATTTGCCACCGGCGCGGCGCGATGTGTGCCCCACCCCCCACCACCTGCCCCGCGCACCTGCCTATATTGCGACCCAACTCCCAAGTCCCAACACCAAGCCCATATGTCGTCCATCAAGGTTCCCCCCCTCGGCGAATCGATCGTCGAAGCGACCGTCTCGCGCTGGCTGAAGAAGGAAGGCGACGCCGTCGCCGTTGGTGATTCGCTCGTCGAGCTCGAGACGGACAAGATCACGGTGGAGGTGCCGGCGCTGGAGGCGGGCACCCTCACGTCGCGTGCCAAGGGCGAAGGGGACGTGGTTGCGGTCGGGGACGTGCTGGGAGAGATCGCGGCTGGGGCGGCGGGCGCCGGGGCGGCCACCGCCGCGGCGGCCCCGGCGGCGGCCGTTGCCGCAGCCCCGGCGGCCGGTTCCGCGGGCGCCGGACAGGCGGCGGGTACCGACCCCAAGGTGTCGCCAGCGGCGGCACGGCTCGCGACCGAGACGGGAATCGATCCGGCCGCCGTACCGGGGAGCGGCCGCGGTGGGGTGGTCAGCAAGGCCGATGTGATGGGGGCCGTGGCGGCGGGATCGGCGGCGGCACCAGCTCCCGCGCCGGCCGCAGCCCCCGTCTCGCCCCCGACCGCGCCGGCCCCCGCCGCTGCCTCAGGACGCGAAACGCGGGAAAAGATGACCACGCGTCGCAAGCGCATCGCCGAAAACCTGCTGCAATCGCAGCACGCCACGGCGCACCTCACGACGTTCAACGAAATCGACATGACGGCGATCACGGCCCTCCGTGAACGCCTCAAGGAGCGCGTGGAGAAGGAGCAGGGCGTGAAGCTGTCCTTCATGCCCTTCTTCGCGAAGGCCGCCGCGCTGGCGCTCAAGGCGTACCCGGTCGTGAACGCCCAGATCGACGGCGACACCATCGTGTACAAGCACTACGTCAACATGGGTATCGCCGTGGCCAGCGACGCCGGGCTCGTGGTGCCCAACGTGAAGGACTGCGACCAGAAGAGCGTCGTGCAGATCGGCAAGGACATCGGAGCCGTGGCCAAGCGGGCGCGCGATGGCAAGCTGAGCATGGACGACCTCACCGGCGGCACGTTCACCATCACCAACGGGGGCGTGTTCGGTTCGCTCATCTCCACGCCGATCATCAACTACCCGCAGGTGGGCATCCTGGGGCTGCACAAGACGCAGGATCGCCCCGTGGCGATCGACGGCCAGGTGGAGATCCGGCCCATGATGTACGTGGCCCTCAGCTACGACCACCGCATCATCGACGGCCAGCAGGCGGTGCTCTTCCTGGTTCGGGTGAAGGAACTCATGGAAGATCCGGCGGCGATGCTGGTGTATTGAGGCGCACTCGCGACCCGAGACACGAAACCCGAAACGCCCCGTGAACCGCCGGGAGTTTCGGGTTTCGCGTTCCGGGTGGCGGGTCGCCCGATGTCCGAGCGATCGCGCTGCCGCACAGAAGTCCCCCAAATGCACCACGACGCCCCTGGCGTTTCCGCCGGGACGTCGGGCTTCGTCAGCAAACGTTTTCAACGCGAGGGTTGGGACCGCCGCTGACGATCATGTGGGCAATGGCCCGTTACTGCGAATAACGTGCCGTCGTGTGAAAGACGGCACAAGCGGGGTGGGGTAACAAACTGGTACCCGCGACCAGGAGGAAGGCATTTCATCGTTAGCCGGTTATTCCACCAATCGCCGCCGGCCACCCTGGGATTAGCTTTCGCGCCATGACCTCCCCATCCATCCAATCCGCCGATGTGCTGGTCCTCGGCGGGGGCCCGGGCGGCTACGTGGCCGCCATTCGCGCCGCGCAGCTCGGATTCTCCGTGGTCTGCATTGAAGCGGACAAGACGCTGGGCGGCACTTGTGTCACCGTCGGGTGCATCCCCTCCAAGGCGCTCCTGCAGTCCAGCGAGCATTACGAGTGGCTGCGGCTGCATGCGGCCGAACACGGGGTGAAGGTGGACGGGGCGTCCGTCGACCTGCCCACCATGATGGCGCGCAAGACCGAGGTGGTCGCGCAGAACACCAAGGGGATCGAGTTCCTCTTCCGGAAGAACAAGGTCACGTGGGCCAAGGGCTTCGGCACGCTCAAGCCGAACAACGTGATCGACGTGCAGGGTGCCGACGGCACGGTCACGTCGTGGCAGGGGACACACGTCATTCTCGCCACGGGCTCCGTGCCGGTGCAGTTGCCGTTCCTGCCGTTCGACGAACGCCGCGTGCTCTCGAACGTGGGTGCCCTGCAGATCCCGGAGGTGCCGAAGCATCTCATCGTGATTGGCGGGGGCGTGATCGGCCTCGAACTCGGCTCCGTCTGGCGACGGCTCGGGGCGAAGGTCACGGTGGTGGAGTACGCGCCCACCATTCTCCCCGGCAACGACGACGATGTGGTGAAGGAAGCCGACCGCATTTTCCGCAAGCAGGGGCTCGAGATTCACACCGGTACCAAGGTGACCGGCGGTGACGTGCGCGACGACGGGGTGACGATTCACGTGGAGAAGGACGGCGCGGCGTCGCGCCTCGAGGGCGACTATGTGCTGGTGAGTGTGGGGCGCCGGCCGTCGCTGAGCGGCGTGGACGCGGCCGCGCTCGGACTGCAGCTCGGGGCGCGCGGCGAGATCGTGGTGAACGACCAGATGCGCACGAACCTGCCCAACGTGTTTGCCATTGGCGACGTGGTGGGGGGCAAGCTCCTTGCGCACAAGGCCGAGGACGAGGGGGTGATCGCCGCCGAGGTGATTGCCGGCAAGCCGGTGCACATGCACTACCGCACCATGCCCGGCGTGGTGTACACCTGGCCGGAAATCGCCACCGTGGGACTCACCGAGCAGGAGGTCAAGGCCAGCGGCCGCGCCTATCGCGTGGGCAAGTTCCCCTTCAGCGCCAACGGCCGCGCGCGCACGATGGGCGAGACGCAGGGCTTCGTGAAGTTCGTGGTAGACGCCGCCACCGACGAGATTCTCGGCTGCCACATGATCGGCCCCCACGTGGCCGACAACCTGGCGCAGGTGGTGCTGGCCATGGAGTACCGCGGCAGCGCCGAGGATATTGCGATCACCGTGCACTCACACCCGACGCTCAGCGAAACCGTGAAGGAAGCGGCGTTGAGTGCGTTGGGGCGGGCCATTCACATGTGACGCTGTTCCGCCGTGTCCCGTGCCCTGATGGGCGCCATCGGCGCCGTCACGATGCTCTCGCCCGCCGTCGTGGAGGCGCAGAGCGGCAAGTGGGTGGGCACGGTGAGTACCCTCCGTTCCGCCGGTGGCTCGGCGGACATTACCATCGAGCCTCGCGGCGAGAAGCAGTCCCGCGTACGTCTCACGGTACGCAACGTGAACCGCGACATGCGCATTGCGTGGGACATCGTGGCCGGGCAGTGCCGCGATAACGGCGCACCCATTGCGCCCCAGGCGGCCTTCACTCAGTTGCAGAGCCGAATGGATGGCGGCGGGTCGGCCACGGCCAATGTCCCCAAGCTCACGTCGGGGCAGCCGTACTACGTGCGCGTTTTCGATCCGCAGCTGTCCCCCACCGACGACAATGTCTGGGGGTGCGCGAACCTGGCTGAGAAGCCCTGATTGCCGGATCAACGACTTTGACCCCTTGATCGGATCTGCTTGCTGGCATCACCCCTGATGCACGAAGGCGCCGGCCTCCATTGACGGGAGACCGGCGCCTTGTCCTTCCGCCCCGCGCAGCCCGCTCAGGGACGCATGGCGTTCGGGAGCTGGGCGGAGTTCCGAGTGTCCTCGAGCCCGCCGAAGGTGAACCACGGGAAGCCACGCGTAATCAGCTCACGCCCGACCACCGGGATGTGGAGCGGCGTTCCTGGCAGGAGCCGCCCCCAGCCGCGGGCGTCGAGGTAGTGCGTGTAGCCATCGTACGGGAAGAGCTCCATGCGCTTCTCGTACTGGATGGCGTCGAAGAGCCAGCCACAGCTGCCGTCGTCACGGCGCGGCACGCAGTCGCGTCCCGGCGGCGGGCCGTTGGCGTCCACGGGGCGAAGCCCGGCCGCGACGCGTGTGGGATTGATGATTGCGGCTGCCTCGGCGAAGCGTCCGAGCCGCCAGAGCGCCTCGGCGCGGATGAACTGCATTTCCTGCACCGAGATGATCGGTACGAAGGTCCGGCTCCCCGAGTCGGCCGCCGCGTTGAGGTAGCGCACGTGCCGATACTGCGAGGTGAGATACGCTCCGTTCGCCGCGCTGCCTATGGTGGACGTGACCCGGTTGATGCGGCCCACGCCCGTGATCGGGATGGTGAGGGTGGTGTTGCTGATGCGCCGATCGGGGGTGAAGATCTGGATCGAACTGCGCGTCGCCACCGTGCCATTCAGCCACTGCTGGTAGGCCCCCGACGTATCGGCCGGTCCCACATAGCGGGTGGAGAGGCGCAGGGTGCTCTGGGCGAACGAGTTGGTGATTTAGGTTGACGCCGTGCCCGCGATGGCCGGGTCGGCGATCAACCCGAAGTCGCGGGTGACCGTGGAATCGAGACGGGCCAGCACGGCCGCCCAGTTCACGGCGGCCCGCTGCTGCGGCGTGCGCGGGGAATACACGTCGGCGCGCACCAGATACGACTGCATCACGCGAATGAGTTCGTCGCGGGTGGTGGGGCGTCCGTTGATGAAGAGCGTGGGCAGGGTGAAGTCGGCGGTCCGACGCGCCTCCGCGATGGCCGCCTGCAGCTGCGCTCTGGCATTGGAGAGCACCTCGGGCCACGGGGTGAAATCCTGCACGATGGCGTTGAAGCCCGGGGTGATGGTGTCCGTCACGTATGCCTTGTCGTGCAACAGCGCCAGCTGCAGCTGAGACACCGCGATCACGAAGCGCGCGAAGATCTTGCGGGAGTCCGTGTCGCGCCCCCGGGGGAACTGGGCAGATTGCGGGCCGAAGACGAGCTTGTTGTCGCGGATGCCGATGAAGGCTTCGCGCGCTCCGGCCGCCGCCTCGTAGTGCTGGTTGAAGATGTACCGCGACAGACAGTTGAGGTTGTCGCGGTTGTTGATCCCGATACGCGGTTCCTGCGAGAACTCGAGGTAGGTGGCGCTCGTCGTGGTCTGCACGTTGGCATAGACCTCGAGCGGGAGCGTGGGACAGGTGCCGCGCGAAGTCAGCGTGAAGGCCTTGAAGGCCCCGATGAGCGCCGCCTCGGTATTCGACGCGTTGGTGAACACCGTGGTGATACCGAGCGCGTTCGGGTCGTTGACGTCGAGGCTCATGCAGCTGGTGAGCCCGGTGGCCAGCGCGGCGCCGAGAGCCAGCCCGGTCAGTGCCCGGTGGGGGCGGAGTCGGATGGTGCGCATGGGCGCCTCAGAAGGTGAGCGTCACGACGCCCGTCAACGTACGGGTCATCGGGTAGGTGGCGTCGTCGAAGCGGACCGTGGGCGAGCCGGCCATCACGTTGAGGCCCGTGTAGCCCGTCAAGGTCCGCAAGTTCCGGCCGATCAGGTCGATGTTCATCCGGCTGAAGCCGGAGCGCTCGAGGAAGCGCCACTTCTTCGAGTCGAGCGAGTAGCCGAACAGGAACTCGGCGATCGTGAGGTGCGTGCCGCTCTCCACGAACCGCTTGAGGTAGAGGTTGTTGTTGTTGGAGACGGCGTTGTAGTAGCTCACGGGCTTCTTGAGCTCGTCCGGCTTGCCGGCCTGCACCACATCCGGGTGGTCGCCGGACGCATAGTAGGTCTGGTTGCTGTTGGCGTACACACTGCCGCCGAACTGACCGGTGGTCTGGATGAACAGGCGGAAGTCGCGATAGCGGAAGTTGTTCTGCCAGCCGAAGCGGAGCCCGGGGTTGGAGTCGCCGATCCGGCCGTACCAGAGCACGCCGTCGTCGGTGCGCCGCGGGATGGGGTGCCCCCAGCGGTAGTGCACGCCATCGATGTTGAGCGTGGTGCCCCACAGGTTCCTGGCCACCCCGTCGTGCCACGTGTTGCCAATACCTACGGGGACGAGGTAGCCGTCATCATGGCATCGACCACGGTCCCCACGAGCATGTCGGGGCGGTCGTCGGGGCTCGCGGTCCGGGGGCTGGGCTGGGCCTCGGCCAACGTGGCGCCCACCAGCAGGCACAGCGACGCACGGTGCAGGGGCATCGGGCGGGACATGCGAGCAAGGTGCGTCGGAGTCCACGTGGCGACCAGTCCCACCGCGAGCCGCACCTGCCGGTTGGTACGAAAAACGCCGCCCGGCATGCTCCGGGCGGCGTCTTCAGTGTTGCGGGCCGCGGGTCAACCGGCCACGATCCGGCGGGGCAAGTCAGTCCGCGAGCGGGGCGTTGACCACCGGCGGCGTGGCGGGCAGCGCCGCCATGATGTTGGCCGTGAGGTGGGCCGGAGCCTTGGCCTCACGCATCACGCCGGCGTCGGCGTGGACGCGCATCCAGAAGGCCACCGCGTGGTCGTTCTCGGCGCGTGCCTCGGCCTCCGTGGCTTCACCATCGAGCCACAGCTGCACGGCACCGGCGGTCTGATCCGCCGCCGAGACGCCCGGGAGCGGCACCTCGCGATCTGGCACGGGGCGCTCGGCCGGAGCCGCCGCCTCACGCGGATCGCGGACCTTCTGATTCAGGTTGTCGTGCGCTTCGTGTCGATCGAGCATCACGCGTATTTCTCCTCGAGCAGGGCCTGAAGTGCTTCACGTGCCCGATGCACGCGCATCTTCAGGGCGCCGACTGTGGTACCCAGGAGGTCCGCCATTTCTTCGTAGGAACGCCCTTCCACATGCTTCATGATGAAGGCTTCCCGAAGGCTTGGCGCCAGCTGCGCGAGTGCTGCATCGAGATCCTGCCGCAGTTCAGTGCGGTCGAGGTCCTCATCGGGGCTCGCGTAGCCGGAGGGCTGATCGTCTTCGTCGTAGCTGAGGTGCGTGCGCCGAATGTTCTTCAGCCAGTCCTTGCACCCGTTGGCAACGATCCGGAACAGCCAGGCATCGAATCGTCCGCGGACTTCACCGAGATGGTGATAGGCCTTGATGAACGATGTCTGCAGAATGTCCTCGGCGACGTCGGGACTGCCCGTCATGCCGAGTGCATGTCGATACAGCGGATCACTGTAGCGACCGATCAGCAACGCGAACGCGTCGCGCTCTCCCGCGAGTACCCGGGAGATGACGTCCTGATCGTGGTCGACGTCGCTCGGTGGGATATCGGATTCCGTCATGGTCACGGCGCTAGGATAACGCCGAGGTGACGGGTTTGATACCCCTGCCGCACAACCGCCGCCGGAAACCCTCCCCCGGACGATCACCACGCCTGCCGCTCGTCTCGCCAGAAAGACGAAGTTCGCATGCGGAGGTCACGATTGGATCACGAAAATGGTGTGCCCTATCACTCGACGCGCGCGAAGGCGAGCCACCCGTTTTCCCGCACCGTAACGCTGTGTTCGCCATGATGCGGCGGCGCAAAGCGAACTCGGCCGTTCCACAGCGGCGGCAAGCCGGTGCGAGCCGCCTCGGTAACGCTGAGGTCGTGCTCGCGCAGCTGCTCCAGCACCGCGTCCCGCGCCGATCGCACCACGCCACACGGCACCCCGGCTGCCGTCAACGCCACAATCCAGTGCTCCACAGGCCGGGTCGCGAAGTGGTCGGCAAGCCACGTCACCACCGCGGTGCGGTGCTGCAGACGCCCGGCGTTGGTGCGCAACGCCGGATCATCTGCCAGCTCCGGCCGTCCCACGGCCCGCATGGCGGCCACCCATTGCGAATCACTGCCGACGGCCAGAACGAAGGGGCGGTCGGCCGCGCGAAACAGTTGATAGGGCACGAGGTTCGCGTGGGCGTTTCCCCACCGCTCGGCCTCACGACCGCTCACGAGCGTGTTCTGGGCCACGTTGACCAACGCCGCCACCGCGCTCGACTGCAGGGTCACCTGGACCCGCCGGCGCTCCGGCGGCAGCGCCCTGCCCCCGGCCCGCTCCCGCGCCGCCAAAAGGGCCAGGATGCCGATTGCCGCGTCCTTGCCGGTGGTCACATCGACCATGGCAACCCCGGACTTGATGGGATCACCTTGTGGTTCGCCGGCAATGGCCATCCAGCCCGACTCCGCCTGGACCACGAAGTCGTACCCCGGGCGCAGGCTATCGGCTCCGAATCCGGAAATGGTACACCAGATGAGTTGAGGATATGCGGCCAGCAAGGCGTCAGCATCGATACCGCTTCGGTCGAGTGCCCCGGGCAGAAAGTTGTCCACCACGATATCGGCGTCGGCAATGAGCGACAGGACGAGGTCGCGGTCTTCGCGGACCGCGAAGTCGGCCGTCAGCGACAGCTTGTTGCGATTGACACTCCGGAAGTAGGCAGACTGGCCATCGTCGGCGAACGGTGGCCCCCAACCACGCGTGTCATCCCCCAGCCCGGGGCGCTCGACCTTGATGACGGAGGCACCAAGATCGCCGAGCATCATGGTGCAGAGCGGACCGGCGAGTACGCGCGATAGATCGAGCACGCGAATCCCCGCGAGCGGAAGTGGCTCCATGATGCCTCATTTATGGCGTTGTTAAGCTGCGATTTACTTGGCTTTACCGCCCGAGTACTGCGGCATTTGTGGCCGCGCGCGGACCGGGGCAGTGCCGGACCGACGCCAATAATATGCAGGCCAACGCCCTAAAGCACGCCCGGATACCTTGCATAGATCACTGGAAATCATATAGTTACCCGCGTTCCGGTGGACGTGGGACACTCGGCGGCAACGGCATCATCGTCCTCCGAGTTTTCGCGACCACCTTTTTTTCATGCATGGCGGAAGGAGTGCGCTCCACCTATGGCCGATTTGCCGCAGGCTGACGACGATACGCTCACGGAAGGCGATGCGCCTCCAACCGCTCCCGCGCCGCGCCGGGGTCCGGGACACCGGGCTGCCGATGCGCGCGACACGGCCGCCGAAATGGCGGCCCGGGCGCACGAGATCAGCCTCGAAGCCGGAAGCCGCATGGCTGGCGCCATGCGGGACGTGGTGGGAGCGGCCGCCGGGCTGAGCGCCTTCGTCATCGAGAGTGCGCGCGACCTCATTCATTACATGGTGCGACGCGGCCAGATGAATCAGGACGAAGCCGATTCGCTCATTGCCCAGGCCGAAGCGGCGTACATCGCCAAGCACGGGGCACTTCCCGCGCCGCAGCCCAAGGCCGCCCCGCCCAAGCCGGTACCGCTGGGACAGATGCCCAAGGCCGTGCAGGCGCCGGCAGCTGCTGCCGAAGCGGCCCTCGAAGCACGCGCAGCCATGCGCATTGAGCCGCAGAAGCCGTCCGACAAGGTGACGTTTGCTCCTCTGCCGCCCAAGCCGGCACCCAAGCCCAAGGCGGAAGCCAAGCCCGAACCCAAGCCAGAAGCAAAGCCCGAATCGAAGCCGGCCAAGCCGGTAGCCAAGGCCGAGCCCAAGAGCGACAGCAAGCCGGTTACCAAGAAGGACGCGGCGCCGGCCAAGCCCGCCGCCAAACCCGCCGCCAAACCGGCCGCCAAGCCCGCCAAGCCCGCCGCCAAGGCGCCAGCGAAGCCGGCAACCAAGGCGCCGGCCAAGCCGGCTCCCAAGGCCCCGGCGAAAGCGGCAAAGGCTCCTGCCAAGGCGCCCGCCAAGGCTCCCGCCAAGAAGGCCGCCGGCAAGAAGAAGTAACGCCGCGTGATCGTTGCGTCGGCGCCAACCCGCCTCGACTTCGGCGGAGGGTGGACAGATGTCCCTCCCTTCCCCGAAGAGCGAGGCGGTTTCGTATGCAATCTGGCCATCGAACGCCGCGCCACGGTCCACCTCGAAGCCGAGGGGGCCGATGCCCCCTACCCCGACGATCCCCTCGTGGCGATCGCGTTGCGCCGCGCCGGGTTGCCGCACGCTCGCGTTCAGCTGACCAGCGACTTCCCCGTAGGCGCCGGCCTGGGTGGCTCCTCAGCCGCCGGGGTCGCGCTGCAGGCAGCCATTGCCGCGGCTCGTGGCGACGCCGTTCGCCCGTACCAGTTGGCCGAGGACAGTCGGAGCACCGAGGTAGACGGTCTCGCCATTGCCGGGGGATATCAGGACCACTATGCGGCGGCCTATGGCGGGGCGCTCGGCCTGACGCTGACGCACCGGCGACATGTGGAGCAGCTGCCGCTCACCGCCAGCGCCGTGGCGTCGCTGGAATCGCGGGTCTGCGTCATCTACACCGGCGAATCCCGCATCTCGGCGGAAACGATTACCGCCGTGCTCGATGCCTACCGCACGCGTGTCCCCACCGTCGTGACGGCGCTCGAGCGCATGCGCGACCTCGCACGGGGCATGGCCGAGGCGTTGCAGGCAGGGAACGTGAGCGAGTTGGCCGGCCTGGTCGACGAACATTGGCATTACCAGCAATCGTTGCATCCGGCGATCACGACCCCTCGCATGGCCGCCATCGAAGCCGCCGTGCGGGCGGCCGGAGCCGAAGGATTCAAGGCGCTGGGGGCGAGCGGGGGCGGCTGTGTGGTGGCACTCGCCCGCGTCGGACAGATGGAGGCGGTACGCGCGGCGGCATCACCACTGGGCACGGTGCTGCCCTGGCGGGTGGCCACGCAGGGCGTGGTCGTCGCGCGGCACTGACCTCGCCACGGCGGCATCGCTAGACTGAGCACGTGGCCTTTCCGCTTTCTCCCGTCGCGTTGACCAGAGCGCTGGTCGCGGTCGACTCCCGCAATCCGAGCCTGGTACCCGATGGCCCAGGGGAGCGGGAGGTGGCGCTGCTGCTGGCGAATATCCTCGAGGAGTGGGGCTTCGCCGTACACGTGGCGGACGTGGCCCCCGGGCGCAGCAACGTGGTGGCGCGCATCGGGCCAACGGGTGTGGCGCCGTTGGTGCTGAACGGGCATCTCGATGTCGTCGGCACCGATGGCATGAGTCACGCCCCCTTCACCCCCGAGCTGCGCGACGGCAACCTGTATGCCCGCGGCGCGACGGACATGAAGGGCGGCATTGCGGCCATGTGTGTTGCGGCGGCGCGCGCGGCGGCCGCCGGACCGTTGACGCGCGAAGTCGTGATCGCGGCCGTGTGCGACGAGGAGTTTGCCAGTATTGGCACGCGCGCCCTGCTGGCCGATGGCCTGACGGCCGCGGCCGCCATCATCACCGAGCCCACACGCCTCGCCGTGGTTCCGGCCCACAAGGGATTTGCCTGGATCACGGTGCACGTGCAGGGGCGGGCGGCGCACGGCAGCCGCTACGATGTGGGAATCGATGCCAACCGGCTGGCCGCGCGTTTTCTCGTGGCCCTCGATGCCTTCGAAAAGGAGGAGCTCGCCCGCCGCACCCATCCGCTGCTGGGCCGCGCATCGGTGCACGCGCCCCTTGTTTCCGGCGGCACAGGGTGGAGCACCTATGCAGACGAGTGCACCGTGAAGCTGGAACGGCGCACCCTGCCGGGTGAGCAGCCGGAGGCAGTACTGCGCGAAGTGCAGGCGCTGCTGGACATGTTGCACGCGGCGGACCCCGCGTTCCGCGCCACCTGTACGTTGGGGGGAGCCCAGCCGCCTCTCGAAACACCGGCGTCGCACCCCCTCGTCACGTCGGTCGTGCAGGCGTGCCGTGCGCACGGGCTCGCCGGCACCATCGACGGGCTGTCCTGCTGGACCGACGCGGCGCTCTTTGCCGAGGCCGGCATTCCGGCGCTCTGCTTCGGCCCCGGCGACATTGCCCGTGCGCATTCGTCCACCGAATGGGTGGAACTCGCGCAGCTCGAGCAGGCGGCGGACATCCTGCACACGGTGATCAGCGCCTGACCGTCGGTCGTTCCGCCTTCCTTGCTCGTTGTCTTCCTTTCTGCCGCAGAACGTTCCTCCCATGCAACCGACGACCGCGCAATACGACCTGCTCGAGCGGGCCATCATCGATGGGTCGCGCCTCACCATCATGCGGCGCGGGACGGAGTACGTCGTGATCCCCGAGCGCCTGCGCGTGGACAGTGGCCGCGAGGTGATCGTGGCACGGCATCCGAGCACCGGGCATCGGCTGGAGCTGATCGTGGACGAGATCGATTCCCTCGAGGCGGTGCGATGACGGCGCGCTATCCGCTGGTGGCGGTCTACGCCGACGAATCGTGCCTGGGCAATGGCCAGAGCGGAGCCACCCCCGGCGGTCTCGGGGCCCTCGTGGAGTTTCGCAAGGCCGACGGTACCGTGGCCCGCTTCGACCTGTGGGCGTCGGAGCCCACCACCACCAACAACCGCATGGCGCTGCGGTCGGTGATCGACAGCTACGCTGCCATGTCACGGAAGGGGAACCGCCTGTCGGTGCAGTTCACGACCGATTCCCGCTACATCGTGGATGGCATGACCAGTTGGGTGCGCGGCTGGATGGCGCGCGGATGGAAGCGCAAAGATGGCGCGGTGGAGAATGTGGAGCTGTGGCAGGACGCTGTGGACGCCATCGCCCTGCACGAGACGCAATGGTGCTGGGTGAAGGGGCATGCCGGGCATCCGCAGAACGAATACGCCAACCATCTGGCGACGCGGGCGGCAGCGGCGCAGGATGCTTCGGACGGGCTCGTGGCGTCGCAGTTCGACGCCTGGCTGCAGGCCCAGGGGCCCAAGGTGCGGGCGCAGTCATTGTCGCCGTTTCCCGTGGTGGAACGGTTCGTTCCGGCACCGCCGTTACCGGCGCGTTCCACGGTGCGTCCATGAGGTGACACGCATCCCGGCGCTGGGGCGCCGGGACTCACCTTGGGTGCCCATGTACAAGTATCTCTTCGCTCTGACCACCGGCATTGCCATTGGGTACGGCTACGGCTGGCACGACGCGCAGGAGCACGACAAGGCCGTGGCCGAGCGCGTGATCGAGCGTATCGGCACGGCCGTGCGTGAGCGCATGGGCAACACCGTGGACCCCCAGCCCGGAACCGGCGGCAAGTGAGCACCGTTGCCCGCTCGCTCGACGATCTCGATCGTCTGGCGTTCCGCCTGTCCCGCACCATCCGCACTCAGCATCCGCAGCTGCTCGCGCTCGGCTTCACCTTGAGTGATCTCGAGGAGCGGCTGCTGCCGTTCCGCGAGGTCCGCCGCGAGATGGCCAACGGTGGTGCCGATGCCTTTGAATCGGCGCTGTTGCGTCTGGTCGCCGGCGAGCGGAATTACGTGATGGCCGATCCGGCACTCCAGCGCGCCTGCCGTCAGGCACTGGCGTTTCCGTCGCCCACCCTGTCCATGGTACGGGCCTGGGCCACGAGCACGCTGCAGCTCAATCAGCCGGCGCGCGCGGCGACCGGCAGCGGCGCCGGCGCCGGCGCCGAGGCTCCCGTCGTCCGCCGCAGCGGCTCCGGAGCGGTACGGGCACACCCCGCCTACGACCCGGCGGACGATCTGTTTCCGGCGCCCGGAGAAGGGACGGCCGTGGCCGGCCGAGCGCAGCTCGCTGGAACGGTGGGTCACCACACGACGGAGCGGGCCACGTACGCCGACAGTCATTGCTGCCGCTTCTGCGACAACACGCTGCCGCAGGGGCGCGCCGTGACCTACTGCCCGTACTGTGGCATGGATCTGACCAAGCGCCACTGTGCGGCGTGCAGTACGGAACTCGATGTGCACTGGCGCTACTGCGTGACCTGCGGCCGGCAGGGATAGCCGCAGCCCGCTGGGCGACGCTGGCGCCTGGCGTCGGCGGCGCGACAGCCGATGGGATTGAATCCCGTGACCCGGTCGGCGTGTATTCAGAGCATGACTCTCCGCGTTTCCGTCGTGGTCGGCACGGCCCTGCTGCTGGGCTGTGCGTCGGCACCTGCCCGGTCAGGGGCCCCAACCGACGCGGGCCCCGCTGCCCTCCCGGCCGGCGGGGCCGGCGGGGCCGGCGGGGCCAGCGCGGCAACGGCGGCGGTGGCGCCACCGCCGCTGCGGTGGCCCGTTCGCACCGTCCCGCACGTGGACCTGTGGCTGCACGCCTTCGCCATGCTGAGCGACGATACGGCGTCGGTGCCGCTCTACCGCCGTGGCTATCGCGATTCCATCACGGTTCTCAAGAATCAGCGCAATCTGCTCACCGCGCTCGACGGCAACCGCGAGGCGCTGCGGCGCGGGCTGCAGCGGGGCAGCTACCTGGATGCGCAGTTTCTCCCCTTTGCCTACGGGTCGTGGGACGAGCTGCGGGCCACGGCCGAGCACTATCTCCAGCTCGGCGGCGACGTGCGACGCGCGCCAAGCCGCGACGTCGCGTTTCGCCTGCAGCCGTTCGCGGCGCTCTTTCCGGGGAGCAGCGACCGGGAATGGCTGCGGCTGTTCCTCACCGGCGTGGACGACGAGGGCGCGCGTTTCCTGCTCGCCGAACATCAGCGGCAGCTGCGCGAGCGTGCCCCCACGATCACGGCGGTGGACAGCCTGTGGCAGCAGGTCTATCGCGACAAGTTCGAGCGGTTCCTGAACAACACCGGACAGCGGCAGGGCGACCTGGTGCTGTCGTTGCCGATCGGCGGTGAGGGACGCACCGGGCCTGGGTACACGGGACGCGTCATGGTGGCGGTGACGTATCCCGCGCGACCTGCCGATGCCGCAGAGGTGCTGTATGTGTTCGCCCACGAGGCGACGGGCGCGCTGGTGGGTCCGGCCGTGAGCGACAACACCACGCCGGCGCAGCAGCGCGCCGGGGTGGCCGCGCAGTTCATTTCGTCGGGGCAGGTTCAGGCCGGGGCCATGCTGCTGACCCGCATCGCCCCCGAATTGCTCGACGGGTACCAGCGCTACTATTTGACGCAGAGCGGACAACGCGTGACCGGAGACGTGCGCGCCCTCTTCGATCGTACCTTCACGGTGCCGGCCATCATTCGCGAGGCGCTGGCACGGCAAATCGACATCGTGCTCAGTGGCATCTGACATGCGTGACCTTCCACGTACGGCACTCGAGCGCGTGCTCGCCCGCGCCTCTGAATTGCAGAACACCGAGCCCGGTGAGCCTGGCGACACCATCAGCGAAGCCCGGCTGGTGGAGATCGCCAGGGAAGTGGGGTTGGACGTGCAGCATGTGCGACAGGCCATCGCGGAGGAGCGTGCCCAGGTCACGTTGCCGGTCACGGGCAGCAGCGGCCTGCTCGCGAGCATCGGCCCGGCCGTCGTAAGTGCGCAGCGCACCGTCCCCGGGACGCCGGAGCAGCTGCTGCGCGACCTCGATGCGTTTCTGCCGCGTCATGAGTACATGGTGGCGGTACGCCGTACGGCCGATCGCGTGGTCTGGGAGCCGCGACGTGATCCGTTGGGGAACTTCTTCCGCTCGCTGGGCTCGGGGGGCCGGCGCTTCGACCTGGTGCGCGTGGATCAGCTCGTGGTGAGTGCCACCCGCGTGGACGACGCGCGCTCGGTGCTGCGATTCGACGCCGTGGTGGATGGGGCACGTCGGTCGGTGCGTACGGCCACGCTGGGGGCGGCCGGCGCGGCGCTGCTGGTCCTGGGCGTTGCGGCCGTGCCACTGCTGTTCCTGACGATGATGCCGCAGGTGGTGGTGGTCATCATGGCCCTGCTGGCGGCGATCGCCGTTGGCGTGACGTGGCTGTGCTGGCGCACCATGGCCCGCACGTTCCGCACGATGGTGGGGCGGGCGCAGCAGCGTATCGAGTCGCTGCTCGACGAGGCACAGCATGGCCGCCTGCAGGCGTCGCCCACGCTGCTGGAAAAGATGCTGCAGGGGCCGAGCCCGTTTTAGCGGTCGGCGCCGGTCCCCCGCGGTGCCGTTCCGTTCCCACCCGGACCGCAGCGCGCCGCCGTTTCCGTGCGGGCACGGCTGTCAGGTCGTGATGGTCGTGACACCACACGTGATGCTTATGTGACGGCTGCCCGGGACGTTGCGTCTTTCGGTGTCATTCATCGGGAGAGAACCGCGCCATGTCCCCTGTCCGTCCACACCGCCGTGGTTTCAGCATGATCGAGCTCCTGCTCGTGATTGCGATCATCGGCATCACGGCCACGTTCGTGCTGCCACGGGTGCGCTTCGACAACACGCGCGTGGACACCGCCGCGCGCACCATCGATCTGGTCCTCATGGCCGCTCAGCGCGATGCGGTGAGCCGTCAGCACAATGTCCTGGTGGTGTTCGACACGTCCGCGGGAATGCTGCGGACCGTGTGGGACGCGAACCAGAACCAGAGTGCGGAGGACACGGAGCGTGAGCGGTTGACCCCACTGCCCGACCAGATCGTGGTGGCGCGGCCGCCCGGGGTGAGTGCGCTGGCGGGCGACAGCACATCGGCGCTGGCGGGGGTACCGGATACGCGAGGCCCCATGCTGCTCGTGCAGCGCTCCGGATCGACGGACCGCGCCGCCACGTTCTACCTCACCACCGTCCGCAGCATGCTGCCCGATGAAGAGGTCCGGGAGGCGCGCGCCGTGCAGGTGTCGCGCGCGACGGGCCGCTCGGCCTGGTACTCATGGACTGGCAGTCAGTGGAAGCGCGCCCCATGACCCCCTCAACGGTCCACCGTCCCCGTGGCGGTTTCACGCTCGTCGAGGTGCTGGTGGCGATGGCGCTGTTGGCGACGCTCGTCATCGGGCTCTCCATGAGCACCGTGCTGTTCTCGCGTTCCGTGGTGGACAGCAGCGGCCGCGCCCGCGCGCAGGCAATCGCCGACATGCAGATCAATCGGGCGCTCGTCTGGCCCAGTTACGGAACGCTCACCTCGCTCACGGGCGACGCCTACAACGGCAGCTTCGACGGCTACTCGCTCTCCACGTCGGTAAGCGTTGACAGCCTGAGCGGCCGCAATCGCACGGTCGTTACCGTCAACGTGACGTCGTCGGTGCCCGGGCGGTTGCCCGTGCCCGTGAAGCGGTCCATCACCATCGCCGCCCCATGACCACACCATCTTTACGCCGCCGCCGTGGGTTCACGCTGGCCGAAGTCATGATCGCCCTGGTGCTGTTCGGGGTGGTCAGCGGTGCCGCCGTCGCCTTCCTGCTGTCCCAGACGCAGGGCTATCGCGCCATTGCGAGCCAGCAGACCGAAGTCCAGAGCGGGCGCTTCACGCGGGACCTCTTGCGCATGGAGCTGCGCACCGCGGGCACGAACGTGACGGACGTGCAGCCCATCCTGGTGGCGGCGAACGACAGCGTCATTGCCTTCAATACCGACCTGCTGACCAACGATCTCGACTCCTCGTCGTTCACGGGCTCCGTATACGTGGACACCTACGCCAGTTCCGCCGACGTCGGTGCCCTTCCGGTCTCCTCCGCCATCACCATTCCCGGCACCAGCCCCGGGGTGACGTATCCGCTGCAGGACTACACGGCCGTCGAAGGCACGGTCGGACCGGCGGAGTTGGTGATCTTCCGGTTCGTGCGCGATACCACCTCGACGAACGCGAGCGACGTGATGATCACCCGCCAGGTGAACAATCGCCCGCCGGAGATCATCGCCACCGGGCTCCGGCGAGCGGGGACGACCCCGTTCCTGCGCTACTGGTACGATCCGAACCGGTACTTCAGCACCACCGTGGGGCTCGACACCGTACCCCGGGCCTGGCTGCCGCTGGCCAAGACGGTAGCGGAGCGGGGCGTGGCTCCCGATACGGGGGTGGCCGTCACGGCACGCATCGATCAGGTGCGCGCGGTGGAGGTGAATTATCGGCTCGGGCGCGGGGACGGCGAGGGTTCGCAAACCGAGCCGGTGCGCTACCTGGTCGCCATGCCCAATACGGCGGCCCCGCGTCAGTCACGCGCCTGTGGCCGCCCCCCAATCGCCCCCGCCAGCATCACGGCCACCTGGAACGCAGACAGCAGTGCCGTGTTCCTCTCGTGGCCGCACGCGACAGATGACGGCGGCGGTGAGTCGGACGCGGTGCGCTATGTCCTGTGGCGACAGATCGTGGGGGCGGGCAGCTGGGGGGAATCGCTCGCCGGCATCAGCACGGTCGCCGGCAGCACCACATACAGCTACCGGGACGGCGGCGTGGAAGAGGGGCTGGGACGCTCCTACCGGTACGCGCTGGCCGTGCAGGACTGCACGCCGAACGTGTCTTCCTTGACCACATCTGCCACGGTGGTGGTACCATGACGCTGTTTCCTCGGTCACCCCGTCGACGCCGGGCCGCCGCGTCGACCCGATCCCGTCGCGGCTATGCGCTGCTGTTGGTGCTGCTGGTGACGGTCGTCGCCGTCACGCTGGCCCTCGCCTCGGCCACCCAGGCCACCACCGGGCGCATCATCCAGAACGGATCGGAACGCACCTCCAGACTGGATGACGTGGCCCTGACTGGGCTGGAGTTGACGCGCGACCGCCTCAACGCCCGCCAGGACAGCGTTCCCGCGGAAGGCTTCAGCGCCATCGAGGCGGAACTGGAGATCACGGGCATGCCCGGCGTGAAGCGCAGCACGTGGGTCTCGCGCCTGGGCAACACCGACAGCCTCGCGAGCGCCGGGGAATACGGCGTCCAGGCCGAGATCGTCACGCGCGTCTCGGATGGCTTCGGGAACGTCGCCATCCGTCGCGCGGAGGTGTTTCAGGAGTCGTTCGCCCGCTACGCCAGCTTTTCCAACGTGGGCCGAGGCGCCAATGGGGCGACCCTCTGGTGGGCGCTGGGCGCCCAGGCGCAGGGGCCGGTGCACTCGAACGACACGATCTGGGTGTGGAATGCCGCGCCATGGCCGCAGGCGGTGTTCCACGATCAGGTCACGACCGCGCGGATCATCCGCAATCGGGCCTCCGCGGAGTATCGCGGCGATCCGCCACGCGAGCGGGTGGCCATCATTCCGCTGCCGACCACGGCCGAGCTGGATCGGGTGAAGTCGATCGCCAATCGGGCCGGGTACGTGTTCACTCCAACCCTCACGGTGGGCGACAGCGCGAACGCCACGATGCGCATCGAGTTCGTGGCCATCGATGTCAATGGCGACGGCAACACGACGGGCGCCGACGAAGGCTATTTCCGCGTGTATCAGCAGACGAGCACGGCGCCGTACGGGGCCGGCTACACCATGGGCGCGGTGCCGGTGCCTCCGGTCGAGCCCTTGCTGATTCCCGGCGGGGCCACGGCGGTCGTGGACAGCCTGCTGTTCTCACCGAACTGCGGCGTGGTCACCACGGTTGGGGCGCTGCAGGCCGTCCCCCAGACCTTCCGCGCGATTCCGGCGGTCTTGACCGGCGCCAACTATCGCGCGCGCATGATCAACAAGCAGACCGCCTACGACAACGTCAACGCGCGGTGCTTCCTGGGGGGCGACGACCGGCTCTCCCCCACCGGCGAGTTCCAGCCGACCGACTCGGTGGGCGGCTGGATGCTGCGGACGGCGGGGACGGTGCCCGCCGCCGTCGCGGCGCGCCCCGATGGCGCGTATCTCTGGCCGCTGAGCCCCGCACTCAACCCCGATTTCCGTGGTATGATCTTCGCCGAGGGGCGCGTGGCGGTGAGCGGGGTCGTGCGCGGACGGGTGACGGTCTCGGCACGGACGAACATCATCATTGCGCACGATCTGGTGCAGGCCACCAGCCCGGCCACGGCCAGCGGGAACTGCCGGGCGGATGACGACATCGTGGGGCTGTTCGCGGGGCAGTACATCCTGTACGCGGACAACTCCCTGCAGGCTCCCCAGCGGCGCCGGGACAACAGCAACACCGGCGCGGCCTGGCTGGCCCGCAAGGACTTCGATCACTCCCCGCGCCGCCCCGACATGGCGGTACACGCCGCCATGATGGCGCTGCACACGTACGGGGCGGAGCGTCCGAACCCGCCCGCCGGCCTGCCGGCGGCGCAGTACGTGAATCGCGGCACGGTGCGGGTGATCGGCGGGCTGATCTCGAACTTCATTGGCCAGACCGGGACCATGAGCGGGGCGAATCTGCACGGGGTGAACGAGGACCTGTCTTTCAACCGGTGCGCACTCCCGTTCCCGCCCCCGTACTTCCCGACCACGGGACGGTGGTCGCGCAGCCAGATCTTCGAGGTCAACCCCGTGGGCTTCACCCCGTCCGGCTGGTTCTCGGGACGCTAGCGGATCGGTGCCGACGCGTCAGTCGGTGAAGGCCAGTTCGAAGCTGCGCCGGCGTACGCGGGCCACGAGCCAGCGTACGCCGGCGTTGCTCATGACCAGCATGCTGCCGGTCATGAGCAGGCTCTTCACCTCGCGACGCGTGATCTTCACGCTCCCGCCGGGCTGCAGCATGGCGTTGCTCTGCACGAGATCCCGCAGGGTGGCATAGGCCAGCAGCAGCGGCAGAATGCAGAAGAGCCGAATGCGCACGGCGCGACGGGGAATATCGAGCAGGTAGACCAACGCCTCCTCGAGGTCGTGCCACGCGAGCCGGATGAGCTGGGTGAGCGCCTCGCGGTTGCTGGCGATGAGTTCCGGCGCGAGAATGCGGCTCTGGGTGCTGCCGTGTGCCCGCAGCAGCTCCTCGGGGACATACACCGAGTTTTCCTTTTCCGCGTCCACGGCGACATCCTTGAGGATGTTCACCGTCTGCAGCGCCTCGGCAAAGGCGCGACAGCGCTCCCGCAAAATGGCGTAACGCCGCGCGCCGATGCTGGACGAATGCTCATGCCAGAGATCGGTGAGCATGTACCCCACGGTGCCGGCGACGTAGTAGCAGTATTCCTTGTACTCGTCGATGGTCTGGATGCGGATGCCGTCGGGATAGAGCAGCACGAACTTCCGCATGCCGACCGCCATCTCGGCCACCCATTTGCGCACCAGGTGCTGCGTGTTGGGCGGCAGCTGCGCGAAATGCGCGAAGACCAGCGGGGTGTTCTTCGTGAGGGTCAGGTGGGCCAGATCGCCGGTGAGCCCCTGCACCCCGGCCGTGAAACGCGCCAGCGCGGCAGGGCTGTCGAAGGCGGCGAGGAAGTCGTCGAAGAGCGCCGCCTTGACCTGCGGGTCAATGCCGGGTGCGTCTTCGACGGTGTCGGCAATGCGGCAGAGCAGATAGGCATCGAGTACGGCCTGTCCCAGATCCCCGGGCAGCGCCTTGATGCCGAGGGCGAAGGTGCGCGACACCGCGGGCAGTATGGCCGCGCAGAAGCGCGCCGCGTCGCGCCGCGCGAGCGCCTCGGAAACCGGAGCGGGGAGGGACATATTCCCTCAAAGATACGAGTCCGGACGTGCCGAGTCACGGTCGTTCCGGCCCCTTTCCTGCTCGCTGCCCTGTGCCCGCTGATCTGAGCCACCTCACTGCTGCCGATGCGCCGTCCGGATTTCGCGGGCCGTTCCGCACGGACTTGCTGGCGCGGGCGCTCTACGCCGAGGGGGCCGGCATTGCGCGCTGCCTGCCGGCGGCGGTGGCGGTGCCGGCCGATGTCGACGACGTGGGCGGGCTGGTCGCGTGGGCCAAGCGCACGGGAACGGCGCTCATTCCGCGCGGCTCCGGGAGTGGCATGGCCGCCGGCGCGGTGGGGCCGGGCGTGGTGGTGGACCTGTCGCGTCTCGACCGGCTCGGGCCTGTCGATACGGAGTTGGAACGCCTGCGCGCCGGCACCGGGGCCTTGCGCGGCGGGATCGATCGGGCGGCGCGGGCACAGCGCCTTCGCTTTCCGGTGGACCCGTCGAGCGGTGCCTTCTGTACGATTGGGGGCATGCTGGCCACCAACGCGGCCGGTGCCCGCACACTGCGCTTTGGTGCCACCCGTCCGTGGATCGTGGGCGTCCGGTGTGTGTTCGACGATGGCTCGGACGCGTGGGTGCACCGGGATCGGTTGCTGCCGCTGCATGTGCCCGCGGTACAGCGGCTCGTGCGCGCGCTCGATGAAATCGGTCGCCGCGTTCCGGCCGAACTGCTGGTGCACGCCGGCGTGCGGAAGGAGTCGTCGGGGTACGGTGTCGCGGCGGCGCTGGCCCCCGGCGGGCATCTCGTGGACCTGCTCGTGGGGAGCGAGGGCACGCTGGCCTTCTTCACGGAAGTGGAGGTCGCGCTGCTGCCGGTTGCGACGAGCACGGCCACGGTGCTGGCCACCTTCGGGTCGCTCGAAGCGGCGACGGAGTGTGCCGGGCAGGCCGCCGCCTTGGGGGCGACCGCCTGCGAGCTGCTGGATCGCACCTTTCTGTCGGTGGCGGCGCGCGGCGGTGCGACCGGGGTGCCAACCAACGCCGAGGCGGTCCTGATTGCCGAAGTCGAGGGTGACACGACCGACGCGTGCCGGGGCTACTTGTCTGGAGTCATGCAATCATGGCGCTCAAGTGGCGCCATGGAGCTTCATGCAGGACTGGATCCCGAGGCGGAGCATCGGCTGTGGGCGCTGCGTCATGCCGCCAGCCCGATCCTCTCGCAACTGGCCCCGCAGCTGCGCAGCATGCAGTTCATTGAGGACAGCTGTGTGCCCCCGTCGCACTTTCCGGCCTATGTACGCGGCGTGCGCGACCTGCTGGATCGGGCCGGGGTAATGGGGGTGATCTTTGGCCACGCCGGCGATGCCCACGCCCATGTGAACCCGCTGGTGGACACGACCCGTCCCGGCTGGCGGGAGACGGTCGAGTCCGTTCTGCTGGACGTGTGCAATCTGACGGCGCGACTGGGCGGGACGCTGGCCGGGGAGCACGGCGACGGCCGCCTGCGGGCGCCGTTGCTGGATCGGGTGTGGGGGCTGGAGGCGCGGGCCGCGTTCGCCCACGTGAAGGAGGCAGCGGACCCGAGTGGTATTCTGAACCCTGGGTGCAAGGTGGCCACCCCGGGGGCCGTCCCCTTCGAGGTGCTGCGCCACGACCCGGCCGCGCCTGCCCTGCCCGCCGAAGCGGCGGCGGTGCTGGCCGACATCGAGCGTACGCGGGACTGGAGCCGGTTTCGCCTGGAGGCGGCGCTCGGGGCGACGACCAGTTAGCCGTTCCCGGTCCGTACCGAGGCCAGCAGTTCGATGAAGGTGGCGAGCTGCTCCGGGGCGAGGACCGACATGACCTCGGTATCGGCGGCGTCCATGGCCGGGTCGAGCTCTGCCAGCAGCGCCTCGCCGTGCGGGGTAATGCGACAGAGCACCTGCCGCCGGTCGGGGCGGCTGCGGTCTCGGCTCACCAGATCGGCCTGCTCCAGTTTGTCCAGCAGGCGGGTCACCGTGGAGCCTTCGTCGATCATGCGATCACGAATGGCCAGCGTGGGCAACCCCTCGCTCCCCGCCCCCCGCAGGATGCGAAGCACGTTGTACTGGGCCAGGCTGAGGCCGCGCGGCTCCACCAGGCGCGCGTAGCGCCGCGACACCACCGACGCCGTGCGCAGCAGGGCGATGGTAGCTTCCTGGGTCCGGGAGCGGAAGGGGCGGGTCTGCTGGATCTCCTGCTGGACGGAGCGGGAGCTGGGGCGATCCGAAGGCATGCGGTTAAACTACGTCCGGGTGGCGTTGCCGGAACGGGCGCGCCCGGCCTCGTTTGCCGACCTCCATTCGTTTTCCCTGCCGATGCCGCTCTCCGACCGTGCCATTCTCCGCGAGCCCACCGTTACCGTGCTCGCGCGTCCCCAGTTCAGCGAACCGGGGCATCTGCCCGTGCAATGGATCGGCGAAGCCACCGACGGGGAACGGCTGGCGGAGTACGCCGGGCGCCTGTGCTACATGAGCCAGCGCAATCCGGCCGGCCGTGACACGCGCGAGTATCTGGAGAACATCAAGAAGCAGGGGCACGGCAGCGTGCTGGAGCACGCGAACTATTCGCTCCTTCTGGAGGGGATCAGCCGCTCGCTCACCCATGAGCTGGTGCGTCACCGGGCCGGGTTTGCCTATTCGCAGCTGTCGCAGCGGTACGTGGACGAAAGCGACGCGCAATTCGTGATGCCGCCGGCCATCATCGGCGATGTGCCGCTCGAGGACGCCTGGACGGCGCAGGTCGGCGCGGCGCTGGACAGCTACGTGGGGCTCGTGGAGCAGTTGATGTCGCGGTACGCGTGGGTCGACGACAAGGTGCATCGCCGCAAGATGGCGCGCGAAGCCGCGCGCGGCGTGCTGCCCAACAGCACCGAAACCAAGATCGTGGTCACGGGCAATGCGCGCGCCTGGCGTACGATGCTGGAGCTGCGCTCGAGTGAGGCGGCGGAGCTCGAGATTCGTCGCCTGGCGGTGCTGGCCCTGCGGGTGCTGCAGCAGGAGGCGCCGGCGTTCTTCAGCGACTTCGAGATCTACCTGGCGAGCGATCGTCGCGAGGCCGCCCGCATCACCTACCACAAGGTGTAACCAACAGGCCTGGCATCAGGCCTCGGTCTTTGCCGCCTCGCGCGCATGTTCGTCGATCAGGCGCTGCGCCGCCTCGTGCGGAACCTGTTCGTAGCCGCTGAAGCGCCGGGTGAGCGTGCCGTAGCCGTGCGTCAGCGAGAACAGCTGGGTGGCATACAGATGCAGCTCCGACTGCGGGACGACCGCCTGAATGACCGTGCGCTCGCCAAGGCCATCGGTGCCCAGAATGCTGCCGCGCCGCCCGGAGAGGTCACCCATCACGTCACCGAGGTAGGCATCGGGGACGGTCACCTCCAGCAGATCCAGCGGTTCGAGCAGGACCGGCCGGCAGCGGCTGGCGACGTGCTTGAAGGCCAGCATGCCGGCCAGCTTGAACGACATCTCGTTCGAGTCCACCGAGTGGGTGGACCCGTCGTACACCTGGACCCGGAAGTCGACGAGGGGGAAGCCGGCGAGCACACCACGCGCCGACGCCTCCTGAATGCCGCGATCCACAGCCGGGATGTACTTCGAGGGAATGACGCCCCCCACGATCCCGTCCTCGAACAGGTAGCCCTCGCCACGTGGCATGGGGGCCATGCGGATCCAGCAGTCCCCGAACTGGCCGCGCCCGCCGCTCTGCTTCTTGTGTCGTCCCTGCCCCTCGGCCCTGGCCGTGATGGTTTCGCGAAACGCGATGCGGGGTCGTGACAGCTCGGCGCTCACGCCGAACTTCCGCTTCAGGACGGCCATGGCCACATCGAGGTGACGCTCTCCCATGCCGCCCACGATGGTTTCGTGCGTCTCCGGATTGTAGTGCACGGTGACCGTGGGGTCTTCGTCGTGCAGCCGGTGGAGCCCCTGCTGCAGCTTGTCCTCCTCCCCGCGCGCCGACGCCTTCACCGCGAAGTGCACCACCGCTTCCGGATACTGAATGGCGGGCAGCCGGATGGGATGCGCGCGGGTGGACAACGTGTCATTGGTGTGCGTGTTGCGCAGCTTGGCAACGCACCCGATGTCGCCGGCGTGCAGCGTCTGCACCTCGAGGCGCTCCTTCCCCAGCGGCACGGAGAGATGCCCGAGCTTCTCGACACCGTCTCGCGTGGCATTGAAGACCTCCTGTCCGTTGACGACACGGCCGGAGAGGACGCGGAAATAGCTCACATCGCCCACGTGCGGCTCGGCCAGCGTCTTGAAGACGTGCGCCGCGAAGGGGCCGTCGTCCGTGGCGTGCAGCGGGATGGTGTGTTGCCCCTCGGCGCCCGTGAGCGCGTGGATCTCCTCCATCTCGTAGGCGTTGGGCATGAGCTGCACGAGCTCGGTGAGCAGGGCGCGCACCCCGATCATGTTCTCGCTCGATACGCAGAAGAGCGGGAAGAGATCGAGGCGGGCCATGGCGTCCTTCATGCCGTGAATGGCGTCGTCCCGATCGATGTCGAGACCGTCGAGGTAGCGTTCGAGCAGGGTGTCATTGGTGGCACTGATGGCCTCGATGAGCTCCTGCCGGTACCGCGTGAACGCCTCCTGACAGTGGGCGGGGATATCCGTCTCGATGTACTCCCCCTTCACGCCGCTCGTGTACATGTAGGCGCGCTGCGTGAACAGGTTGATGACCCCGGTGAAGGTGCCCCCCTCGCCGCAGGGGATCTCGACCGGAATGACCTTGCTGGTGAGGCGCTGCGTGATCTGCCGGTAGATGCGATCGAAGTCGGCATGCTCCTTGTCCATCATGCTGACCACGAACAGGACGGGATCGCGTCTGGCGACGGCCGCGCGGAACATGCGCTCGGTCCCCACTTCGACGCCGCTCGCCGCGCCAATCACGCACAGGGCGCCGTCGGCGGCCGTCAATCCGGCCACCGCATCGCCCTGGAAGTCGAGCGAGCCCGGCGTGTCAATGAAATTGATCTTGGTCTCCTGCCATTCCGCGAACGCGCACCCGAGACTGATGCTGTAGCCCCGTTCGATTTCCTCGGGCAGGTGGTCGGTGAGTGCCGTGCCCTCCTTCACCGTGCCGTGGCGTTTTCCGGTGCCGGCGGCGAAACAGAGGGCATCCACGAGGCTCGTCTTGCCGCTGCCGCTGTGACCGACTACGGCGATGTTTCTGATGCCGGCGCTGTCGTAATCGCGCATTGTCCCTCCCAACGCAGGGTGATCATGCGCCGCCGGCCTGGGGACCCCGGCGGGTCGGTTGAGGGTGCGCCCGGAACCGGGAGGGAGCAAGCGTACTGGACCGGACGGCGCGTCGGGGGAACACTGACGGTTGCCCGCAGCGGGGTCGGTGCGCTCCGGAAAACCAGCGCGGGCGGATCACCGCAGTGACCCGCCCGCCTTTCCTACCAAGTCTGACAGAACAGGGTTCAGTCGGCCTCCGTTTCATCGTACGAATACGCATCCGCCTGCCGGAGCGAGTCGAGCCAGTTTTCCACGCCGGCTTCATCGTCGAGCGAGCCTCCTCCACTGGCGGCATTGCCGCTGGCCAGTGAGAAGCTGAGCGCCCGTTCAGTGCCTTCGGGCCAGTCGGGCATGGCGAGCCCCGCCGCCACCCGGCGCAACGTCGGGCCACACGCCCCGAGGAGCTCGGACGCGCGGGCTTCGAGGGTCAGGAGCGGAATGTCGTGATCCTGCGTCATGAGGCGGCCCGTCGCGCCATCGCGCCACGCCGAGTCGCCCACTGCCCCGCGGTCCGGCCAGACACCGAGGTGTCGCACCACACCCGACGCCGAAGCTTCCATGCGCTCGCTTTCGAATGTGGCCGCCAACGCCAGTGCCAAAGCCTGCGCGTCGGCGTGTCCGTACAGCGTGACGACTTCACGCCGCGAGCGAGTGCCGAACGGAAGCACGGGAATCGAATTCACGTGCGCGAGTACCGGCGAATCGCTCGGACGCGCCTCGAGTCGAACGAGGACGTCCATGGGTTGCCTCCTGGGTACAGGTGAGTGAAGGATCGGGTGGTCGGCCTCCGGCGCGCGCCGTCCACGTGGGAATGACGTCCCACCCGATGTAGTGCAACGTTGCGGAAGCATAGGAAGTGCCCGTGGCGAACACCCGCATGCACCGGTCGCGACTGCGTCACGATCCCGCCGCCCGGCGGCCGAGATCGATCAGCGCTCCTCGTCGGTCGCGTAGAGCCAGCCGCCCCCGAGCAGCGCCAACGCCAGCGCTGCTCCAATGGGAACAGCGCCCGGTACGCTGGCCGTCACCGCATACCCGATGCGCAGCGGGGCCGGCAGCATTTCGGCCGCGAGGGTGACGTACACCGCCGCGACCAGAAGTGCCGCCACCGGGCGGACGATGCCGCGCAGCGGCAGCACCAGCAGCGCCAGCGCGACCCCCCAACTCGTGGCGATCACGAGGTGATGGAGGTACCCAAGGGCGACCGATGTGAGCGGCGCCGCCGAGGACGTGACCCCCAGGCGCTCGAGCAGCCCGCGCCCGGCCAGCCGAAAGACTCGTCCCACTTCGCCTTCACGCCAGCCGAGTCCCAGCAAGGCGCCGCCGGTGGCGATTGCGGTGAGGGTGCCGGTGGCGAACGCCGCGTCGAGCAAACGCTCGAAACGACTCGACGAAGCGGTGGAGGCCATGCGGGAAAGATACACCACGGGAGGGGGGCGACATCTGCTTAACGGGCACGCCCGCGCGGCGTCCAAACGAACGACCACTTCCGAGAGTTCGCATGGGGCAGGAACCAACCAGACGTACGCGCTGGCGTACCGGCACAATGGCCGGCGGCGTCGCTTTCACGGTGTGCCTGTTCGCGGCGTGCGCCGGCGGGATGGGCCGCCGCCGTGCGAGCGGGCCGGCGGCCGAAACCGCGCCACCCCCCAGCGCCCTGCGGGAACAGACGGCCGACCAGCAGGTGCAGCACGTCCTCAACCGATTGGCGTTCGGGGCACGACCGCACGATGTGGACGCGGTACGCCGCCTGGGGGTGGACGCCTGGATCGCTCGGCAACTGCAGCCGGAGCGCCTTGCCGATCATGCCACCGATTCGCTGCTGCGTCAGTATCGAACGCTGGCGTACTCGGCGGATCGGCTGCTGGCCGAGTTTCCGCCACCAGCCGTGGCGTTGGCGGCGGCAGCGCGCCGTGGCGATGGCCCCATGACGGCCGTCGACTCGCAGCGGCTGCGCCAGCAGGCGCGTCGGTCGGTCCAGGCGCTTGGTGAGCTGGCCTCCAGCCGGGTGGCGCGCGCTGTGCTCAGCGAACGGCAGCTGGAAGAGGTCCTCGTCGACTTCTGGGAGAACCACTTCAATGTGTTCGCCGGCAAGGATCGGACACGCTACTTCCTCAACGATTTCGACCACACGGTTCGGCAGCATGCCATGGGCGACTTCCGGGCATTGCTCGGGGCCGTCGCGAAGAGCCCGGCCATGCTCTACTACCTGGACAACTGGCAGAGCGTCGCGGACAGTGGCCGGCCGGTGATGACACCGATTCCCCCGCCGCGCGCTGCGCGCCGGGCGCAGGCCGTGCGCCGCGCCGTTCAGCCGCGTGGGGCGAGCCCCGAGCAGATGGCGCGGGTGGAGGCGCTGCAGCGACGGCGGCGGGGGCTGAACGAGAACTACGCGCGCGAGTTGATGGAGCTGCATACGCTGGGCGTAGATGGCGGGTACACGCAGCAGGATGTGGTGGAGGTGGCGCGCGCCCTGACCGGGTGGACGCTCGAGCGCGGGGCGCAAGGAGGCGGATTCGTCTTTCGCCCGCAGGCGCATGATGCTGGCGCCAAGACCATTCTGGGCGTCCGCTTCCCGGCCGGCCGCGGTCAGGAGGAGGGCGAAGCGGTCCTGGATCTGCTGGCGTATCACCCCCGCACCGCGGAGTTCATCGCGCGCAAGCTGGCGCAGCGGTTCGTGAGCGACTCGCCGCCGCCGGCCCTGGTGGCCCGGGCGGCGGAGCGCTTTCGGCTGTCGCGGGGAAACATCCGGGAGACCGTGCGCACGATCGTCACGAGCCCGGAGTTCTTCAGTGCCGACGCCTATCGCGCCAAGGTGAAGTCGCCGTTCGAACTGGTGGTCAGCACGCTGCGCGCCCTGAACGCGGCGCCTGATGTCACGGCGCGCACTGCGCAGCTGGTGAGTCGCCTGGGGCAGCCATTGTTCGGCCATCAGGCGCCGAATGGGTATCCGGAGACCGGTGAGGCGTGGATGAACACCGGGGCCATCCTCAATCGGATCAACTTCGGCCTCACGGTGGCCGGCGATCGGGTACCCGGCGTACGGCTTGCCCGGTGGCCATTGTACGACTCGCTGCGCACGCTCGATCGCCCCGCGCAGGTGGACGGCGTCATTCGTGCCCTGCTCGGCGGGGCCGTATCGAGCGACACGCGCGAGGTCCTCATCACGGGGCGCAACCCGTTTCTTGCCGCGCGCGGCGGCGCCGACGCGCTGACGGCGCTCGACGATGCCGACAGCACCGACGCACCCGAACCCATGACGCCCGCCATGCGCCCACAGCGGCGCGGCCGCGTTGCCGACCCCGCCGGTGCGTCCACCGGACTGGCCCACATCGTTGGGCTGGCGCTCGGTGCGCCGGAATTCCAGCGGCGCTGACCTTCTCCCGAGACCTGTCGATGAACCGACGCGTATTTCTCAAGGGTGGCGCGCTCTCGCTGCTCACGCTGGGGCTCTCGCCGAGCTTCCTGCGACGCACGGCGGCCGCCATGGCCCTGCCCGCTCGCGATACGGGCAAGACGCTGATCGTGCTCTTCCAGCGCGGGGCCGCCGACGCCCTCAATGTGCTCGTCCCGTTCGGTGACCCGGGCTACGCCAGCGCCCGTCCGCAACTGGCGATCGGGTCCCCGACGCGCACCAACGGCGCGCTGGGCGCCATCGATCTCGACGGCTTCTTCGGGTTGCATCCGGCGATGGCCAGCTTCAAGCCGCTCTGGGACCGCGGCCTGCTGGCGCCCATTCACGCTGTGGGCAGCCCGAGTGCCACCCGTTCGCACTTCGATGCGCAGGACTACATGGAGACCGGCACCCCCGATCGAAAGGGGACGCCCGACGGCTGGCTCAACCGGTATCTCGCGGTGAAGGGCACCTGCGAATCGTGCGCGCCCGCGGGGCCCCGGGCCGGCGGGTCGCCCTTCCGCGCGGTAGCGATGTCGGCGCAAACGCCGCGCATTCTCGAGGGGGCGTCGGCGGTCGTGGCCATGAGTGCGATCGAAGAGTTCTCGATTCGTGCCAACGGCGGCGACGCCGAACAGCGGCTCGAGGCGCTCTACCGGACCGGACGCAGCGACGTCATCCACGGCAGCGGGCGGGACATGTTCGAGGCGCTCAAGGTGCTGCGCGCGGCAAACCCGCAGCAGTACCGTCCGGCGCCTGGCGCCGTGTATCCACGCTCACCCTTCGGCCAGCGCCTGCTGCAGATCGCGCAACTGATCAAGGCTGGTGTGGGGCTGGAAGTGGCGTTCGCGGATGTGGGCGGATGGGATACGCACGTGAATCAGGGGGCCGCGCAGGGACAGTTGGCCAATCGCCTGCGCGACTTCAGCGACGCGGTGGGGGCGTTGGTGACCGATCTGGGCGACCGCATGGAGCACGTGGTGATTCTCACCTGTTCGGAGTTCGGCCGCACGGTGCGGCAGAACGGCACCGGGGGCACCGATCACGGACACGCGGGCGCGATGTTCGTGATTGGCGGCAGCGTGAGGAGCGGCACGGTGCACGGACGCTGGCCCGGCCTGGCGCGTGAGCAGTTGTACGAAGGACGCGACCTCGCCCTCACCACCGACTTCCGGTCGGTCTTCTCCGAGATCACGTCGCGGCATCTCGGGGTGGCCGACACCAGCGCCGTCTTCCCCGGCTATCGGGGCGGCAGCGGCGGCAGCGGCGGCAGCGGCTGGTTGGGCGTTCTGGGCTGACGGGGCGCCGTCTTGTCGCCCGGCGCTGGGCCAGGCCGCGCAGCTCGGTGGCCACCACGACGAAGCCGCGGCCGGCCTCGCCGGCGCGGGCCGCCTCGAGGCCGGCGCTGAGAGCCAGCAGGTTGGGCTGGAAGGCGATCTCGTCGATCACGCCGATAGTCTGGCTGCACGCACCGGCGGGACAATCACGCCGCGCCAGCATTCAGGCGGACTGTGTCGCCGACGCATAGTCGCTGAGCAACCAAACGGCGCAAATCGCAACGCCGCTCGCGACGAAGAACCCCTGGGCTCCCACGACCAGCGATGGGGCCAACAAGGCTGCGGCAATCAGCGTGGGGCCGACAAGCATTTCGACCAGGGCGTGCACGCGCATGGGGATGATCTTCACGAGGCCAAGCGGCATGTCGGTGAGGACGGTCATGGCCAGGTGAACAGCTGCGAGCAGGTAGGCCAGCATGACGGGTGCGCCCGAGAACCCGAGGAGGGTCGGTGCGGAAGCAAAGGCGATTACCGTGGCATAGTCGAGAATGCCGTGGATCGAGGCGTTGAGAACTTTCATGGTCGTCGTTCCGTTGTGGAGCGTTTGGTACAGTACTGGGCACGGCTCTACGCTCCCTAAGGCCGTACCCAGTGTTCAGATCGTTGGGGATGCGTGAAGCGTGAGCAACAGCGTCTGCCTCGCTGCCCTGATCTCCTCCTCGAGCATTCCGGCCTTTGCCAGCAGCAGGATGCCCTGGATGCCGGCAACGGCGTGCAAGGCGAGCGCGGATACGGCGCTCTCCGGCAGGACGCGTCCGTCGCTATCGGCGAGGCTGAGCGCCTTGGCGAAATGGCGCCGCAGGAGACGCACGCCCCGGTTGAGGCGGTCGCGCACGGTTTCGTCGTGTGCCCCCATCTCGAGGGCCGTGTTGCCAATCAGGCAGCCGCGCCAGCCGACTGTCCTTCCTTCTGGATCGCGTGCCACGGTCAAGATCGCGTCCAGCAGGCGGGCAACCGCTTCGTCCCGATGCTTCACGCCCTCGAGCGCTCTGGCCAGTACGAGATCGACCGCGCTGAAATAGCGGTCGAGGACGGTGAGGAACACCGCATGCTTGGAGGCGAACGCGTTATAGAAGCTCGCCTTGCCAAGCCCCATCGCGTCCAGGAGTTCGGGCATGTGCGTTCCCTCGTAGCCCTGCCGCCAGAATAGGGGCAGCGCGCTGGCAATGACGGCGTCGGGATCGAAGAGTTTGGGGCGCACAGGAATATATTAGACCATTTGCTCCAATATGTCAATCCGTGGCCCTTGCCCACCGATGCCGCGTGATCCGGTCCCGGTTGTCGGGCCGGTTCAAGCTGAACACAACAGCATGTCTCGCACGTCTCCCGGGCCGACCTCGCGATCGCGCCCATGGCGGTGCCCGCGTCGCGCACCACCACGCCGGAGGATTCCGCAGCGTCGGCCAGCGTCTCTTTGTCGCAGGTGGTCGACCTGCCTGCCTGTCCGATCGAGGCCGAACCATTGGCCTGACGTGGCCGGTGCGGATCGTGGTGCGCGGTGTGATGCACCTGAAGATTCACCGCACATCGCGGTAGTTTGCACGATGTCTCAGACGCTGCTGGTATTCCCGGTCGATGTCGACAGCGTAATGCCGATCGTCCGCACGGCCCGCATGCTCGGCATGCGTGTGGTTGCGGCAAGTTCGGTCATGCCACTGCAGCCGGTCGACGGATGCGACGCTTCCATCCACCTGCCGTACGTGTCGGACGACGGGTTCGATGACGCGCTGCGCGCGGCGATGCACACGCATGGCGTGACGCACCTCGTGACGATGCACGTGGGGGTGTGGGCGCACCTGGCGCGTCTCGCCGAAATGGATGTCATGATACGCGCCGCCTTCCGTGGCGCACACCCCGTGCAGCAGCAGTGGCAGGTGTTCGCGCCAAGTCTGTCGTGGGCGCGCCGGCAGCGGGCGGACCAGGTGGCCAGCAGTCTTCCCGCCCCGGATGGCAAGGTGGCGCCGCCGTTGTCGGTCGCCGAATACGCGTCGCTGCATCGCGGCTTTCTCCGCACGTACGGGCAGTGCGACGTGACCAAGCTCGAGGCGCTCTGTGCGCTCGCTCGGGTCACGCCGCCTGGCGACGTGGTGGAGCTGGGCGTGTTCTACGGGCGCTCCGCGTACGCGCTGGCGCGCCTGGCCCATGCCCATGGCCTGGGGAGCACCGTGTGTGTGGATTCGTGGGGGAGGGCGCGCATCACGGATCAGGGGGTGGCCGCCGGCGTGTTGAACGCGACACAGTCCGCGTACGATCAGGAGCACGTGTTCGAAGAGTTTCTCGCCTTGGCGAGCGAAGTGCCGAACATGGGCTATATCCGTGAGGAAGCCGTCGATGCCGCGCGCTCATATCAAGCGGCTGGGCGACGCGGCCTGCTCACCATGCCCGAACTGCGCGAAGTGTCACTGACGGGTGCCGTATCACTGCTGCACGTGGATGCCAATCATCGCTACGATCAGGTGCGACGCGATGTGGACGCGTGGGAGCCGCTGGTAATGCCGGGGGGCTGGATCGTGTTCGACGACTACCAGTGGGCTTTCGGCGACGGACCCACGCGTGTTGGCGATGAACTGCTGGAGACCGGGCACTTCGATTGTGCGTTCGCGTGGAGCGACAGCCTGTTCATGCGCAAACGCACGGCCTAGTCCGGCAGGGACGATCTTTCCCGGCAACTCCCGCCGCTGCCGCGGGTCATCGTGGGGAGCGAGGAGCGTTCGGTCAGGTGGCGAGCACGGACCTGCCGTCGGGGGCGATCGATTCCGGGCGACTGGCGGGAGCCCCCGGACTTGGCGCGCTGTTGGTGCGGGTGGCCGACGGCGATTCGACATCGGCGTGCATCGGCTTCCCGATCGTCGAGTCCGATCGCTTCACGGCGCGGGCGCGGCGTGCTCCATGGCAGGTCCATACCCCCTGTAGTATCTTGCGCAGATCCTTGGTGATGCACGCTCTACCCTGATATGAGGTGGTGATGGCTTCGATCGGTGACTTCATTGAAAAGTTCACCACGGCCGTGGACTTCCAGGAACCCGTGGAGATCACGCCGGACACGGTCTTTGCCGACCTGTCACAGTGGGACTCTCTCGCCGCGCTCGGCGTGATCGTGATGTTCGACATGGAGTACGGCAAGACGATCACCGGCGAGACGCTGATGTCCTGCAAGACCATCCATGACCTTTTTGCGCTGATCGGGTAGGGCCATGGGCCTCTCGACGCTGCGCAACGTCCGGTACCGCGGGATGGCCACGTGTGTACCCAAGCACAAGGTCAGCAATCTCGATTGCCCGCCGTCCAGGAAAGCGGAGCGTGAGCGGCTCGCCCGAAACATCGGGATCTACGAGCGCCGGTTGTGTCCCGAGTGGCAGTGCTTCTCCGACCTCGCCTTCGACGCGACCGAGCGGCTTCTGGCGGCGCTGGAATGGCAGCGAGACGAGATCGATGCCCTCATCGTCGTGACGCAATCGCCCGATTATCTCATCCCGTCCACGGCGATCATCCTGCAGGACCGGCTGGGTTTGTCTCATGCCACCATCGCTTTCGACGTCAATCTCGGGTGCTCGGCCTATCCGTTTGCCCTGCATCTGGTCGGCTCGATGATCGCCGCCGGTACTGTCAAGAAGGCCCTGGTGCTGGTGGGCGATCGATCCGGATCCGTTCGCGAGCCATTGTTCTCCGATGCAGCAACGGCCACGGCGCTCGAGTACGATGTGTCCGCGCCACCGATCTTTTTTGACCTCAACAGTGACGGTAGTGGGTTTCGCGCCATCATGTTGCCGGTTGGCGGTCACCGCGAGCCGGCCGGCCTCCAGCACTTCATTCCGTACAAGGATGCAGACGGTGAGTGGCGTCGGCCTGATGATCTCCAGCTGGATGGTGCCGCGGTCCTGAGCTTCTCCACCCAACGCGTACCGCCGGCGGTCAAGCGCCTGATGGAGTACGCGGGCACGAGCCCCGACTCGATCGACTACTTCGTGTTTCACCAGGCCAACCGGATGATCAACGAGACGATCCGGAAGAAGCTTGGCCTCCCGCCCGAGAAGGTGCCGTCCACGCTGCAGGACTTTGGCAATACGAGTGGCGCATCGATTCCGGTCACGATGACGGCCCGGATTCGCGGGGAGCTGGCGTCCCGCAAGAATCGGGTGCTGCTGTCCGGGTTCGGGATCGGCCTGTCATGGGGGACTGCGCTTGTTGACATCGAAGGGGCCGTCTTTCCCGAGCTGATCGAAGCATGAGCGTCAACCCGTTCAGTCTGGCGGGGCGCCGCCTGCTCGTTACCGGCGCCTCGTCGGGGATCGGCCGTCAGATTGCGATCAGTTGCGCCGAGATGGGTGGCACCGTGGTGCTCACCGGCCGTCATGGCGAGCGCCTCCACGACACACTGGGGCATCTCGCTGGATCGGGGCACAGCGCTGTTGCTGCCGATCTCCTCGAGACCGGCGCCATCGATCGTGTGGTGGCGGAAGCAGGGGCACTGGATGGCGTGGTGCACGCCGCCGGTATCGCAAGGATGGTCCCGTTCCGCATGATCTCCCATGCGCATCTCGACGATGTCCTCGGACTGAACGTGCACGCCCCGCTTCTGCTCACCAAGGCGCTACTGGCCACGCGATCGCTGCAGCAGGGAGCGTCCATCGTCTTCGTGGGGGCCGTCGCCTCGGAGGTTGGGCCCGTGGCCACCGCCGTCTACTCCGCCAGCAAGGCCGCGTTGCTCGGGGCGGCGCGCACGCTTGCGCTCGAAGTGGCCAAACACAAGATGCGGGCGAACGTCTTGTCGCCCGGCTACGTGCGCACACCGCTTCTGGACGCGCTCGGGAGAAACGGCGCGAAGATCGACGAGCTGCTCGATATCACCCCTCTCGGTTTGGGTGAGCCGATCGATGTGGCGCATGCGGCCGTATTCCTGCTCTCGGACGCCAGTCGCTGGATGACCCGTTCGCTGTTCATCGCCGACGGGGGACTGACTTCACGGATGAGCATTTGATGGCCGAACTCGAATCACCACGCGCGTTCTCGCTGGCAGGCAAGACGGTCTTGGTCACGGGGGCGTCCTCGGGACTCGGGCGGCAGATCGCCATCTCGTGCTCGCGAATGGGCGCGCAGCTCGTCATCACCGGTCGCAACGAGGCCCGACTGCAGGCGACTTTCGCTGAACTCGACGGTGCCGGGCATCTGCCGATCTGCGCCGACCTGACGGTCGCGACCGAACTCGATGCGCTCGTTGCGGGCATGCCGGCCCTTCACGGTGTCGTCCATGCGGCCGGGGTGCAGCGGCTGTCTCCGGTGAAGATGCTCTCGGAGAAGCTGTTGCGCGAAGTGCTCGACATCAATTTTGTTGCGCCGGTGATGCTGACGCAGCGGCTGCTCTATCGTTCGACGCTGGTCGCGGGGAGTTCGATCGTCTTCATCACCTCGATCTCGGCCATCGCCGGAACCGCAGGCGTCGGACCGTATGCCGCGAGCAAGGCGGCCCTGCATGGCATGATGCGATGCCTCGCCCTTGAGCAAGCCAAGCGGCGTATGCGCGTAAACTGCCTCGTGCCCTCGGCCGTGGAAACCCCGTTGTGGGATGATCGCCTGCTTGCACAGGCGGCGCGTCATCCGCTTGGCGTGGGTACACCCAGTGATGTGGCCAACGCCACCATCTACCTGCTGGCTGACGCAAGTCGTTGGATCACCGGCACCGAGCTCGTGATGGATGGCGGCGCGGTCGCCGTCTCATGATCCGGAGCGACATCTCGTGATGACCGAAGTCTGCATCGTTGGGGCCGGTGGATACGGTCGTGTTGCGCTCAGTCAGATGCTTGATGATGCTGCCTACGGCAAGGAATGGCGGATCGCCGGCTTTCTGGACAGTCGTCGCGATGTGCTCGACGGGTATGTCACCGGATGCGAAATCATCGGCGATCCACTGACGTATGTGCCCCGGCGGCAGGACGTCTTCGTGTGCGCCATCGGCCAGCCCTCGTTTCGTCCGACCTATGTGCTGCCCCTGCTGGCCAAGGGTGCACACTTCATCAACATCCTGACGGAAGCGTACATCGCCCGCAACGTCACGATCGGGCAGGGATGCTTCATGGAACGCCGTGTGACCATCGGCCCCGATTGCCGCCTTGGCAACTTCGTGGTGCTGCACTCGCTGTCCGTACTCGGCCACGATGTCGTCGTGGGTGATTATTCGCAGATCAGTTGCTTCTGCTTCGTTGGTGGGGGGGCGGAGATCGGTACGGGCGTGACGGTGTTTCCCCATGCGACCATCCTCCCGGGGCGCAGGATCGGTGATGGGGCAACCATCGGTGCGGGAAGTGTCGTGCTGAACGACGTGCCGCCCGGTGCCACGGTGTTCGGCAATCCCGCCAGGCGAATCTCCTGATCGCAATTCGCGAGGGAACCAGGACATGAAATCTCGGATGGTGCCTCGGCACTACCTGTCGCAGGATGTGTTCGATCGTGAGCAGCGCAAGTTGTTTCGGACGCTCTGGGTGTTTGCCGGTCTGCGCACGATGGTGTCGAAGCCCAATGATTTCCTCACGAGGAAGATCGCCGGCATTCCGATCGTCATCCAGAATTTCGACGGCGCCCTGAGAGCCTTCGAGAACGTGTGCCTGCATCGCGGTGCGCGACTGCAGTGTGATCCGACGGGGAACCGTCCGCTGGTGTGCCCCTATCATTGCTGGAAGTACGACTCGACAGGCGCACCCTCGAAGATTCCGCTCCACGATGAGCTGTATCGCTACCCCGAGCAGGAGCGACAGGGCATGCGACTGCGTCAGTTTGCCCTTCGACCGGTCGGCAACGTCCTGTTCATCAACCTTGCGGACGATCCGCTCCCCATCGAAGAACAGTTCGATGCCGCCTTTCTCGAGCTGCTTGCCTCAAGCTCGAACGCATACGACAGCGAGGTCATGACGACCACGTTCCGTGCGAACTTCAACTGGAAAATCGGCTACGAGAACCTGCGCGATCCCAATCATGTGGGTTTCGTGCACGCGAAGTCTCTGGCCCGTAGCGTGTCATTCGGTACGGCGGTCGACGAACGCCTGAACCACGAGGGGAGTCGCGATCTGCCGCCGGACTTGGATCGGGCGGCCCGCCGTGCCCTGCTTCGGCAATTCAGCGTCGGTGGACCTGAGGGGACCTTCAAAGGGGACGTCCACTACGATTGGCAGGCCAATGTCGAGCGCTGGGGGAATCAGGACGCGTACTTCAACTGGCTGGCGTATCCCAATCTCCATATCTCCACCGGCGATGGCGGCTACTCATTCAGCATCGAGCACCATGTTCCCGTCTCTCCCGGGCGCACCGACATGGAGATCTACTGGATGACCGCCAGGAAGCGGGCCCCGTATGCCTATTCAAGCGCGGTCCTGACGTCGAAGATGCACGGCAGCAAGCTCGTGGTTGGCGAGGACATCCAGATCATGGAAGAGGTGCAAGCCGCATTGCATGCCGATGGACCGGTCGCCCACCAGGGTGACTACGAGGGATTCAACAAACTCGTGGAGCGATGGTATGTCGATATCATCGACACCGACCATGACGTCTAAGGTCGTTGCCGGCGCGGGTGACATGCTCGATCTCGTGGTCCGTGCATGGGCTGCTGCCACCGGTGAGCCGGTGATGGGCGTCGAGATTCCTCAGCGTGCCGATTATGCCTTCGACACCAGCCCACTCGACGCGCATGATCCCGCCACGACTGTCCTCTTCGCTGCTTTTGATGAGCGATTCGGCAACTTCAAGCGAGCCGAGTTGATGCGCGACGCCATGGCCCGTGGCTTCCAGCTCGCCACCATCGCCGCGCCGGGGGCAATCGTTGCGCCGGATGCGAAGGTTGGGCCCAACGTCTTCATCGGTTCAGGTGTCGTGGTGGGCAGCGGGAGCGTCGTCGAGTTCAACAGCGTCGTGCATGCCGGAGCCGTGATCGACCATGGCGTACGCATCAAGGCCTCCTGTTGGATCGATACCGGTGTGACGATCGGGCGCCGGGCGGAGATCGGGGCCCACTGCATCCTCAGAATGGGGGTCGCCGTGGCGCCCGCCGTGAAGATCGGTCGCCTCTGCGATATCGGCGTTCCGGGCCTCTACCGTACCGACGTGGCGGCCAAGACCGTCCATGATCCGCGCTACGAGGAACCGCTGATCGTGTACGGCGGATAGCCAGTGCACAGGTCGCGCGTTCGTCCGTCCTCAGCCCCCACCGCATGTCCGCCACCGGAAGTCTGACCAGAAATCTCGTTGCACGAACGGAGGAGTACCGCCCTGTCGCGGTGCCTGCCGGGCCCGGGGACGTCTACTTCATCGGGTATCCGGGGTGGCTCTTCCGCTTCTTCGCGCCACGGATCTTCCATGCGTTCGGAGGGCGCGTTGCCGGCGTGATCAGCGACACCTTCGTGCGTGATCACTCGCACATGCTGTTGTGGGGGCAGCCATGCCCACTGGTCACCTTGCAGGACGCGCTCCGGCGCGCCGAGAGCGAACCGCTCACGTTCGTCCAGTTTTTCGAGACCCCCGATCAATTCTGGGCGCTCGCGGGCATCGAGCGTTCCGCGAACGTGCAGGTCACTGACTTCCTCGAAGCCCTCGACCGTCTCGGCCTTCCCCACACGTATGTACCGGTGAGGGAGGAACGGGAATGGTGGGCACGTCAGAGTCGCGAGCGGATGGAGTGTGTGGCGGCCCGGTTCACTGATGATCGCTCACGACGGACGCTGGCAGCGAAGTGTGCGGCGCTCGCCACGGGGGATCGCCGCGCGCTGTTTGCCGTCGCGATCGGCACGGAGCACCAGTACTTCAACACGATGAGCTCGCAGTGGAGTCTCACGCCCGGGACTGACGCGATTTACGTGGATGTCGGGGCAGCGGGCGGAGACACGGTCGAGAAGTTCATGTCTGTTGTCGGGGGGCAGTTTCAGGCCATCGAAGCTTTCGAGCCGACCGAGACGCAGTTTGCGGACTTGCAGCGGTTGGCGAGTGCGGATCCCCGCATTCGCGTCCATCAGGCTGCGGTCGGCGAATCATCGGGATCGATCGGGTTCTTCGAGAACACGAACAATCCGTTCGGGAGCAATGCCATTACCCTCGGTGAGACGGACACGCCGAGGCAGGTGTCCTGTGTGCGGCTCGACGATGTGGTCGAGCACTGCACCCTTCTCAAGATGGACGTGGAAGGCTTCGAGTGTCGGGTGCTGCGCGGGGCGGAGCGTCTGATTCGGGCGTCGCGTCCGGACCTTGCCGTGACGTGCTATCACTATCCGCAGGACATGTTCGAGATTCTCGACACCGTGCTCACGATGCACGACTACCGGTACGTGGCGTTGCGCCACTTCGGCCTGAGCCTCTACGACACGACCCTGTTTTTCTCGGATCATCAATCGTTCGCCTAGCGCGATTCCGGGAAGTCACGCCGATCACCGTATCCATGCGTATCGCAATTCTGAACTGGTCCGGAGGTGAGAACGACCCGTTCACGTACTTCAGTCGAGAGTGGCAACAGCGGCTTGCTTCGCTCGGACACGACGTGCACGTGATTCCTCTCGATGTGCAGACCATCCTGGCGGTCGCGGAAATGCATCAGGATGCGCCGATCGACTTGGCGTTCTGCTGGCAGGGAGTGGGAAGTACCCTCGTGCCGGACGGATTCACGCAGACGCTCTGGGAGCTGCTGCGCATTCCGCTCGTGTGTCTGCACGCCGATCATCCGTGCTACAACCCACTCAACCATCAGCAGTCTTCGGCGTTCATCCTGCACCTGTACGGCCCCGCGTCCTTTGCCAATGCCGCGAACCGTCTCATGCAGCGAGAATGGCCGGCAATCGCGGGGATCTACCCCACCCTCTTCGAACTGGCCTCTGAGACGGCTCCGTTCGATGGCGAATGGTTCGTTCTCGCCAAGAATATTCAGGATCCCGAATCGATCCGGCATGAGTGGCGGGCGCGCTGTGATGCCCCGACGGCTGCGCTGCTGAATGGTATTGCGGATGCGATCGATCAGGCATACCGCGATGGCAATGTCATCAACCACCATGATGTCATTTTTGCGTTTGCGCCTGCGCCCCTGCGCGCGCGCATGCTGAGCACTGATCCTGATCCCGAGGCCTCCGACATCATGTGGCGACTGACGCGTGAACTCGATCGCGTGCATCGCAACGTGGCGGCGACGTTCATTCTCGATGCCCTGCCGGAGGTGCCCATCCGCATATACGGTCGGGGCTGGGAGCGGTTCCAGGCACGGGGAAACCCCAATCACGAGTTCTTTGCCGCGGATACCGCCAAGCACTCGGGGTACCAGTACCAGAGTGCGTACGGCATTCTCGACGTCGCGGCATCGAACGACATGTTGCACGATCGAACGTCACGTGCTCTTCAGGCAGGAGCCGGATTCCTGCTCAGTTCCTCCTTTCATCGTGGCACCCCGCTCGAAGCCCCCTTTGGAGACCTGTTCTTCGGCGGCGATCCGGTGGAGCTCGTGCGGAAGGTCGACGTGGTGCGGCGCGATCCTGCCGCGCACCGTGCACGATGTGCCGCTTTTGGGGCGGCGCTCATGGAGCTGTCACTTCCCACCCACGTGTTTCTCGAGCACATCGAGCAGCACATCCAACTGCGGGCGCTGCGTTAGACGTGCCGGCGGACCAACCCACGCAGACCGCCGTCGGCGCACCGAGGTCATGACCGCCAGGGGAGTCCCGATGCTATCACCGCCAGACGTCCCCAACTGCTCCGACAACTACGGTCCGTATCAGTGTCCCGAGAAGCTGATCCCCCTCATGGTCCTCAAGGCCATCGAGGGGAAGCCGCCGCCGGTCTACGGCCGGGGGCAGAACGGGCCCGACTGGTTGTACATGGAAGACCACGTGGACGCGCTGGTGGCCCCCTTCGAGCGCGGCCGCCCCGGCGGCACTTTCCTGATCGGGGCCCGCGCCGGGCGCGGCAACCTATCCGTCGTGCGCGCCATCTGCGATCTTGTGGATGAGTAGCCCGGAGGATCGGGCACTCGGCTGCCCCCCGTGACGCGCGCGATCAGCAAGCACCTCCTGCCGGTCTACCACACGCCGATGATGCGTTATCCCCTATCGGTCCTCTTGCTTGGCCGTGAAGTCATCGGGAACGACCCCGTCGCGCGCGGCCGGGTGCTGCGCCCCGAGGAGAAGCCGGCGGTACCGCGATCGAACTACGCGGTGACCGGCTTGGATTCCTGCGACAACAGCGTGGTGGACCGCGCGGCCGACATCCAACCGTCCGCCCTCGGCGAAGTGGGAATCACCGACCTCACTCGCGTGTACATGGAGCGTGGGGATCTGCGCATGCCGGTCGGGGGACGCGGTATGGCCTGGCTCGACACTGGCACCTCCGACTCACTTTGCGAGGCCGGCTCGTCCGTGGCCACGATCGAACGCCGTCAGGGGCTGAAGATGCGTTGTCCCGAAGAGATCGCCTACCGGCAAGGGTGGATGACCGTCGATCCGTTGCTCGCCTGCGCGGCACCGCTCGAGGCGACCGAATACGGTCGGTATCTCGTGCGACTCGCGCACGGCCCGCTGGCACCGTCGAGCCGCACGGCAAGATGACGCGCCTCACGGTCACGCAACCACTGCTGCCCCCGCTCGAGGAGTTCATTCCGTATCTGCAGCGGATATGGGACAGTCGGATCCTCACGAATGGCGGGCCACTCCATCAGGAGCTCGAAGCTGCGCTGTGTACGTACCTGGGGGTGGCACACCTGTCGCTCTTCACCAACGCCACAACGGCGCTGATGGTGGCTGTCCAGGTCCTCGATCTCGATGGAGAGGTGATCACCACGCCGTTCTCCTTCGTGGCCGGTGCCCACGCCTTGCGGCAGCGGAACCTCGAGCCGGTGTTCGTCGACGTGGAGCCATGCACGCTGAACATCGACCCCCAGCTGATCGAAGCCGCCATCACGCCGCGGACCTCGGCGATCATGGCGGTGCACTGCTACGGGAATCCGTGCGCCATCGACGCCATCCAGGCCATCGCCGATCGGCATCGGCTCAAGGTGCTCTACGATGCCGCGCACGCTTTCGGAGTGCGGATGCAGGGCCGGAGCATTCTCCACGCCGGTGCCCTGTCGGTCCTGAGCTTGCACGCCACGAAGGTGTTCAACACGTTCGAGGGCGGCGCGATCATCGCGCCCGATGCGGCCACGAAGGCGCGCATCGACCAGCTCAAGAACTTCGCCATGAAAAATGAAACGACCATTGAGGAGATCGGGCTCAACGGCAAGATGAGCGAAGTGCATGCCGCGTTCGGTCTGCTGCAGCTACGATACGTCGACGATGCCATCGCACGTCGTGCCGCAGTGGCCCGACGCTACCGCGAAGCGCTGCGCGATGTGCCGGGGATCGAATGTCTGCCCGACGGAGCTCAGGACGCTCCAAACCACTCGTACTTCCCCGTTCGCGTGCAGTCACCCTACCCACTGACCCGTGACGGCCTGTACGAGATGCTGAAGTCGCAGGAGATCCTCGCGCGTCGGTACTTCTATCCGCTGATCACCGACTTCGCCGCCTACCGCGACCTGCCGAGCGCCGACCCGTGCCATCTGCCGGTGGCCGTCGAGGCGGCACGCGAGATTCTGTGCCTACCCATCTACCCGGCGCTTACCGACGACGAGGTGTCACGCGTGATCGATGCCGTCGTGCAACCGCTGCACCGCGTGCCGCACCGCGGTGAGCACGCCAGTCCATTCTGATACATCCTGTTGGCGACGGATGGTCAGGCTGTCGTACCAGAGCGTACGCGTTCCGCTCACGCTCCACCGGAAGTCGGGGGAGAACGGAAGACAGAGCAGGGTCGGGGTCCCAAGGGCACCGGCGAGATGTGCCACGGCGGTGTTGACGGTCACGTACAGGTCGACCGGGATAGGACTTTCAATCGAGGTGGGTCGACTCTCCATCGAGCGTAGAGCGTGATCGCCGACCTTGCCAGCGCCTCCTGACGGGCGGCGGCGTGCCTTTTGTGGACGGGTGCGCGGCGCATGACGTGTCTCGGCTCGGGCGGGCCCGCGTTGATGGGGGGATCCCTCCGCCGAGATGGGGGAGGATCTGGTCGATCACCGACATCTGGGTGATGAAGGCAACGATGCCCATCGCGCCGTAGCAGCACGGGCACGCCAGCGGGTCCACCTCGAAGATCTGCTGAAGGAGGGCCACCGTGGGGCCTTCGCCCAACGGCGATTGGCCTCGGTCGGCGCGAGTCGGGGCTCGGGGACGATGGCGGGCGGCCGTGACGGTTCGGGGGGCGACGCGGGCGATCCCGCCGAGCAGACGGCGCCGATGCAGACAGTCAGCGCGGAGCCGCTTCGGGGGTGTCCCGTCGTCACTACGGATGCGCGCAAACCCGTGGTCGAGCACGCCGCAGGCGAGGAACCTGTCGGCGACTCCGTTGCGCACCATCCACGTGGGGCCCGCCTCACGTGGCTTCTGCTGCGCGGAATCACTGCAAGGCCGGCATTCTACCGCGTCCGCATGCAGCGCAACGCCGCCCGCCGTCGGCGCATCGGAGGGGATGGAGAGCGGAATTTCGATTGGGGGCTCATGTTCGGAGTCGCCTCGTATTGGCGCAATGCCCAGGACGTACTCGGCAGAAGGTCGTTGCTTCGCCCACCCTTCTGGCGCTCGTGACTGCCACCCTGCAGTCACGACGGGCGGTGGGTCGGCGTGCCCATCTGGCTGGCCACGCTCTTCGGCCTTTCCGACATCCTCATCGTCGCGTGTCGATCCAGCATCCCGGGCATGCTGCTGCAGCGCCTCAGGCCCCACGTTCCACGGCGTACCGTCCGCCACCCGTGATCGCCAGCACCACGAAGCCCACCAGATACAGATACGCCAGCTCCCCGCTGTGATCACCCGTGAGCGCCCCACCATGAACGAACACCAGGGCGACGCTCATGGTGGCCGCGGTCGCCGACGCGGCCCAGCGGGTGCGAACGCCGAGGAGTACCAGCATCGGTGCGACGAACTCGGTCAGCACCGCGATGATCAGCGTGGGGGTGGCACCGAGGTGCAGTGGATCCGCGAAGGACACGGGACCTTCGGCGAACAGCGCCTGCGCTTTCCCCCAGCCGTGCAAGGCAATCATCGGGCTCCCCATCAGGACCCGCAGTGCCAGCACCCCCCTGTCGTACGCTGTCGACATCACCGCCCCCACCGCTGTAGCGAGAGGTCGCTGACCCACATCACGCCATGCTCGGTATGGATGGCTGCGCCCACCAGAAGGCGCGCCGTCCCGGTCGGCACGGTCAACCGCAGGCGATGCGTGGCCCACCGGTACGGTCCGGACGACACCGAATCGTAGCTATTCAGGTACGCGAGCCGTTCCTGGCTGTCCGAGACGGCCATCATCCAGATGCCGACTTTCGCCCGACTCGAATCGCGCATGAGATGCGCGCGCAGTTCAACCGATCGTCCGGCAAGCGGAGCGGCCGTGACCCGCTGCACGATGCCTGCGTACGGTGCACTCGAATCATAGGCGACACGAAGCGTCGGACGACCACCGCGGCGGGCGCCTGCGGTCGAATCGAACCGCATGGAGATGGCGCGTCCGTCGGTCTGCCACCCCGACGGCACTGAATCAGAGACGGCCGATGGGGTCAGCCGTTCACCGGTGAGGAGTGGCGTGCGTACGCCACTGCAGGCGACACCGGTGGCGAGCAGAAGGACCACAGGTCGAAGACCGTACATGCGAGGACCGCCGAGGAGTGTGGGGAGGGTACCGGACGCCGATGCGCGACCGACGAGGCCAATGTTCGTGGCCGGTACACGGTGGTCGTGAGGGCATTCGCGCGAAGGGCCGTGGAAGCGGGTCAGCGGCCCGCTGGTTCGACAACCGGTTGCCAGCGGATCGTCGTGGTGCGGTGGTCGACGGTGTCGGCCGCTTGTCGACGTCGTGATCCGCTGGCCGCGTTGCCCTCTCGCTGGCATCGCGTGTGGTGGCACTCTGTCGTGTCACATTGTTCCGCCACCCTTCACGCGACCCAGGGTCCATGTTCATCCAACATCACCGTCCGCATCCCATGCCCGCACCGCATCGCCTCGTCCTGACGCTCCTGCTGGGCGTCGCCCCGGTGCGCCTCGCCGCGCAGGCACACGAGCACGCCGCGTCGGCCGCGCCGGCCGCCTCGCCCGTCACCGCCCCGCGCCCGGCCGCGCCGGCGATCGCGCTCTTCGACAACCTCGGCACGCACGGGCGCCCGCTCGGCGGCGTGTCGGCGGCGGCGCAGCGCTGGTTCGACCAGGGGCTGCGGCTCGCGTGGGCCTTCGGGCACGACGAGGCGGTGATGAGCTTCAAGGAAGGCATCGCGGCCGACTCGACCTGCGCGATGTGCTGGTGGGGCGTGGCGTGGGCGCGCGGACCGTACCTCAACGATCCCGAGTCGGACAGCACGCGTCTCGCGGAGGCGCACGTCGCGATCGGGCGCGCGCAGGCGCTCGCGTCGCGCGCGAAGCCGGCGGATCGCGCGCTCATCGCGGCGATGGCGACGCGCTACGCCGCCGTGCCCGACACGGGGCGGCGTCGGGCGCTCGACACCGCCTACGCGACCGCGATGGCGTCGGTCGCGGCGCGCTTCCCCGCCGACGACGAGGTGCAGGCGCTCCTCGGCGAGGCGCGGCTGATCCTCGCGGGGTGGGACGGCATGTACACGCGCGACAGGCGCCCGCTGCCCGGGGCGGCGGCGGTGCTCGCGCCGTTCGAGACGGTGCTCGCGCGCACCCTGCGCCACCCGGGCGCGTGCCATCTCTACATCCACGCCACCGAGGAGGGCCCGGAGCCCGGCAAGGCCGAGCGCTGTGCCGAGCTCCTCGGCGACGGGATGCCGGGGGCGAGCCACATGCTGCACATGCCGTCACATGTGTATCACCGACTGGGCCGCTGGGGTGATGCGGTGCGGGCCAACCAGCGAGCCATGATGGCCGATCAGCACGGACTGGCAGGCGGTGTCCCCGGTGTGTACCCGCAGCACAACCTGGGCATGCTCGTGGGTGGTGCAGTGATGGATGGACAGGGCGCCGTCGCGCTCGATGCGCTGCGATCGCTGGCTCGGCAGACTCCGTCGTACGATGCCCTGGTGATGGTCGCGCTGGTGCGCTTCGGCCGCTGGAGCGACGTGCGCGCGGTGCGCCCACGTACGGACAGCCCCGTCATCGCGGCGTGGTCGGCGGTCGCGCTCGGTCTTGCCCTGCTCGACTCGGCGCTCACCGGACCGGCGCGTTCACAGCTCGACGTGGTGGACGCTCTACTCGAAGCCGCGCAGCGACGGTCTGCGCTGGCCGCGCGCGACTCCGCAGGCATGGAGCGCGCCGCGTTGGATCGCCATCGCATCACCATCGCCCGGGGGATCCTCGCGGGCGAGCTGGAGGCGGCGCGTGGGCGCATCGACAGCGCGGTCGTCGCGCTGGAGGAGGCGGTCGCCGCCGAGGATTCGCTGCCGTACGAGGAGCACGACCTGTGGCTGCTGCCGCCGCGCCATGTGCTGGCGGGGGTGTTGCTCGATGGTGCCCGCGCCGCCGACGCCGAGCGTGTGCTGCGCGCCGACCTCGCGAAGCGCCCACACAACGGTTGGGCATTGCGCGGGTTGCAGCAGGCGCTCGCGACCCAGGGAAAGGTCGACGAGGCCGCGCGTGTACAGAAGGAATTCGATGTGGCCTGGTCTCGCGCGGATACATGGCTGCCCGGGCCTCGTCTCCGGCCCGGCGCACGGGTGTCCCGCCGCTGATCGTGTCACGTGTGCCTCGGCTGGGGGGACCGTTTCCGCGCGCGCTTACCCCAGCCGTGCCCGCACGCGTGACGCGAACCGGCGGCTCATGACCATCGGCGTCGACTCGCCGCGCAGATGGACGTGGAAGCTGCCGTGACTCCATTCGTCCACGCGCTGCACCTCGTTGAGGTTGACCAGGGCTCCTCGGTGGATCTGCAGAAACTGTTCTTCCGGCAACCGTAGCACCCACTCGCGCAGCGGCTTCCGCACCTGCCAACGCCGCCCGTCGAGGGTGACGACGATCGCGCGATCTCCGTCAGCAAGGACGGCCCGAATCTGCGCCACGGCGAGGAATCCCATGCGTTCGTCGAGACGAAGAAATAGTCGGGCCGTGAGGGCGAGGCGTTCCGGTGGCGAAGCGACGGCGTCCTCATCGGCCGGATCGGGCATGGTTCGGATGTCGAGACCACCGCGACGCGCGAGGTTCGTGAGGGTGCTGGCCAACCGTGCCGGCGCCACGGGCTTGAGCAGATAGTCCAGCGCCTGCACCTCGAAGGCCTGCACCGCGTACGCGTCGAACGCCGTGACGAACACCAC
>NZ_JAJTHI010000083.1 GCF_021298855.1 Gemmatimonas sp.
CGCCCCCGAGTTCCCGTGCATCGTGGGGCGCCACCAATCGCAATGGGCTGCGATGCCGGCGCCGACGACGGCCGACTGGAGATCGGGAAATGCAAAGCGGCGCCCCGACCGAGTCAGGGCGCCGCTTTGGTTTTGGTGCAGTGGCTTGGGACGGAATCGAACCGCCGACACGCGGATTTTCAGTCCGCTGCTCTACCAACTGAGCTACCAAGCCGATCCGGGCGCGCGGCCAGGCCGCCGCTCCAGAGTCCCGGAATATAGCCGTCACCGGGGCAAAGGGAACCCGGGTGGGGCCCGCTTACCGCTCGTACTTCGCCGTGATGATGCTCTTGAGCCCACCACGCACATTGAAATCCCCCACCACCGTCATCGCGTGCGGCCGGCAGGCCGCCACCAGATCGTCGAGGATGTGATTCACCGCGCGCTCGTAGAAGATGCCGTCGTTCCGGTAGCTCCAGAAATAGAGCTTCAGGCTCTTCAGCTCGAGACACTGCTCGGCCGGCCAGTAGGTGATCTTGATGGTCGCGAAGTCGGGTGCACCGCCTTCCAGCAGCTTCAGTTCCACGGCGTCCGTTTCCACGCCGCCCAACGGGCACAGCGACGTGAATTCGTCCGTCTCCATGTAGATCTCGTACTTCCGGTCCGCGTAGGGATTCGGAAACGTCTCCAGCAATTGGGGCTTGGGCATGCACGAACAGTAAACGGCGCGGGCGCCCTCGTCAGGTCACGTCACGCAGCCGCTTCGACCATTCGTCCAGCAGCAGCCGCTCGGCCACCGTAAGGCTCTCCATCCCGGAGGCTGCGATCTTGTCCAGCACCGCATCGAGCGCCGTGCTCGCCGCCGGCACCGCGGCCGGCGTAGGCGCCGCTTGCGGCTTGGGCTGCGGCTTGGACGCCGGACGCACCCGCGCCATGGCCGCCTTGCTCTGCGCCACGATGTCGTCGGTCTCACGCTCGCGCTCGCGCGGACGGCTGGTCTTGGGCACGGCGCGCGGCGGCTCGTCACCGTAGTCGGGCGCCGGCGCAATGCGGCTGCGGAAGCGGTCGAGACTCCCCACGTTGGGCGCGCGCAGGTAGATCCACCCGGCCAGCATGCCACCGAAGTGTGCCGCGTACGCCGTGCCGCCGGTGCTCCCGCTGTCGATCACCGTCATGGTGATGTTGATGAGCGCCATGAACACCACCAGCCACTTCACCTTCATGGGCACCACGCCGAAGAACAGGACTTCGTCGTCGGGCCAGCGACTGGCATATGCCACCGCCACGCCCAGAATGGCCGCCGAGGCGCCCACCAGAATGCCCGCGTTCGGCTGGAACATGGCGTGGAAGGCCCAGCCTCCCAGCCCGCACCACAGGTAATACCAGGTGAAGGTGCTGGCGCCCCACGACCGCTCCACGCGCGGCCCGAAGAGCCAGAGCGTCCACATGTTGAGCAGCAGGTGCACCAGCCCGCCGTGCACGAACATGTACGTCACCAGCGTCCACAACGAGCGCGACTGCAGGTCGCCGGACGCGTAGCCCAGCCAGTTGGCCATGTTCGCGTCGCCCACGAGCGTGGCCTGCACGAAATACACGGCTACGCACAAGCCGATCAGCCAATACACGGCGCTCGGGGTGCGCGCAGACTCGAACTCGTCGTAGGTGACGTAACTCATCTCAAATCAACGAGGGCGACGCGTTCTTCGATCCCGTGGTCAGCGATCCCGCGACGCCGCGAGAGCCAGCTGCACGATGCGTTCACACAGGTCGGGAAACAAGACACCAGCCGCCGCGGCGGCCTGCGGGATGAGACTCGTGGGCGTCATCCCGGGCAACGTGTTCGCTTCCAGACACCACGGCTGCCCCGCGGGGTCCAACCGGAAATCGATCCGGGCATAGCCGCCCAGCTTGAGCGCCGCGAAGGCCCGCTGGGCCTGATCGGCCAGCGTGGCCTGAATCTCGGCGGGTAGTTCGGCCACGAACTCCTGCGCCATGCCGGGCGTGTACTTGCACTCGTAGTCGTACAGCTCCTTCACCGGCGTGATCTCGATCGTGGGCAGCACGGCCTCGCCCAGGATGCCCACGGTCAGCTCCCGCCCCGGCACGAACCGCTCGATCATGACCTCGTCGTCGTACCGGAACGCTTCCACCACGGCGGCGTGCAGCGCGCCCGGCTCCCGCACGATGTTGAGCCCCACCGTGCTCCCCTGCTTCGACGGCTTCACCACCACCGGCCAGTCGAGCGCGCGTCCCACCTGCGCCGCATCCAGGCGGCGCACGTCGCGCGGCGCCATGATCCAGTCGGCGGTGGCCACCCCTGCGGCACGCAGCACCACCTTGCTGAGGTGCTTGTCCATGGCCAGCGCGCTCGCCAGGTGGCCGCTGCCGGTGTACGGCACCCCCACCATGTCCAGCAGCGCCTGCACCGTGCCGTCTTCCCCCTGCCCACCATGCAACGCCAGGAAGACCACATCGGCCCCGGTGACCTCGGGGAGGGTGCCCAGCGTGGGCGACAGGGAGCGCGCCGACATCCCGGCCAGCGCCTCGAGGCTGGGGGGGGCACTCCCCACACCCGCCGCCAACAGCCGATGCTCGGTCTCACGCGTCAGCACCCCGTCGGCCGGGTCGAGACAGCGCACCGTGTGCCCCCGTTCGCGCAGCGCGGCCGCAATGCGCAGCCCGCTCGAGAGGGACACATCGCGCTCGGCCGACACGCCGCCGAGGAGGACCGTGATGGAGTGGGGCATGCTGCAAACTACCGACGGCAGACGGCAGGAACCACAGGGGGCAGACGGCAGGGGTGTGGTGAAACATGGTGGGCGCGGCCGCTTTCCCTGTGCCTGCCGGCTGCCGTCTGTCGTGCCTGCGAACTGCCGTCTGCCGTAGACCCCGACCGCGTTACTGCCCCGGCGTGTGCTCCAGCACGAAGCGCACGATCCCCGCCAACTCCGTCACCGTTGGCACCCGCGCCCACTCCCGCACCACCACCACGCGGTCCCACGCGTCGATCGTCACGTGCCGGCCCTCTCGGGGCGCGGTCTCATCGAGGGCAATCCACGCCTGCCAGAGCGTGAGCCCCTGGGCGTTGAGCGCGACGCTGTGTGCATCTTCCCAGGTGGCCGGGCGCGGGTCGGCAAGGAGGGCCGCCAGGCGCCCCTTGCTGTAGTCGCGGAGCGGGGCTCCGAGGGCATCGGTGAACTGGTCCAGCACGTTGATCATCGGCAACGCAGCGCGGCGAACGGGTACCCCGGCCCGCGCCGGACGAGGCGCGCGCCCCGGTACGTATCTCGGGTATATCGTGGAGACGTCGGGGCGGAGCGTTCGTCACGGATGGGCCCCCATTCTCGTGACGGCGGCCCCGCCCGGCGGGTAAGGCGGGACATATCACCTGATCACGTTCGACATCGCGACCCGTGCCCCGCACTCTCATTCCCCCCATGCCCGCCCCCTGCCCCGCCCCTCCGGGCAACGGCCCTCGCACCGCGCTGGGTGCCGTGCACACCGCCAGCAGCACCCGCTGACCCGGGCATGGACGACGCACACCTGCTCCTCGTCCTGCGTCAGGCGCGCGGCGGCGACGCCGTCGCCTTTGCGCAGCTCGTGGAGCACTACTACCCGCGGGCGCTGCGCTTTGCCTGCCAGATGCTGCGTCGCCGTGAGGATGCCGAGGAGGCCGTGCAGGACACGTTCCTCCGCGTGCACGACAACCTGTCGCGCTTCCGCGAGGATTCGCCCTTCGACCCGTGGTTCTTCCGCATTCTGGGCAACCGGTGCCGCACGATGCTCGCGCGTCGCAAGCGGCACCACGACCTCATCGCCTACGGCGACCTCCCCCACGACGCGGTGGGCGATGAACCGGTCGACGGGCCCGACGACCACTTCGCGCGCGCCGTGCACCACGCCCTGGCCACGCTCCCGCCCGAGCAGCGCGAAGCCTTCCTGCTGCGTCATGTGAACGACATGGACTACGAAGAGATGACCCTCGTGACAGGAGCCAGGGGCTCCACGCTCCGCATGCGGGTGAAGCGTGCGGTCGATGCGCTTCGCCACCGTCTACAGCCCACCGTGAGCGCCGGAGTGCCCCGTGAGTGACCGGCATCGTGAGTCACCGCATGCCCACGCCGCTGACGACGCGCTCCTGATGGCGCAGATCAAGGCCGTGCTGGCGCCCATGCCGGCCGTCGATCGCCGCCGTATCGCGCAGATCCTGGCGGCCGCGCGGGATCGCCGGCGCACGCCGTGGCAGCGTCTCCGGGCGCGCGGGGACGCGCTGCTCGAGCGATGGCGCTTCGCCACGTCGCCGCTGGTGCGCGGCGCCACGCTGGCCGCCGCGGCGCTGGCCGTCGGCTTCGTGAGCCGCGGCTTCCTCATGCGACCACCGGCCAGCACGCCGCAGCCGACGGCCACCACCGTGGCGTCCGCTCCGGCCGCCACAGCGGCCGCTGCACCGCTGCAGCCGGTCGAGGCGACCGCCGATGCCGCCAGCCTGCGTGTGCCCACCCAGTTCCTGCTCGACGCCCGCGACGTGCCGACGGCGGCGCAGGTGAGCGTGGTGGGCGACTTCAACGACTGGAATGTCACGGCCACGCCGCTCACGCTCGAGAACGGCGTGTGGACCGGCACACGGCCGCTCGCCCCGGGACGTCATGTCTACGCGTTCGTGGTGAATGGCACCACGTGGGTGGCCGACCCGCGCGCGCCGCCTGCCGCCGATACCGACTTCGGACGCCCCGGCTCCATCATCATCGTGCAGGCACCGTGATGCGCCGCTACCTCGTGCCGTTGCTGCTCGCGGCCGTGGCGCGCACGGCGCACGCGCAGGAGGCCACGCCCTTCGAGGGCATTGCCGACGAGCCGGCGCGCACCGCCATCCGCGCCATCATTGCCGATGCCGCCGCCCGCGGCCTGCCCACGGCGCCGCTCGTGACGAAGGTGCGCGAGGGGCTCGCCAAGCGCGCCGCTCCCGACCGCATCCGCACGGCCACGGCGCTGCTCATGGAACGGCTCGCGGTGGCGCAGGGCGCCATGGCGCCGTCGCAGTCGGTGGACGAACTGGCCGCGGCGGCCGATGCGCTGCAGGTGGGCATCCCCGCCAGCACGCTGCGCGACATGCGCAAGATCTGGCCCTCCAAGCCCCTCACGGTGCCGCTGGGGGTGCTGGCGGAGATGGTGGCCAATGGCGTCTCGCGACCCGTCGCAACCCGGCGGGTCCGGGAACTGCTGCTCAAGGGAGCCACGCTCACCCAGTTCGCCACCCTCGGCACGACGGTCGGCCGCGACATCGCTGCCGGACTCGCGCCGGATGCGGCCATGGAGCTACGCTCCAAGGGTGTGCTTTCCCTCATCGAATCCCGGGCCGGAATTGGCACCACCAGCGCTCCGCTGCGCCCAACCGGCAAGAACTGACGTTCGGCTGGCGTGGGGGGGGGCGGTGGCCGCTGTCCTGGTGGCCGCCGCGCCCCTGCGCGCGCAGGCACCGGTCCCGCGGTCGGCCACGATGGTCTGGCTCGATGCCGGTGGCGCGCGTGTGCAGCAGCCCACCAGCACCCGCCGCTCGGCCGGCAGCCTCGGCGGCGGTGTGTGGCACGCCCGCAGTCGGGTTGCGCTGGCCGCCGAGGGGAGCATGACGCTCGCCAGCGACAGTGTGCGGGCCGGGCAGTACGTGGTGCGGGTCACCCTGCTCCCATGGGCCGTCGCGCGCACCGACGTCGACCTCAGCGCCACCACCAACGGGGGAGGCGTTCTGGGGCTCGACGGGAATCGCGCCCTCGCGGGGTGGCAGCACCTGCGGGTGGGGCCCCTCGAACTGAGCGCCTTCGCGGGGGTCGGGCGCACGACACGTGCGAATCGGCCCAATGAGGGACGGCGCCTTGGCGGCGCGGTGGCCTGGCAGCGCGCCACGCCCGTCGGTACCCTGCGCGCCGGTGCCCACTACGCGCGCGGGTGGACCGACGACTTCCGGCTCATGGAGGCCGCGCGGTTCGGCCTGCGCGCCCCGGCGCCCGCGTACACGCTCGCCGACCGCCAGCTCGACGCCAGCTGGCAGCATGGTCCGCTGTGGGTCCAGGGGAGTCGCGCCTGGCGGGCTGGCACCGGCGCCACGCGGGGCACGGCGTCGGCCTTTCATCTGGCCGCCGCCTGGAACCTGAAGGCCGGCACTTCGCTCATCGCCCAGGTGGGAGAGCAGCTCGCCGACGTCGTGCGCGGCGTACCGCAGGCACGGTACACTGGCCTCGGGATGCGCTGGACCCCGGTCCGTCCAGCCACCGTGCGCCGCGATGCGCGCGCGCTGGGCGACGACCGGGGCGGCACGGTCGGCATCACCACCGTCCCTGATATGCGCGGCGACGAGGTGCTCGTGCAGCGGCGCGAGGGCCACGGTGAGGTCAGCATCAGCCTCCTCGCCGCGATCGGGGCCGTCGTGGAGATCGCGTCCAGCAGCACCGAGTGGAAGCCCGTGCGCGCACCGCGCGAGGGCGACCGGTTCGTGTACCGCTTCCCGCTCCCCAGCGGCACGCACCGCGTGGCCGTGCGCGTGAATGGTGGCGAATGGCGTGCCCCGCGCGGCCTGGCGGTCGTGGACGACGACTTCGGTGGCAAGGCGGGACTGATCGTGATTCCCTGACCGACACACTGCGTCCGGACGCGCGGTGGATCACGGTGGGCCGGCACCCGCTCCCTTGACCCTCACCGGCCCCCCTGTCAGGGTACACGGGTGGCTACCACGACCGACCTCGGACTTCCCGGCGCGCTCCCCGAGCGCGACCGCCTCGCCCTGCGCCGCTGGCTGCTGGCCTCCATCATTGCCGTCTTCTTCGCGGTGGCGGTGGGGGGCATTACCCGGCTCACCGAAAGCGGGCTGTCCATAACCGAATGGAAACCGGTCTCGGGCGCTCTGCCCCCGTCGAGTGACGCCGCCTGGGCGCTCGAGCTGGAGAAGTTCCGGCAGATCCCCCAGGCCAGCACCACCCACGCGGGGATCACACTGGCGCAGTTCAAGTGGATCTACTGGTGGGAGTGGTTCCACCGGAACGTGGCGCGCACCGTGGGGCTGGTGTTCGCCATCCCGTATCTCGTGTTTCTCGTGCAGGGACGCCTGCCCAAGTCGCTGCGCCTCAGACTCGCCGCCCTGCCGGTGCTCACCGCCGGACAGGGGGCGCTGGGCTGGTACATGGTGCAGAGCGGGCTCGTCGAACGCATCAGCGTGAGCGCCTACCGGCTCACGGCGCACCTCGGCCTCGCCCTCGGCATTCTGGCGGTGGCCGTGTGGACCTACAGTGAACTGCGGGCGCGGTCGGCCGAGGAGCTGCAGGAAGGGGCCAGCACCTCCCCGTCGTGGCGCCTCGCGCTCGTGAGCGCGACGACCCTGCTGGCCATTACCGTGCTGTCGGGCGGATTCGTGGCCGGGCTGCGCGGCGGCAAGGTCTTCAACGAGTTCCCGCTCATGGGGGGCCAGGTGGTGCCGCCCGGCTACGCCACGCTCACCCCGTGGTGGAGCAACGCCTTCGAGAACCCCGCCGCGGCGCAGTTCCATCACCGGGTGCTCGCGCTCACCGTCACCGCGCTCGTGCTCACGCTGGCGTGGCGCGCGCGCCAAGCGGCACTCCCGCGGGCGGTGCAGCGCGCCCTCCTTGCCTTTGCCACCGTCATCACCGCGCAGCTCGTGCTGGGCATCACGACGCTGCTGCTGGCCGTGCCCATCCCGCTCGGCGTGTTCCATCAGTTCACCGGCGTGTTGGCACTCACCGCCGCCCTGGTGGTAACCCAGCGCGCCGTCGCCACGGCCGTCGACCGGGGTGCGCAGCGGCGCGTTACTGCAGCACAGCGGGCCGCCAGCGACCGCTACAGCGCGCAGACGGCCGCGGGATAAGCATCACCGCCGGCGGCACCGTGTCGGTCCCTGCGCCAGGGACCCTGCTTGCCCGCCATGGGGCACCACCTAGAATTGCAGAGGGATTCGCGCACCCGCGCGCCCGCGCACGACGGCGACCTCGTCTCTCGAGGCCGCGTGTCGGTGATTGCCGAGTCCATGCTGGAGGATCGATGCCGTTGAATCGCAAGCTGCGCTACGGGATGGTGGGGGGAGGCCCGGGCGCCTTCATCGGTGCGGTGCACCGGCGCGCCGCCGAGTTGGACGGGCTGGCCGAGCTGGTCGCCGGCGCCTTCTCCACCGATCCGCAGAAGTCCCTCGAGCAGGGTCGCGCCCTGCACCTCGACCCGTCCCGCTGCTATCCCAGCTTCGAGGCGATGGCCGAAGGCGAGGCGGCGCGGGCACCGGGTGATCGCATCGATGTCGTGGTGATCGTGACGCCCAACCACGTGCACTACGCCGCGGCCCGCGCCTTCATCGAGCGGGGCTTCCACGTGATCTGCGACAAGCCCATGACCACCACGCTCGCCGATGCCGAGGCGCTCTGCCGCCTGGTGGCGGAGCATGGCGTCATCTTCGCGCTCACGCACAACTACTCCGGGTATCCGCTGGTGAAGCAGGCCCGCGCCATGGTGGCGTCGGGGGCCCTCGGCACGCTCCGCAAGGTCGTCGTGGAGTACACGCAGGGATGGCTCGGCACCGCGCTCGAAACGAGCGGGCAGAAACAGGCCGACTGGCGCACCGATCCCGCGCGGGCCGGCGCGGGTGCGCTGGGCGACATCGGCTCCCATGCCGAGCAGCTGGCGCGCTACGTCACGGGGCAGCGCATCACGCGCCTCATGGCCGACGTGGGCACGGTCATTCCCGGGCGGCGGGTGGATGACGATGCCAACCTGCTGCTGCGCTACGAGCACGGGCTGCGTGGCATCCTGCACTGCTCGCAGGTGGCCACGGGCGAGGAGAACCGCATCAACCTGCGCGTGTACGGCAGCCAGGGCTCGCTGGAGTGGGCACAGGAAGAGCCGAATCGCCTGCTGCTGCGCCCCCTCGACGGCCCCCTGCAACTGTTGACGCGCGGCAGTGGCTATCTGAGTCCCGAGGCGCAGCGCGCCACGCGGTTGCCGTCGGGGCATCCGGAGGCCTTCTTCGAGGCGTTCGCCAATGTGTATGGCAACGCGCTGCGCACGATCGCGGCGCGGGTGGCCGGCGAGACGCCCGATCCCGCCGACCTGGACTTCCCCACGGTGCAGGACGGCGCCATTGGCGTGCACTTCATCGAAACCGCGCTGCGCAGCGGCGGGGAGGCGGGAAGTGGCGGTCATTGGGTCGATGCCGCCTACACGCCGCCAGCCTGACGGGTGTTGCGTCCCGGTTCGTCTTTCCATTCGCGTTCCGTTGTTCTTCGGCCCTCTTCCCGCACTGCATCCCATGCGCCCCGTTACGCTCTTCACCGGCCAGTGGGCCGACCTGCCGCTCGCCACGCTTGCCGCCAAGGCGAGCGCATGGGGGTACGACGGCCTCGAACTCGCCTGTTGGGGCGATCACTTCGACGTGGAGCGGGCGGTCAGCGAAGATGGGTATGTCGAACGCCAGCGCGACCTATTGGCGCAGCACGGCCTCGCGGTGCACGCCATCAGCAATCATCTCGTGGGGCAGGCGGTGTGCGATCGCATCGACGAGCGGCACCAGGCCATCGTGCCCCCCCGCGTGTGGGGGGACGGCACGCCCGCCGGAGTGCAGCGACGCGCCGCCGAGGAGATGCAGCGCACGGCACATGCCGCGGCGAAGCTGGGCGTGAAGGTGGTGCCGGGCTTCACCGGCTCCAGCATCTGGCCGCTGCTCTATTCGTTCCCCCCGGTGTCGCCGTCGACCATCGACGCCGGCTTTCGCGACTTCGCCGACCGCTGGAATCCCATTCTCGACACCTTCGACGAAGTGGGCGTGCGCTTCGCCCTCGAGGTGCACCCGACCGAGATCGCCTTCGACATCGCGTCGGCCGAGCGCGCCGTGGCGGCCGTGGGCGGGCGCCGCGCCTTCGGCTTCAACTTCGACGCGTCGCACTTCGCCTATCAGGGCGTGGACTATCTCGCCTTCATCCAGACGTTCGGCGATCGCGTTTACCACGTGCACATGAAGGACGTGTGGTGGAGCGACCGCCCCACGCGCAGCGGCGTGTTCGGTGGCCATCTCGAGTTCGGCCATCGCGATCGCCACTGGGACTTCCGCTCCATCGGGCGCGGGCGCGTGGATTTCGAGGGGATCGTGCGATCGCTCAACCGCGTGGGCTACACCGGCCCCCTGTCGGTGGAGTGGGAAGACATCGGCATGGATCGCGAGTTCGGCGCGCGGGAGGCGTGTGCGCGCGTGAAGGCGGTGGACTTTCCGCCCAGCGACGTGCGCTTCGACGCGGCGTTCGAGCGCGACGTGGGGTGAGGAGGAGCAACGTCCTGCAACGGCAACTGCAACGGCAACGGCAACGGCAGACGGCAGGAACCACAGTGCGCAGTGCGCAGGAATGCGGAAAAAACGGGCGCGCCGCTTTGCGGTCGCGCCCGATTTCCTTTGCGGTATCATATCGGCGGCGCGCGCAGCGCAAGCCGCCGTGTTGTTCTACCGAATTCCTTCCGTACTGCTCACTGTGGTTCCTGCCGTCTGCCGTCTGCGGTTGCCGTTTGCGTAGTTGCCGCCCGCGTTCGGCCGTTCACCGATGCATCAGGTACTCCAGCACATCGAAGCGCGTCACGATCCCCTGCACCACCCCGTCCTTCCGCATCAGCACCGCCCGGTTCGACTTGGAGAGCAGCTTCGCCACCGCTTCCACCGGCGCGTCGTGCTCCACCACCGGGAACGGCTGATCCATCACGTCGCTCACCGTCTTGTCGAGGGCCCTGGGGTCGCCCAGCGATTCGGTGGTGAGCCGTGACTCGGCCACGCTGCCCACGCACACCGTGCCGTCCATGACCGGCACCTGACTCACGTTGTGCAGCGCCATGAGGCGAATGGCCTGCCGCACCGTGGCGCCCGGCGTGACACTCACGATGGCCGGCGCACTCGCGTCCTTGTTGCCCAGTACGCTCTCGATGCTCGTGTGCGGCGAGTCGAGCAGCTGGTTTTCGCGCATCCACTCATCGTTGAACACCTTGCTGAGATAGCGCTCGCCGGTGTCGCACAGGAAGGTGACCACGAGCGCGTTCGGGTCATCGAGCCGCCGCGCCACCGTGAGCGCCGCGTGCGCAATCATCCCGGCGCTGCCCCCCACGAAGATCCCCTCCTCGCGCGTGAGCCGGCGCGCCATGGTGAACGCATCCTTGTCGCCCACCGAGATGAACTCGTCGATGATGTCCATATCGAGGGTGGCCGGGACGCAGTCCTGCCCCACCCCTTCCACCTTGTACGGCGCGCCCGTGGGATGCCCCTCGCCCTTCGTGCGCCACAGCTCGGCCAGCACGCTCCCCTGCGGGTCGGCGGCGATGATCTTGATGTTGGGGTTCATGCTCTTGAGGTAGCGCGCCACGCCACTGATCGTGCCGCCCGTGCCGGCGCCAGCCACGAAATGCGTAATGCGCCCCTCCGTCTGCTCCCACAGTTCGGGGCCCGTGGTGGCCACGTGGGCCGCCGGGTTGGCCGGGTTTTCGAACTGCCCGGCCAGCACCGCGCCCGGCGTTTCCCGCACGATGCGCTTGGCCATCTGCACGTAATTCTGCGGATGATCCGGCGGCACCGCCGTGGGGGTGATGATCACTTCGGCCCCGAACGCCTTGAGCAGGCGCACCTTCTCCTGACTCATCTTGTCGGGCATGGTGAAGATGCAGCGATAGCCCTTGAGCGCCGCCGCAATGGCCAGCCCCACCCCCGTGTTGCCGCTTGTCGCCTCCACGATCGTCCCGCCCGGCTTGAGCGTGCCCGCCGCCTCGTGCGCCTCGATCATGGGCATGCCGATGCGGTCCTTCACACTGCCGCCCGGATTGAAGAAGTCCGCCTTGCCGTAGAGCGGCGTGCGGATCCCCTTGGCCACCCGCGCCAGGCGAATGAGTGGCGTCCAGCCGATCGTCTCGAGTACGCTGCCATAGGGACGGCGGTGCCGCACGTGTTCTTCGGAGGAGCCTGCGCCGGCCGCGGCCGGCGCAGGGGTGGGCACGTCGGTGGGGAGCGAGGTGGCCATCGTGGTGGGTGTCACGGGGGAGGTCGCAGGGAGTCCCGGGGCGGAAGCCCCCCCGGGTGTCGGAAGTGCACGGGGAACAGCAGCGAAACCGCAATGGGGACACCGCCGCGGCGGGCGGCGCGGAAACGGAGCTGGGACGCTCCGGCCAGCGCCGCGCTGTCGAGGGCCGCGTGCCCCGACGGCTCGACCAGCCTGGTGCTGTCGGCCACGACGTTCCCGCCGGAATCGACGAACACCCGCAGCAGGACTTCCCCCTGCACTCCGGCCACATACTGTGCCACGGGATACCGGAACGGGAGTTCGCCGTTGAGGATCTGCGGGCGTTCGTCGGGCAGGTCGAGAAGCGACGCGTTGCGCAGCCAGGCGTCACTTCCGGCCCGGGGCTGCCGGGCCTGTCGTGCCCGCTCGGAACAGCCGAGCAGGGTGAGGGGCATAAGCAGGAACCGTCCTACGGCGCGCATGCCGGAATGTACACCGCGCCCCCTCGGGCGGTGTCGCACCATGTGCCGTCGTCGGCATTCACGTGTCGTATTCGGCAGGGCATGTTTCAACCCTGCCGGTCATGTCCGGATTGGTCCCCCCTTGCTCCCCGTCATGCGCCCGTTGCTGCTCACCCGTCGTCGCGTCCCGCACCTGGTTGCCGCCCTTGGCATATCCAGCGTCCTGCTTGGCGCCTGCCGCGCCAGCGAAGGCACCGGTCCCGGCGCGACCCCCACCGCCGTGGTCATTCAGGCGGGCAACCAGCAGACGGCCGTGGCCGGTGCCGCGCTCCCCACGGCGCTCGCCGTGCTCGTGACCGACAAGGACAACAAGCCGGTCTCCGGGCGCCGGGTGGATTGGGACGTGGGGGTGGGATCGGGAACGGCGAGCCCCGCCAGCAGCACCACCGATTCGCGCGGCATTGCCACCACCTCCTGGACCGTGGGCATCACCGCCGGCACGGCCCGGCTGAGTGCGCAGGTGAACGGCGTCAACCCGGCCCCCTTCATCGCCACCGTGCTCCCTGGCCCCGCCGCGAGCATGGTGGCCATTCCCGAGTCGGGCTTCCTCGGCGTGGGGGATACGCTGCGGGTGCGCGGCTCGCTGCGCGACCAGTTCGGCAACGTCATCGTGGGGCAGAGCTTCAGTTTCACCTCGCTCGATGAGGCGCGGGCCTCCGTCGATGGCGCCGGTCTGGTCACCGCCCTCGCCCCCGGCTCCGCGCGCGTGGTGGCTGCCGCATCGGGGCGCGCCGACACGGTGCTGTTGACCATCGGTCCCGCCGGCTCGGGCCCCTGCGGGCCCACGGCGGCACAGACACTCGCGGTCGGCGACGTGGTCGATCCGCAGGCGGGGACCAACAGCCTCGCGGCCTGTCTCGAGGCGCCGCCAGGCACGCTCAGCGCGGAGTTCGCGCTCACGGTCATCTCCACCGCACCGTCGTTCGGCCTCACGTCCGTGGCCGATGTCTTCGCGGTGGGAACCCGCGCGCCCACCACCGCCGCGCTCGTGGCCCCCCTGCCCACCGGCAACACGATCGCCATGCCCGCCGGTACCCTGCTGGGCAACATGCTCTCCCCGGCGGAGCGCTTCGAGCAGGCGCTGCGGCTGCGCGAGCAGCAGGAGTTGCCGCCACTCGCCGGCGTCGCGCAGCAGTGGCACCAGGAGCCGCGCGCGCAGGCGGCCCTCACCCCGGTCCGGGTGGGAGACGACATCCGGCTGAACGCCAACTCGAGTCAGGCGTGCAGCAATGCCGATACCCGCACCGGACGGGTCGCAGCCGTGGGCACGCGCGCGCTGGTGGTAAGCGACAAGGAAAACCCCGCGGGGGGCTACACCGACGCGGAGTTCGCCTCCATTGCGGCCACCTTCGATACGCTGGTCTTCCCCATGGACACCGCCGCCTTCGGGGCGCCGTCCAACATCTCGCAGTACGGCCGCATCATCCTGTTCTACACCCGGGCGGTGAATCAGCTCACACCGGCCAACTCGAACTTCACGATTGGCGGCTTCTTCTTCGCCCGGGATCTGTATCCGCGCACGGCACGCAACGGCCTGCCGGCCTGCGCCACCTCCAACGAGCAGGAGATGTTCTATCTGCTCGTGCCCGACCCCGAGGGGTCGGTGAACGGCAACCGGAGGGCCAAGGATGTGGTGACGCGACTCAACCTCAACACCATCGCGCACGAGCTGCAGCATCTCATCAACGCGTCACGGCGGCTCTACGTGAACGGGGCCGGCACCACCGCCGAGCAGGTCTGGCTCGATGAGGGGCTCTCGCATCTGGCCGAAGAGCTGCTGTACCTGCGCGTGAGCGGGTACTCCTCGCGCCGCAACCTCGTGCTCAGCGACGTGAACGGCCTGCGCGCCGAGGACTTCACCACGTACGCCTCGCAGAACTTCTCGCGCTTCTACGGCTTCCTCATCGCGCCGGAAACCAACTCGCCGTACGCGCCCAACGATTCGCTCGCCACGCGCGGCGCGATCTGGAACTTCCTGCGTTTCGCCGCGGCACGGCAGGGCGCGAATGGCGAGGCCACCTTCCTGCGGCAGCTCGTCAACTCCACGACGACCGGCGTGGCCAACCTGCAGCAGGTGCTCGGTGGCGGCGGCTTTGCCGATTACCTGCGCGATTGGTCCGTGTCGCTCATCGCCGATGACTTCAGCGCCGCCACCACGGCCGGCCTCGGGGCGCGCTACGTGAATCCCGCGTGGAACTTCCGCAGCATCTTCCCGGGACTGCGGCTCAGCGGCGGGGCGGCGCTGGGCGTGTATCCCATCGCCACGCGCACCCTCAACAGCAACGCCCCACAGCGCATCGTGCTGGCTGGCGGAACCAGCGCGTATCTCCGCTTCAGCGTCCCCGCCGGCCAGCGCGCCCTCGTGCAGCTCTCCAGCAACGGCGCCCTGCCGCCCGCCGCGTTGCGCTACGGGATCGTGCGGCTCAGATAGCATCTCCGACCTGCCGGAAACCCGAAACTCCCGGTCGTTCACCGGGAGTTTCGGGTTTCGGGTTTCGGGTAGTGTTGCTACTTCGCCTTGAGCCGGATCTCGTACAGCTTGGGCCACAGCTTGCCGGTCACGTGAATGCGGTCGGTGGCCGCGTCGTACGCAATGCCGTTGAGCACATCCTCCTTGCCGGTGCGATCGAGCTGCGGCAGGAGGCCGGTAAGGTCGATCCACCCCGTCACCTTCCCGGTGGCGGGGTCGATGCGCGCGATCGAGTCCTTCTGCCACACGTTGGCCCAGATCTCTCCCTTCACCCACTCCAGCTCGTTGAGCTGCGACACCATGTTGCCGCGATCGGTCACCGTCACGGCCTTCTGTGCGGCGAAGGTCTTCGGATCGCGGTAAATGAGCGTGTTGCTGCCGTTGCTCATGATGAGCGACGTGCCGTCGGTGGTGAGGCCCCACCCTTCGCCGTCGTAGCGCAGCTCCCCGGTGCGCCTGAAGGTCTTCCAGTCGTAGGTGAAGGCCTTGCCGCTCTGCCAGGTGATCTGGTACAGCGTGCCACCGAGAATCACGATGCCTTCCCCGAAGTGCGGCTCCTCCAACGGCTGCTGGCGCAGCGCTTTGCCCGAGGCCAGAGCCACCTCGCGGATGTTCGACTTCCCCACCGTACCCGTGCTCTCGAACAGTTTGCCCTCGTGCCAGAGCAACCCCTGCGTGAAGGCCCCGGTGTCGTGCGGGAACTCGGCCACCACGTCCACGCCATAACCCGGCGTCATTGGGCCGGGGGCCACGGTGCGGCTGGTGTCCGCCGGCGCCGGCGCCCCCTCGCTGCACCCCGCGAAGGCCCCGGTGAGGCCCACGAAGCCGAAGGCGGACAGCGCGATCATGGCGGTGGTCGCGCGAGAACGTCGGCGAAGGCCGCGAGCGGACGAGGAAGAGGCAGTCATGAGGGCGGGCCGAAACGGGTCAGCGGTCGCGCGCCGCAGGGGATTCCACCCAGAGGCGCAGCGCACGCAACATCGCGATGAGATCGGAAAGCTGATGATTGGCGTTGAGCCCGCTGGGGCTCGGCAGGGCCCACAACCGACTGCCTTCGAGCAGCTCCGGTTGCAGACCCAGCTGCGCCTTGGGGCGGCCGAATGCCGTACGGTACGCGCCGATCCCCAGGAAGGCCACCACACGCGGCGTGCAGGTGCGGACGAGGTGCGCCAGACGCGCGCCGCCGGCCACGTACTCCTCGGGGCGAAGCGCCGACGCCGCGGCCGTGGTGCGCGGCACCATGTTGGTGATGCCATACCCCAGCGGCAGCAGCTCGTGCTCCTCCCACGGCTTGAACAGCCGGGGCGTGAACCCCGCGCCGTGCAGCGCCGGCCAGAACCGGTTGCCGGGGCGACCGAAGTGGTGCCCGATGGCGGCGGTGTACAGCCCGGGGTTGATGCCGCAGAAGAGGACGGTGAGGTTGGGCGCCACCAGGTCGGGCACAACCTTGTGCACCGCCGCGGCCAGCTCGGCCTTGGACGGCTTGGGTGGCGCCGCCGTCGTTCCCGCCCGGCTCATCATGGCGCCGCCGCGCCCTTCTTGAGCGCCGCCAGCGTGGTGAGCGCCTCGAGCGGGGTCATGCTGTCGGTGTCGAGCGCCGTCACCGCCGCCTTGAGGCGCGTGGCGGCCGCATCCACCGGCGCCACCGGTTCGGCAAAAAAGCCCAGCTGGTCGGCGTGCAGCTGATGCTTGAGGCGAGGCCCGCGGCGCCGGGTGCTCGCCGGCGCCTGCATACCGTCGGCGGTGAGGCGCGCGGCCATCTGCTCTCCTTCACCTTCCAGCAGCGCGAGGACTTCCTTGGCGCGCGTGATCACCGGAGCCGGGAGCCCCGCCAGCCGCCCCACCTCGATGCCGTAGCTGCGATCGGCGCCACCCGGCACAAGGCGGTGCAGGAACAGCACCTGATCGCCGACCTCCCGCACGGCCACCGTGAAGTTGCGCACGCCCCCCAGCTCGTTCGCGAGCTGCGTGAGCTCGTGATAGTGCGTGGCGAACACCGTCTTGCAGCCGATCGCATCGTGCAGATGTTCACTCACGCTCCACGCGATGCTCACGCCGTCGTACGTGCTGGTGCCGCGTCCGATCTCGTCGAGCAGCACCAGCGAGCGCTTCGTGGCGGTGTGCAGAATTGCGCTCGTTTCGCTCATCTCCACCATGAAAGTGGACTGCCCGCGCACGAGATTGTCGCTCGCCCCCACGCGCGTGAAGAGCCGGTCCACGATGGGCAGGCGCGCCTTGCGCGCCGGCACGTACGCGCCCACCTGCGCCAGCAGCTGGATGAGGCCGATCTGACGCAGGATGGTGCTCTTGCCGGCCATGTTGGGGCCGGTGAGCACGATCAGCTGCGCCTCCTCCGTGAGGGCGAGATCGTTGGGGATGAACTTCTCGCGCGCCATCATGCGCTCCACCACGGGATGCCGGCCGGCGGTGATCTCGAGATCGAAGCCGTCGTGCAGCTCGGGGCGCACGTACTGCTCGCGCTCCGCCACGTCGGCGAAGCTGGCCAGCACATCGATGGTCGCCACCCGTCGCGCCACCGCCTGCCAGCGCCTGATCGCGGCCCCGGCCTCGCGGCGCAGCGCCTCGAACAGTTCGCGCTCGCGCGCCTCGATGCGTTCGGCGGCGCTCAGCACCTTCTCCTCGTACTCCTTGAGCGCCGGCGTTACGTACCGCTCGGCGCCGGTGAGCGTCTGACGCCGCTGGTAGTCGTCGGGCACCAGGTGCCGGTTGGCGTTCGAGATCTCGAGGAAGTAGCCGAAGACCTTGTTGTACCCCACCTTGAGGCTGCCGATGCCGGTGCGGGCGCGCTCCTGCTGCTGAATGGTGGCAATGGCATCCTTGCCGCCATCGCGCAACGCGCGCAGCTCGTCGAGTGCCGCGTCCACCCCCGGCGCAATGGTGTCCTCCTCGCCGATCAGCAGCGGCGGACGGGCCACCAGCATGCGCGTGAGCTGTGCGGCACAGTCCGCACCATCGTCCCAGTCGTGCAGCATGCGGGCCAGCACGCCGCCCTGCGCGCCCCCCTGATTGGCGTGCGCCAGCACCGCGTGCACGGCGGCAGCCACCTGCGGCAACCGCGCCAACGAATCACCCAGCGCCCGCAGTTCGCGCGGCGTGGCGCGCCCCGCCGCGGCCTTGCTGGCCAATCGCTCCACGTCGCGCACCCCGTCGAGCGCCTCGCGCAGGGTGGCGCGTCCCACCGGGTCGCGCACCAGCACCATCACGGCGTCGAGGCGCGCGTCAATGGCATCCCGTTCGAGCAGCGGGGCCAGCAGCCACTGCCGCAGCTGACGCTGCCCCATGGGGGTGGTCGTGCGATCGAGCACGCTCAGCAACGTGCCCGCCACCTCACCGCCGCGCAGCGATTCCACCAGCTCGAGATTGCGCCGCGTCATCTCGTCGAGCGGCATCACGCCGCCGGGACGCTCCACCACCGGCCGCGCCAGATGCGGCAATCCCCCCGGCTGCAACTCACGCAGATAGCGCAGCAGCGCGCCGGCCGCGCCCACGACCGCCGCATCCTCGACACCAAGCCCGAAGCCTTCGAGGCTGCTGATCGCGAACTGCCGCGTGAGCTCGTCGGTGGCCAGCTGGGCGTCGAATTCCCACCCCTCGCGCTCCGTCACGAGCGCGCCCTCCACGACCTGCAGCGCCCCGTCGAGCTCCGCGTGGGCGGCGTTGCGCACCAGCAGCAGTTCGCGCGGCGCCAGTCGCGCCAGTACGGCCGAGGCATCGGCCGCCGTCACCAGGAACAGGCGCAGCTCGCCGGTGGAGAGATCCGCCGCGGCCACGCCAATCTGCTCGCGCACGCGATCGCCCTCCCGTCCGCCCTGCTTGCCCACGGTGTCACGCCCCATGGCCACGGCACACACGTAGTTGGCGCGGGCGCCATCCAGCAGGTCGTCGGCAAAGACGGCGCCCGGCGTGATCGTTTCGATTACCTCACGCTTCACGATCCCCTTGGCGAGCTTCGGGTCCTCCACCTGCTCGCAGATCGCCACACGATGCCCCTGCTGCACCAGACGCCGCAGGTACTCGGCCGCGGCCTTCACCGGAATGCCCGCCAGCGGCACCTCGGCGGCTCCGCCATTGTTGCGCGAGGTCAGCGTCAGTCCGATGGCGCGCGACGCCACTTCGGCGTCGTCGTAGAACATTTCGTAGAAATCACCCATGCGGAAAAACAGGATCGCGTCCTGATGCCGCGCCTTGATCTCCCGGTACTGCTGCATGAGCGGCGTGGCACTGCCGCTGCCGCCACTGGTCACTTCACGAGCTCCGCCACGAAGCCGGAAAACCCCGCCCGCTTGAAGCGCACCAGGGCTGCGGTCGCTTCGGCGCGGGTGGCGAAATAGCCGGTTCGCACGCGAAACGGCTGGCGGTCGCCGTCCACCCGGGCGTCGATCTGCCGCGCCCCCAGCGTGCGCACGAACGCCTCGGCTTCCGGGCGCGTCCCGAAGGCCGCCAGCTGCACACTGAAGCGCGCATTCGCGGGCACCGACGACGCGGGGGCGGCGGCCGCCGCCGCGGGCACCGACGACGCGGCGGGCGCACCTGCTGCCGTGGCGGCCGGTGCTGGCGCGGGAGCGGACGGGGCGGCAGCCGGGGACGCGGCCGCGTTCCCCGTGTCGGCCTGCGCGCGCGCAAGCAGCTTGCGGTCGACGGTGGCGCACCGGCGCCCCAGCTCTTCGGCCTGCAGACGCAGCTCGCCGTCGGGCACGCCGGTGGTGGTCGCCACGGCGAGCGCGACACAGGCCCGCGGCAGGTCGCGCTGCGCCACCCAGCTCTTGGCAATCCACAACTGACTGCGCGCCTTGGCCGGACCCGCCGGATACTCGCGCACCACGCGCGCGAAATACGCGCGCGCGTCCGCCGGGTGCCCGCGCAGCATTTCCAGCTCGCCCAGGCGCAGCAGGGCGTCGGTGGCGCGCGGAGCGAGCGGGGTTTCAATGATCAGCCGCTTCCAATCGCGCTCGGCGTCGCTCACCCGTTCGGCGAGGGTGGCGCGCCAGAAGAGCGCCTCCGCCAGATCGTTGCTGCCGCTGGGCGCCGCCGTTACCAGCGAGTCGAGCACGGCGCGCGCATCCGCCCCGTCGCCGTTGTCCACGGCGGCGCGAGCCCGCGCCACCGCCCGGTCCATGGCGGGCGAGATCGCCGACGCCGGCAACGGCGCCGCTGACTGGGCCGGCAGCAGGGCAGGAGCGACGACGGCCAGGAGAATCGCCGTCAGGGTGCACCGCTGCGTCATCGATGTCATCATCATTCCTCGTTACGCGGCTCGTCGCGACCGGGTGGCGCAGAGCGCCAGCACGAGCGACGTGAGCAGCTGCTCTTCGTTCGACACTCGCGTGTCCTTGAGTGCCGTATCCGCCTCCAGCAACAGGGCCAGCGCACGGGCGCAGGCCTCGGCGCTCCAACCATCGGTCGCCCGGGTCCAGGCCGACGCCGCTTCTCCCCACGGACGTCCGGGATACCCGCCCGTGTCCTTGAGGAAGGCGAAGTACTCCTGCGGCAGCCGCGGCGTGGGTACGCCCGCATCGCGCCGCGCGCGACCGAAGCTGAGCGCAAAGGCCTGGGTGCCCAGCATTATCACCACCTGCACGGCAGACATCTTGGGCTGGCTGAGCACGTGCGGCACCAGCTGCACGGCGGCCTGGGCGTCATGCCGTGCCACGGCATCCAGCAAATCGGTCACCGTCTCGCCACGACGCACGCCCACGACCGCCGATACCGCCTCCACCCCAATGGCGGCGCGTGGTGCGCCGCCGTGGGGCGCGCCGACATCGTCGTGCATCCCCAGCTCGTAGCTCGCGCACTTGTCGAGCTCCGCCGCCAGCAGATGCAGGTCGTTGCCTACCGCCTGCTGCAGCAGCTGCGCCGCATCGTCGGCAATGTCGACCTGCAGCACCGTGGTCGCATGATGCGTGATCCACCGGCGCACCCGTTCCGGAGTGAGCGGCGCGAACTCGAGCGAGACACTGGCGTGCAGCAGGGCGGGATCGGCCTTGGTGCCGGCGGGGGATACCAGCAGCAGCAGCGTATCGCCGGCGGGACGCTCGAGGTACTTGTCGAGTTGTACCCGCGCCGCCTTCTTGAGGCCGGTGACGTCGCGCAGCACGACGGCGCGCCGTTCCGCCAGCATGGGCGGCGTGGTGAGCAGGCTGGCCACGCTTTCGGCATCGAGGTCGCTTCCCCGCCGCTGCTCCAGATTGAAGTCGCGGGTGGAGGGGTCGATGGCCGCCTGCAGCAGATCATGCAGGGCGCCGTCCTTCAGGAAGTCATCGTCGCCGTGCAGGTAGTACACGGGTGCGAACTGTCGCGACTGCACCGCCGCCTGCACCACACGCAGGGGAGCGCTTTCCTTCGGGGGCGTCGCCGATGACTTCGGGGGCATCCGCGAAAAATAACAGGGACCGTGTGGTCCCTGTGTCTCAGCGCAGTTCGGCGAACCGGTATTCGACGTTCACGAAACCCACCGGCGCGTCTTCCACGATCATCGCCGCCGGCCACACCGGGTTGCCGGTGGACATTGCCTGGACCAGCGCGGGCGTGAGGTACGGGGCCGATGAAACGGGAACCGGCGGCATGGCCAGGACCGGTTGCATGGCCAGCGTTGGTGCGCGGTTCTCGCGCAGCGCCTGCAACGCCAGGGCGCCGATCACGACGCTGGCGGCCATGGCCAGCGCCGTGCGTGACGGCGACACCAGTCCGCCATTGGGGAGCGCCACCGCGCGCCGTTCGCGCACCGCGCTGGCGGTGGCCTCCCGCTCAGCCCGGCACTCGGCCAGACGCGCCTGCAGCCGCGACTGGAACTGGGCGCTGGGCTCGAGCATGGGCATGTTGCGCGCCACCATGAGAGAGCGCCGGACCAGCGTGTCGTGGGCCGCGCAGGGGTCGCAGTCCAGCACGTGGCACTGCGCCTGCGCCATCAGGTCACCGGGCAGCGTATCGTCGAGATACGCGAGGTGGTGTTTGCGGAAGAGCTTGCAGTCCATCGGAATGAGGCGGAAGCCTGCGGAGAATGCGTGCAGGCGAAGGTACCCAGCGGGACCGGAGCGGTTCCGGGGGGATCCCCCGACACGGGCCCCGATCGCGCCGGGGTCCCGCGCCGGGCTCGGCAACACACGAGATACGAGCGGGAGACGGGAGGCGCAATTGGAATTGTCATTCCTGAAGCAGGATTCATTGGAACAACCTGGTTGCAAGGGAGGAAGCAGGAAGAAGGTGCTCAGGAGGCAGGGAGCAGGTGCATGCGGAAAGGGGCCGGCGCACCCGCGCCGGCCCCCCCCGCTCCTGCTTCCCCCGGAGACCCTTCCCCCTGCCCCCTCCCTTGTCACAAGAGGGGCGCGGAGCGCCCCCTACCTCACCAACGGCGCGATGATCTCCGCAAAGGCCGTTCGCGCGCGGTTCAGCCGCGACTTCACCGTACCCAGATTCACGCCGGTGATGTCGGCGATCTCCTCGTAGCTCTTCCCCTCGAGCTCGCGGAGCACGAACACCTCGCGATGATGGGCCGGGAGCTGCCCCACCGTCTGCTCCACCATGTCGCGCAGGTGACGCTTGCGGAACAGGTCGTCGGGACGCGAACTCACGTCCTCGAACTGCAGCGGCCGCTCCTCGTCCTCGAACTTCGCCTTGATGGTTTGGAACAGAACCAATGGATTGCGCGACCGGTTGCGCAGCTCGTTCTTCGCCAGGTTGGACGCAATGGTGTAGATCCAGGTGCTGAACTTCTTCGATCGGTCGAAACGACCGATGTGGCGATACACCCGGATGAACACTTCCTGCACCAGGTCCTCGGCGCGATCGCGGTCGCCGATGGTGCGGTAAACGAAGTTCAGCAGACGGCCCTGATAGCGGTCGACAAGCTCCTCGAACGCCCGCTCCTCGCCAGCGAGGAACGCCGACACCACATCCCCGTCCTCGAGCGTGCGCAGGTGCTCCCGCACCGGCACGGCGGGGGTGGAGTGCGACGTCAGTTTCGTACGAGCCAGTTCGGCCATGGGTCGAGCCCTCCTGCCAAAGGCAGAGCGCCAGCGGTGACGCGCGAGAGACACCGCGCGGTGCGGAAACCAGACCGCCGGACGACCCGGCAGACCATGTTGGTGCACACCAAGGGGTATCGCACGGGCCATGCCGCGGGGAACATTTTGGAACATTCTCCCGCAAACCGTTGCAAAACAACGACTTACTGTTCTGCCTCCCGTATCACCCCGGTACCATCTGTCCGCTCGAGCGTCCCTTTCCGGAGATTCCTGTCCGGAAAAGTGGACACCACCCGCGACATATCGGCTCAGTTGAGGCGAAAGCCTGCCGCATAGAGCAGGGCCAGCGCCGTTTTGGCGTCCTGGATCTCCCCCCGCTCGATCATGGACAGGGCGCGCGACAGCCGCGTCGGCACCAGCTCCATGAACTCATCGGCCTCGCGATGCGCCTCACCGGGCACGAGCCCCGTCGCCACGAAGAGATGGATCTTCTCGTCCGTGAAGCCGGGAGTCGTGTACATGGTGAACAGCTGTTCGACACGCGCCGCCGTGTACCCGGTTTCCTCCTGCAGCTCCCGCCGAGCGCAGTCGGCTGGGCTTTCCCCGGGGTCGAGCCGTCCCGCCGGGATCTCGTACAGAAACTGCTCGGCGGCATAGCGGTACTGCCGAATGAGCAGCACCTCCGGGTCGTCTCCGGCATCCCCCAGCAGCGGCACCACCGCGCTGGCACCCGGATGGCGAATCATTTCCAGCGTGCCAACCGACCCATCGGGAAAGCGCACCTCGTCGAGATCGACCGAGATGATGCGGCCGTGATAGACGCGCGTCCCACCCACCTTGCCGGGTTCGCTCACCGGCGCTGTCTCGTGGCGTGCCGTTCGGCCACGTGCGGGTGCCGGACGTGCGGATCGGCCGGCTGCGTGGCCGTCCGCTTGCGCACCGGTTTCTTCGGCTTCTTCACATCGTTCCCCGCCAACCACTCGCGTGCCGTCTTCCTGAGATAGACCGGCACCCGCAGGATCGTCCCGCGGCACTTCTTCGAACCGCAGCGGCAGGCGTAATACCGGATGTCCTCCGGCTCGTATTCGTCCTGCCAGTCGAAGCGGTAGTCGTACGTGAGCTCGGTTTCGGGGGCAATGGCCTTGATGGCCTTGATGTAGATGTGCCCCCGCTCGATCTCCGTCTCGCAGTTCGGATCACAGGAGTGATTGATGAACCGCGCGTCGTTGCCGCCATAGCGGGCGTCGAGCACCGTGTTCTCGTCCAGCACGAAGAGAAACGTGTGGTGCCGCCCCTCGTTGTCGTCGTAGCGACGGTCGGCTTCCTCGTGGGTGATGCGCTGTCCCCAGTACTCGTCCACGATCTGGCCCTTGCGAATGGGCTTGATCGCAAATGCGCCGCGCCCCTGAATGCGCGAGCGCCGCACTTCGTACAGCTCCGACTTGGGCGGCTTCGCCGGCGTGGCCTTCCGGGCCGCCTTCTTGGCCGCCTTCTTGGCCACCTTCTTGACCGCCTTCTTGGCCGCCTTCCTGGCCGGCGGCGGTGTCGGTGTGGTGGCCACCTTCCGGGTGACCGTGCGGGGCGAGGCTGGCGAAGACTTCCGAGCTGGCGTCACGAGAGGAGAACGTGGGGACGAAGGAACGGGCAGACACCCGGTGAACGACGCACGATCAGCTAGACCGCGTCCGCGTGATCGTCGTCGAGGGGATCATACACCGTGATGGGACCCAGCCCCAGTGCAGCCACCGGCTCGCGGATGGCGTTGGCATCGCCCACCACCACCACCTGCAGTCGCGACGGGTCCAGATGCGTGCGGGCCACGCGCAGCACGTCGTCGGCCGTCACCGCGGCCACGCGCTCACGATAGGTATCGAAGTAATTGCTGGGCAAACGGAAGATCTCCACGTTCGCCATCCCCCCCGCCACCTCGGCCGTGGTTTCGAAGCGAATGGGAAACACCCCCACGAGATACGACACCGCCAGCGACAGCTCCGCCTCACTCACCGGCATTTCCCGGATGCGCGTGAACTCGGCCACGATCTCCCGCAGCGCGTCGGCGGTCACCGCCGTCTCCACCGCCGTGCTGATCTCGAAGGGACTCGCCGCGCGGCGCCAGTCGAAGGCGCTGTGCGCGCCATACGTGTACGCGTGCTGCTCGCGCAGGTTCAGGTTGAGCCGGGAGGAGAACAGCCCGCCCAGAATGGCGTTCATCACTACCACCGGGAAGTAATCCGGATGGAAGCGCGGAATCGCCACATGGCCCACCCGCACCTCGCTCTGGGGGGCATCCGCCTTGTGCACGAGATGCACACGGGCGTCGAGGTGCCGTTGTGCGGCGGGCGGTTCGGTGACCGGGGGCGCCGTACCGGCCCAGTCGCCGAAGTGCGTACTGGCAATGCGCACCGCCGTCTCCACGTCGATGTCCCCCACCAGCATGAGCGCCGTGGCATCGGGACGATAGTACGTCTCGTGGTACGACACGACCGCGTCGCGCGTGAGTCGCTCGATGCTGCGTTCGTCACCACCAGCGAGCCGGGCAAAGCGGGACGCCCGCTCGTACAGCAACCGCGAGAAGAACACATCACTCAGCCCACGCGGCTCCGTGCGCAATTGCGCCAGATCCGCGCGTCGCTCGGCCCGCAACCGTTCCAGCTCGTGCTCGGGAAATGCCGGGTAGCGCAACACTTCCGCCAGCACCGCCAGCGCATCCTCCACGCGTGAGGACAGCGCCGTCAGCTGCACGATGGCCGAGTCCCAGTCGGCCCCGGTATCGAGCGTCGTCCCGAGCATTTCGAGGCGCGTGGTGAGCTCCAGGGCATTCATGGTGCGCGTGCCCTCGCTCAACCCGCGCGTGACCAGCTGCGCCAGCCCCTCGTGGTCGCGCGGGTCACGCGTGGCCCCGGCCTCCACGACGGCCAGCGTCGTCACCACCGGATACGCCGGCACCGAGGCCACCATGACCCGCAAGCCGTTGGAGAGGATGCGCGTCACGAAGTGCGGGAACCGGTACGGGCGCGGCGCCCCGGCGCCAGGGCGCGGCGGCGCCACCGGCATGGAGACCAACGCGGACGTGCTCATGCCATCGCCTCGGCCAAGACCGCCGCCGCTTCAGCCGGCGGCTCCTCGGCGGGCACGTACACCAGCAGCACCCGGTTGTCGGCGCCCAACCGCTCGCGGGCCAGACGTGACACATCGGCGGCCGTCGTGGCCGCGTAGCGGGCCACCTGGGTGTTGACCAGCGTGGGATCGCCGAAATACGTCGCGAAGCGTGACAACTGGTCCGCGCGCTCCGCCGCCGATTGCATGCTCATGACGAAACTCGTCTCGATGAGCGCCCGCGCCCGCGTCACTTCGTCCTCCGTGACCCCATGCGCGACCATCGCATCGAGTTCCGCCAGCACCGCCGCCTCCAGCTGCTCTGCGCTCACGCCGGCGTGCGCGGTGGCATCGATCACCAACAGGTCACTGCCCTTGGCCAGATCGTAGGTGAAGGCACTCGCCTGGGACGCAATGCGCTGGCGCCGCACGAGCGACTGCTCGAGCCGGCAGCCGGTGCGCATCCCCAGCACGGCGCCGGCCAGACTGGCCGCATAGTAGCCATCGGTACCGAACACCGGGGTGCGGCACGCCACGAAGAGGCGCGGCAACGCCACGGCGTCGGGTATCACCTCCCGGCGCGTGTTCCCCAGGGTGGGTGGCACGGTCATGTCCCGCAACGGCGGCCGCGGAGCCCCGCGCGGGATGTCGCCGAAGTACGAGGTGATCAGGCGCACCGTTTCGGTGCGGTCGAAGTCGCCGGCCACGGTGAGGACCGCGTTGTCGGGGGTGTAATACGTGCGGAAGAAATCGGCGACGTCGTCGAGCGAGGCGTCGCTGAGATGTTCCATCGAGCCGATCAGGGAGTGGTTGAACGGATGCTCCTCCGGGAACACCAACGCCGGCAGCCGCTCCCACCAGCTACCGTACGGCTGGTTGTCCACCGACCAGCGCCGTTCGTTCTTCACCACGTCCCGTTGCGTGTCCAGCTTGTGCTGCGTCATCGCGGGGAGCATGCGCCCCATGCGATCGGCTTCCAGCCACAGCGCCAACGCCAGCTGGTGCGACGGCAACGTTTCGTAATAGTTGGTGCGGTCGAGCCACGTGGACCCGTTCAGCGTCCCGCCGGCACGCTGCACCAACTCGAAGTGTTCATTGGCCTCGACGTTTGCCGACCCCTGAAAGAGCATGTGCTCGAACAGGTGCGCAAAGCCGGTGCGATCGAGTCGTTCGTTCGCTGAGCCGACATGGTACCACAGATTCACCGCCACGATGGGGGCCGTATGGTCCTCGGAGAGCACCACGTGCAGGCCATTCGGGAGGTGGTAGCTCTCGACGGGGATGTGCATGGGTCAATATTCGGGCGTGTACCAGCAACTCGAAACCCCGCGCGCATGCATTCGCGTTCATCGGCGACGACACGGTCGCCCTCGCCAACTTCTTGCGTGATCACTCCCCTTCGCGTTCACCACGTTATGCCCACTCGGTCCTATTGCGCCCGCGCGGTCCACGTCTTTCTGGCCGCGGCACTGCTGGCGTGCGGTGACGATCCCCAGGTGCCGACCGCCGCCGCACCGGTGGAAGCCACCACCTTCACGGGGCGTGTGAACGCCGTGCTGCAGCAGGCGCCCAGCGTGCGTATCACCGACCAGCGGGGGAAGAACATCAAGGGGCTGCTGGTGCGCTGGCGCGTGACCGGGGGCAATGGCCGGGTGTCGAGCGACTCCGTGCGCACCGACGCCGGCGGTGTGGCCTCCTCGGGCGGGTGGGTGCTGGGGACCACCGCCGGCACGCAGACACTCGAAGCGCGCGTGGACGGGTTGTCGCCGACGGTCTTCACCGCCACGGCACTGCCGGGCGCGTTGGCCACCGTGGCGCTCGCCACCGTGGACAATCAGGTGGCGACCGTGAACACCGACGTCCCCGCTGCGCCGGCGGTGCGCGCCGAAGATCAGTTCGGCAACGTGATTCCCGGCTTGCCGGTGACCTTCGCGGTGACGCTGGGGAACGGCAGCGTGACGGGCGCGAACCAGACCACCAACGCGCAGGGTGTGGCGACGGCCGGCGGGTGGCGTCTTGGGACGCAGGCCGGGGCACAGCGGCTGCGCGCCACTGTGGTGGACGCGCTCAACGGGTTCACCACCTCGGTGGACGCCAGCGCCGTGGCCCAGCCCGGGCCCGCCGTGGACCTCATCAAGATCGCCGGCGACAACCAGGTGGGCTCCTTCGGCAATGCCGTACCCGTCCCGCCGGGGGTGCGCGTCGTCGACATCTTCGGCAACGGCGTGGGCAACGTGCCGGTCACTTTCACCCCCGGGCCGGCCTCGGGCACCGTCGCCTCGGCACAGCAGACCTCCGACCCCGCCAATGGCACCGCCTTCGTGGGCGCGTGGATTCTCGGCCCCACCGAACCGCGGCAAACGCTCGTGGCCAGCAGCTCCGCGCTTCCGGGACGCGCGGTGAGCTTCACCGCCACCGTGAGCACGTCGCAGTTCGACATTGACGTGCGCTTCATCGGCACGGTGAACAATCCCGTGGTCCGTCAGGCGTTTCTCACCGCTGCGGCCAAGTGGCGCACCATCATCGTGGGCAACCTGCAAGACACCCGCGTCGTCGAGGGAGCGGGGGAGTGCGCCTCCTGGATCCCCGCCGTCAACGAAGTCATCAACGATGTGGTGATCTACGCCCGCGTGGCGCCCATTGACGGCGCGGGAGACTCCACCGGAAACATTCTGGGGCAGGCGGGACCCTGCGCGGTGAACACGCGCACGTGGCTCACCACGTACGGGCTCATGGAGTTCGACGAGTTCGACCTCAATGCGCTCGTGGCCGAGGGGCTGCTCACCGATGTGATCGTGCACGAGATGGGGCATGTGCTGGGGATCGGCACCCTCTGGGATGTGCAGCGCACCCTGCTGGTGGGGGAGGGGGGCAACGATCCGTACTTTCAGGGGGCCGGTGCCCGTACGCAGTTCACCCGGCTCAACCGCGCCGTCTACTCGGGCACGCCGGTCCCGGTCGAGAACAGCGGCGGTATCGGGACGCGCGATTCGCATTGGCGCGAGAGCATTCTGCGCAACGAACTCATGACCGGGTTTCTCAATCGCAGCAGCAATCCGCTGAGTGCGCTGTCGGTAGGCTCGCTGCAGGATCTCGGCTACACCGTCAACCTCGCGGCCGCCGAAGGCTTCTCGTTTGCGGCGGCCCTCTACCGCTTCCCGGTGGAGCAGAGCAGCCGCCGATTGCACAACGATGTGAAGCGGCTGCCACTCAAGGGCTTCGACGAACGGGGGCGTGTCACCCGGCTGCGCCAGTGATCAGCCCGACGCCGACGCCGAATCGATGGTGCGCCCGCTCAGTGTGAGCCAGAGCATGAGCACCAGGTCGGTGGGCAGCGCCACCGACTCGCGCAGCATGTACTCGAGCACGGCGCGGTTGGCAGAGATGGGGCTGGTACGCGTGGGCGAGGGAAGCGGGGTGAGCCCGTGCAGCCGGGCCAGGATTTCCAACCGCAGCATGTGAAATGGGTCGCTCACCAGAAGGACGCGCGGTTTGGCCTGCTGTGCCGCATCCACGGCAGGGCCAGCGAGGGAATCGCGCCGATGCACCAGCAGCTGCGCCGCACCCTGAATGGAAGCCAGCGATGTGCGGCCAGCGGATTCCAGCAGCATCGCGTCCTTGGGGATGCCGCGACGCACGAGGTAGCGACGGCCGGCGGCCGCCTCACTGATCAGATCACCCGGCCGCCGGCCGCCGGTGAGCACCACCTGCGGCGCCCGATTCGTGGTGTAGAGACCGAAGGCGTGATCCAGCCGCGACTTGAGCACCGGTGACGGACGCCCTCCGTACTGCGCCGCCCCCAGCACGACGATCGCATCGGCCGTGCCCGCCGAGGCGCGACGCGACCATCCGGCAATGCACAGCAACACGATGAACCACCCGGCCCCCAGCACGATGAGCGCGCGGGTGGCGAAGCGCACGAAGCGCGGGCGAGGAATCTTCGGAGCCTGACGGACCATAGACTCCGCCAAACTACGCCATATCGCTGTCGGGCGGCACCGTCACCGCCACGACGTGTGGGTCACGCCATCACCGCGCGATCGCGACCGTGGTGCCGGAGGAGGGGATCTCCACGTGGAAGTCGTCGGCACGCAGTCGCACGGCGAATGCGTCCTGTGCCTCCGCTTCGCCATGGACCAGATACACGGTCGGCCGCGCACGCCCCTCCTCCCGGCCATGCGCACGCACGCTCTGCAGCCAGCGGTGCAACTCCCCGCGGTCCGCGTGCGCGCTGTAGCCCAGCAGCACCTCCACCGTCGCCGCCAGCGGCACCTCCTCGCCGAAGATGCGCAGTACCGGCCGCCGCTCCACGATGCGGCGCCCCAACGTATGCTCGGCCATGAACCCCACCACCAGAATGGTGTTGCGCGGGTCACTGGCGCCGTAGCGCAGGTGATGCAGGATGCGCCCCGACTCGACCATCCCCGACGCGGCGATGACGATCATGGGACCATGCATGGTGTTCAGCCGCTTCGATTCGCTCACATCACGCGTGAACTTCACCATGGGGAAGTCGAAGAGGTTGGGCGCGCGGCGCACCAGCTCCTCGTTGTGATCGTACGCTTCCGGGTGCATGGCGAACACCGCGGTGGCATCCGTGGCCAGCGGTGAGTCGATGAAGATGGGGATATCCGGAATCTGCCCGCCGCGACGCAGCGCATGGAGGTCGTAGACCAGCTCCTGCGTGCGTCCCACGGCGAAGGCGGGAATGAGCACCCGCCCGCCACGGGCGGCGGTGTCCCGCACCACGCGTGCCAGCTGCGCCCGCGCGCCGTCGACCGACTCGTGATCGCGATTGCCGTAGGTGCTTTCGCAGATGATGACGTCGGCGCCCACTTGCGGGGGCTCGGGATCACGAATGATGGGCAACCCGCTGCGCCCGATGTCGCCGGAGAACACCACCCGCCGGACCTCGTCGCCCTCGCGCAATTCGACCACGACCGAGGCACTGCCCAGAATGTGCCCCGCTTCGGTGAACATGGCCCGCACGCCATCGGTGACCTCGAACCACTTCTTGTACGGCATGCCGATCATGTTCTCGACCGTCCGGGTCGCATCCTCCACCCGGTAGAGCGGTTCAATGAACTCGTTGCGGTGCTTCGCCAGATACTCGGCGTCCTTCTCCTGGATATGCGCCGAGTCGGCGAGCATGATGGCGCAGAGGTCGCGCGTCGCCGGGGTGGCCCAGATACTCCCCTGGTACCCCTGCGCCACGAGGTACGGCAGGCGGCCGGCATGGTCGATATGGGCGTGGCTCAGGATGATCGCGTCGATTTCGGCGACGGGCACCGGGAGCGTCGTGTTGCGGGCGCGTGACTCGCTGCGCCTGCCCTGGAAGAGCCCGCAGTCGAGCAGCACCGTGCGCTGCGTGCTGCCGCTGCCCACGCGCAGGATGTGGCAGGAACCGGTGACTTCGCGCGCGGCGCCGGAGAATTCGATGTGCATGGTCAGGACCTGCTAGAGGACACCAGAAATGTGCGCTTCCCTTGTATATCAGACACGTGCCCTGTGAAGTGCAATACCGACAAGAAAAGCGACGTGCGTTCGGTAGCCCTTGAGCTACCACCCCGTGGAGTAGAAGTACACCGCGTTCAGATCTGGGCGAACGATAAAGTACCATCGGTTGCTTTGCTCGCCGTCGATTGGATCCACCAAGTACAGTCCGCTACGCAGTTTCGCTGCAACCACACCCTTCCATGTGGACGGGAGGGTCTTGCCGAATGTCGAAAGGCGTGACACGACGAGCGCGTTGAGCGAGTCGCAGAGCGCGGGTGACGTTACGAGCGACACGCTATCCGGTGACGAGGAAGCGACGCCTGCCTCGCTGCGGAGCCGGGACGCTGACGAATCACTAGCGAGCCAAATTGCGCGAGACATCAACAACTCAGCGTCGCCCTCAGTCATCGACTTACATCCAACGATAGATGCGGAAGAGCGCGAAGCGGGCATCCTCAAAAGGTTTGTATCGCCCTCGTGACCGAGTCCCACACTAGCGGTGAGACATAGAGCGATTACGGCCTTACGCATGATCCACCTCTCGGGAATTCTGTGTAGTTGGCGTTAAGCTGAGTTTGGTCCGGTATCCGCACCAACGTCCTGAACCGCCCCGGGTTTGATGGAGACTCCCAGCTTTGTGAGATTTGGGAGCATGACGAAAGACAAAGGGGTCCGAGGGCGCGGCCGCAAGCCCTTTTCGGCTGAGGTCCGCGAGCGGGCCGTTCGGCTGGTGCGAGAGCAGCGGGACGCCCATCCGACGCAGTGGGCGGCGATCTGGTCCATCGCGGAGAAGATCGGCTGCACGGCCGAGAGGCTCCGGCTGTGGGTGCGGCAGGCGGAGCGCGAGGCGGGGCAGCGCCTCGGCGTGACGACCGACGAGCGGGAGCGGCTGCAGCAGCTGGAGCGCGAAAATCGCGAGTTGAAGCGGGCGAACGAGATTCTGCGGAAGGCCAGCGCGTTTTTCGCCGCGGCGGAGAGCGACCGCTTCACGAAGTAGGGCCCGCCGTGATCGATGCGTTCATTGACGCGGAGCGCGGCGTGTACGGGGTCGAGCCGATCTGCGCGGTGCTGCAGGTCGCCCCGTCGGGCTATTGCCAGCGCCGCGCGGTCCGTGCGGACGCCACCCGGCCGTCGCCCCGCGTGCAGCGGGACGCCGCGCTGCTGGAGCAGATCCGGGCGGTATTCCGCGACCACCATGAAGTGGACGGCGTGCGGAAGATCTGGCATCAGCTCCAGCGGGAGGGCGTCACGGTCGCCCGCTGCACCGTCGCGCGGCTGATGCGCCTCGCGGGCCTCCACGGCGTCGTACGGGGCCGGCGCACGACCACCACGCGCCCGGACACGGCCACCCCCTGCCCGGAGGATCTCGTCCAACGGCCGTTCACCGCCGAGCGACCCAATCCGCTGTGGGTCGCCGACTTCACGTACGTCGCCACGTGGCGCGGCTTCGTGTACGTGGCCTTCGTGGTCGACGTGTTCTCGCGGCGGATCGTCGGCTGGCGGGCGCTCACCACCATGCGCGCGGACTTGGTGCTCGATGCGCTCGAGCAAGCCTTGCATGAACGCGAGCTGGATGGCCGGCTCGTGGTTCACTCGGATCGCGGGTCGCAAGACGTCGCGATGCGCTACACCACCCGTCTCGCGGACGCGGGCGCGGCCCCCTCGGTCGGGAGCGCGGGCGATGCGTACGACAACGCGCTCGCCGAGTCGATCATTGGGTTGTACAAAACCGAGGTCATTCATCGGCGTGGGCCCTGGAAAGGCTTCGACGACGTGGAGTATGCGACGCTGGAATGGGTCGCGTGGTTCAACACCCGCCGCATCCTCGAGCCCCTGGGGTATGTTTCCCCGGCGGAATTCGAGGAGCAGCACTACCGCACCCAAGCGGCTCCTGCGGAGCGCTTGGCACTCAATTAACCGAGTCTCCACGAAACCTGGAGCGGTTCAGGCGTCCCTTGCGACTACCACGGCGTGGCAAAGTAGTATACTGCGTTCGAGTCTGGGCGAACGAGAAAGTACCACCGGTGGCTCTCCTCGCCGAGGATTGGATCCACCAAGTACAGTCCGCCACGCAGTTTCGCTGCAACCACACCCTTCCATGTGGACGGGAGGGTCTTGCCGAATGTCGAAAGGCGCGACACGACGAGCGCGTTGAGCGAGTCGCAGAGCGCGGGTGACGTTACGAGCGACACGCTGTCCGGTGACGAGGAAGCGACGCCTGCCTCGCTGCGGAGCCAAGACGCTGAAGAATCGCTCGCGAGCGACCTCGCGAACGAC
>NZ_JAJTHI010000039.1 GCF_021298855.1 Gemmatimonas sp.
CTGCTCCCAATCGCGCAGGAAGATCTGCTTCCGACGCGAGGCTTGATCCTCGGCGAAATCGAGGAACATGGTCACGATGCGATTGAGCTCGGTAATCTCCGGCTCCAGCAGGTAGTTTTTCGCCACGGTCACGTCACCGCGACGCACCTGCGCGCCCTTCCACGCGGTGAGGCCCATGTTGGGTGCCTCGGCATTCACCCGTTGCGCAATGATCTCGGGTGCCGTGAGCTTCGTGACGGCGAAGTGCAGCTTGTTCTGCACCGTCTGAAACACCCGTGCCGTGTCGTCCGCACTGGGCGCGTAGTCGGCCGCGAGCGCCAGGATGTCGCGCACGCGCAAGTACATGCGGCGCTCGCTCGCCCGGATATCCCGGATGCGTTCGAGCAGCTCGTCGAAATAGTCGGGCACACCGGCGCCCGGCGGGTTACGCAGGCGCTCGTCGTCCATGACGAAGCCCTTCCGCAGGTACTCGTCGAGCCGGGCAATGGCCCACTGTCGGAACTGCGTGCCCCGTGCGCTCCGTACCCGCATACCCACGGCCAGAATCGCGGGGAGGGCGTAATGCAGCACGGTGCGGGAAGTCGTTCTGCCGCCTTCACTTCGAACTATTAAGTACGGCTTAATAGTTGCCGCATGGTCGACTTCGGCAGCCCTAATGACCGCCCGGAGATGGGCGTTGATGTTCGGCACGGTGCTCTGGAAAAGCTCCGCCATCTGCGCCTGGGTGAGCCACAGCGTCTCCCCATCGAAACGGATCTCCAGCCGCGAGCGACCGTCCTCGCTCTGGTACAGCAGGAACTCGCCCGGCGCGGGCGGCACCAGGTCCCCGCTCACTGGCTCAACTCCCCGATCATCTTCACAATCCGGTCGGTCACCACCTTGAGCTCCGCGTCGATCTCCGCGAGCGGCCTAGGCGGCGTGAACACGTAGAAGTGGCGATTGAACGGGATTTCGTAGCCCACTTTTGTCTTCTCGTGGTCGATCCACGCATCGGGTGCATGCGGCTTTACCTCGCGCTCGAAGTACGCCTCCACGCTTTCCGTGAGGGGCACGTTCTCCGTGTCGCGCAGCGCGCTGTCGGGCACCGGCTTCCCCTTGGCCTTGCCCTTGGCGGCCAGCACCACGTTCCCCTGTTCGTCGCGCTCGGGGCGCTCCACGGTGATGGTGCGATAGCCGAAGTGTTCGTTGCGGAAGATCTTGGAGATGGGCTTGCCATCACACGTGGCTTCCTCGAAGGCCCCGAACAGGCGCGTGATCTCGTCGATGTGCGCCGCGCTGATCTCCTTGCGCTTGCTGCCGAGGCTCTTGCGCATTTTCTGCCACATGGCGCTGGCATCGATGAGCTGCACCTTCCCCTTTCGTGGCGCCGGTTTGCGGTTGCTTACAATCCACACGTACGTCGCGATCCCCGTGTTGTAGAACAAGTCCGTGGGCAGCGCGATGATCGCCTCCAGCAGATCGTTCTCCAGCACGTACCGTCGGATCTCGCTTTCACCGCTGCCGGCGCCACCCGTGAACAGTGGGCTGCCGTTCAGTACGATACCGAAGCGGCTGCCACCGTCTTTCGCGGGGCGCATCTTGCTCAGCAGGTGCATGAGGAACAGCAGCGACCCGTCGGAGACGCGCGGAAGCCCCGGGCCGAAGCGGCCGTCGAAGCCCTTCTGCTCATGCTCGCGGCGGACTTCCTTCTCGATCTTCTTCCATTCCACGCCAAAGGGCGGGTTGGAAAGCATGTAGTCGAACTTCGTCGCCGGTAGGCCGTCGTTCGACAGCGTATTGCCCGCGAAGATGTTCGACACATCCTGCCCCTTGATGAGCATGTCCGCCTTGCAGATGGCGTACGACTCGTCATTGAGCTCCTGCCCGAGCATCACCAGCCGCGCTTCGGGATTGATCTCGGCCAAGTGCTCACCGGCGACGCTCAGCATGCCGCCGGTGCCGGCGGTGGGGTCGTAGATGCTTCGCACCACGCCGGGCTTGGTAAGGGCCTCATCGTCTTCGATGAACAGCAGGTTCACCATGAGGCGGATCACTTCACGCGGCGTGAAATGTTCACCGGCCGTTTCGTTACTCAGTTCCGCAAAGCGCCGAATGAGCTCCTCGAACACCGTGCCCATCTGCGCGTTCGAGACCACATCCGGGTGCAAGTCGATGGTCGCGAACTTCTCCGTCACCAGGTACAGCAGCCCGGCCTTGTCGAGCCGGTCGATCTGCGTGTGGAAGTCGAAGCGCTCGAAGATGTCGCGCACCGCCGGCGAGAAGGCCTGCAGGTAGCTGCGCAGGTTTTCGGCGATATGGTCCTGATCGCCCAGCAGTGTGCGCAGGTCGAGCTTGGAGGTGTTGTAGAACGATTGGTCGGCCGCCTTGAGCAGAAACGGCTCGGGGTTGAGCCCCGCCTTCGTGCGCTTCTCCAGCTCGGCCAGCACCGCCGCCTTGGTGGGCTCCAGCACGCAGTCGAGTCGCCGGAGCACCGTGAACGGGAGGATGACTTTCCCGTACTCGCTCTGGCGGTAGTCGCCGCGCAACAGGTCGGCGACGGACCAGATGAAGGCGGAGAGATTCGGGGTGGGCGGCGCCGAGGCACGCGCGGTGGCGGCAGACGCCACGGCGGTCGGAACATTGGTCATCACAGCGGGGATGCAGACTGGGGAGGGGCCGGCGGACATTCCGGTCTCGTAATGTGGAACCATGTACTGACAAGGGGGAAGCAGCCGAGGCAGCATCGCATTTGCCTACCTTGCTCCCTTCCCGCCGCCCCCGTGGCGCGGGCGCGGCGCCTTCTGCTCGACCGCGGCGCTTCGACGCGTCGCCTCATCGGCAATGCGCGTCTTCACCGTGGCCAGCCGCTCGAGAATGTCGCCTTCACGCCGTTTCCAGATGTCCTGCCGGTCGCCCAACATGAGCACCCACACTTCGTGCGCGTCGTCTTCGATGTGATAGGCGATGCGCACGTGCGACGCCTTCAGCTTCATCAACCCAGCCAACAGCGGCCCCAGGCCGTCGCCATACTGGTGCGGGTCGACTTTGAGCTTCCTGTCGATGGCCGCCATCGCTACGTCGTATGCCGCCCGGCCGATGTCGTCGAGATCCTCGTCAATGATCCGCTCGCTGTAGCGGAGCCTCCACGGCGTCGGCGTGGTGGCGGCCTTCGGCGCCCGTCCGCCGCTGGGCGCAGGGCTCGGCGGCTTCGCGGTGCCAGGCCGGGTGGCGCGGCTCCCTCCTTTCAGTTGGCCCGCACCACTGCGTCGGTCACCACCACGTGGCCCCATCGATGTCAGCGGCCGCTCTCGTTCGCGGCGAAGCGCGCCTCGGCCCGCGCGCGGAAGTCGTCTTCCTCGAGGAGCGCATCCTCACCGGCCCGGATGGCGGCCAGACGCGACGACGCCAAGGCGAAGAGCTCGAGGTCCGGCAGAAACTCTTCCAGCAGCTGCATGGTCGCCATCCCGACGATTCCGCCAATGGGTTGGCCGTCGGAGGTGACATAAATGCGCCGCTCTTTCGCCAATTTGAACGTCCCTGACAGGTCTTTCTTGACTTCGGACGTCGTGACCACGGCCGCGCCGGGTGCGTCGATAATGAGCATAGGCTCCTGCAAAAGGTACCACAAAGCGTACCAGTAAACGATCCGTATAGCAAGCATCGGGCGGATGGGGCCTCGCCTGAACGCCCGCCACTCCACACCACCGCGCGTTCCTCACAGGATGCTGAAGAAGCTGGCGTCCCCTCTGGTGTGACGCCAGCGATGAGGATCGGGTGCCGGCCGATCACCCGCTCCGAGCCATGCGTTGCCTGGTCGATCCGATCCTGGGCGAGCTGTCGCCGCAGTTCGAGGCGCTGTACAGCCAGACGGGACGGCCGTCGATCCCGCCGGAGCAGTTGCTGCGCGCCCTTGTGCTGCAGCACTGATTCGCTCGAAACACCGGCTTTCTCAGCATCCTGCCAACCACTTTGATCATCCGAGCGCGTACGATCGCGAGATGGACCTGACCTGGTGGCTCGGCGAGAAGATCGACTGGGCCAGCCGCCGGCGCGAGGCGTACATGCTGCCGAATGCGGACAGGTCGGCCGCGTGAGGCTATCCGCGGCGACGTGAGCGGGAGACCAGCGGGGCTGGCCGAGTCCGGCCCCGCGGACGCCCCGCGCCGTCAGGGGGCCAACGGCCCGCGTCGGCGCTTCGCCGGTGTTCCGACTTCCTTGAACGGCAACGCGACCCCCTGCCGCTCAAGGAAGGCGCGTTCTTCCGGGGTACGACTGGGGCGCGTCATACCAGCGACCTGGACTCGCGCCTTGAACGCCGCGACCCGCGCCGCCCGTTCTCGGAGCAGCGCCATGTCCCGCTCAGCGTGCATCTTCGCGTCCCCAGCCATATCGCCTCACGATGGATGCCTATCGATCCTAAGCCTAGCCCCGGACTGTAAACCTCGTCAACGACGCCGGCGGCGAGCCAACGGGGTACTACACCCGGACGACCAAGGGTGCCGGCCGTTTACCGAACTCACCCAGCAGGGCCAGCCCCCTGGCCGCCACCCTCACGCTGCGTACGACGCTCCGCGGCCACGCGCTGCCGTTCCTGCAGGATCTCGTCCCGCTTGGACCGAAGGAACGCGTCGTCGATGGCGGGACGCGCAGGCGACGCGGCGAGCTCGCGAAAGAAGGCCAGAAAGTCTTCCACCCGCCCCGCTGCCCATGAATATGGGCCTTCCCTGAGCGGCCGGCGAAGCCTCGGGAATCCGCCCATGGAAGGCCCCGCATCGGTTCGTTGGGCTAGTCCCTGACGGGCACGTCCGTGCCGGCGATCTCCGGCCCTCGTTCCTCGACCCGTCGGCAGCAGGCGTGATACACCGGCATTGAGTCCCCGCGTTGTCGACGCTTGAGATCGAATCGCTGAGCCCAGATCCTGCGCGTTACCTAATCGCCAACCGGGCGCACGCGGCGGCGGAGGGTGATCACCGATTTCCCCAGCTTGTCGTTGATTTCCCGGAGGGTCATGCGGCCCGGGGGAAACACGGCAGCGCGACGGCGGCGAGTCGGTGCCGAAGTCATGAACCGAGCGTACCCGCACCGACACGCTGACCGCCACCCGGGTGCGCGAGACCTAATTGGGGGGGAACCGGCAGAAACACAAAAGTCGCTAACTCGTTGTGAGTCGGCGACTTTCGTATCTGCGTTAGCGAGTATGGCGAATAGCTGGGGGGAGACTCGAACTCCCGACCTCACGATTATGAGTCGTGCGCTCTAACCGGCTGAGCTACCCAGCCCCTGAAGCGTGACCCGCGATTGGAGCAGACGCGGCACTTCCGGGACGCAAACGGCCGGCCCTTTCGGACCGGCCGAATGCTATGGCGGGGGCGGGATTTGAACCCGCGACCTTCGGGTTATGAGCCCGACGAGCTACCAGGCTGCTCCACCCCGCGGCAGTCTTGGGATATTAGCCGGTCAAGCGCCGGAGTCAACCCCGGTCGTGTCGTCCGTCGCCCGCTTTTTCACCGAATCGCGCGCCGCCGCATCACGCGCCACCGAATCGCGCGCCGAGGCGTCGTCCACCCAGTAGAGCAGCTCCTTCGGCCCCTTCACCAACCCGTGCTCCTCGCGTGCGATGCGCTCGAGCGTGAAGTCGTCGCTGCTCACCAGCTTGAGCGTGGAATCGAGCGCCGCCACCGTATCACGCAACAACGCCAGCTCCGACTCGATGTCCGCGACACTGTCGCGCAGCGCCAGCAGATCGGTGGTGCCATACTCGCCACCTTCCACGGCGAAGGACAGCACCGCCACCGCCCCGCCCACCCACGCCAACCGGCGGATCAGGGCGCCGCCCGGCATTACGCGCTTGCTGCGCCCCGCCACGCCGCCGCCCTCAGATGCCGAAGAGCGCGCCGCCGGGATACTCGGCGTACCCCTCCAGCTGCTCCTCGATGCGCAACAGCTGGTTGTACTTGGCCACGCGATCGCTGCGCGACGGCGCCCCCGTCTTGATCTGCCCCGCCTGCGTCGCCACCGCGAGGTCGGCAATGAAGGTGTCCTCGGTTTCACCCGAGCGGTGCGAAATGATGCTGTTGTAGCCGGCGCTCTTGGCCAGCTCGATGGCCTCGAGCGTTTCGGTGAGCGTGCCGATCTGGTTCACCTTGATGAGGATCGCGTTGGCCACTTCGGCCTCGATTCCCTTGGCCAGGATCTCGCTGTTCGTGCAGAAGAGATCGTCGCCCACCAGTTGGCAGCGGTCGCCCACGAGTTCGGTGAGATACTTCCAACCGTCCCAGTCGTTCTCCGCCATGCCGTCTTCGATGGACACGATGGGATACTGCTCGAGCCAGCCGGCGTACAGCTCGGCCATCGCCTGCGGGCTGCGCGCCGCCGCGCCGCTCTTCCTGAACTGATACTGGCCGTCGCGGAACAGCTCGCTGGCCGCCACGTCCAGTGCGAGCGCGATATCCTGCCCCGGACGGAACCCGGCCGCCTCGATGGCTTCGATGATCACCTTGAGCGCGTCCTCATCGCTCGCGAGGTTCGGCGCAAAGCCGCCTTCGTCGCCCACCCCGGTGGAGAGCTTGCGCGCCACCAGCACCTTCTTGAGCTGATGGAACACCTGCGTGCCCATGCGCAGCCCTTCGGCAAAGGAATCGGCGCCCACGGGGATGACCATGAACTCCTGGAAGTCCACCGTGTTGGTGGCATGCGCACCACCATTGAGGATGTTCATCATGGGCACCGGCAACGTGCGCGCCATGGGGCCACCCAGATAGCGATACAGCGGCAGCCCCACTTCCAGCGCCGCCGCACGCGCCACGGCCATGGAGACGCCCAGCATGGCGTTGGCGCCCAACCGCCCCTTGTTCTCGGTGCCGTCGAGATCCAGCAGCGCCCGATCCACCGCGATCTGGTCCGTGGCGTCCATCCCCTCGAGCGCCTCGGCGATCTCGGTGTTCACGTTGTTCACCGCCTGCTGCACCCCCTTGCCGCCATAGCGCTCCGGGTCCCCGTCGCGCAGCTCCACCGCTTCGCGCTCCCCCGTGCTGGCGCCGCTCGGCACCGCCGCGCGTCCCGCCGCCCCGGTCTCGAGAATGACGTCGACTTCGACGGTGGGATTGCCGCGGGAGTCGAGGATTTCACGCGCGGAAACGGAGACGATGGGAGCCATATGTGCTGGGGTTTTGTGTTGGGCGAGTTTGGTGAACGGCAACAACAGACGGCGGACGGCATTCGGCAACAACAGACGGCAGACGGCAGGAACTACAGACGGCAGTGGGCAGGAACGACGGAGGGTCCTGCCCCCTGCTCCCTGCGACCTGCTTCCTGCGACCTGCTTCCCTAACGTGACCTAAATCTACGACGATGTCGGCGCCGGCAGGGGCTCGGCGCGGCGTTCGCGCTCACCACTCACCAGCGCCGGCTCCACGCCGTACACCTCGCGCAAACACGCGGCCATGCGTTCCCGCACGCGATCGGCCAGCACATTGCGATCGTCGTAGGTGAGCCCGGTCGTGGCGATGGGCTCCAGCAGGTGCACGTGCACGGTACCCGGACTGGCCCGGAACTCGTCGCGCGGATTCACCTCGATGGTGCCGTGAATGACCACCGGCACCACCGGGGCCTGCGAGGCAATGGCCAGCACGAACGGCCCCTTCTTGAAGGGGCGCAGCGCATAGCTGCTGCCGCGCGTCCCCTCCGGATACACAAGCACGGGATTGCCCTGCTGGATCGTCTTCGCCGCATCTTCGTAGGCGCCGAACGCGGCCTTGCGATTCTCGCGGTCGATGTAGATGACCCCCACCCCGCGCGCCGCGGCACCAAAGATGGGGATCTTCTCGAGCTCCCGCTTGGCCACGAAGCCGTAATGCGGCAGCACCTCGATCATGCTGGGAATGTCGAACCAGCTGACATGATTGGCGATGTACACCCGCGGCGCTCCTGCCACGAGCCCATCGCTGCCGTGCAGCACCACCTTCACGCCCGCCGCGCGCAGCAACCACCACGCCCACCAGCGCGGACACTTCTCGTAGATGCTCCCCGGGCGCTGTTTCACCCCGAACAGCTGCGCGATGAGCACGGTCGACCCGAAGACGAGTGTCCCGATCAGCAGGGCGACGAAGGTGAGGGCAGTTCGGAACATCCTTCCAAGTTTAGCGCGGCTGGCGCCGCATACAACTGCGCCGCCACGAGCGGGTTACTTCGCGAAATGATCGTGGCCGGCGTCGGGCGCGGACTGCGCCGCCGGTGCCGTTCCGGCCGGACGCACCTCGCCAACGACGGTGAGCGGCACGTCGCTGAGTGCGACCCCTCCCCCCATCACGGCCGCCAAACGGTCAGGGGGGACCGTGACCAGCAACTCGTACTCCTCGCCGCTCCTGAGGGCCTGTGCGGGCGTGAGGCCGGGGCCCACCGGAAGGCGTGCGAGGTCGAGGGCCACCGCCACCCCGCTGGCCGCGCCCAGATGCCGGGCGTCGGCGGCCAGACCGTCGGAGATGTCCAGCATGGCCGTGGCCCCCATGCGGGCCAGCCACTCGCCTTCCGCCAGACGGGGGGTGGGCGAGGCAAAACGGTCGCGCGCCCACGCCGGGGGCGTGTCGCCCCGCTGCCACGCCGCGAGCGCCGCCCCGGGGCCACCCAGCGTGCCGGTCACCAGCACGAGGTCGCCCACCTGCGCACCGGCACGCGACACGGGGTGGTGGGCAACGCCGATCACGGTGAGGGTGATGGCGAAGGTGGACCCGCGACTCAGGTTACCCCCCACAATGCGCGCGCCCGCCGCCCCCACGACGCGGCCAATCCCGTCGGCTACCTCGGCCAGTGCAGCCTGCCACGCGGGGGGCACCACCAGCGCCACCAGCACGCGCTCGGCACGAGCCCCCATGGCCGCCAGGTCGGAGAGCGCCGCGGCCGCTGCGCGGTGCCCGACCTCCGTTGCCGTGAGCCACTCCCGGCGGAAGTGCACATCCTCCACGCAGGCATCGGTGCTCACCACACGCACCCCGGAGGTGAGCGGCGGGAGCACCGCGGCGTCATCGCCAATATCCACGGCCAGCTCCCCCCACCGCGCCATGAGCATGCGGATGGTGTCGAACTCCACCCCCGGGCCCATGGCCTGATGGTCGCGAAAGGCCGCCGTCGGCGCCAAGCCGTGCGTGGTGGACATACGAGAAAGCTAGAGACGGCGACGACGCAACGTCAGCGTTGCGGAGGCCGGCACCGCACACGCCGGCTCACGGCACGAGCCCGTCGGCGCCGCGCCGCAACCGCACGAGCCCCTGCGGGGTGGCGAGAAAGAGCCAGTCGCGCGTGAACAGCAGATCGAGCACCGGTCCCGGCAGCTCCGCCGGGGTGCGCAACACGCGCACGGCTCCTTGCGCCCGGTCGCGCAGCACGAGGCCGTCACGACCGGCGAGCGCCATCGTGCGCGCATCCAGCGCCACGCGAGTAACCGGCCCCACGCGCTGGGGCTCCATCAACGGCAGGGGCACGGCCGCGGCGTCGTTGTCCGGGCTCCACGCGGCCCGGGCGTTCAGCAGGTACACGGCGTCGTCGGTGGCCACCAGCGCCACGCTGTCGTGCAGCGCCAGCGCACGGACGGGACGCCGAAGCGCGGAGCCCGTGCCGCCGGGGCGGCGCACGCTGGCGGGAGCCGCGGGGTCGGCAGGCCGGAGCACGAGCCCGGCTTCGGTACCGGCCCAGAGCACTTCGCCGGCCGTCTGCAGCGCGTACACGGCCACGCCGCGGAGCGCGACCGTGTTTTCGGGTACCGCGCCCGGCGCCACGGCGGTTTCGCGCATCGCGTCGCGCATCGTATCGCGCATCGGATCACGCATCGCGTCACGCACCGTGTCAGGCAACGCGTCGCGCACGAACGCCAGCCCCTGCGCTGTGCCCGCCCAGGCGCCGTCGTCACGTGCGGCCACCGCGAACACGCGGTCATCGGGGAGTCCCGTGAGCCGGCCGTACCGCTGCATCGCTTCGGTACCACGCAGTTGCACCCGCAGCAGCCCGCTGGCCGTACCCACCCACGCCTGCGCGCCGCGCGTGACCATGGCGAAGGCACGTACTCCGGCCAGCGGCATGGTGATGGTGCCTTCGATCCAGCGCCAGCGCTGCAGATCGGTGGTGGCGAAGGTGATGCCGCCATCGCGATTCGAGAGACCGAGCCCGGCAATCCACACGCCGTCGGCAGCGGGCGCGAGCGCTCCCGCACCGCCTTCGCGCAGCCCATAAGGGAACGCCGTGGCCGTACCCACCAACGGGTCCACGCGCAGCAGTCCCTCGCCATCGGTGCCCACCCACAGCTCGCCGGCGCGATCGGGCGAGGCGGCGGCCGCGCGCATGACCACCGAACGCAGGGGCCGGTTGCCGGCGGCGTTGCGCCGTAGCTGCGCAACCGCCTGCTGCAGCTGCGACCGCAGCGCCGGGTAGCGGCCTTCGAGATCGGCAAGCGACGGCGGCACGACCACGGCCGCCAGCGCCGGTGACCCGGTGAGCGGGGTGGCGATACCCACCCGCGAAACGCGCAGCCATTGTCCGCCACTCTGCACCAGCGCCTCGCCGCTGGCGGTGGGCGCCCGCTCGAAGACGATGCGTTGCGGCACGCCGGTCACGAGCACGCGTTGCGCCTGCCCCGTGAGCGGGCGGTACACGATCACGGCCCCCGGCACCCCAATCCACAGCGCATCCTCCACCGGGTCGCCAACGAGCAGTGCAATGCCCGGGCCTGCCGTGCGCGCATCAAACGCCGGTGACAGACCGAGTTCCCGTTGCAGGTCGTCGGTGGGGGGCTGCGTCCAGCGCTCGGTGAAGCGGTCGAAGATGGCCACGCCACCGGGCCCTGCGGCGTAAACGAAGCGCCGCGAGGCGGCCACGGCGTTCACGGTGGCGAAGCTTCCCACGAGGACGCGTTCCTCGCCCGGGCTCACCAGCCCCGTGGGGGCCGTGGCTCCCGGTGGCAGCGGTGCACAGGCCACGCCACCGCCAGCCGCGATCGCCGTGGTGCATGCCATGGTGAACGCCCGGGTGAGGGCGGCGATGTTCGCCAGGGGGTGTTGGCGATGCGCGGCGCGGGGCATGCCGGCGCCGCTAGACCGCGGGGAGTTCGGCGAGGACGGCCGGAGGGAGCGGAGGCGGCGCGGCCAGCGCGCCCCACACGCTGCGGGTGGCCGCCAGCACGTCGTCCAGCGTGGTGCCTCGTGCCGTGGCGCGTGCCGCGCCGTGCACCTGCTCGGCCGCCCGTCCGTGCACGGTGGCGCCAAGCACCGCCGCCGCCTCGCCCGACGCCCCCTGCGCCAGCAGCGCGGCCACGATGCCGCTGAGGCAGTCACCGCTGCCGCCGGTTGCCAATAGCGGGGTGCCGTGCGGCACCACCCACAACGGCGCGCCGTCCGGTGGTGCCACCAGCGTTGGCGTGCCCTTGAGCAGGACGGTGCACTGTGCGCGCGTGGCGAATTGCTGAAGCAGGGCGGCACGCTCGCTCCACGCCGGGGGCAGGTGGGTCCCCAGCAGCCGGCCAAACTCACCCGGATGCGGCGTGCACACCACCGCGCGCGCATCGCGTGTCCAGTGCTGCAGCAGCGACGCCGTATCCGTACCGAGGGCCGCCGCCGCCTCGGCGGCGTGCCACAACGCGTCGGCATCGAGCAGCAACGGCAGGCCGCGATACTGGTCGAGCAGTCGCTGCAGTACGGTGGCCGACCGCGGGTTGCGACCAAGCCCCGGCCCCACGGCCAGCGCATCGACGCGCGGTGCCACGGCCGCGGCCGAACCGTTGGCGTTGGCATCGGCGTCGGCGTCGGCGTGCCGACCGCCCGCCGCCTCGGGCCAGCGGTGCGCGAGGGCCTGCGGCACCTGCGCCTGTACGGCGGCCACGCTTTCGTTGGCGACCACCGCGTGCACCAGCCCGGCCCCCGCCTGCAGCGCCGCCCGTGCGGCCAGGGCAATGGCACCAGCCATCCCCTCGTCGCCGCCGGCGAGCGCCACGCGTCCGCGCGTGCCCTTGTGCGCACTCCACGCATCGGCCGCGGCTACCTGCTGCAGCAGCGCGCCGGCGCCGACCAGGTCGGCCCAGCGCCACGCGCCGTCATCGGTCTCCCCGGGGCGGTCGGCACCGGCCCCGAGCCCGATGTCGAGCAGCACCACGCGACCCACGTGGGCCCGCTGCAGCAGCGCGCCGCGCTTGATCGTGCCGAACGACACGGTCACGTGGGCGGCGGCACTGCCATCGGCGATTTCACCGGTCGTGGCATCGAGTCCGCTGGGCACGTCGAGCGCCACGATGGTGGCACCGCGATCGCGCGCGAGCGAGAGTCGCGCGCAGTCGGCCCACAGGCCGTCGCGCAACGCCCCGCGATGCCCGGTGCCCAACAGCCCGTCCACCACGATCTGCTCGTGGCCGGTGGGCAGGCCATGCACCAGATAGGGCGCCGCGAGCTGCGCGGCACGGTGCGCGTCGGGGGTGCGCGGGGGCATGCGCGCGTGCACCCGGACCGTGACTCCCTGGCGCGCCAGCTGCGCGGCCATCACGTACGCGTCGCCGCCGTTGTTGCCGCTCCCCGCCAGCAGGCACACCCCATGCGCCAGCCGGTCGCCCAACTCCCGCAACAGCAACGCCGCGGCCGCGGAACCGGCCTGCACCATGAGATCGAACGACGGCACACCGCCGTTGATGACGGCGCGGTCGCGTGCCGCCGCTTCAACCGCCGTCGTGATGCGGAGGGCGCTCAGACGTGCGCCGTGCTCCATGGATACTCGCGCCCGAAGGCGTCCTCGAACTCGAAGACGCCGTAGAAGTCGTCGCGACTGTCCTGCGGCTGGCTGATGAGCAACCCGAGGTCGACGAGCGTGAACACGATGTCGCCGATGTCCATGGTGGAGCGTACCCCCCAGTGCTCCAGCACCACGCGCGCCATGACGCCGTAGCGATGCAAGGCGAGATCACGGCACGCCTGGGCCAGCTCGGGGCCGGTGATATGCCGCCGCTCCACGAGCCGCGTCTGGCTGTGCTCGAGCGCGGCCAGGACGAACAGGTATGCACGTTCGTCGAACCGCTGCTCGCGCAGACGGATCTGATCCATGATGCCTTCACGGAAGGCCAGCTCGGACACGCTTCCCTGCTCCTCGACGAATTCGACGCGAATGACGGCCGCCTGCGACCCACGGGCTGCGGCAACGGCGCCGCAGACAGGGTGAATACTGAAGACGAGATCGGGCGGCCACAACTCCCGTGGACGCCCGATCCGGCACTGCCGCACAGCTTTGTGATGCGCACACCACGGAAACGCCGTGGTGCGCGGGAGTTACACCCGAGCGACGGCGCGGTACAACGGGAAGCGATCGGCGAGCGCCTTCACATCGGCCTTGACAGCGGCCACGGTGTCGGCGTTCTCATGATCCGACAACACGCGGTCGATGAGCGCGGCAATCTGCTGCATGGCGTCACCATCCATGCCGCGCGTGGTCACCGCCGGCGTGCCGATGCGAATGCCGCTCGTGATGAACGGCGACTGCGTTTCGTTGGGCACGGTGTTCTTGTTCACCGTGATCCCCGCCTGGTCGAGCACCTTTTCGGCCACCTTGCCGGTGAGCCCCTTGCTGCGCAGATCCACCAGCATGAGGTGGTTGTCGGTGCCGCCCGACACGATGTGATAACCGCGGGCCACCAGCGCCGCCGCCAGCACCTGCGCGTTCTCCACCACCTGGCGGCAGTACGCCGTGAACGACGGCTGCAGCGCCTCGTGGAACGCCACGGCCTTGGCAGCAATGACATGCTCCAACGGTCCGCCCTGCATGCCGGGGAACATGGCCTTGTCGATGGCCTTGGCGTGCTCCGCCTTGCACAGGATGATGCCGCCGCGCGGCCCCCGCAGCGTCTTGTGCGTGGTGCTGGTCACCACGTCGGCGAAGGGCACCGGCGACGGGTAGGCGCCGGTAGCGGCCAGCCCGGCGAAGTGCGCCATGTCGACCCAGAACAGCGCCCCCACTTCCTTCGCGATGTCGGCGAACGCCTGCCAGTCGATGACGCGCGAGTAGGCGCTGTAGCCGGCAATGATGATCTTGGGGCGATGCTCGCGCGCCTGGGCGCGCATGTGGTCGTAATCGATGATGCCGTCACCGGTGACGCCGTACGACACCGCCTTGTACAGCAGACCGGAGAAGTTCACCGGCGAGCCGTGCGTGAGGTGCCCGCCCTGCGACAGGTCCATGCCGAGGAAGGTCTCTCCCGGCTTCATGAAGGCGAGAAACACCGCGGCGTTGGCGCTCGCGCCGCTGTGCGGCTGCACGTTGGCGTGGTCGGCCTGGAAGAGCTGCTTGGCGCGATCGATGGCCAGCTGTTCGATCTTGTCCACCACCTCGCAGCCGCCGTAGTACCGCTTCCCCGGCAGCCCCTCGGCATACTTGTTGGTGAGCGGCGACCCCATGGCCTCCATCACGGCCGGCGACACGAAGTTCTCGCTGGCAATGAGTTCGAGCCCGTCACTCTGCCGTTCGATCTCCTCGTCGAGCAGATGGGCGATCTCCGGATCGGTGGCGCTCAGCGCGCCGCCGGGGGGCAAACGATCCCACTGCGACCAATCGGCACTCGCACCGGCACTCATGTCCCGCTCCCCGGAGCTTCCGCCCCGTTCTGTTCGTTCGTCTGCTCGATCTTGTGCACGCGTGTTTCGTGGCGCCCGCCCTCGAAGGGGGTGTCGAGCCACGTCTTGAGAATGGCCACCGCGTCTTCGTCGGACACGAACCGCGCGGGGAGCACCAGCACGTTCGCGTCGTTGTGCTTGCGGGCCAGTCCGGCAATTTCGGGGTTCCACACCACGGCGGCGCGCACCCCCGGATACCGGTTGGCCACGTAGCTCATTCCCAGCCCCGTGCCGCACAGCAGGATGCCGCGGTCGGCAGCGCCGTCGCTGACCTGCTGCGAAAGCGGGTGGGCGTAATCGGGGTAGTCGGTGCTCGCCGTGCTGTGCGTGCCGATGTCGTCCACCTCGTACCCGAGCGAGTCGAGCACGAGGCGCAGCCGTTCCTTGAGTTCGAAGCCGGCGTGATCGGAAGCGATGGGAATGCGCTCTTTGGTCATCAGGATTCCTTGTTGGGGTACTGCGGCCACGTCCTCATCATACCGCGAACGGCCGCGATACGCTGCTCGGCTACCCGATCGGCCGCCCGGTACGTGGGAATGCCCGTGCTCCTGGCCAGGGCGAAGACGCTCAGCACCGTTTCGTAGATCTCGTCGGCCTTGCGCAGCGAGCGATCGCGGCTCCAGCCGGTGAGTTCACTGTACACATTGATCACGCCGCCGGCGTTGGCCACGTAGTCGGGTGCATAGAGCACCCCGCGCGCCTCGAGTTCGTCGCCATGCCGGTCGTCGAGCAGCTGGTTGTTGGCGGCGCCCGACACGATCGCCACCTGCAGCCGCGGGATGGTATCGTCGTTGAGGATCCCCCCCAGTGCGCACGGCGCGAAAATGTCGGCCCGGGCCGCGTAGATGTCGTCGAGCGGCACCGCGGTGGCGCCGAATTCCTTCACCACGCGATCGACCCGCGTGGCGTCGATATCGGTCACGACAAGATCGGCGCCGGCCCGGTGCAGCTCCCGCGCCAGGTGGCTGCCCACCGCGCCGAGCCCCTGAATGGCCACGGTACGACCCGTGAGCTCCTTGCTCCCCCAGCGCTGAAACGCCGACGCCTGGATGGCGCGGAACACCCCGCGGGCCGTGACACTCGACGGATCCCCCGACTTGGAGCCGATGCCGGCCACGTGCGTGGTTTCCATGTGCACGAAGTCCATGTCCTCGACGGTCGTGCCCACATCCTCGGCCGTCACATAGCGGCCGCCCAAGGAGTCCACGAAGCGCCCGTGCGCGCGGAACAGCATCTCGCGGTGCGGGGTCTTGTTGTTGCCGATGATCACCGACTTGCCGCCGCCCAGATTGAGGCCGGCCACGGCGTTCTTGTACGTCATGCCGCGGGAGAGGCGCAGCGCGTCCACGACCGCCTCCTCGTCGCTGGCGTAGTTCCAGAAGCGGCAACCGCCAAGCGCCGGCCCCAACGTGGTGTCGTGAATGGCGATGATGCCGCGGTAGCCACTCGCCTTGTCGTGACAGAACACGACCTGCTCGTGGCCCATCTCGGCGATGGTGTCGAAGTAGTGCATGCCGCGGTCGTCAGTCGGGGAGGATGCCGTCGGCGGCCGCGGCGGCGGCCAGCGTTTCGCGCGCAATCACGATGCGCTGGATCTCCGAGGTGCCTTCGTAGATCTCGGTGACCTTGGCGTCGCGCAGGTGGCGCTCGACGGGGTAGTCGGTCACGTAGCCGTAGCCGCCGTGGATCTGCAGCGCCTCGTTCGTGACCCACATGGCGGTCTCGGAGGCAAAGAGCTTCGCCATGCTGCTGTAGCGCGTGATCTTCTCCCCACGCGCCTTGGCCGCCGCCGCGGCATGCAGCAGGGTGCGGGCCGCCGTGATGCGGGTGGCCATGTCGGCGATCTTGAACTGGATGGCCTGGAACTCGGCAATGGGCTTGCCGAACTGCTTGCGCTCTCCCACGTAGCGCACGCTGGCCTCGAGCGCGGCGCGGGCAATGCCGATGGCCTGCGCCGCAATGCCAAGCCGCCCATGGTCGAGCGACCCGAGTGCGTAGATGAGTCCCTTGCCCTCGTCGCCCAGCAGCCGGTCGCTCGGCACGCGGCAGTTGTCGAGCACGATCTGGAGGGTGGGCGAGGCACGCATGCCCAGCTTGTTCTCCTTCTTCGTGAGGTGGAAGCCGGGCAGGTCGGGAGTGAGGATGAAGGTGCTGATGCCCTTGCTCCCCCGGCGGGCATCGGGCGTGTCGGTGCGCGCCATGCAGAGAATGACCTGCGCTTCGTTGCCGTGGCTCACCCATGCCTTGGTGCCGCTCAGCAGCCAGTCGTCACCGTCACGCACCGCCTGGGTGCGCAGGCTCGCGGCGTCGGAGCCGGCTTCGGGCTCGGAGAGCGCGAAGGCCCCCAGCCATTCCCCGCGCGCCATGGGCGGCAGGTAGTGGGCCCGCTGCGCCTCGTTGCCGAAGCCCAGGATCATCTGCGTGGGCAGCGAATTGTGCACACTCAGCGTGACCGCCGCGGTGGCGTCACCCACGGCGATCTCCTCGAGCGCCAGCAGGTAGCTCTGCGCGTCGAGTCCCAGGCCGTCGTACTGCTCGGGAATGAGCATGCCGAGGAACCCCAGCTCGGCCATCTGTTCGACCATGACGCGATCGAAGCGCTGCGCGCGGTCGCGCTCGCCGGCGAGCGGCGTGAGTTCACGCGCGGTGTACTCGCGCGCCAGTCGCTGGATTTCGCGCTGGGTCTCGGTGAGGGGCAGGAGCGACATGTCGGGTCAGTACTGGTAGAAGCCGCGACCGCTCTTGCGGCCAAGCCACCCCGCCGCGACGTACTTCCGCAGCAGCGGGCAGGGACGGTACTTCGGATCGCCGAGGCCGTCGTGCAGTACCTCGAGAATGGCGAGGCAGGTATCGAGCCCGATGAAGTCGGCGAGCGTGAGCGGCCCCATGGGGTGGTTCATGCCGAGCTTCATGACCGTGTCGATGGCCTCCGGCGTGCCCACCCCCTCCATCACGCAGTAGATGGCCTCGTTGATCATGGGCATGAGGATGCGGTTGGCCACGAAGCCGGGGAAATCGTTCACTTCCACCGGCGTCTTGCCGAGCGCCCGGGAGAGCGCCATGAACTGCGCGGTCGTGGCATCGCTGGTCGCGAGGCCGCGAATGACCTCCACCAGCTGCATGACCGGCACCGGGTTCATGAAGTGCATGCCGATGACGAGCTCCGGGCGCGTGGTGCGCGCCGCGATTTCGGTGATGGAAATGGAGCTCGTGTTGCTGGCGAGGATGGCCCCCTCGGGCGCCAGCCGATCCAGATCCTCGAAGATGCGGAACTTGAGGTCCGTGCGCTCGGTGGCGGCTTCCACGACGATCTGCGCCGTGCCCACGGCATCGAGCGCGGTGGCCGTCTGAATGCGCGCGAGCGCCGCGCCCGCAGCCTCGGCGTCAAGCGCGCCCTTCTTCACCTGGCGCTCGAGATTCCTGGCAATCGTGTCACGCCCGCGGGCCAGGGCGTCGGCGCTCACGTCGATCATGGTGACCTCGTGGCCGCTCACCGCGAACACGTGCGCAATGCCGTTGCCCATCTGTCCCGCGCCGATGACTGCCGCGCGCTGCATGCCACCCACCGTATCGGACATGTCGCTTCAATGCCTCGTGTACTTGGAAAAAGTGAGGAGTCCACCACCCAACACCAACGCGGCCACCGCACCCCCTTCCGGCCCCCAGGAGCCGCCGGTGAGCCACGCCGGTCCCATCACGACCGCCTTGTAGCCCGGAGTGGCGAACGGCAACCCGCTCACCGGCACGTGCATCACGGCCGCCATGACCCAGTTCCACGCCAGATGCGCCGTGAACGCCGCCGGCAACCCCGCGCGTTCACGCACGACGCACAGGCACCACCCGGCCAGCATCACGATGCCGGTGGTGCGCGCACCGGCCCCCGGGTTGAGCAGATGCACCATGCCGAACGCCACACTGCTGGCCGCTCGTGCCAACAGCGGCCCCTGCCCGGCCGGGGTGGCCTCGGCGGCCGTGGCGTAGAGATAACCGCGAAAGGCGTATTCCTCCCACAGGGCCGCCGGGGCCAACACCACCAGCAGCCGCAGCGCCGTTCCGCTCCAGCTTTCCCCGGCAAATGCTTGCGCCGGTACGGCGTCGAAGCGGAGCTGGCCGGAGCCCCACAGCGCCAGCGTCGTGAGCAGGATGGCACCGGTGCCCACAGCGGCCCCCACCAGCAGCGGCCGGGCGCGCCAACTGCCTTCCTGCACGCCCAGCACCGCCCAGGGCACCTCGTCGAGGAAGCGGAAGCCGGTCCAGCACCCGGCCAGCACCCCCACCAGCATGCTGAAGGGGTACATGGGGACCGGCTCGCCCATCGCCCGCGAGAGCAGGCCGAAGAGCGGTGCCGCCAGCGACTCGAAGATTCCCTGGGCGAGGATCCACGCCACCCCGAAGGCGACGAGCCGCCAGAGAACGCGCGCGAAGACCGTCAGGAAACGCGTTCCACCGAGAGGGCCACCGCATCACCTCCCCCCAGGCACAGCGTGGCCACGCCCGTGCGCAGGTTGCGGTCGATGAGCGCGTGCAGCAGCGTGACCAGCACGCGCGTGCCGCTCGCGCCAATGGGGTGCCCCAGCGCAATGGCACCGCCGTGCACGTTCACGCGATCGGCGTCCCACTCCAGCCCGGCCCCGTCGGCCAGCGCCTGGCTGGCGAAGGCTTCGTTGGCCTCGATGAGGTCGTAATCGCCAATGGTGGTACCCGCCTTGGCCATGAGGTTCTTCACGGCGGTAATGGGGGCGAAGAACAGCTCCTGCGGGTCGCCCGCGCCGGTGGCGTAGCCAGTGATGCGCGCCAGGATGGTGAGGCCGTGCGTACGCGCATACGCCTCACTCGTCACCACCACTGCCGCGGCCCCGTCGTTGAGCGAGGAGGCATTGCCGGCCGTCACCGACAGGGTGCCGGGGTCGCCCTTGCCCGGGAAGGCGGGACGCAGCTTGGCGAGGGACTCGGCCGTGGTGTCGGCGCGCGGCCCTTCGTCGGCGCTCACCACCGTGGGGCCCTTGCGGCCGGGAATCTCCACCGGCACGATCTCGGCGGTGAACTTGCCCGCCTGCTGCGCCGCCACGGCCTTGGCGTGCGACGCGGCAGCAAAGGCATCCTGCGCCTCGCGCGACACGCCCGCCTTGCTGGCCGTGTACTCCGCATGCGAGCCCATGTGCACGTCACAGGTGCCGCACCAGAGCCCGTCCTTGATCATGCCGTCGACCATGGTCTGGTCGCCGATCTTCACGCCGCCGCGCATGCCGTACACGTAGTGGGGCGCATTGCTCATGCTTTCCTGACCACCGGCCACGATGACCTGCGCATCGCCGGCCTTGATGGCCTGCGCCGCCAGCATCACCGCCTTGAGCCCGGAACCGCACACCTTGTTCACGGTGAGGGCCGACGCCGTGCTGGGCACACCGGCCTTGAGCATGGCCTGCCGGGCAGGGGCCTGCCCGGTGCCCCCCTGCAGCACGTGCCCCATGATGACTTCCTGCACCGCGGCAGGGTCGACGCCGCTGCGCTGCAGGGCGGCACGGATGGCAATGGCACCGAGTTCCGGCGCGGAAAGGGAGGCCAGGCCTCCGAGATACCGGCCGATCGGCGTGCGCGCGGCACCCACGATCACCGGCTGGCGAGTCATGTCGGACATGAGTTGGAAAACGGGCGGAAGACGACGCTGGGGAGCGCCTGCGGGATGACACCGGAAGTTAATGGGCGGGCAAGAGTGGGGCTTGTTACTGAAAACTGCCGGGGCGCGGGGACGGACGGAGGCCCCGAGGGGCCGCCTGCTGGAGCACGGGAGGCTCCGGAACGATGGCCCGCCCCCTGCAGTACCACGGGGTATGCTTGATACGCTGCGTATGCTCATCGCCGACAGCCTGCCGACGGTCACCGAGTTGGATCCGCCGATTCACGAGGCGGACATCCGCGTCGCCGCCTGTGCCCTGCTGCTCGAAATCGCACACGCCGACCGGCGCCTGTCACGGGACGAACGTGCCGTGATCCTGCGCTCGCTCACCACTTACTTCGGCGTCGACGACCGCGGCGCCCTGGAGCTGATCGCCGAAGCGGAACGGCAGTGGAGCGAGCGCGTCGATCGCTCGGCGTTCACGAACCAGTTGCTGGCCGAGTACGACGAGGACCAGCGGCATGTGCTCTCCGACCTGCTCTGGGACGTCGCGGGGGCGGATGGCTGGCTGGGAGACCACGAGACGCTGCTCACGACGCAACTGTCGGCGCTGCTGGGCGTACCGGCGCGGCGCGTGGAGAGAGACCGCCCCCCCGCGCCCCCACTGGACGCGTGAGGGGCGCGCTTCGAAGTTGCAGGATGCGCGTGATTCGACTGCTCCCTGCCCTTCTCTTTCCGGCGGTGGCCGGAGCTCAGGTTCGTCAACCTGTGCGGCGACCCGCTCCGCCTCCCAAGCCCGCCACGGCACCGGCGCCCAAGCCCGCCGCCGCGGGCCCGGCGCTGCAGATCCCGCTGGCCAAGATCACCGGCGAGGTGTTCGACAGCGTGGCGGTGGCGCCGCTCGCCAACGCCACGGTGCAGTTCGTGCAGGCGGACAATCCGCAGAATGTCCGCAGCATCCGCACCGACTCGGTGGGGCAGTTCTTCCTCGACTCGATGCGCGTGGGGTCGTATCTCGTGGGGATCATCCACGAGCAGGTGGACCGGCTCGGGCTCGAGAACCGCATTGTGCAGGTGAACATCGCCGGCAGCGGCGACGTGTCGCTGTCGCTGGGGCTTCCGTCGGCGGCTTCCCTCCTCAAGGCCAAGTGCGCCGCCGCTGGCGAGGGAAACGACCGCGGCGCGTTCATGGGGATGGTCCGTACCGCCCGCGGCACGCCGCTCGAAGGGAACGCACGCGTGCGGGTACAGTACCTCGAAACGGTGATCGGGCCGAGCGGTATGTCGCGCCGCTTCCCGTCGCGGTTTGCCGACGCGCAACCCACGGGGGCGTTCGTGCTCTGCGGCGTGCCCCCCGAGGCCAGCGTGACCACGCGCGCGTATGCCGGTCCCGACTCGAGCGGGGTGGTGGAGCTGGTGGTGCCGCGCAACGGATTGCTGGTTCGCGATCTCATCATTGCCAGTCCGCAGCGCGTGGCGGTGGCTCCCACGTCCGCGGCCGAACGGCCGCGCACGCTGCTCAAGGGCACCAGCCGCGTGCGGGGCGTGGTGCGGGACAGCGTTGGCAAGCCGCTGGTGGGTGCGCGGGTGTCGGTCCCGGGCACGGGCGCCGAAGGGGTGTCCACGGGTGGCGGTGCGTTTTCCTTCGACGCGCTCCCCGGCGGCTCGTGGATGGTGGAAGCCCGCGCGGTGGGCTTCGAGCCGAGGCGGGTGGCCGTGGACTTCATCGAGAACGCCGAGGCCGTGGCGGAGATCAACCTCGCCGGGCTCGCGCCGCGCATGGATACGGTGAAGGTGACCGCCGATCGCTGGAGCCGTGAGATGGCCGCGTTCGAGGAGCGCAAGAAGATGGGGGGCGGCTACTTCATCGATGACCAGCAGCTCGAGCGGCGCAACGCGCTGTTCGCGGCCGACATCCTGCGCGGCACCCCCGGCGTCACGATCCAGCCCGGGGCGAGCGCTGGTCGCGACCGCGTCACGATGCGCGGAAACGCGGGGGCCGGCACCTGCATCCCGGCGGTGTTCGTGAACGGCATGAACACCCCGATTCCCGACGGAGTGATCGAGAACGTGGTCTCCACGAACGACATTCGCGCCGTGGAAGTATACAGCCGCACCGGCTCCACTCCGCCCGAGTTCATGAGCCGCAACGGCTGCGGCAGCATCGTCATCTGGACCGGGCAGCGGCGGCGGCCGAACGACCGGTAAGGAAGCCGCGGAGCACGGTCGATGCCGCGCGTGACAGCGTCACGGGAGACGGCGTCAGGGGAGACGGCGTCAGGGGAGACGGCGTCATGAAAGACGGCGTCATGTTTGACGGCGTCATGTTTGACGGCGTCATGGAAGAAAGCGTGATGTTGAATGCGGTATGGGAACGGCGGTGTGCGCCGTTGCCATGACGCTCTTCCCATGACGCCGTTCCCATGACGCCGTCAAGCATGACGCCCTACCTCAACGTGCCGCCGGACATGACGCCGTTTCCCGGCGCCCGCCGTCAGTCGTCGTAGCCGACGACCAGGTTCATGCCGGCCTGCCGTGCGCGGCTCACCGCCGTGTTGGCAGTCGCCAGCAGGGCGTCCACGCCCGTGATCCCTTCGGTGACTTCGGCCACCCCGACGGACAGCGTGGTGCGCACGGCGGTGAAGTCCCCCGCGAACACATAGCGGGCCATGCGCTCGCGAATGCGCTCGGCCAGCACGAGGCCGCCGGAGAGTTCGGTGCTGGGCAGCAGCACGCCGAAGGCTTCGCCGCCGATACGCCCCACCACGTCGGTGGTGCGGGACTCCTGGCGGCACACCCACGCGATGGCCCGCAGCCATTCGTTGGCGAACGCGTCGCCGTGCTGGTCCGCCAGATCGCGGAAGCGGTCGGGATCCACGAGCAGCAGCGTGAGCGGCTGGCCGTACCGACGGGCCCGGGCCACTTCGCTCTGCGCCACATCGAAGAATGCGCGCCGGGCCGAGACCCCCGTGAGGTAGTCGGTGGTGCTGGTGGCATCGTCACGCAGCTGCTCCTCGAGCCGCCGACGCTCCGAGGCATCGTGGGACACCACCGAGTATCCCACCGCCGCGCCCGACGCGTCGCGCAGTGCGGTCACCACCGTGGTCGCCCAGAAGGTCGTGCCATCCTCGCGCTGCCGGTAGCCCTCCTCCTCGCACCAGCCGTTGCGGGCCGCGAGGGCGAGGGTTTCGGTAACGTATCCCGCTCCGCCATGCTCCGGCGGCAGCAGCGCCGACATGCTCTGCCCGATGATGGCGCCGCCGCCGAACTGGTGCACCCGCTCGGCGGCGCTGCTCCAGCTGTCCACCCTGCCCTCGGAGTCGAGGGTGTAGATGGCGTACTCCCGCACCGCGCCCAGCACGGCGTTGAACCGCTGTTCGAGACGCGACACCAGGCCACGTGCCGACGCCAGCGACGATGCGTCGGTGATCACGGCCACGTTGCGTCCCGTGGACACCCGCATCAGCGAAAGAAAGACGCCGCTGTGCTGGCCGGGCGCGAGCAGTTCGAGGTTGTCCACGATGATGCCGCGCGGCCCGTTGAAGCTGCGCACCCGTGCCGGGAGCTCGGGCGCGACGTCGGCGAGGGTGTTGAACAGATCGTCGAGCGACCCCGTCTTGGTGAAAGGCGTGAGGAGGCGCCGCGCCGCGAGGTTGGCGACTTCGACCCGGCCGTGTTCGTCGACATCAACGAGGCCGACCGGCGACAGCAGGAAGAGATCGAGCAGCGCCTCCGGCGTCACGCCTCTCCCTCCCCGCTGGCGCCGGTGTCGGCCGCCGGCGCGGCGGCCACGGCGAGGGCGCGGGTACGGATCTCCTCGAGCACCCGCGCGACGAAGGCATCCTGCGACAGGATCTCCTGCTTCTTGCCGGCCCCGCGGGCCCGCAACGCCACCGTGTGCTCCTCCGCCTCGCGGCGCCCGAGGACGCACATGTACGGCACCTTCTCCACCTCGCCCTCACGCACGCGGTAGTTGAGCGTCTCGTTGCGGGCGTCGAGCGTGGCGCGAATGCCATGCGCCTTCATGCGCGCCACCAGCTGCTGCGCGTGATCGTTGTAGTCGATCGCGATGGGAATCACGCGCACCTGCTCGGGCGCCAGCCAGAGCGGGAACGCGCCGCCGAAGTGTTCGATGAGGATGGCAATGAACCGTTCGAACGACCCGCTCACGGCGCGGTGGATGACCACCGGGCGGTGCGGCGCATTGTCCTCGCCGGTGTAGCTGAGGTCGAACCGCTCCGGCGCGTTGTAGTCGAGCTGGATGGTGCCCAGCTGCCACGCCCGCCCGATGCTGTCGGTCACGTCGAAGTCGATCTTGGGGCCGTAGAAGGCGCCGTCGCCCTCCTTCATCTCGTAGGGACGCCCCGTGCCGTCGAGCGCGGCCCGCAGCGCCGCTTCGGCGCGATCCCACAGCTCATCGCTGCCGATGCGCTGCTCGGGACGCGTGGCGAACTTGAGCGTGGCCTTGAGCCCGAACGTGTCGTAGTACGACAGGATGAAGTCCATGAGGAACTTCACCTCACTCTCGATCTGGTCCTCGCGCAGATACACGTGGCAGTCGTCCTGCGAGAACTGCCGCACGCGCGTGAGTCCGGAGAGCGCCCCCGACAGCTCGTTGCGGTGCAGCACGTCGAAGGTCACGTAGCGCACCGGCAGCTCACGATAGCTGTGCTTGTGCGAGGCAAACAGCACGTGGTGCGAGGGGCAGTTCATGGGCTTGAGCGACATGTCGTGCTCCCCCGTCTCGTTGTCGAGCACGAGGAACATGTTCTCCTTGTACTTGCCCCAATGCCCCGACTGCTCCCACAGCTTCTTGTTGTACAGCAGCGGCGTCTTGATTTCCTGGAACGCCTCCTGCTGCCGCTCGCGCACGAACCCTTCGAGCGTGTTGTAGAGCGTGGTGCCCTTGGGGGTCCAGAACGCGGCGCCCGGGGCCTGCGGGAACAGCTGGAACAGACCGAGCGCCTTGCCCAGCACGCGGTGATCGCGCTTCTTCGCCTCCTCGAGGTTGTGCAGGTGCGTCTCGAGTTCGTCCTTCTTGAAGAACGCCGTGGCGTAGATGCGCTGCAGCATCTGCCGTTTCACGTCACCGCGCCAATAGGCGCCGGCCGTGTGCAGCAGCTTGAAGTGCTTGAGATACGACGTGTCGGGCACGTGGGGGCCGCGGCACAGGTCGATGAAGGGACCGTCCGTGTACGTGCTGATGATCTCGTCGGTGCCGTCGAAGTCGGCCAGACGCTCGAGCTTGAGCGGGTCGTCGGCAAAGAGCTGCTTCGCCTCGTCTACCGAAACCTCGGCGCGCACGAACGGGTACTTCTCGGCCACCACCTTGCGCATCTCCGCCTCGAAGGCGGCGAGATCCTCGGGGGTGAACGGCGACTCCACCTCGAAGTCGTAGTAGAAGCCGTCGTCGATGGCGGGACCGAAGCCGATCTTGGCGTCGGGGCGCAGGCGGCGCACGGCGGTGGCCAGGATGTGCGCGCCCGAGTGCCGCAACACGCCCAGCGCCCGCGGATCCTTGTCCGTGATGACCACGAACGCGCCGGAGCGGCGCAGCGGCGTCATGAGATCCTGCACTTCGCCATCCACCGCCACCGCGAGCGCCGCCTGCAACAGCCGCGCGCCAATGGAACCCACCACATCGCGGGCAAGAGTCCCCGGCGCCACTTCGCGCGTGTTGCCATCGGGGAGCGTGAGCACGATCGGACCTTCACCAGCAGCGGGCGTTGCGGCAATCATCGGACGGGACAGCAGAAGGACGCGAGCGACATCTGCCGCGTGCCCACCAGGCACCCGGCACGAGGACGCACGGCTACGGTCCGTGGCAGTCGACCTCGCTCGACAAGATGGGGCAAGTTATCCTTGAATGAGGACGTACGCCACGAGACCGCCGCTCCGGCGAGGCGGCTGGTTCACTGCGAGGGATGGAAGATGGGACGCGCGCGACGAGGAACGAGCAGCTCACGGACCAGTACGCTGCTGCTGGTGGCGCTGGGCGCCGTGGCCGGCCTGGCCATCGGCATGGCCGTGGCCGACCGTGTGGGCGGCGTGGGCGGCATGCTGCGGCGCACCAACCGCCGGCGTGTGCGGTCGCAGCAGGACGCAGGATGGGACGAAGGGTGGGACGCGGGATGGGACGGGCTTGACGCGCCGATGGACGACGACACGCTCGATGCGACGGACGCGCCTGCGGCTGGCAACGAGACCGATGCGGCCACGGCCACGGGGGCCGTCATGCCGGCCGCCACGGCGGCGGCGCCAACCGCCGCCCCGTCCCGGCCGTCGGCTGAAGAGCTGGAGCAGCGGGTGCTCGAGGTGTTCCGCAACGATCCCCTGCTGGCGACCCGCAACGTGGATATCGGCGCCGACCATCACGGCCGCGTGGAACTCACCGGGTGGGTGGAGGAGCGCCGCGAGGTGGATTACGCCCTCACGCTGGTGCGAGGCGTGCCGGATGTGACCGGGGTGATGAGCAACCTCATGATCCGGCGGCGCGCCGCCGGCTGACCAGCGGCGGCGGCGGGGGGCGCGGGGGCGGCGCTCTGGGCACGCGCCCTCCGGCCCACTCGGGCACCCGGGGCGGTTATCTTTCCGGGCTATGACTGCGCCCGATACCTCCCTGCCCACGACGTACGACGCCGCCGCCACCGAGCCCTCCTGGTATGCCCGGTGGACCGAGCATGGGGTCTTCACCGCCGATCCGGTGCGCGGGGCCACGCGCGAGCCGTTCGTCATTGTCATCCCGCCGCCCAATGTGACGGCGGTCTTGCACATGGGGCACGGGCTCAACAACACCGTGCAGGACGTGCTCATCCGCTGGCGGCGTATGGCGGGCGATGAGGCCCTCTGGGTGCCCGGCACCGATCACGCCGGCATCGCGACGCAGAACGTGGTGGAGAAGCAGCTCGCCGCCCACGGCCAGACGCGCTTCGATCTCGGCCGCGACCCGTTCGTGCAGCGGGTGGCCGAGTTCGTGGACAAGACGGGCGGCGAAATCCTCAATCAGCTCAAGTCCATCGGGTCGAGCGCCGACTGGACGCGCACCGCGTACACCTTCTCTCCCGAACTGTCGCGCGCGGTGCGGGAGACGTTCGTGCGCCTGCACGAGGATGGCCTCGTGTACAAGGGGCACCGCGTCATTCACTGGTGCCCGCGCTGCGGCACCAGCCTGTCGGACGAAGAGGCGGAGTTCACCGACACCAACGGCAAGCTGTATCACCTGCGCTACCCGCTGGCGGACGATCCCTCGCAGGGGATCACGGTGGCGACGACCCGGCCGGAGACGATGCTGGGTGACGTGGCGGTGGCGGTGAACCCCGACGACGAACGCTACCAGGCGTTGATCGGCAAGGACGTCGTGCTGCCGCTCAACGGGGTGCGCATTCCCGTCGTGGGCGACAGTTACACCGACCCGGCCTTCGGGTCGGGCGCCGTGAAGATCACGCCGGCGCACGACGCGAACGACTTCGAAGTGGCCAGGCGCCACGCCCTCGCGATGCCCGTCATCATCGACGCCGAAGGGATCGTGCGGGAGGTGGAGGGGGCGGCAGGCCGCGTCCCCGCCGCGCTGGCCGGCCTCGATCGCTTTGCGGCGCGCAAGGCCATCGTGACGCTGCTCGAGGAGGCGGGCGCGCTGCAGAAGATCGAGCCCCATGCCCACAGTGTGCGCCACTGCTATCGCTGTGACACCGTCGTGGAGCCGCGCCTGTCCGACCAGTGGTTCGTGCGCATGCAGCCGCTCGCCGACAAGGCGCTGGCCGCGCTGCGCACCGGCGAGCTGCGCATCCTGCCCGAGCGGTGGGAAGCCGTGTACGTCAACTGGCTCGAGGGCATTCGCGACTGGAACATCTCCCGCCAGATCTGGTGGGGCCACCGCGTGCCCGTGTGGTACTGCACCATGTCGTGCGGCCACGCGCCCATCGTGTCGCGCACGGACGTGACGGCATGCCCCGGCTGCGGCGGCACCGTGCGTCAGGACGACGACGTGCTCGACACCTGGTTCTCCAGTTGGCTCTGGCCCTTCAGCACGCTCGGCTGGCCCGACGACACGCCCGACCTGAAGGCGTTCTATCCCGGTGACGTGCTCGTAACCGCCCCCGAAATCCTGTTCTTCTGGGTGGCGCGCATGGTCATGAGCGGCTGCTGGTTCATGGGCAAGGCGCCGTTCCATACGGTGTACCTGCACGGCACCGTGCGCGACATGCAGCACCGCAAGATGTCCAAGTCGTTGGGCAACGGCATTGATCCGCTCGACGTGGTGCAGCTGTACGGCGCCGATGCGCTGCGCTGGACCATGGTGTCGGGACTCGGCCTCGGGGTGGACGTGATGCTTGACCCGAGCGACCTCGACAAGTCGTTCTCGCCGGGGCGCAACTTCTGCACCAAGCTCTGGAACATCGGCCGCTTCCTGCTCTCACGCGTGGGCAGCGAACCGGTGGCTCCGGTGGCGCAACTCGACCGCGCCCAGCTCGCCCCCGCCGATCGGTGGATTCTCGAGCGCCTCGACGTGGCCATTGCCGACTGCGATGCCGCGCTGGGGCCGGCGCGTCCGGGCAACGGCGCCACGTGGAGCGACAGCGAGCGGGGGCGCGGGCTGCGTCTCAGCGAGTATGCCGAGGCGGCGCGCCGCTTCGTCTGGAACGAGCTGGCCGACTGGTACCTCGAGAGCATCAAGCCGCGTCTGGCGGCGGAAGGCAGCGCCGACCGGGAAGTGGCGCGGGCCGTGCTGGCGCACGCCTTCGATGGCGCCCTGCGGCTGCTGCACCCCGTGGTGCCGTTCATCACCGAAGAGCTGTGGCAGAAGCTGCCGCAGACGACGCCCGGGACCTTCCTCGCCCAGGCCGCCTGGCCGGTGCCATCGGGCGAGCCGGCCGGCGCCGGGGAGGCCTTCGAACTGGTGCGCGCCGCGGTGGCCGGCATCAGACAGGTCCGTTCGGAGTACAACGTCAATCCGGGCGCGTGGGTGGATGCGGTGCTGGTGGCCACCGGCGAGGCGCAGACGGTGATGCAGCGGCAGGCCGACACCGTGGGGGCGCTCGCGCGGGCCACGGTGCGCGTGGAGCACACCAACCCGGGCGGAGCGGCCGCGCAGCTGTTGCTGCCCGGTGGTGTGGAGCTCGTGGTGCCACTGGCCGGGATGGTGGATCTCGACAAGGAGAAGCAGCGCTTGGACACGGAAATCGCGCAGCTCGACAAGCAGCTCACGGCGCTGGAGGGGCGTCTCGCCAACGCGGGGTTCGTGGCGAAAGCCCCACCGGCGGTGGTGGAGGCCGAGCGCACCAAGGCCGCGGAGTGGGGGGCGCGGCTGACGCAGCTGCGCAACAAGCGTACGTCCCTCGGCGCGTGAGCCTGGGACGCATGATGGCGGGGCACGCACGGGCGCTGCGCCGGTCGGTGGTCGTGGGGGCGGCCCTTGCCGGTGGGGTGGCCTGTGCCAACCAGGCCCTTCCCCGGGGCGGCCCCGAAGACTTCGCCGCGCCGCAAATCGTGCGCATCACCCCCGAGAACAACGCCGTTTCCGCGCGTCCCGGTCAGGTGGTCCTCAAGTTCGACGAAGTCATCAGCGAAACCCCCGCCAGCGGTCGCGATCTCGAAGAGCTCATTTTCATCAGTCCCAAGAGCGGTGCTCCGCGCGTGGACTGGGATCGCACTTCCATTGGCATCCGCCCCGCCCGCGGCTGGAAGCTGAACACGGTGTACACCGTGCAGGTGAAGGCGGGACTGCAGGACCTGTATCAGAACAAGATCGACTCGTCCATCCGCGTGGTCTTTTCCACCGGCCTGCCCATCCCCGACACGCGCCTTTCCGGCGTGGTGTTCGACTGGCCCGAAGGGCGTGGGCTGAGCGGCGGCGTGGTGGAAGCCGTGAGCCAGGATACCACCATCGTGTACCAGGCGGTGGCCGACTCGGTGGGCCGGTTCGAATTGCGCAACATTCCCATTGGGCCGTACTTCCTGCGCGCGTACGGGGACCGCAACAACAACAAGGATCTCGACCCCCTCGAGATCTGGGACTCGGTGCGGGTGACGCTCACGCGGGAGGCGAGCGCCGAGCTCTATGCCGTGGGGCGCGACACGGTGGGGTTGCGCATTGCCACGATCGAACCGACCGACAGCAACCGCGTGCTCAAGGTGACCTTCGACAAGCCGTACGCGGTGGACCAGTTCTTCGTCCGCGAGGGCGCGCGCCTGGTGCAGCTGCCCGATTCCACCCTCATGAGCGTGAAGCTGGTGCAGACGGCGCAGCAGAAGCTGCAGCTGGACTCGCTGCTCGTGCGCCGCAAGGCCGACTCCGTGGCCGCGGCGGCGGCGGCGAAGGATTCGCTCACCCCCGACCAGCGCGCCCGCCGCGACTCGGTGGCGGCCGTACGGCGCGCCGACAGCGTGCTCGCGGTCACTCGCCAGCGCGAGCGGGCCGCACGCGAGGCGGCGCGCGCCGCCGGGCGGCGCTACAGCCCGGCCGATACCGTGCCCCCGCCGCAGCTCAAGCGCCCCAAGGTGTACAAGGAGATGTACATCACCCTCGACGCGCCGCTTCCCGACGGCAAGAGCTACCGGCTGCAGCTGAACGGGGTGCGCAGTCTCAACGAGATCGTGAAATCACCGGCGCGCAACTTCACGATCCCCAGGGCGAAAGTGGACAGCAGCAAAGCCGACAGCAAAGCCGACAGCACGGCGCGGCGTGATACGACCGCCGCGCCCCCGGGGCGCCCCCGCGGGCGTGGCTGACGGCATGGAGCCGCTGCGCCCTGCCCTGTTCATCGATCGCGATGGTACGCTCATCGCCGATGCCCATTACCTGTCGGACCCGGCCGGAGTGCGGCTGCTCCCGGACACGGGCACAGCAGTACAACTGGCGCGGACGGCGGACGTGCCGCTCGTGATCGTCACCAACCAGTCCGGCATTGCGCGCGGCCTCATCACCGCGGCCCAGTACGAGGCCACCCGTGCGCGCACCGAAGCGCTCATTCATGCGGCGGGCGGTGTGGTGCTGGCCACGTATCACTGCCCGCATTTCGTCGACGTGACGGGGCCCTGCGCGTGCCGCAAACCGGGACTGGGCATGTACCAGCAGGCGGCGCGCGAGTATCCGCTCGATCTGGCGCGCAGCGCCTATATCGGCGACCGATGGCGAGACGTGCAGCCGGCGCTGGCCACCGGAGGGCTGGGCATTCTCGTGCCCGGACGCGAAACCCCGGCGGCTGATCAGGCGCGCGCCGAAGAGGCGGGCGAGCAGCATGCCCACATCGCCGTGGCCCGCACGCTGACCGAGGCGGTGACGCTGGCCATCACGCGGCTCGGTATGGGCGTGCCCACATGAGCTTCCCTCCGGTTGCCCAGAGGCCCCTCGCATGACGGCCCCCGCCGGAACGTCCGGCCCCTCCCGCATCGCCGTGCTGGCGTCCGGGGGCGGCTCCAATCTGCAGGCGCTGCTCGATCACTTCGCCGGCGCCGGCGCCGCTCAGGGCAGCATCGTGTGGGTGGGGTCCGACAAGGCCACCGCCGGTGCATTGCCTCGGGCAGCTGGCGCCGGCATTGCCACCGCGGTGGTGACCGATCCGCACGACGGCGGCGCGCTCATCGCCATGCTCGATGCCGCGCGCGCCGACCTGCTGGTGCTGGCAGGGTATCTCAAGCTCATTCCCGAGCCGGTGGTGCACGCCTTTCACGGACGGCTCGTGAATGTGCACCCGGCGCTGCTGCCGGCGTTCGGTGGCCCGGGGATGTATGGCCGCCACATTCACGCCGCCGTGCTGGCGCACGGCGCCACGGTGACCGGCGTCACCGTGCACTTCGTGGACGCCCAATACGATCGCGGCCCCATCATCGCGCAGTGGCCGGTGCCGGTGCTCCCGGGCGACACGCCGGAACTGCTGGCCGCGCGCGTGCTGCGCGTGGAGCACCAGCTGTTCCCACTGTGCGTTGGCGCGGTGGCCGCCGGCGCCATCGTGCTTGGCCACGATGGCCGCGTGCATGGCCATCTCGACGTGGCCGTGAGCCCCGCATCACCGGCCTGGCGCTTCGGGCTGGTGACCGATGCACACGCCGGTCCCCCGTACGATGGTACCCCGTTCGCCCAGGACGCGGCCCGACTCTTTCCGCGCTGACGCTCGCGCGGCCCTCCCCTTCACGCCCTGCCTCTCAGGATCCCCGGACATGCGCGCCCTCCTTTCCGTCTCCGACAAATCGGGCCTCGTGCCCTTCGCCCAAGGGTTGGCCGCCGCGGGTGTGGAACTCGTCTCCACCGGCGGCACGGCGCGCACCCTGCGCGAGGCCGGGCTCGCGGTGCGGGACATCAGCGAGCTCACCGGCTTCCCCGAAATGCTCGACGGCCGCGTGAAGACGTTGCACCCGGTGGTGCACGGCGGCCTGCTGGCGCGGCGTGACCTGCCGGAGCACATGGAGGCGATCAAGGCACACAATATCGGCACGATCGATCTGGTGGTCGTGAATCTGTATCCGTTTCGCGAAACGGCCGCGAAGCCCGGGGTGCATCCGGACGAAGTGATCGAGAACATCGATATTGGCGGCCCGAGCATGCTGCGCTCGGCGGCCAAGAATTTCGAAAGCGTCTGGGTCATCGTCGACCCGAGCGACTACGGCCGTGTGCTCGCACACGTCGACGCCGGCAGCGATGACGCGGCGCTGCGCCGCCTCCTGGCGGAGAAGGTCTATGCGCACACGAGCGCGTACGACGCGGCCATTGCGCAGTGGTTTGCGCAGCAGCGTGGCGAACCGTTCCCCGACCGGTACCCGTTGGCCTTCGAGAAGCAGCAGAGCCTGCGCTACGGGGAGAATCCGCAGCAGCGCGCGGCGTTCTACGTGGAGAAGCCGGGCACCGGGCTGGGCGCGCTCGTGCAGAAGGGGGGCAAGGAGCTGTCGTTCAACAACCTGCTCGACCTCGAGGGGGCGCTGCTGGCCCTCGAGCCGTTCGGCGAGCAGCCCGCGTGTGCGATCATCAAGCACACCACGCCGTGCGGTCTCGCCACCGGCAGCGATGCGCTCGACGCCTACCGCAAGGCGCTGGCCTGTGATCCGGTAAGCGCGTTCGGCAGCGTCATCGCGTTCTCCGGACCCATTGACGTGGCCGCCGCCGAAGCGATCTCCAGCCTCTTTGTCGAGTGCATCGTGGCGCCGCACTTCGCCGACGAGGCGGTGGAGATCCTCGGGCGCAAGAAGAATCTGCGGGTGCTCGAGGGGCGCGCCACCTGGCCGGCCAACACCATGGATCTCAAGCGCGTGCGTGGCGGCCTGCTGGTGCAGGACCGCGCGCCGGCCCCCACCGATCCGCAGCAGTGGAACGTCGTGACCACGCGCCAGCCGACGGGCGACGAACAGCGGGACCTGCTCTTCGCCTGGAAGGCGGTGGCGAGCGTGAAGAGCAACGCCATCGTGCTCGCCCGTGGTGGCGCCACCATCGGCATTGGTGCGGGCCAGATGAGCCGCGTGGACGCCAGCTTCGTGGCGGTGCACAAGGCCACCGCGCTGGGGCACACCACGCAAGGCGCCGCGTTGGGCTCGGATGCCTTCTTCCCCTTCCGCGACGGCATCGATCAGGCGGCGGCGGCGGGCGTCACGGCGATCGTGCAGCCCGGGGGCTCCGTGCGCGACGAAGAAGTGATCGCGGCCGCGAACGAGCACGGCATGACGATGATCTTCACCGGCGAGCGGCTGTTCAGACACTGAGCGGCCAGGCTGGCCGCTCACGACTTCCCCTCAACTCTCCAGCTCTCTCGAGCGGGTGGCGTGGTAGGCGCCCAGCGCCGAGATGATCACCAGCAACGGCTGCTCCAGCATGAGGTACTGCACCGTGCTCACCGGCAGCAGAAAGACGGTACCGGCAATGAGGTACACCATGGCTTCCGTGCGCCCCGCGCGCCGGTAGGCCTGCTGCAAGCTCCAGGCGAACAGGCCGATGGCGAGTCCCGCCATCATGGCCAGCACGATTCTCAATCCCAGCATCATCGGCGGCGCGCCCCTCAGGCCGCGAGTTCGGTGAGTGCCCGCACCAGCTGGTCGAGCTCCTGCGTGGTGGTGAACAGCTGCGGTGTGACGCGTACCCCGGTCACGCCGGCGCTGTCGATGGCCACGGTGAAGATGCGGTAGCGCTCCAGCAGGGCCGTGGCGAGATCGCCGGGCGTCATGCCGGTGATGCCCACGTTCGCAATGGCGCCGGACCGCGCCGGGTCGCGGGGGGTGAACAGGCGAATGCGCGGGATGGAGCGCACCCGACTCGTCCAATACTGCTGCAGCCAGCGCAGCCGTTCCTGCTTGCGCTGGATGCCGATCGCCTCGTGAAAAACGATGGCGTCCTCGATGGCGAGGTCGGTGGCCACCGGGTGGGTGCCCGTATGATTCAGCTTGCGGATGTCGGTGGCCGCATAGCCCTCATCGCCGTACAGCGGCCACAGCGTCTCGACCGCGCCCGGCTTGACGTACAGGATGCCGGCGCCGAGGGGGGCGCCGAGCCACTTGTGCAGGGAGGCGCCGAAGAAATCGCAGTGGAGATCGGGGACGCGGAAGTCCAGCTGCGCAAGGGTGTGGGCGCCGTCGACCATGACGGGGACGCCGCGTGCGTGGGCCATGTCACAGATCTTGCGCACCGGCAGGATGTGGCCGGTGATGTTGATCATGTGACAGACCATGAGCAGCTTCGTGCGCGGCGTGATGGCGTTGGCATACACCTGCACCACCTCATCGTCGCTCAGCGGATCGAGCGGCACGGTGACGCGGGTATTCACGCTTCCCCAGCGGCGCGCCATGAGGGCGAAGTGATCGAGCATGGCCCCGTAGTCGTGCACCGCCATGACCGCCTCGTCACCGGCGCGCCAGTCGAAGCCGCTGACGACCGTGTCGAGCGATTCGGTGGTATTGCGCGTGATGATGAGGTCATCGGGGCGGCACCCGGCCAGCGCGGCCACGCGTGCACGGATCCGCTCCTTGTTGGCCCCTTGCACCGTGCGCATGTAGTGACTGCTCACCACATTGACCTCGCGCACATGCTGCAGGTAGCGCTCGAGCACGGGCTGCGATTGCATGGAGTAGTACCCATGCTCGAGATGAATGAACCCGGTGGGCACGGCGTACTGCGCCCGCAGGGCGCTCCAGAAGTCGTCGCGGCGCGCCAGCTCGGCCGGCGGCAAGGCGAAGAGCCGTTGCTGTGACGGGGACAGGGCCAGGGCGGCTGCCGCCCCCCCCAGAGTGCGAAGAAAGTCGCGCTTGTGCATGCCCCAACGGGTCAGATGTGACGGCAACACCCCGGCGCGGGTTGGGAAGTGCCCCGGAGCGCCGTCCCAACAAGGTAAGCGATCGGGACCGGTGGCGTGACGGGGGCCGCCTACGGGTTGTGCCCCCTCCGCTGGGGGGCGAGCTTTGGTGATTCCAGCAGATCCGCAGTACCCGGCCGTACACCGGCGTCCCTCCGGCCGCCGGCCGCACACCCTCCGATCAGTCCATGACCGTCGCCGCGACCGCTTCCGCGACCTCGACCAGCTTCGGCACCAACCGTGCCGACGCGGCCGAACTCGATTACCGACCGTCCTACCTCGCCGCCGCGCTCGCGGGGCTCGTGACCTTCCTGCTGTACATCGTCACGCTGGCCCCCACCACGTCGATGTGGGATACCAGCGAGTACATCGCGGCCGCCTACGTGCTCGGACTCCCGCATCCGCCGGGCAATCCCTTCTTCGTCCTCATCGGTCGAGTGGCCGGCATCCTGCCCATCGCGCCCACTGTGGCCATGCGCATCAATGTGCTGGCGGCGCTCTCCAGCGCCGTCAGCGCGATGTTCTGGTTTCTGGTCACCGAACGCGTGCTCGTGCAATGGATGCCGCGTCGCTGGCAGCGCATCGTGGGCGGGTCACTGGCCGTCCTCATCGGGGCCACCGCGTTCACCGTGTGGAACCAGTCGGTCGTGAACGAGAAGGTCTACACCGTCTCGCTCGTCGGGCTGGCCGTCATCTGCTGGCTCACCGTGCGCTGGTGCGACGATCCGGAAGGCCCCACGGCCGACCGCGTACTCGTTCTCATTGCCTACCTGCTGGGGCTCGGCTACACCAACCACATGGCCGGCATGCTGGCGGCGCCCGCCGTGGGCGTGGCCGTGCTCATCCGCCGGCCGCAGACGGTGCTGCGCTGGAAGCTGCTGGTGGCCTGCGCCGCCGCGCTCGTCTTCGGCCTCACCCCCTTTGCCACGCAGCCCATTCGCGCCGCGCATTTCCCCGCCATCAACGAAGGGGAACCCACCGGCTGCGTGACCGAGATCAAGTTCGATTGCACCTTCAGTGCGCTCACCTACGAGCGCTTCATGTACAACTTCAACCGCGGCCAGTACGGCAAGCCGGAACTCGGCGAGCGCCAGGCCCCCTTCGCCGCACAGCTGGGGATGTACTGGCTGTACTTCAAGTGGCAGTGGCTGCGCGACGCCTACAACGAGAACCCGGGGCTGCAGAACGGACTCGCCGTGTTCTACTTCATCCTCGTCATCCTCGGCGGATGGATGCACTGGCAGAAGGACCGACGCAGCTTCTGGTTCTTCGGGCCGCTCGTGTTCACGATGACGTTGGGGCTCATCTTCTACCTGAACTTCAAGTACGGGCATTCGCAGGCGCCCGAACTGGGAGACAGCGTGCCGCGCGAGGTGCGCGACCGTGACTACTTCTATCTCTGGAGCTTCTCCGCGCTGAGCGTGTGGGCCGCACTGGGGCTGTTCTATCTGTGGGAAACGGTGGCGTCACTCTTTGGCGCCGACGAGGTGAAGCTGGGCAAGCAGACGGTCACCGAACCGCGCACGCGCAGCTTCCTGCTCGCGTCGCCGCTCCTGGCCGTGGCGTTCATCCCGCTCTTCGGCAATTGGACGCAGGCCTCACGCGCCGGTCAGACCGACACCGCCGACTTCGCCCGCGACCTGCTCAACTCCGTCGAGCCCTACGGCATTCTGATCACCGTGGGCGACAACGACACCTTCCCGCTCTGGTATGCGCAGGAGGTGGAAGGCATCCGTCGCGACGTGATCGTGGCGAACACGTCGCTGCTCAACACCGACTGGTATGTACGCCAGCTGCTGCGCCGTCCGACCTACGAGTACGATGAGGCCAAGGGACCGGCCCTCTACAAGGGCGGCAACTGGAAGAAGCCCTCGGGGCCCCCGGTGAAGATGACCTTCGACGAGGCCGACGCGCTGCCACTGGCCATCGCCACCCCGGAGAACGCCGCCTTCCAGAAGGACGACATCATTGCCCAGCCGCGCCTGCCGCAAATCATGAAGGCCGACCAGATGGTGTACTTCATGCTGCGCGATGCCTTCCCCGATCGTGGCATGTTCTTCAGCCGCACGGCCGGCGGCTACCCGTACGAGCTGGGGCTCGAGCGGTATGTCGTGACCCAGGGCATGGTGAAGAAGCTGATGCCGAAGCCCGTCGCCCCCAGCGACGACATCGTGCTCATTCCCGGCGAAGGGGCCATGGATGTGACGCGATCGATGGCCCTCTGGAAGGATGTCTTCACGGCCACCAAGTCGCTGGCCGCCCGCAACGGCTGGGTGGACGACGCGTCGGTCGGCATCCCCGACCTGTACGTCATCAGCGGCATCACACTGGCCGAGGCTCTGGCGCAAACCGGACGCACGGAGGAGTCGCGCACGGTGTATGACCAGTCGAAGCAGATCGCCACCGCCATGCGGCGGGCGCAGATCTTCGGGTTCGACCGGCAGCCGACCCTCCCCGTCGCCCCGGGTGCGGACACCGCGGCGCAACCGCTGCTGTTGCCACCGTCCGACAGCAAGTAGCCGGCAGTCCATCGCATCGAACCAGCCGCCCCGTTGATGCGTTCATGAGGGCATGAGTTGGACTGCCCTGCTGTTCCTGCTGGCCATGGGCCAGCCACCGGCCGCGCGCCCCGATTCCATCGGTGAGGTGCGCGGCCGGGTCATTGATGCCGAGAGCCGCGCCCCGGTGGCGGCGGCCGCCGTGGTCGTGCGCGGCACCCGCATCGGAACCCTCACCGGCGACGACGGGCGCTATGTGCTTTCGGGCGTTCCGGCCGGGCGCCCCACGCTGGTCGTGTCCCGGGTGGGGTACACGCCGGCCACGCGTGAGGTCACCGTGGCCACCGGCGAACGTACCACGCTGGACGTGGCGCTGACCGCCGGCGGCACGCAGCTGACCACGGTGCGCGTCGCGGCCGAGGCCACCGAGCGGGAGCAATTCCGCCTTTCGGCCGCGCCGGGGGTGATGACCGTTCGCGGCGAAACGCTCAAGCGGGTCCCGGTGATTGGTGAACCCGATGTGCTGCGCGTCGTGCAACTGCTCCCCGGGGTCGTGGCCACCAACGACTTCACCGCCGGCTACAACGTGCGCGGCGGGGAAAGCGACCAGAATCTGGTGCTGCTCGACGGCTTCCCCATCTACAACCCATTTCACCTGGGCGGCCTGTTCGGCACCTTCATCGACGAAACGGTGGGCGAGTTCGAACTCATGCCCGGCGGGTTTCCGGCGCGCTACGGCACTCGACTTTCCAGCGTGCTCAACGTGGTGCCCAAAGCGGAGGCGCGTAGCGGCGTGCATGGCGCGGTGGGGGTCTCGCTGCTCGCCACGACCGTCTCGCTGGGCGGTACCGTGCGGGGCAGCACCAGCTGGAACGTGGCCGCCCGGCGCACCTACGCCGACCGCTTCGTGTCGGTGTTCACCGACAACCAGTTGCCGTACTGGTTCACCGACGTACAGAGCCACATCCGGCATCGCTTCAGCAACGGGGGCACGCTGTCGGCCACGGCGTATTGGGGAAGCGACGTGATCGATGCGTCGCTCGCGCTCTTCGGTGATTCGTCGTCCGCGGGCGGTGGGCGACTCGCCTTCGACTGGGGGAATTCGCTGCTCGGCGTGGCGTACGCGCAACCGTTGGGGGCACGCGGCACCCGCTGGCTTGGCGCCGATTCGGCGCGCATCATGCAGCGCCTGTCGAGCACCGGCTTCGGCACGACGCTCGACCTGGGCAACGGCTCCTTGCGCTTCGACAACTCCCTGGCCGACCGGCGCGCGTGGGGTGAGGTGGCGCGGTGGCGCGGTCGGCACGAAACGCTCGCCGGCTACGAATGGTCGAGCTATCAGCTGGGCTTCTCCGCCACGGCGAGCGCTGCCAGCTCCGACGCCATTCTCGACGTGAACAACGGCCCCACGGCGGCGAGCCTGTATGTGGATCACACCGTGCGCGGCAGCCGTGTACTGGCGCGGGTGGGGCTGCGCGGCGAAACCGTGACCGGCACCGGGTGGCAGGGGCTCTCGCCGCGGGCCTCGGTGAAGTGGTTTGCCTCGCGCGACCTCGCGTTCACCGTCAGCGGCGGGCGCACCACGCAGTGGACGCCGGCGCTGCGCAACGAGCAGGCGCCGGTGCGGGTATTCGACTTCTGGCTCGTGGCCAACCGCTCCACCCCGGTGGCGTCCGCCTGGCAGGGCATTGTGGGCGGCGAGCGCTGGTTCGGCGCGTCACGCTTCGTGCGGCTCGAAACGTGGCTCAAGGATTACGACCGCTTGCCCGTGTCCAACCTCTTCAACGATCCGGACGTGCGGGGTGACGAGTTCGTCGAGACCGAGGGGCGCTCTTATGGCGTCGACCTGCTGGTGCGGCAGCTCGAATCGCAGAAGCTGTCGGGGTGGCTGGCCTACTCGTACGGCGTGAGTTGGCGCGATGGTCCGGAGGGACGCTTCGCCCCCGTGCAGGACCGCCGGCACAACCTCAACGTGGTGACCTCGTATCGTCCGGGGGGGCGATTCGGGTACGGCGCGCGACTGGGGCTGGGGACCGGCACCCCCTTCACCGATGTCGTGGGGCAGTTGGTGCGGCGTCGCTACGACCCGTTGTCGAACAGCTTCGCCACCCAGAATGTCCCGGTGTCGCGCGAGCCCATTGGCGGCCGTCGCAACGGGGCACGCTTTCCGCTGGTGCAGCGTCTCGACCTGAGCGTGACGCTCACCCGCCCGGGGAAGCGCACGTGGGCCCCCTACCTGTCGCTCGTGAACGCCTACAATGCGCGCAACGTGTTCACCTACATCTTCGACTACACCGCCAATCCGCCCACGCGCACGGCGTTCACGCAGTTCCCGCTGTTGCCCACGGTGGGCGTTACGGTGACCTGGTGATGCGTCCGTTTTCTGCGAGGCACCGTGGCCGCCGCGCCTTGGTCACGGCGCGCACACTGACGCACACGCTGACGCGCACGCTGATGCTGGCGCTGGCGCTCACCGCCTGCGAGTTCGACCAGGTGAGCGTGGCGCCGCCCGCCCCGCTGGTGGTGGTCCACGCCGTGCTCAACGCCGACGCCGCGGAACAGGTGATTCTGGTGGAGGCGTCGCTCACCGGTCGCGTGGGGATCAACGACAGCCGCGATTTCAACCCGCTCGATCCCATTCGCACTGCGGGCGGCGAACCCATTGCCGGCGCCGACGTGCGGTTGCTGGCGGGCGCCGACACCGTGGGCGTGCGCGCCACCGAGAGCCGCATCGGGACGCGCGGCACCGGCCGCTACGCGATTCCCCGCAGTGCCCTCGCGGTGACGCCTGGGCAGCGATACCGGCTGCGCGTACGCACCAGCGATGGCCGGGTCGTGACGGGAGAAACGCTCGTTCCGGGGGCGCCGCCGGGGTGGATGGCCGGCGCGCTGCCGGTGCAACGTTCGTCGTTCGCGCGCGACACCGACACCCTGCGGCTCACCTGGCCCGCCGTGACCGGCGCGCGCACCTATGCCGTGCGCGTCGAAACGCCATATGGTCCGTGGGCGCTTTTTTCCGACAGCACACGGTTTTCGCTCACCGGTACCCTGCGGAACTTCCTCGCGCCCGGGCTGCCCAACGTCTGGTTCCCGGGCTTCCGCCAGATTGCCACCGTGGTGGCCGTGGATCGCAACTTCTACGACTACAATCGGTCCGGCAACGACCCGTTCGGCGGGACGGGACTCATCAGCAGCGTGCAGGGCGGCCTTGGCCTCTTCGGCAGTCTGGTCGAACTGCGGCGGCAGGAGGTGACCGTCACGCAGCGCGATCGCGCGCCACTCGACGCGGCGTGGACCGGCACGAGCACCACAGGCGCCACGGTGGTGATTGACCTGTGGGCCGAAGATCCCGGGCCGCGATTCTCTGCGGTCAGCGGGCGCGTGCGGGCACCGGAACAGTTCGCCGTGGGGACGCTCGGCGACGACGGGACGCTACGCCTGGCCACGCTGCGCAGCACGTCGGGGGCGGACACGGCGGGGCTGTTTACCGGACGCCTGCTGGGCGACTCGATCACGGGCAGCTGGTCCACGCGGTTCGACAGTAGCGGCCCACGGCTGTTCCGACGCACCCGCCGACCGTAAGCGCGGAGGGCGGCGTCCGTCGCCATGGTCCGTTCCAACGATCGGGAGGTACATTCCTGTGTCCCGGTCGTTTTTCCTACCGACGGAGTTTCCGGCATGTTCGTGTCCCGCGTTGCCCGCCCGATGGCTGCCCTCGCTCTTCTCACCCTGCCCGGTACGGCCTTGGCGCAGGGGTTCCGCGGCGGCACACAGATCAAGCCGGGCGAGGAGTGCCCCCCGGGCACCACGGAGATCCGCCCGCGTACCTGCCTGGCCCCCGAGGGCGCCGTGCCAAGCATCGTGGACTATCGGCCCAGGAGCACGCTCAAGGTGCCGGCCACGATGCGCATGAAGGCCAAGTTTCCCGTTGTGGATTTCCACGGGCACCCGTCCGGACAGCTGGGGAGCGTGGACGCCATCGAGCGTATGGGCAAGCAGCTCGATTCGATCGGCGTGCGCCTCATGCTCGTGGCCAACAACGTGAGTGGCGAGGCGCTCACCCGCGGCATCGCCATCGTGAACAGCACGCCCACCATGAAGGACCGCGTGCGTTTCCTCACCGGCATCAACTTCGCCGGCGTGGGGACCCCTGGCTGGGCGGAGAAGGCGGTGGCCCAGATGGAAGCCGACAAGAAGGCGGGGGCGGTGGGCATTGGCGAGGTGGGCAAGGGCTTCGGCCTCTCCACACGCAAGGCTGATGGCTCGCGCCTCACGCTGAACGATCCCGAGCTCAAGCCGGTGTGGGCCGCGGCCGCCCGCCTCAAGCTCCCGGTGTTCATCCACACGGCCGACCCGCAGGAGTTCTTCCGCCCCGTTGACTACACCAACGAACGGTGGCTCGAGCAGTCCCTCTTCCCGGAGCGGCGCTACCCGCAGGATCGGTACCCAAGCTTCGAACAGCTCATGGCCGAACGGGACAGCCTCTTCAAGGCCAATCCGCAAACCACGTTCGTGGCGGCGCATCTGGGATGGCACGCCAACGATCTGGGCCGGCTTGGGCGCATGTTCGACGCGATGCCGAACGTGCTGGGGGAGATGGGGGCGGTGCTCTACGACATTGGCCGCCAGCCGCGCGCCGCCCACGATTTCTTCGTGAAGTATCAGGACCGCATTCTCTTCGGCAAGGACAGCTACCAGCCGGAGGAGTATCCGTACTACTGGCGTGTGCTCGAAACGCGCGACGACTACTTCGACTATTACCGGGACTACCACGCGTTCTGGAAGCTGTACGGCATCGACCTGCCCGACGTGGTACTCAAGAAGGTGTACTACCAGAACGCGCTCCGCATCACGGGCATTCCCACCACGGGCTGGCCGAAGTAACCGTCCAAGCATTCGCCGCGTGAATGTATCGGGCCCGAAAATCCGAATCGTTCACCGCTTGTTGCCCCCGTGGCGGCGCCCTAACGTGACGGTGTGATCGCCATCGCGATCGCATCCTGGTTGGGGAGTAGCCGCCCGTGCCGGTCACGGGAGCGGTCGACCGTCATCACGAGACGCGAGTCTCCGGTCGGCCGCGTGCGGAGTCATCCGCATTGCGCGAGACCACCGCACACCCTGTGTCGTGCGGCGTCTCGCTTTCCCTGGCGATTTCCCCGCACGGCACCGCCCCCTGGAGGGGATGCCGATGCACGAAGCGCTGGAAACACCGTGGCGCGGGCGTATGCGGTTGTTGTCTGCCGATCGTCACCTGCCCCGTCGCAACGAGCCGCTTACCGAACAGGAGCGTGACGCCATCGAGGCGTGGCTCACCAACGGCTCGCACATCATCACGTATACGCGCGGCCGCGTGACACGCGAGGGGCGCCCGGTCTGGGTGGTCACCACGCGGGGGGTGCTCATTGCCACCCTCACCGATGAAGGGTTCGACCGCGTGCGCGCGCGCGCGCACTGGGTGCCCGCCGAGCACCTGCGACGGGTGGACATGGTCCCCGACGCCGAGCTGCCGCTGGTACGCATCGTGACCATTTCGCGGCGGTTCGTGCTGTACGGCGTGGACCTGGACAGTTCCGTGCGCTTCGTGGCGCTGGCCAAGGCGGCCATGGCCGCCAGCGAGCCCCCGCGTCGCAGTGGGCCGCGCGCGGTGGGGATGCGCTGATGCGCCCGTCCCGGAATCACCAGTCCCGGAATCGCCGCTCCCGCGCGCTGGAACTGCTGCGCCATGGCGTGGCGGCCATGGCGCTCGCGTCACTCGCCTTGGCGGGCACCGCCGAGGCACAGGGCTCCGGAGCGTCAGCGCGGGCCAAGGGCGCCGTGCCTGCGCTTCGCGTGGCCGTATTCAACGCGCGGGTGGTGTTCGACTCCATGCCCGAGCGTTCTGCGGCCGAATCGGAATTCGCGCTCGAGCAGGCGAAGGCGCGCACGCTGCTCAATGCCGCCACCGATTCACTGCGCGCGGCACTCGACGAATTCGTACGCCACGAAGCACGCCTGACACCGCGGCAGCGCGAGGCCACGGCCATGCACCTGCGCGCGCGCGAGCTGCTGGTGGAGGAAATGGCCGCCAACCTCGACCATGTGATTCTCACGCGGCAGGCCGAACTGCAGCAGCCGTTGCGCGAGCGGGTGCGGGCCGCCGTACGCGCCGTGCGCCTGCGTGCCGGGTACGACCTCGTGCTCGATCGGTCGAATGATCAGGTCATCTTCGATGCCGACGACAAGGCCGACATCACCGCAGCCGTGCTGCGCGAGTTGCGGGAGCAGATGCACAGTGCCCGCTCACCGAATGGACGGTGAGCGGGCAATGGCGACGCGAGATACGGGGCGAGGCAGACCGCGCCGTCAGTCGCGGCGCCCCTGCAACCGCGAGAGCAGCCGCAGCAGTTCGAGATACAGCCAGATCAGGGTGACCATGAGGCCGAAGGCGGCAAACCACTCCATCGCCTTCGGTGCCCCCATGCGCGCCCCTTCCTCGATGCGGTCGAAGTCGAGCACCAGATTGAGGGCCGCGACGCCGGCAATGGCCACGTTGACGCCAATGGCCAGCCAGCTCGTGCTGGTGAAGTAGCCCACCTGTACCCCGAAGAGGGACAGCAGGAAGGAACCGAGGTAGAAGAGGCCGATGCCGATGACGGCGCCAAGCATCATGCGCTTGAAGCCGGCCGTCGCGCGCAGCACGCGCAGCCGATAGAGCACGAGCACGCCCGCCGCGACCCCGAAGGTGAGCAGCACCGCCTGCTGCGGCAGCCCGGCGAAGCGCGTGTTGTAGAGCGCCGAGATGGCGCCCAGGAAGATCCCTTCCAGCGACGCGTAGATGGGGGCGGTCCACGGCGCCCACTGGGGGCGGAAGCTGGTCACGAGGGCGAACACGAAACCGCCCAGACCACCAACGAGCATGGCAGGCATGACCAGTTCGGGACGGCCGCCAGCCACCTGCTGCCAGGTGATCGCGGCCGAAAAAACCACGACGGCCAGCAGCAGCATGGCTTTGCCCGCCGTCCCGGCCACGGTCATGGCGCCGGGAGAAACGAGGCCGAAGGTTTCGCGCGCGGTATCCGCGAAGCGCGAAAGGACGGGATTGTTGGTGCGCATGAACCGGGAAGCTGAGGGACGTGTTACCGTGTGGCCGCCGCCGCTCCGCCTGCCAGGGACGGGCGGCGCGGTGCGGGGCACCACCGGACTATACACCAAGAACGCGCGAAACGATCGGCTCGAGCCCACCGCGCAGGGGATCGCAGACGGGAACCCCCACTTCCTCGGCCACCCGCTCCCGGTAGGCCTGCCATGCCTCGGTTGACAGGGACGACGAATTGACCGATACCCCGGCAAGCTGCACCGCCTGATTGGTGACCCGCGCCGCTTCGAGATACTGGGCCGCGGCGTTGGCGAGCGGCGGAATGCGGAACTGGGGCCGGTGCTCGATGTGCAGGCGCGAGGCGTCGTGACAGAGCACGATCCAGTCGGGCTGCGAGCCGTGCAGCAGTCCCAGCGTGACGCCCGCGTAGGCCGGGTGAAACAGCGACCCCTGCCCCTCAATGACATCGAAGTGCGCCGGGTCGTTGTCGGGAGAAAGCGCCTCGGCCGCTCCCGCCACGAAATCCGCCACCACGGCGTCAATGGCAATGCCGCTGCCGGCAATCATGATGCCGGTCTGCCCGGTGGCCCGAAAGGTGGCGCGGGCCCCACGCGCCGTGAGCGCCTGCGTGAGCGCCAGCGCGGTGTATTTCTTCCCCAGGGCGCAGTCGGTACCCACCGTGGCGATGCGCAGGCCGGTGCGCTTGCGTCCGGTGCCGGCGGCGAACGACTGCGAACCGTGGCGCACGTCCACCAGTCGTACCCCGTGGCGCGCGGCGGCCTCGACCAGCTGGGGGAAGGCGGTCAGTCGCGTGTGCATGCCACTCACCACATCGAGTCCGGCGGCCATGGCGGCAAGCAGATCACCCTGCCAGGCCGGCGGGAGCGTGCCACCTACCGACGCCACCCCGATAACCAGGCTTCCGGCCCCCGCGGCGGCCGCGGCGGCCGGAGAACGGCGTGGCAAGCCGAGCGAGACCGTGCACTCGGGCAGGCTCCATTCGCCGCACACCTTGTCCGGGCACCAGTCGCGCAGCCCAAAGGCGGTCTTGGCGTCGGTGAGGTGCTGTGCACCACCGAGGAACAGCAGATAGGGCGCGCGAAGCGTGAGCATGGGATGGAGTCTGGCACCTCCCGCAGGATGCGGGAAGTCAGGGGGGCGCAACATATTTCCCGCATGATCTCCCGTCGCGATTTCCTCGTTGGCACCGCCGGCGTCGGTGCCTCACTCGGCCTCACGCCGCATGTGCTTCGGGCGCTGGCGGCGCTGCCTCAGGGTACGCTGCTGCAGCGCGCCATTCCTGCCACCGGCGAAACGATTCCCGTCATCGGGCTGGGGAGTTCGGCGACGTTTGCGAGCGTGGCCCGCTCGGAGGACGTCACCGCGCTGCGGGCGGTCTTTCAGGCCATGGTCGATCGCGGAGCACGCGTCTTCGACACGGCGCCGTCCTATGGCGCGTCGGAGGCTGTCGCGGCCACGCTCGTGAACCAGATGGGCATTGCCGGCACGCTGTTCTGGGCCACCAAGGTGAACGTGGCCGGCCGCGGGGGCGCCGCCGCCGACCCCGCGGCGGCGCGCGCACAGATCGAGACGAGTCTGGCGCGCTTCGCGCAGCCAAAGATCGACCTCCTGCAGGTGCACAACATGGGCGACCCGCCAACGCAGCTGAAGGTGGCGCGCGAGTTCAAGAAGGCCGGCACGGTGCGCTACGTGGGCATCACCACCACGTTCCCCAACCAGTACGCGTCGCTCATCGACGTGATGCGCAACGAGCCGCTCGACTTCATCGGCGTGGACTACGCCGCCGACAATCGCGACGTGGAGGAGGTCATCCTGCCGCTCGCGCAGCAGCGGAAGATCGCCGTGCTCGCCTACGCCCCATTCGGTCGCACCAGCCTCTTCCGCCGGGCAGCCAATACCCCGTTGCCGGAGTGGGCGCGGGAATTCGACGCCACCACCTATGCGCAGTTCTTTCTCAAGTTCTGCCTGTCTCACCCGGCCATTACGGCGGTGACGCCGGCCACGAGCCAGGCGAAGAACATGATCGACAACATTGGCGGCGGCATTGGGCGCCTGCCTACCCCGGCCCATCGCGAACAGATGATCCGGTTCGTGGATGCCTTGCCGGCGTTGCCCGGGCGCTGACGACAGGCCATTTTGCCGAGACGGCGGTGGCGTTCGCGCGCCGGCCGGACAGGGGGGATGGTCGAGTGGTTTATGGCTCCGGTCTTGAAAACCGGCGTACCGGCAACGGTACCGTGGGTTCGAATCCCACTCCCCCCGTTATGAGCACTCCCTCGCGTGGTTCGTTGCTGGTGCTGTGCGCGGTCGCCGCCGTGGGCAGGGCGCAGCCACCGGCTCCGCGGGTCACCGAGTTGCCCAGCGCGGCCTCGGCGCTCCTGCAGGCCGTGCATGCCGTGAACGCACAGGTGGTGTGGGCGTCGGGACACAAGGGCACCGTCGTGCGCTCGCGCGACGGCGGACGCAGCTGGGAACGGCTCGAAACGCCGGCCGGTGACTCGCTCGAGTTTCGCGACATTCACGCCGTGCATGCCGACACCGCCTGGATCCTCTCTGCCGGCAGCGGGCCCAAGTCGCGCATCTATCGCACGACCAACGGTGGTGCCACCTGGCGCCTGCAATTCCTCAACGCCGACACGGCGGCGTTCTACGACTGCTTCTCGTTCGGATCGTCCACCACGGGAGTGGCGTACGGCGACGCGTCGCCGCAGCGCACCAACATCCTGCGCACCGAAGACGCCGGACGCACCTGGAAACTGCTTGCCCCCACGGCCGTCCCGGCGCCGCTCCCCGGTGAAGGGGCGTTCGCCGCCAGTGGCCTCTGCGTGGTGCACGGGGATGCCAACACGGTGTACATCGCCACGGGGTCGCCCGGCGCGCGCATCTTCCGCAGCCGTGACGGCGGCCGTCGATGGACGACCGAGAACACGCCCTTTGCCCGCGGCATCTCCGCCGGACTCTCGGGGCTGTCGTTTGCCGACGCACAACGCGGCATCGCGGTGGCCGGCGACATGAGCCGCCTGCGCACCGATTCGGCACAGAGTGTCGTGGGCATCACCACGGACAGCGGTCGGACCTGGTCCATGCGATCACGCCCGCCCCGCCCCGGAGCGCTCGCCGGCGTGACCTGGGTGCCCGGCGCGGGGCCTGGTGCAGCCGTGGCGGTGGGATTTGGCGGCGCCTTCTACACGCTCGACGAAGGGCGCAGCTGGACCACGATTACCACCGACGTGACCACCGGGGTGTCCGCCGTGGGACGGCAGGTGTGGATCGGTGGCGCCAACGGCAAGCTCTGGCGCGTAGACTTCTAGCGCGCGTAGCCGTCATGGCGGCGCATGGCACACGTACCCGCCATCATCGGGTCCACAGGACACGCGCCGTTGCCATTGCTTCTGCAACGCGCCCCCGACTACATTTCCGCTCCGTCGTGGTTCTTCGGAGCCAAGGTGGCGTAGGGCGCCCAACCTGTTGTCCGGCAACGGATTCAGGGCGTCCTCGAGGGGTGAGGAGAGATGGCCGAGAGGCTGAAGGCACCGGTTTGCTAAACCGGCATAGGGGGTCAACCCCTATCGCGGGTTCGAATCCCGCTCTCTCCGTGCCGCGGGTCCGCCGGGTATCCGGCGGGCCCGCGCTTTTTTTGTTCCGACTTCTCGGCGAATTCCGACCCTCTTCGGTCTGTATCCTTCATGACGGCTGCGTCTTCCGGTAAGCGCCCGCGCGTGCGCTTTGCCCCCTCGCCCACGGGCTTCCTGCACGTGGGCGGTGCGCGTACGGCGCTCTTCAACTGGCTGTACGCCCGGAAGTACGACGGCGACTTCCTGCTGCGCATCGAGGATACCGACCGCCAGCGCAGCACCGACGAAAGCACGCGCGCCATCTTCGAAGGCCTGGAGTGGCTTGGCCTCTCCTGGGATGAGGAGGTCGTCTATCAGGGGGCCAACGTGGCCCGGCACTACGCCGACGCGCACCGCCTGCTCGACGCGGGGGCCGCGTACCGCGACTTCACACCAGCCAGCGAGCTCGAGCGACTGCGCGCCGAGGCGGAGGCCCGTGGTGATGCGTTCAAGTTCGATCGCACGATGGCGGAGTTGAGCCCGGAGGCGTTGGCCGAGAAGCTCGCCAACAACGAGCCCTATGCCATCCGCTTCCGCGTCCCCGAGGGCACGACGGAGTGGCCCGATCTGGTGCACGGCCGCATTGCCTTCCCCAACAAGGACATCGAGGACTTCATCATCCTCCGGTCCGACGGCACACCCGTGTACAACATGGCGGTCGTGTCCGACGACATCGCCATGGGCATCACGCTGGTCATGCGCGGCGACGACCACATCTCCAACACCCCCAAGCAGATCCTGCTCTATCGGGCGCTCGGGGCCGAGGTGCCGCAGTTCGGCCACGTGCCCATGATTCACGGTACCGATGGCAAGAAGCTGTCGAAGCGTCACGGGGCCACGGCGGTGGGCGACTACCAGCACCAGGGGCTGTTGCCGCAGGCCATGCTCAACTTCCTGGCGCTGCTTGGCTGGTCGCCCGGCGACGACACCGAAGTGATGACCGTGCCTGAACTCATCGAGCGCTTCAGCGTGCATGGCCTGCACGCCAAGGCGGCGGTGTTCGACACGAAGAAGCTGGAGTGGATGAACGGCCAGCATCTCGCGCAGATCCCCATCGACCAGCTGGCCGCCATCGTTGCCCCCCTCGTGGAGCGCGCGGGATTGAGCTCGGTGGCCGACCTGCAGGCGCGTCATGACTGGTTCTGCGGCGTGCTGGAGCTGCTGCGCATTCGCGCGCGACTGACCGACGAAATCGTGGCCCAGTCACGCCCGTTCTTCGTGGAGTCGGTGGAGTACGACCCCGAGGCGGTGAGCAAGCAGTGGCGCGATGCGGCGGCAACCGCCGACATTCTCGATGCCACGCGGGAACGGCTCGCTTCTCTCGAGACGTGGGAGCCGGCGGCCATGGAGGAAGGGCTGCGCAAGCTCGCCGAGGAGCGTGGGATTTCGGGTGGCAAGATCTTCCAGCCGCTGCGTGTGGCGCTTACCGGCCTGACGGTGAGCCCCGGCATCTTCGACGTGCTGCTGTATGTGGGCCGCGAGCGCTCACTGGCGCGCATCGCCGAGGCGGTGGCGTACCTGCGGCAGTAGCACAGCGCTACTGCTTGTCGACGCTCTTCGGCTCGGCCTTGAGGGGCGCCGCCAGACTCGCGCTGGGCGCGCGCAGTCGCTCGCGTCGTTCGGCGTCGCGGCGCTTGTCCATTTCCTTCACGATGCGCTTGAACTCGGCCTCGCCCATGCCGCGTTCGGACATGCGCTGAATGTCCGCACGTCCCGCGTTGATGCGCGCGGCATTGGCCATCCCCGCAGGATTGGCCGACATCCCGGCGGCGGTGGCGGCATTGAGGGGGAGCAACGCGAGCAGCGCATTGGGAATCATGACCTTCCCCAGGCGAATGCCCTGCTGGTCCCATCCCCACTTGTTGCCGCTCTTGTCGGTCTTGGTCCAGTCGCCGGGGGCGCGCCCGTACTGTCCGCGCCCCTGCGCCCGGTTGAGCGAGTCGAGCGAATCGCGCGCAGCGGTGAGCATGCCGGCCATGATGCTATCCAGCTTGTCGGCCCGGTCACCCGACGCAATGCCGGTGCCCCCAGCCCCGCCCTGCCCCACGGGACCACGCCAGACGCGCTCATCGGTGTAGCCGGGGCGTACGCCTCGCACATTGGGGTCGAGCGCGCCAATGCCGTTGCCCACGGTCCCGCCACTGCCGGTGTCGCGCGGCGTCGGGGCCGCAGGGGGCGGTGGGCCAGCGGGACGGCTGTCGGCCTGCTGATTGAACGGGAGTGCCGACGGACGCTGCACCACAGGCGGTTCGGTCACCGGCCGACGCACCTCGGCCTGGGGCTCCGTCTTGGGCGGCGCAGGGGCGATGTACGTGAGGCGCTCCTCGCGGCTTGCCTCACGCCCATCGAACTGCAGCCACTGCGGCAGGCCATACCCCAGGGACAGCGACTGAATGAGCGCGGCACCCACCAGCACGTGCAGCGCCACGGCCACGGCCACGGCCCGCGGGGAACGCTGCTCGCCACGCGGCAGCCCGGCCAGACGCTCCCCCAGCGACCCCTTTGTACCACGGCGCCTTCCCGCACCTACGCCATCCCCCCGCTCGGCAGGGCCGGAAGGACGGCCGTCTGGCGGCGGCGTCTGGGCGGGAGGACGGGTCATACGAGAAAGATACTCGGATTTCTCGGTGGGAGGGGGGCGGGCGGTCAGCTGGCGGCTACTACCGGATTTGACACCCGGCTCAAGCCAACCAGTTCCACCTCGACGACGTCACCCGGGGACAACCGCCCCACCCCGTGCGGGGTGCCCGTGGCCACCACATCGCCGGGTTCGAGGGTGAGGTACTGCGAGATGTAGTGCAGCAGGAACGGGATGCGGAACGCCATGTCCCCACCCCGGGCCCGCTGCACTTCCACCCCGTTGAGGCGCGTGACCAGCTCGATGGCGTCGAGGTCGGCCGGCGCCGGCACCGGTTCGCCAATGGGGCAGAAGGTGTCGAGTCCCTTCGCCCGCGCCCACTGCCCGTCGTTCTTCTGCAGGTCACGCGCGGTCACGTCGTTGAGTGCCACCACGCCGCCCATGGCGGCCACCGCCTCGGCTTCACTGGCCGCCCGGCTGAGCCGTGCGCCCATCACGATGGCGATCTCCCCCTCGTACTCGATGTGCGTGGACACCGGGTGAAGCACGATGGCCTCGCCTTCGCGAATGATGGACGAGGGCGGCTTGAGGAACAGCAACGGTTCCGCCGGCAGGTCGTTGCCCATTTCCTTGGCGTGCAGGAGATAATTGCGACCGACGCAGACGATCTTGGAGGGGCGATGCATGGTCATCGGGGAGATCGGGGTGGGGGCGAACAGCAGAAGCGTACAGGGTAAAGTGTTACCTCCTGACCGCACTGCGCCAGCAGAAGCCCCGGTTCGCGACGTGCTGTTGGGAGGCAACTCATGACTCTTTACGCTGCTGCCGTTCCCCCCGGTAGAACCTCGCCATTTCCCCGCGCACCTCTCCCCACGCGCCCACCAGTCGCCTGGCCGGCGGCAGCGCGTCGAGCAACTCGCGGCCATAGCGTTTGCTGATCACCCGCGGGTCGCTGAGCACCACCACGCCGGCGTCGGTGGCGGTGCGAATGAGTCGGCCGAATCCCTGCTTGAGCCGCAACGAGGCGTGCGGCAGCATGAACTCGCCAAAGCTGTTGCCGCCGCGCGCCTCGATGGCCTCGCATTGCGCGGCCACCATGGGTTCGGTGGGCACGCGAAACGGCAGCTTGGCAATGAGCAGCCCGCGCAGGGCGTCCCCCGGCACGTCCACTCCTTCCCAGAAGGTGGCGGTCCCCAGCAGCACCGCGCGCCCGCTGTCGCGGAAACGCTGCAACAGCACGTCCCGTGGTTCCTCACCATGCACCAGCAGCGGCCACGCGCCCCCCTGCCCCGGCCCGCGCAGCCATTCCGCCGCCTCACGGACATCGCGGTGGCTCGTGAACAGCGCAAACAGTCCACCATCGCTGGCCGTCATGAGGTCACGCAGCTGACGGCACACCGCGGCGAAATGCTCGCGCGGCTGTTCGTTGGGCGCCGGCAGATCGGTGGGCACCACCAGCACCGCCTGACGGGGATAGTCGAAGGGTGAGGGGAACATCGCCGCCCGTTTCGTTCGCCGCGCGTCGGCAATGCCCAACCGTTCCTCGAGGAACGCAAACCCGCCGTGCGTGGCCAGCGTGGCGCTGGTGATCACGGCCGTTTCCACGCGCTCGAACAGATCCTCGCGCAGCACCGGCGCCAGATCGAGCGGTACGCAATGCACGGCCACGTTGCGCTCGTTGGGTGTCGGCTTGCCCTGGAACTCCATCCAGCGCACCACCGGCGGCCCGTCGGCGGGTGGCATGAGCCCCTTGGCCAAGGCGTCGCCGGCACTCTGCAGTCGGCGCAGCACCGCCCGCACTTCGTTGAGCAGCGGGGCGAGCTCCTCCGCGCGCTTCTGGTCGCTCTCGAGACGGTCACGCACCACCTTGAGTCCGGTGGCCAGCGCGTCGATTTCCGTGAGCAGTTCCTTGAGCGTGCCTTCGATGCCGTTGCGCCACAGATCATGCTGCTGGAACTCCCCGGTGAGTCGCATGACCGCCGTACCCTGCATTTCCAGCACGGCAGCGAGCAGCTCGAAGAGCAGCTGCACGCGGTCGCGCGCCGTGAGGGTGCTGGAGAGCAGCCGCTCCTGCACGAGATCGAGGCTCGCCACGCTGAGCAGGTCCTTGGCGCCGGCCAAGCGCGCGGCCAATGCGGGCAACAGCCCCTTGCCACGCCGTTCGAGCCGGTTGAACATGCGCGCCAGTGCGCGCCGGGTGATGGAACTGCCCAGATGCGAGGCCGCCGCATCCTCGAGATGATGTCCCTCGTCGATCACCAGACGCTTGTATGCCGGCAGCACGGCGGCCTCATCCCAGTTCTGTGCCTGCCGCCGCACCGCCACGTCGGACAACAGCAGGTGGTGGTTCACCACCACGATGTCGGCGTTCGCCGCTTCCTTGCGCGCCTTGAAGAGGAAACAGTCGGCGTAGAACTCGCACTTGAGCCGTCCGCACAGGTCGGGCTCTGCCGAGACCTCGTCCCAGATGTCCGCCCGCGGCGCCGTCCCCAGATCGCTCAGCGAGCCATCCTTGGTGCGCTGCGCCCACTCGGCAATCTTCGCCACTTCGCCGGACGCATTGTCCTCGAAGAGCGCCGCCCCCGCCCCCTGCGCCTGCTGCAGCCGGTACAGACACAGGTAGTTGCGCCACCCCTTGAGCAGTGCGAAGCGCACCGGTTGATCGGTGAGCGCGCGCTGCAGGAACGGGAGGTCCTTGGCTACCAGCTGCTCCTGCAGCGTGATGGTATTGGTGCTCACCACGGTGCGCTCGCCATTGGCAGCCGCCCAGCGCAGTGCCGGCACCAGGTACCCCAGCGACTTGCCCACGCCCGTGCCGGCCTCGAGCAGCGCCACGCCCCCTTCGTTGAACGCCGTCACCACCTCGGCCGCCATGGCGCGCTGACTCGGACGGTCTTCGTAGTCGCGCGCCCCGTGCACGCGGCGCATGGCCTGCGCAATGAGGCCGTGGGGGCCAAGCTGCACATCCACGTCGTCCGGATCGACGGGCACCAGCGTGCGCCCCTCGGGAATCTCCGTCACGAAGTAGATGCGCGTGGCGTCGTTGTCCACGATGGCGAAGCCCACCCCGTTCATGTGGAGGCGGTACGCCACCTCCATGTCGGCGTCGCTCGGGGTGAGTTCGCCCGAGGGGTGGTTGTGCACCAGCAGTTCGCCGCGATCGGCCACGCCGGGCAGGGCCAGCACACTCTGCACGTCGCCCGCCGCGACCTTGCGCGCGGTGGCCACCTGGCCCTGGTCGTCCACGGTGCACACGAAGCACACTTCGTTGCCGCCGTGCAACCGGATCTGCGTACGAATGGCGGCCGCCGCCTTGGGCAGCAGCCGCGCTTCTCCTGCCACCTGCGCCATCACGGTCCCGTCACGTCTTCCGCGGCTTCTTCTTGGCGGCCGGGAACAGCACGTTGTTGAGGATGAGACGGTACCCCGGAGAATTGGGGTGCAACGACAGATCGGTGGGGGCACTGCCGATCGCGTGCTGCGGATCCTCGGGATCGTGTCCGCCGAGGAAGGTCCACGAGCCCTTGCCGTAGTCGCCGTGCAGATACTTGGACCATGGCGCCCCTTCCTCCTGCGCCAGCACGGTCACGTTGCGCTTCACCACCGCCTTGTTGAAGCTCGTGGTCACCCCGTAAAAGTCGGCGACTACGGTGCGATGATTCTGCACCAGCATGGTGGCCACGGGATCGAGCTTGGCACTGAAGCCGAAGAGCGAAAAGGTGCCCAGCGGCTGCCGCCGCGACGGCACGTTGACCTGATGGCCATCAATGTCGCTGAGCGCGTTCACATAGGGCGACGGCTCCACGTGCGCGCCCTGGAAGGCCAGAGCGCGCGTCCAGTCGAGCTTCGCATCGGCGTTCGGGTCGGGCGGCGTGCCATCGGAAAACGGCCCGGCAATGTCCACCACCAGCGAGGCAATGGACAGGTCGAGCGATTCGGTGGCCCCGCACATGGCGAAGAGGAACCCCCCGCGATCGACGAAGCCGCGGATGTTGTCGGCCACGGCCTTCTTGAGCGCCGGTACGTTGTCCTTGCCGAAGAGCCGCCCGGTGCTGAGGTCGCGCTCGCGCTGCGCCACGAACCAGGGCGCGTCACGGTAGGCGAGATACAGCTTGTTGTACTGCCCGGTGAAGTCCTCGTGGTGCAGATGCACCCAGTCGTACTTGGACAGATCGCCCTTGAGCACCTCGTTGTCCCACACGGACGCGAAGTCGATGCCGGCGTAGGTGAGGGCGAGGGTGACCGCGTCGTCCCAGGGTGGCTGATCGACGGGACGGTAGATGGCAATCTTGGGCGACCGTTCGAGCACGACGGCGTCCATGTTGCCGCCGGCGATCTCCGCCCGCACCGCGGCGACGGCTCCATCGGTCATGGGCTCCACACTGACCCCTTCCAGCGCGGCCCGCTTGCGCAGGTCGGGCACGTCGGGAAGCAGGAAGGCACCGCCCCGATAGTTGAGCAACCACTCGGCCTTCTGCCCGGCCTTGAGCGCCTGGTACGTGACACCGTACGCCTTGAGGTGATTGCGCTGCGCGTCGTCCATGGGCAGCAGCAGATGCTGCGCGGCCACGGGACGCGCGAGTGAGATCACGGCCCCGACGAGAAGCAGCGTGGCGCGCACGGCGCGAGTGACCAAGGGGCAGACGGGCATTCCGGAAGGTAGCAGGAGGCGGGGAGCAGGCGGCAGGGAGCGCGGCGCCGACTAGGCCGGGGGTATGGTGCCGCGCAGCCGCTCCAGCTCCCGGCGCCCCTGCGGGGCCAGGGCACTGGTAGGGTACTCCACCAGCAGCTGTTCGAGCCGGGCCACGGCACCTGGCATGTCTCCACCCTCTCGCAACGCGCGTGCCCAGGCGAGCAGCGATTCGGGGGCTTCGGGACTGCGGGGAAAGTCCCGCACGATGCGCTCGTGCAACGCGAGGGCGGCGGGGCGCGCGCTCAGTCGCGCCCCCTGCGCCAGAAACGCCGGCGCCGCGGCGCCCACGGAATCGGCCAGTCGCACGAACCGCGCGGCCGCGGCGGCCGAGTCGCGCCGGGCGAGCAACACAAAGGCCTCGCCCAGCCCGGGGAGCTGCTCGACCCGCGTACGCGCGAGAATGCCGAGGGCATCCACCAGCTCCGGTCGGTTCGACGCCGCGCGCAGGAGCCGCTTGCGGGCATTCACCACATCGCCGTCGTAGAGGGCGAGCCAACCGGCCATTTCGTCGTCGTCTGCCAGGTCACTGCCCTGCATGGCGGTGCGCGCCCGCGCCACATCGCCTGAGCGCAACCACGCGGCCACGAGAGGGCGTGTGAGGGCCGCGCGCGTATCGGGGTCGAGTGACTTCGCGGCATCGGCCAGCTTCTGCTGGGCTTCGGCGCCGCGCCCCAATTCTCCCAGGGCCGCGATCTCGAGTCCCAGCAGGGCGTGTACCCGTGCGGAGTCGGCCGCCTTGCCATTCGCCACCGACCGGCGGCGAACGACCGCCAGGGCACCCGTGGCATCACCGGCGCGCAACGCCGCGTCGGCGGCCCGCTGCTGCGATTCCAGGTCGCCGAGGCGATCGAACACGGCCAGCCAGGCATCACGCGCTATCAGCCACGACTCGTTGAGCTCGGCCCGCTCGGCAAAGCTGCGCCACGACGCCGTGGTGGAGTCGGTGGCCGGCAGCGTGGCTATGGCACTCCACGCCTGGCGCGGCTCGCCCCACGCAAACTCCAGCGACGAAAGCAACCGGCGTGGCGGCAGCGTGACCGGCGGCGCCAGCAGCACGGTGCGGACCGAGTCACGCGTGGCTGCGGGGACCCGCTGCAACCCGAACAGCGCCGCCGTTTCCAGCCAGGGCTGCTCGGCGAGCGCATCGCGAAATGCCTGCGCCGCCGGCACCCAGCGCTGCAGCGCGATGTGCAATTGTGCTGTTTCCCCCGAGAGCGCCCCGGCAGCGCCCATGAGCCGCGTTGCGTCGGCGAGCACGCTGTCGGCAGCGCGGGCACGTCCCTGCTGCAGCAGCAGGCGGGCGTACTCGCGGTACGGCGTGGCCTCGCTGCCGGTGACCCGTCGCCACGCGGTGAACGCCTCGCGCGCCTCGGCATCGCGCCCCATGGTCACCAGCGTGCGCAGCTGCACGGAACGCGCCGTGGGGTCGGTGGGGCGCAGTTGCAGCACCCGCGCCGCGACCGGCACGATGGAGTCGAGCATGCCGGCGTCGGCCCACACCCGCTCCAGGCCGAGCAGCGCGAGCGCCACCCGATCGCCGTCGGCGGACCCGAGCGTCAGCGCCCCCTGCAACGCCTCCCGATACGCCGCGCTGGCAGCCGCCACATCGCGACGATCCTCGGCGGCGAGCGCCCGCGCCAGCGCATCGGCGCCGGCCGGTACCGGTTGCGCCGTGGCGAGCTGCGCGGCACTCCTGGCCGGCGTGACGGCCACCGCGATGGCCGCGAGCGAAACGGCGCACCACCGGGCCGCGTCGCGCCGAGCGCGCACGATGGCGTTACGGTGGCGTGGTGCCATTGAGTCGGCGGAAGTACTCGATCACGAGCCGGCGTTCATCGGGCCCGAGCCCGCGCAGGTCGTTCCAGGTGGGCGGCGCGAACTTGCTCCCGGCCTTCCCCGACTGTGGCCCATCCACGCGGCCAACGGCACCGTTGCCGTTGCCGGCCTTGGCCTCCCGCGGTCCCTGATCGTCCCGTTCCTCCTGTTCGAGGAAGCGGCCAGCGTCGAGCAGACGACGGTACAGCTGCTGCTGCCGCGCCGCCACGGCCGGGTCGAGACCATTGCGTTCGAGCTGCTGTGCCAGCTGCTGCGCTTCTCTGGCCAACGCATCGGTGCGGCCCGTCTGGTCGGCGTCGGACACATCGGTGAGACTGCGCGCGACCTCCCGTTGTTGCCGCGCCAGCACACGTGCCTGCTGCTGCGCCTGATCGCCCTTGGCGCCGCCGGGCATCATGTTAAGCCCCTGCATCTGCGAGTTGAGCTGCCCCTGCTGCTGCGCCAGCTGCTTGAGCTGCTCCATCATCTCGGTGAACCCCGAGGCCGACTGGGCGTTGTTCACGCGCTCCCGGTCGCGCACCAAGGAACTGAGCGCCTGGTTGAGGGCTTCGCTGGCATCCTTCATGGCGCTCTGCGCCTGCTCCGTTCCGCCGGGTTGCCCCTGCCCCGCCTGCTGCATGGCCTGCGTGGCCTGCTGCACGCGCCGCTGCGCTTCCGCCATCTGCTTCTGCGACCGCTGCGAGAGGAGCGACGACTGCCGGCCGGCCTGCTCGAGCCGTTCGGCCGCCTGCTGCACCCCCTGCTGCAGGGCGCTCTGCTCCCCCTGCATCCCCTGGGCTCCCTGCTGCCCCTGCTGGCGCATTTTCTTTTCCAGCTCGGCCTGCTGTCGGGCGAGCTGCATGGTTTCGTTGATGGACTGATCGAGCTGGTCTGACAGCTCGCCCTTCCACGCATTCACCTGAGCGTCACGCGCCTGCGAGAGCTGCTGCGCGGCGCGTTCCATGGCATCGGCCGCCTGACGCGCCTGTTGGGCCTGCTGGCCCTGCTGCCCTTGCTGCCCCTGCTGGCCCTGCTGGCCTTGCTGGCCTTGCTGGCCCTGCTGGCCCTGCTGGCCCTGCTGGCCCTGCTGCCCTTGCTGGCCCTGCTGGCCCTGCTGGCCCTGCTGGCCCTGCTGCCCCTGCTGGCCCTGCGGCTTCTGCTGCTGGGCCTGCGCCTGCTGTTGCTGAGCCTTCTCCATCTGCGCAGCGCGGCTCATGGCATCGGCCGCTTCCTTGGCGGCTGGCTGCGCTTCGCGCGTCTTGGAGGCACCGGGCTTGGCCCCTGCCTCCTCCAGCCGCTTGGCCAGTGCCTGCACCTCCCGTTCGAGATCGCGTGACCGATCGGCCAGCGCCCGCGGGTCGTCCTGCGGCCGCTGTCCCTGGGGTGTGCCCTTCTCCCCCGGTCGCGCCTCGCCCTTCGGGGCCTTGCCGTCCATGCGATCGGCGGCCTGCTGTTGCGCCTTCGCCAGCTCGCTGGCGTCGTCGCGCAGCGTCTGCATGGCCCCCTCGAGCGCCGCGCGCTTGAGCATCTCGGCGCTGCGTTCGAGTTGCTCGCGCATCTGCTTCTGCGCTTCGGCCAGCTGCTGCATGCTCTGCTGTGCCTGCGTGCCGCTCAGCCGGTCGGAGTTCTTGTTGAGCTCCTCCAGCTGCTTCTGCATCTCGGGGGTCATGGCGTCGCGCAGCATCTTCTGGATGTCGCGCATGCGCGACGCCAGCGTGGTGTCCAGCGCGTTCGCGTTCTTGAGGCGCGATTCGAGCTCCTTGGCGTTCATGCGCAGGGAGTCGACCTTGGCCGACAGCTGCTGCTGCTCACGCGCCAGCTGCCTGGCCTTTTCGGCCTGCGAGAAGCTCATGGCCTTGCTGGCGTCGTTCTGCTGTCCCTTGGTGGCCTGATCACCAGTGGTAGCCTTGAGATCGCGACTGCGCGAGGCGTCGGCGGTGTTCTGCTGGAGCCGTCGCTCCTGCTGCGCCAGCTGCTGCGCCTTGGCGGCCAGCGAGTCGGCGAGCGAGCGCGCCATGGCGCGCTGCTCGCTGAGGGTGGGCATGCGCAGCACGATCTCGGCGCTTTGGGCCTGCTGCGCCCACGGCGAATCATCGGTGGCCACCGCCGTCACATGGAGGCGGTCGCCCGGCTCGAGGCCGCGACCGTCGAGCGACAGGGTGGCCCCACCCTGAAACACCGGCGACTGGGGGGTGGCCACCTCCACGCGCTCCCGGCGAATGGTGCCGGCGCCGCTCGCCGTTTCCTTCCACACCACCAGATGCACGCGTGCCACGCCGTGATCGTCACCGGCATCCACCAGGACCGGCACGTCACCCGTGGGCCCGATGGCGGTGTCGGTGGCCGGCGCCACGATCTGCACCTCGGGGGCCTGATCGGGGATCACCGTGAAGGGGAGCGAGTCGGGCAGCTCGGGAGGGAGCACCGCGCCGTCGGCGCGCGGGGTCGCGCTGGCACGCCATCCCCACGTGCCGTCCCGGTCCACGGTAAACACCGCTTCGGCAGGCACCCCATCACCGGCGATCGCGGCCGCCACGAGCGGCACGCTCGTCTGCCCATCGCTCAACTGCGCATCGCGCGCACCGCCCCGCAGCATGACCCGCACGCGAATGCGGGTGCCGCGCGGCACCCGCAGTGGTGGCACCGGCTCCAGCGTTTCGTCGGCGCGCCCCAGATACGCGGGGTACAGGGCGCGCAGCGCGACATCGCCAATCCAGCCACGCTCTTCCACCACCAGCGCGGCCGAGAGCTCGGGGGAGCGGCCGTCGTTCACGCGAATGGCGGTCGCCGCACGCACGGCGCCCAGCGCGAGCGTCACCCGGCCCTCGTTCGGGACCGCCAGCACACTGTCGCGCCACGGCTCGCCCTCGGCGCGCCACGACACGGTAATGCGGTGGCGGCCACTGGCCACCACGGTCAGGGTGACCGGCATGCCACGCGGTACGCGCGGGCTCAGCCCGTCGAAGGCGAGCGCCGGCAGAAGGGTACCGCGCCACGCGCTCACGGGCTGCAGCACGGCGGCCAGCCCGTCGGGGGCCACGCGCGCCGACGCGAACAACGCTGCCGCACCAATGACGGCGGCGCCGCCCGCCAGCAGCAGCGCCCGTGAGGCGCCCGCGACCAGTTCGGGAGTCAGTGTACCCGGCACCAGGCGGCCCGCCACATCGTCGGCGGCGCGAGCGCCCAGGGCACCCGTGGCCGCGACTTCGAGCGCCCCGCGCAGCGATCCTTCGCGCAGCCGCTGCTCGCGTTCCACGGCGGCCGCCAGGGCTTCGCGGGTGAGGCGACGCTGCAGGTGCCGGTGACGCCACAGGAAGGTGGCCGCCGCTGCACTCACCGCCATCACCGCCAGCAACAACGGCAGCGCGGCGGGGAGGTCGATCCAGCGGCCGCTGGCCAGCAGGAGCGCCGACAGCGCCACCATGGTGGCGAGCAGCGCCAGGGCCAGCAGCACCGACGCCGCGGTACCTCGCACGGCCAGGGCATGGCGCTGCTCGTCGAGGCGCGTACCAAGGGCGCGCCCGGCTGGCGCGCCGGACGCCGACGAGAGGCCGGGGAGGCCGCCAAGAGCGGGTGCGGTCATGCGCGGGTCACGGTTGCACGCGGCTGGTCACCGCATACGTGAAGAGATTGATGCCGAGGCGCAGCGCCTGCTCGTGCAGCGCCGGCGGATCGGGGTAGGTGCCGACGTCTTCCCATCCGTTGCCCAGGTCGGCGGAAAACGTGTAGTAGAGCGCCAGACGATTGCCGATGAAGATACCGTAGCCCTTGGCCGGCTTGCCGTCGTGTTCGTGCACCTTGACCGGCCCGGTCGGAAAGTCGTAAACGATGCGGTAGATGGGGTGCGAGAAGGGCACCTCCACCAGCGGCCGGTCGGGGAAGACCCGCGCGATCTCGCGGCGGAAACTTTCGTCGAGGCCGTAGTTGTCGTCCACGTGCAGGAAGCCGCCGCGGGTGAGGTACTCGCGCAGCCGGCGCACCTCCACCTCGCTCAGCTTCATTTCGCCATGCCCGGTGGCGTGCAGAAACGGGAAGTCGAAGAGCGCCGAGTCGGTGAGGGTGACCTTGGCTTCGGTGCGCTCGATGGGGAGCGCCGTGCGCTCGGCGATGGCCCGAATGAGGTTGGGCAGGCTGGACGGATTGGCGTACCAGTCGCCCCCGCCCTCGTACTGCAGCCGGGCAATGGCCAGCCGCCCCGGGCCCGCCGACGCGACGGGTAACGCGCCCCCCTGCGGCGGTCGCGCCGCGAGCAGCCCCATGGGGAGGGCAACGCACGCAGCGAGCAGGAGGAAACGGGACGAGCGCTGCGTGACGCGCATGCGGGACCGGCTAGGTGTCGTGGGCGAGACGATAGGCGAGGTTGCGGCTGGCGCCGTGTTCGTCCATGAGCATGCGAACGATGTCCCGCGGGCGGAAGCCCTGCTCCCGCATTGCTGCTGCGGTGGCACGCAGGCCGTCTTCCGTGGGTTCCGCGGCCGTCGCGCCGTCGAGCACGAACACGATTTCCCCACGTGGGGGCACCGCTTCGTAATACGCGGCGACCTCCTCGAGCGTTCCGCGCCGGATTTCCTCGAAGTGCTTGGTGAGTTCGCGCGCCACCGCCACCCGCCGCTCGCGACCCGCAATGGCCGCCAGGTCACGCAGCGTGTCCACCAGCCGGTTGGGGGACTCGAAGAGCACCACCGCATGGGGGAGGCGGGCGGCGAGCGCGAGGGTGTCCTCGCGCCCCTTGCCCTTGCGGTCGGGAAAGCCGAGCACCGTGAAGGGGTGTGCCGCCAACCCGCTCGCTACCAGGGCGGCGAGGGTGGCCGATGCCCCGGGAATGGGAATGACGCGCAGGCCCGCGTTGCTTGCGGCAGCCACCAGGCGCCCCCCGGGGTCGGAGACCAGCGGGGTGCCAGCGTCGCTGATGATGGCCACGGCGTCACCGGCTCGCAGCCGTTCGAGGAGGCGCGGCACGGCGCTGGCCTCGTTGTGCTCGTGCAGGGCGAAGGTGGGCGTGCCAATGCCGTAGCGGTCGAGGAGCGGCCGCGCGTGGCGCGTGTCTTCGCAGCAGATCACCGCGGCCTGACGCAACACGGCCAGGGCGCGCAGGGTGATATCCGCCAGGTGTCCAATGGGGGTGCTCACCACGTGCACGGCCCCAGGCGTTGCCGCCTGGGGCCAGAGGGCCGACGCCCGGTCGGCCAGCGCCACCGACGCCGCGTGGGCGTGGGCGGATGCGTCGTCGCCGGCCTCGTGCCCCGCGTCGGGGTGCACGCGGTTCAGGCGTGTTCCTTGAACTTTGCCTCGAGCGCGGGGCGCGGCACGGCCCCCACCACCTGATCCACCAGCTTCCCGTCCTTGAAGAACAGGATGGTGGGAATCGACCGCACGTTGAACTTCGCGGCGGTCCGCTGATTGCTGTCGACGTCGAGCTTGGCCACCTTCACCTTGCCCGCGTAGTCAACCGCGAGCTGCTCCACGATGGGAGCGATCATGCGGCATGGCGCGCACCAGGTTGCCCAGAAATCGACCACCGACAGCCCAGGCTGCTGTTCGATTTCGGTTGCAAACGTGTCGTCCTTCACTTCGACTGCGTTGGCCATCGTGTGCTCCGTGGGACGAGCCGCCGTCTCCGGCGTCCGTGTCCCGCTGCAGGATTAAAATTGTGCGTCCGCCACCCCGATCCGAGATAAAGACCGACATGACCGAATCCGTTCGCCGCGGCACCCGCATTGCCCACATCGGGATTGCGGTGCGCGCCATCGACGAGTTGCTCCCCTTCATGCGTGACGTGCTGGACATGCCGGAGGTACCGCTGGGCAACTCCGACGGGGCCACCATCGTTGGCCTGGCCTCGGGGGAATCGCTGGTGGAGCTCCTCGAGGCGCAGGCTGAGGACACCCCCATTGGCAAGTACGTCGCCAAGCGTGGCCCCGGCATCCATCACGTGTGCTTCGCCGTGGACGACCTCGACGGCATGCTGCAGAAGTGCCGCGACGCCGGTCTCCGGCTTATCGACGAAACCCCACGCATCGGCGCGGAAGGGAAACGCATCGCGTTTCTCCATCCGAGCGCGACAGGCGGGGTGCTCGTGGAACTGTCCGAATACTAGTCCGCCTGTCCAGCCCGCACAGGGCGCCCTGCGGGGCTAGCTGCAGAAGTCGCGCAGTTTGCTCACGTCCACGTCTTCCACCAGCGTCCGTCCCTCGGGCCCCACGATGGTGGTGATGACGGTGTTGGCGGAGTTCTTCCCTTTGCTGAGCGTGACCAGGTGCTCCTGCCGGCCGCCGGTCTGCAGCCGCGGCCGCTCCTCGAGGAAGACGGCCCGGTCGTGCTGCATGAGGCACTGCATGATGATGAGCCGCTTCTCCAGCTCGTCCCGCTTGAGCTGGTCCCGGGCCAGCCCCTTGCTGTTGCCCCAGAGCCCCGACATGCCCTGCAGGTCCTGCGCCTTGACCGCGGCGAGGAACGTTTCCACGGCAGCGCGCCCCGAGGCCGCGCCGACGGTGGTGGGAGCCGCGCCTACCGAGGGGGTGGTCGCGCCGGGGATGGACAGATCCGTGGAAACCGCCTGACGGGCGCAGGCGCTCGTGAGGAGCCCCCCCGCCAACACCAGCCAGTTCAGATTTCGAGCGCTGCGCACCAGGGCCTCCTTGCCTTCGGTGTGATTGTGCATGGGTGTAAGCTACCATCATCGCCCACAGGCCACCTACGTCTCCCCGCCCATGGCTCTTCGATACCAGCGACTGTACGTCAACATCGATCACGTCGCGACGCTGCGACAGGCGCGGCGTGGCCGCACGCCCGACCCGGTTGCCGCCGCCACCGTCTGCGAGCGCGCTGGCGCCGATGGCATCACGGCCCACCTGCGCGAAGACCGCCGGCACATCCAGGACGACGACATCACGCGCCTCGCGGCCACGGTCACGACGCTGCTCAATCTGGAGTGTGCCATAACCGACGACATGCTTCGCCTCGCCGAAACACTTCGGCCCGCTCAGGTAACGCTGGTGCCGGAGCGCCGGGAGGAGATTACCACCGAGGGTGGGCTGGATGTGGTGCGCCACGAAACGGCGGTGCGGGCGGCCGTGACGCGCCTGAAACAGGTGGGCATCCGCACCAGCCTGTTCATCGACCCCGACGAGGCGGCGGTGCGGCTGTCGCACGCCGTGGGGGCCGACGCCATCGAGTTGCACACCGGCACGTATGCGCACCATCCCGGGTCGGCGGCGCCGCTGCAGGCCCTGCGGAGTGCCGCCACCCTGGGGGCCACCCTGGGGCTTGCGGTGCACGCCGGTCATGGGCTGTCGGTGGACAATGTGGGGCCGGTGGCGGCCATTCCGGAGATCGAAGAGCTCAATATCGGGCACGCGATCGTCGGACGCGCCATCTTTATCGGACTTGATGCGGCGGTGCGGGAAGTGCGGGAGGCCATGGACGAGGCCCGGGAAGCGGACCGGTTCTGATCGCCCCCTCTCCGCGTGCGTCGTGCCACGATCGCGGTCTGCTCACCCCTCATCTCCAGCACGCATGAGTGCACCCCAGGCCCTGCTCGAGTTCTTCCAGAAGGAAGCCACGGAGTACCTTGACCGGCTCGAACAGCTGCTCGCGGACGCGCAGGCGCCCGATCCGTCGTCGTTTCTGACCAGTGCGCGGGCGCTGCGCGGCAGCGCCACCATGACGCGGCTCGAGGGGCTCCCCGACTTCGCCTCCACGCTCGAACGCCTCGCGGCCGGATTGCGCGACGGGGAACTGCGCTGGGATCAGCGGCTGCATTTCGCCGTGCGCGACGCCATTGCCGAACTGCGGCAGCTGGTGGACCGGGCGCCCGTCTGGGCCGACGCCGACCAGCGCCGTGCGCGCACGCAGTCGGTGGCGCTGGCCTCGGTGGCCGCCAGATATCTGGCCACCACGTCGCCGGCCGAATCGCCCGTACTCCAGGTGCAGCCCATTGCGCGCTTCTTCCCCGACGACGGGCTACCGGCCATCGTGCAGCGCAACCCCACGCCTGCCGTCACCATCGGGCAGCGCTTCCGGAGCGACATCGCCGCCGCGGCCGACGGCGTGGCGCGCGAATCGGCGGCCCTGGCCACCAGTCAGGCGGGCCCCTCGCAACTGGCGCTCACCGACGGCGTGCGACGGGCGCTGCTGGGGCTGGCCGATGTGGCCGACAGCTACGGCGCCACCAGCATTGCCGGGCTGGCGACCCGCATGGCCCGCGCCCCGCTCGACAGCGGCGTGGAGCGCGCCGGTGTGCAGGCGGTGGCGCAGCTGCTCATGAATCGCGAGCTCACCGACGCGCAGCTGGCGGCGCAGGTGAAACAGGCCAACCTCACCTGGAACGGCGCACCGGCCCCCGAGGCCGCCATCGTGTCCATTGAAACCATGCTGTACCGCGGGCACTCGGCCGTGAGCCGTGCGCGCGAGGTCCGCGACCAGCTCAAGGTACACTGGAAGCGCGGCACGCTTGCGCAACCCGAAGCGCACGCGCTGTTCGAGGAGCTGAGCGACCTGCTCGACCTGGCAGTCACCACCTGATCCGGTCGCGCGCGTGAAGCCAGGCCGGACGGTGGTGGGGTTCCTCCTGAGCGCCCTGTTGCTCTGGTGGACGTTGCGCGACGTGCCCCTCGATGCCGTCTGGAACGTGTTGCGTGAGGCGAATGTCTGGCTCTTCGCCCTGTGCACGATCGTCGGCACCAGCATTTTTCCCATGCGGGCGCGCAAATGGCGCCCCATTCTCGAGCCGGTGGCGGGGCGCCTGCCCTTTGGCCCGCTGTGGCGCAGCACCGCCATCGGCATGATGATGAACAATGTGTTTCCCCTGCGCGCCGGCGAGTTTGCGCGCGCCTTCGCCCTTTCACGCGAAGTGCCCGCCGTGGCCATGACGAGCGCCCTCGGCTCGCTCGCCGTCGATCGCATCTTCGACGCCCTGGTGGTGTTCCTGCTCATGTTCGCCGCCATGCTCGACCCGCAGTTCCCTCCCGGGGCCACCATCGCCGGCCGTTCCATGAGCGATGTGGCGGTGGGCGGGGTGGCGCTCGTGGGGGCGGCGCTCGCGGTGTGCTACGTGATCGTGCTGCGTCCGCAGTTCGTGGTGGGGCTCGCCAGCCGGGTGGCCGGCCGGCTGCTGCCGGCGCGCCGCGACCTCATTGTGGGCTTCGTGGAACTGGGCGTGGGCAGTCTCGCCGTGTTGCGCGACACGCGACGCTTTGCCGCCGTCTTCGGCTGGACGCTGCTGCATTGGCTTACCCACGCGCTGGCGCTCTGGCTGGGGTTCGAAGCGGTGGGGATCGAGGCGCCGCTCAGCGCCGCGCTGTTCCTGCAGGGCGTGCTGGCCATTGGCGTGGCCGTGCCCAGTTCGCCCGGCTTCTTCGGGGTGTTCGAAGCGGCGGCCAGTGTGGGGCTCACCGTGTATGGCGTGCCCAAGGAGCTCGCGGTGAGCTGGGCGCTGGGCTACCACCTGCTCACCTTCGTGCCCATCACCGTGCTTGGCGCGCTGTACTTCGCGCGCGTGGGCCTTCGTGTGCGCGACGTGACGCAGGCGCAGGCTCGCTGACCGTCGTATCGTTCGACCCGACTCTCTCCCCGACAGCGTGAGCGCCTTTTCCTCCGGTCCCCTGCGCGTCGAACGCGCCCATGCCAAGGTCAATCTCCTGTTGCGCATCCTGGCGCGCGAAGCAGGCGGCTACCATGGTATCGAAACCCTCTTCCAGCGACTCGACCTGCACGACCGGGTGTCCGTGGCGGTGAACGACCATCCGGGCGTGCTGCAGTGTGACGGCCCGGGCATGCCGCCGCTGGGGCTGGGCCCCCCGGAGCAGAACCTCGCGTGGCGCGCAGCCACCGCCTATTGCGATGCCGCCAACTGGCAGACGGGGTGGCAGATTGCCATCGAGAAGCACATTCCCGTGGGCGGAGGACTCGGTGGCGGCAGCGCCGATGCCGCTGCGGTCCTGCGTGCCCTCGAGGCGCTGTGCCCGAAGCCGCTGGGCGCGGCGCGGCTGCAGGAAATTGCCGGGTCGCTGGGCGCCGATGTGCCGTTCATGGTGTGCGACATCCCGCTGGCCTGGGCGTGGGGGCGCGGTGACCGGCTGCTGCCGCTCCCCCCGCTGCCTCCCATGGCGGTCACGCTGGTGACCTTCGCCGAGGGGGTAAACACGGGGGCGGCGTACGGGGCGTTCGCCCGGGCGCGCGAGGCGAGCGGGGAGTCGGTACGCGCCTGGGCCTACCCGCCGGACGCGTTTGCGTCGTGGAAGCGCGTGGCGTCGCTGGCGGCCAACGATTTCGAGCAGGTGGTGCCGACGCTCCATTCCGGCGTGGCGGCGGTGCTGCCGGTGCTGCGCGACGAAGCAGCGCGACTGCGGGCCAACGGCCACGTGGCCATGGCGCTCATGAGCGGCAGCGGCGCAACCTGCTTTGTGCTCCACCCGCCAGAGGTGCGCGTGGACGTGTCGGCGCCCTCGGGGGGAACGGTGGTGCGCACGGGTACCAGCTGATGTCCGGCCCCCGCCAATGACGACGCCGGCTTCCGTCGTGGCGGGCGGACGCTCCAGGCTCGGCGCGAAGGATCACCGCGAGCGGAATCCCCCCTCACGCGCGCGAGGTTTCCACCCCAGACTCAAGGGGTTGGTGCAACCCGTCTCTCCCACCTTCGGAGTACGCATGGCCGCCGCCCCCATCTCCCTCACCGTCAACGGCACGCGTCGCCACTTTGCGGGTGATCCGTCCATGCCCCTGCTCTGGTACCTGCGCGACGAACTCGCGCTCACGGGCACCAAGTATGGATGCGGCATCGCACAGTGTGGTGCCTGCACGGTGCACGTAAACGGGGCTCCCGTGCGGGCCTGCCAGCGGCGCATGCAGACGCTCGAGGGAGCCGCGGTCACTACCATCGAAGGATTGCACCCCGACGGCGCGCATCCGCTGCAGCAGGCGTGGCGCACCATCGATGTCCCGCAGTGCGGCTTTTGCCAGGCCGGGCAGATCATGCAGGCCGCCACGCTGCTCGCGCGCACCCGCACGCCAAGTGATGCCGAGATCGACGCGGCCATGACCGGGCACCTCTGCCGCTGCGGGACCTACCCGCGAATCCGGGCGGCCATCAAGGCCGCGGCGGAGCAGTCGCGATGAGCGCGCGCCGGAGTCTCCCGTGGTTGGCGTTGCCCCCGGTGAATCCTGGCGACGCCGGTCCACTCCCCGAGGGGCGCGGCGATGGCACGCGCCATCCGCAGCGACGCGATTTCCTCAAGCTGCTGGGCACCGGTGGCCTGCTGGTGGCGGCCAGCGCGGTGGGTGTGCGGCGGCTCGAGGCGTCCAGCGGGGGCTTCACCGTTGACCACGCCGACGACCGCGCGGAGCCGTGGGAACCGCACGCCTACGTGCGCCTCGATGAAGACGGGACGGTCACGATCATCTGTCACCGGTCGGAGATGGGTCAGGGCATTCGCACGACCATGCCCATGATCATCGCCGACGAAATGGAAGCCGATTGGAGCAAGTGCCGTGTCGTACAGGCCGACGGCGACGAGCCGAAGTACGGCAGCCAGAACACCGATGGGTCCACCAGCATCCGCGACTTCCTGGCCAAGTATCGAGAGGCGGGGGCGACCGTACGCGCCCTGCTCGAGGATGCCGCCGCCGCCGAGTGGGGCGTGCCCGCGGCACAGGTCCGCGCGAGGAACGGCGATGTCGTGCACGTCACCAGCGGCCGCACGAAGGCGTTCGGCGCGCTGGTGGCGACGGCCCGTACGGTGGCCATGCCGTCGGCGTCGCGCGTGCGGATCAAGTCGCCGGCCGAGCGCCGGTGGCAGGGAAAGCGCATGCCGTCGATCGACCTCGTCCCGATGACGACCGGGACGGCCGTGTACGGTGCCGACGTGTCGCTGCCCGGCATGAAGGTGGCCGTCATCGCGCGGCCGCCGGTGTGGGGCGGTACCGTGGCGACGGTCGATGATGCGCTCGCCCGCACCGTACCGGGCGTCGAACGCATTGTCCGCATTCCGGCCTCGCCGATGCCCGGTGGCTATCTGCCGCTGGGCGGGGTGGCCGTCATCGCGGCCAACACCTGGGCCGCCATGAAGGGGCGCGACGCGCTGCGCATCACGTGGAACGACGGCCCGAACGCCTCGTATAACAGCACGGCCTACAAGGCGACGCTGCAGCAGGCCGTGCGCCAGCCCGGCGCGGCCGGACGCACCAGCGGCGACGTCGGTCGCGGGCTCGCGTCTGCCGCCAGGCGGGTGTCGGCGGAGTACTACATGCCGCACCTCGCGCACGCGCAGATGGAGCCGTTGGCGGCCGTGGCCCGCGTGGCGAACGGCAAGGCCGAAGTGTGGGCCCCCACCCAATCGCCAATGGATGCGCGCAAGACGATTGCGCAGTATCTCCAGCTCGACGTGGCGAACGTCACGGTGCACGTGACGCTGCTAGGTGGCGGGTTCGGCCGGAAATCCAAGCCCGACTTCGTGTGTGAAGCGGCGTATCTGTCGCGAGAAGTCGGGGCGCCGGTCCGGGTGCAATGGACCCGTGAAGACGATCTCCGCCACTCCTACCTGCATTCGCCGGCGGCGCATCGCCTCGAGGCCGGACTCGACGCCAACGGCACGGTGGTCGCGTGGCGCCACCGGTCGGCCTATCCCGCCATCGGCGCCACCTTCGCCCCCAACGTGGCGGGCGCTGAGCCCGACGAGCTCACCAACGGGGCGAGCGACCTCCCATTCGACATTCCCAATCTGCAGGTGGAGATCTGTCCGGCGGTGGCCCACACGCGCATCGGGTGGTTTCGCAGCGTGAACGCCATCCACCATGGCTTCGCGATCGGCTCGTTCGTCGACGAACTCGCGCGGGCGGCGGGGAAGGATCCTGCCCAGTTCCTGCTGTCGCTCATCGGGCTGGATCGTCGCGTGGATCTCTCTGCGGCGGGCCTCGTGAAACCCGCCAGCAACTACGGGGCGAACTGGACCGACCACCCGCTCGACTCGGCACGCGCCCGGCGCGTGGTGGAGTTGGCGATCGACAAGAGCGGCTGGCGTGGCCCGGCCCTGCCGCGCGGAAAGGGGCGCGGCATTGCCGTGCATCGCAGCTTCCTCTCGTACGTGGCGGTGGTGGTGGAGGTGGAGGTGCTCCCCGACGGGACCGTGCTGGTGCCCAGGGCCACCGTGGCGGTCGATGCCGGGTTCGTCGCCAACCCCGACCGCGCGCGCGCGCAGATGGAGGGAGCGGTGATCATGGCGATGAGCAACGTGCTGGCCAGCGAGGTGACTTTCGCCAACGGACGGGTGGTGCAGTCGAACTTCCGCGACTACGGGGTGGCGCGCATGCGGGCCGCCCCGCGCATGGTGGACGTGCACCTTGTCGACAGCGAAGCCCTGCCGGGCGGGATCGGCGAACCGGGCGTCCCCCCCGCGTGTGGCGCGATCGCCAACGCGATCTTCGCCGCGACGGGCATTCGCGTGCGCGAACTCCCGGTGGCTCGCCAACTGGCGGGGTGGTCAACGCGTCGCGAAGTCGGGGACGCCCCGGGCGATTGAGTGACCGACGTGGGGGCGGCCGAATTGGCCGGGAGTTCGGCCGTACCGTTCTCCCGGCGCGCGAGCTGGTGATCAGCGGGGCAACTGCGCGCGACCGGTGGCAGGATTGAACGTGCTGCCGGCTGGAAGCAGGTGCAGGCGGGCACCACCGGCGCCCAGCACGGGCGCGGCGGCGGCGGTGCGCTGGGCCTCTCGGGCATCCACCACGAGCACGGCGCTCGCGCCTTCCACGCGCCACTGGCCGTTGGGCTCCACGATCAGGGCGGTGCCTTCGTCGATGCCCACGCCCAGGTGCGGTGGCGTGGCCAGCACGAGGCTGAGCAGGCGGTTGTGCCGCTTGCGGCGCAGAAAGTGCTGGTCCACGATGGCGGTCGTGAGATAGCCGAAGCCACTGTCCACCGCCACGCTGCCGCGCTCCACGCGCGTCCAGGCCTCGCTGGTGTCGCGCCGTGTGCCCAGTTCATCGCCGGTGATCATGGGCGTGGACAGCACCGCCGCGCCGGCCGATGTGCCCCCGATGACCGCCCCCGCCTCGTAGCGCGCGCGAATGGCCCGCTCGGTGCGCGTCCCGCGCAACACCGCGGTGAGCCGGTTCTGATCACCGCCGCCGAACCACACCGCCGTGGCGCCATCGAGCAGCCGCGCCACGCTGTCGGTATTGGCCTGCTCGCGGGTGATCCACACGTTGCGCGCCTCGGCGCCCATGGTGCGAAAACGCGCCGCGCTGGACTCGCCGCTGCGCTCTCCCGACGCACTCGCCATGGCAAACACCACGATCCGCGCCTTCGCTCCACCGGCGCGGGTCACGAAATCCTGTACCAGCGAGAGCGGCTGCGTGCCGCCCCCCACGATGAACAGGGTGCCACGACCGGTGGATGCTCCAGGGGCAGACGCTGAGACCTGGGGCGTCGCGGCAGGGGGTGACGGGGTGCGCGCACAAGCGGCCGACAGGAGCAGGACTCCCGCCAGCCGCCAGTGCATGGCCTTCAGACACGCTCGATGCATGAATTCGGGGAAAGAGGATCGTTCAGACTATGCCTCACCCCGCCACTTCGCCACCTACCGCCCCGTCACCGCGATCACCTTGCCCTTCGCCTGCGGCAACTTGGGCAGCGTGACCGTGAGAATGCCCTTGTCGAAGCTGGCCGTGATGTGGTCCATGTCGACCGTGCGCGGCAGGGCGAACGACCGCTGGAACGCACCATAGAAGCGCTCCGACAGGTAGTAGTTCTTCGCCGGGGGCGAGTCGGTCAGTTCCTGCTCCTTCTCCCCGGCAATCGTGAGCACGTTGTTGTCGATCGTGATCTTGAGCGCCTTTTCCTCGATGCCCGGCAGCTCGGCCGTGAGCACCATCACCTCGTTCGTCTCCGACACCTCCACCGCCGGCATCCAGCTGCCATTGGAGGCAAGGGTGAACGGGTCGTCGAACATGCGACGCAAATAGCTGGAAAACACGTCGTCGGCAACGCGCGGGCTCGGGACTTTTCTGGTCAACGTGGACATACGGCCTCCTGTACGGCAGTCGGGGTGTAAGTGCGGGGACCCTCGCGAATGCCGACAACATGCGACCGTGCAACGCGCGGCGAATCGGTGATTACTCCGACCGCACGTGAGGGGGACCCAGACACGAACTCGGCGGGAGCTGCGGAGGGGCTGCGGGGGGCTGCGCGAAACTGCGTTAAGGGACGGGCGTTACGAGTTGCCACCTGACTGTACGGCGCAGGCCGTCTCCGCTGGCGCCGTGTGGTTGGGGGGCAACCCCTTACGCCCTCGCACTAGACGCTTCCCCTGCTGGCGCCGTGTGGTTGGGGGGCAACCCCTTACGCCCTCCCACTCAACGCTTCTCCTGCTGGCGCCGTGTGGTTGGGGGGCAACCCCTTACGCCCTCCCACTCAACGCTTCTCCCGCCGCCAACGGCGGCGCTCCCCCCTAGGCCCGGAAGAAGTACACGTACTTGGCCACCAGTCCGCCTCGACTTGGACGCGTCCACACGATGGGGCGTTCCAGCCCCGTCTGCCAGCCGCTGTTCCACACCACGTAGAGGTCGCTGCCGGGCTTCAGGGTCCACCGCAGTCGCGCATTGGTACTGGCCCGCTCCGACTGGTTGTCCCACTGCGCGAACACCGTCGTGTTGAGCTGCGGATTGAATGCGTAGTCGGCGCGCAACCGCACCGTGTTGGCAGTGAATCGCGCATTCGGCAGCGAGACGTCGGACACCTGCCCATCGATGGACAGCAGCACGTGCGGGGCGTTGCGTACGCGCAGACTGGCCGACAGATCGTTCGACCGCCCATTGTAGAAGTTGCCGCTACTGGCCGAGAAGGTCGCGCGCACCGCCCGCGCCTCCGCCCCCTGATACTGCACTTCACTGCGGGTCCACCAGTATTGCCCGGGAGTGACCGTGGCGTCGGTGAAGAGCGAGAAGGCCCGGTCGGGCGCGTCGAAGCGCCGCCGTACGAACGCCTCCACCCGGTCGCCGTTCTGAAACTGAATGCCGAACGGTTTGACGCCGAATGACGCGTTGTCGAGTCCGCCTTCGATGCCCCACACCACATCGTAGCTCAGCAGGTTGAACTCGTAGCGCCGGATGTACCGGCTGCGCTGCTTGGGACGGGGGGTGATCTGCATGTTGCCGCCGAGGCGATGAATGCCGCGCTGGGCGACGAACCCAAGCGCCGGGTCGTATCCCGCCTCGATGCGGTCGAACCGCACGACCAGATCCGCATTGTCGTTGGGATAGTCGATCACGAAGCGGTAGTGCCCACCTACCTGCCCGCCCGCACTGTCCCGGCTCCACGCGGCGTTGCCAAGGAACACGAGATTCTGCCCGCCCTGCACGATGTACGGCAGCGAAAAGTCGATGCCGCCGGTGGTGCTTGCCGGCCGCCCCGTTTCGCCGGCAAACGTGCCCATGGCGCCGATGAAGCCGCGCCCCAGCAGGTCCTGCCGCACGCGCAACACGGCATTCGTGGTCTTTTCATCACCCGCCGTGCGCGCCGCCAGAAAGCCTACCTGACGGCTGCCCGCCCGCCCCTGCATACGCACCCCGAACGGAATGGTGACCGGATTGCCGTTGGCACCCAGCCCCACGCGGCGCGAGTAGAACATCTGCGTTTCGCGCGGGCGGCCGAAATCGAAGATGGCCGACCCTTCGGTGAAAAACGGCCGCTGCTCGGGGAAGAACAGCGGGAAGCGCGTAAGATTCACGATCTGCCGGTCCACCTCGGCCTGCGCGAAATCGGGGTTGATGGTGATGTCGGCGGTGATGGTGTTGGTGATGGGCGCCTTGAGGTCGAGCCCGATGCCACCGTCGAGGAGCGACGGGGAAAGCAGCGTATCGCCGCGCACACTGAAGAACCGCCGCTCGGCCAGCCGCGACTCGCCGGACACATAGGGTCGTGCTTCGATACGCGGGCGGCGGGGCAGTCCGTCCAGATTGCCAATGATCCCCTCCTTCTCGAGGAATCGCAGCCCCTCCGTGCGCCGCCAGGCCCGCCACAGCGTTTCCTCATTCTTGCGCGGCATGAAGCGCCGGAAGTTCATCCCCATCACGCTGTCGCCCTCGGCGTAGCGCAGGGTGGCCCACGGAATGAGCATCTCCGCAAACCAGCCTTCGCTGGTGATGGAGGTACGCACGTCCCACACGCCGTCCCAGCTTTCGTTGCCGGTTTCCACATCCACGTGCTCGCCGTCCCACAGGGCGCCGTTGGCATTGGTGCGAAAGTAGAAGGCGCTCCGTCGGTCGTGCAGCCCGTCAATGCCCATGCTCACGTAGTCGTCGCTGCGCAGCTCGGCGTCGCGGCGCACCTGCGAGCGTACGATGTTGCGGGCGTCGGAGTCGTAGAGCGACCATCCGATGGCCAGCCCGTCTGGCGTGGCCAGCAGACGCACCACCGTGCGCTCGGTACTCGGCGCCCCCTCCACCGGGTCTTTCTGCCGGAAATCGGTAATGGAGTCGGCCTGCGCCCAATCCGGTTCGCTGAACCGGCCGTCGAGGGTGATGTTGCGCGACGTGCGGTACACGCGGTGGTCCACGCCATTGACCTGGACCGAGCGCTGGGCACGGGCCACGGTGGTGCTGGTGAGCAGACCGACCGCTGCGGCGAAAGCGAAACGAAGTGGGAGCATCGGAGGTATACGGCGGCCGACGGCGAACTGCTGGAGGGGGGCGCCGCCTACGGCGGCGGGAAGGGCGTAAAGGGTAAGGAGTTGCCACCCAACTTTACGGCGAGAGGAGTCCCCGCATGGCGCCGTGCAGTCAGGTGGCAACCCATAACCCTTTACGCAGTTCCGCGCCGCCGAGGGCGGCGGCGCCTCCCCCGCGGTATCTTCCGCGCATGACCACCACGCTCGTCGCCCCGACCATCGCCGACATTCGCGCGGCGCAGGCGCGCATTGCCCCGCACGCCGCCGTCACCCCGCTGCTGCGATCCCCCGCGCTCGACGCCGTGGCCGGCGGGCCGGTGCTCCTCAAGGCCGAGGTGCTGCAGCACACCGGCTCGTTCAAGTTGCGCGGGGCGCTCAACCGCCTGCTGCAGCTTTCCCCTGAGGAACGCGAGCGAGGAGTGGTGGCCTACAGCTCCGGCAATCACGCGCAGGCCGTAGCCTACAGCGCCACGCTGCTGGGCATGCGCTCGGTCATCGTAATGCCCAAGGATGCCCCGGCGCTCAAGATCGAGCGTACGCGCGCCTTTGGCGCCGAGGTGGTGCTCTACGACCGCTACACCGAAGATCGTGTGGCCATTGGTGGCGCCATTGCCACCGAACGCGGCTCCATCGTGGTGCCGCCGTTCGAGGACCCCCACATCGTGGCCGGTCAGGGCACGCTGGGGCTGGAAGCACTGGAGCAGGCACAGGAGCTCGGCCTCTCGCCCGATGCGCTGCTCGTGTGCTGCGGCGGCGGCGGGCTCACGGCGGGGTGTGCACTGGCCGCCGAGGCGGTGTCGCCGGGCACGGTGGTGCACCCGTGCGAGCCGGCCGAGTTCGACGATACCGCACGGTCGCTCGAGCTGGGGCATCGCGTGGGGAACGAACCGGGCAAGCGTTCCATCTGCGATGCCATCGTCACCGATATCCCGGGTGAGTTCACCTTCAGCATCAACCAGCCGCGGGTGGGGCGCGGCCTGCGGGTGACCGACGCCGAAGTGCTGGCCGCCATTGCCTTCGCCGTGCGTGAGCTCAAGCTGGTGGTGGAGCCCGGTGGGGCGGCGGCGCTGGCGGCGCTGCTGCATGGCAAGCTGGACACGCGCGGGCGCACGACGCTCGTGGTGGTCACGGGTGGCAACATCGATCCCGCCATTCTTGCGCGTGCCATCGGGGGCTGAAGCGGCTTGGCCGAGGCGGGAGAGCAGATCACTCTGCGACGGGCCACACGAGACGACATCGCGCCGCTGAACGCGCTCATCGACACCAGTGTGCGCGGCCTGGCCCCCGGCTACTACGACGCGCAGCAGATTGAGAGTGCGCTGCGCCACATGTTCGGCGTGGACTCGCGGCTGGTGGACGACGGCACGTATTTCGTGATCGAAGTGGACGGCGTGCGCGCGGCCTGCGGTGGCTGGAGTGGGCGGCAAACGCTGTTCGGCGGTGATCAGCACAAGGCCGACCAGCAGGCCGTCGACGCGCCGGTCGATCCGGCCTCCGTGCCGGCCCGCATTCGGGCGTTCTTCGTGCATCCTGATTTTGCGCGCCGCGGCATGGCGCGCCGGATCTTCGAGCACTGCGCCGCCGAGGCGAAAGGCGCCGGCTTTCGGTCGCTGGAACTGATGGGGACACTGCCGGGCGTACCGCTCTATCGTACGCTGGGGTTCGAGACGCTGGAGAAGGTGGAGGTGGTATTGCCGGATGGCGTGGTGATTCCGTGTGAGCGGATGCGGCGAGAGTTGTGAGAGAGAAGACCCGGGCGCCGGTGGTCGGCTCCGCGTGTTCCACTGACAGCGCGCCCGTTCAACGTCGAGGGTTGTAAGTAGAGGGCTGTGGGTGGTTGCGTGGCCCACACACCCACACAGGACACTGAACGCACGACCCTCGACCCTGAACGGGCGTGCCTTCAGCCCCCGCCCCCCGCCGGAAGAGCGAGCGCCCACGCCCGCCCCACCAGCCAAGCGAACCCCGTCGCTCACCTCAACGCTCCGCCCGCCCTGCCCATACTATTGGTCATGACCTCCCGCCGTGATTTCCTTGCCACCGGCGGCGCGGCGCTTGGCGCCCTCGCCGTCGGTCCCCGCCTCCTCGAGGCCGTTCCTGCCCCGCCCCGCCTGCCGGCGCTGTACACCGACGCGGCCACGCGCGAGCTCATGATGGAGGCGCTCGACGCCGCCAAGCGCGCCGGAGCGAGCTGGGCCGATGTGCGCATTTCGCGCAACCGCAACAACAGCGTGCAGACCCGCGAAAAGCAGGTCACCGATGTGGTGGATGCCGACACCATGGGGTGCGGCGTGCGCGTATTGGTCGATGGCTGCTGGGGCTTTGCGGCCACGCAGGAGCTGAGCAAGACCGGCGTAGGGCTCGCCGCGCAGGAAGCCGTGGCCATTGCCAAGGCCAACCGATTGGCACGCGACCGGCGGGTGGAGCTCGCCCCTGCCCCGGCGCAGGTGGACAAGACGTGGCGATCGGCCTACACCATCGACCCGTTCACCATTGCCATCGAGGAGAAGGCCGACCTGCTGCTGCGCGCCAATGCCGCGGCGCTCACCGTGCCCACGGTGCGCTTCGTGAACAGCGGCCTGTCGTTCGTGAAGGAGGAGCGCAACTACGCCAACACCGACGGCACCGTCACCACGCAGGACTACGTGCGCAGCTGGGTCACCATGAGCTGCACCGCCGTGGCCCCTGATCGCAGTGGCACTGCGGTGCGCGGCCCCGAAGTGGTGCAGCCCGCGGGGCGCGGCTGGGAGTACGTGCTCGAAGCCGACATCGTGACCAACGCCAGGGTGTGGGCGGCCGAAGCGGCCGAAAAGCTCACCGCCAAGCCGGTGGAGCCGGGGCGTTACGATCTCATTCTGCACCCGTCGCAGCTGTTCCTCACGATTCACGAATCGGTGGCGCACGCCACCGAGCTCGATCGGGCGATGGGCTACGAGGCCAACTACGCCGGCACGTCGTTCGTGGCGCCGCCGGAGAAGGTGCTGGGCTCGCTCAAGTTCGGCTCGCCCATCATGCAGGTAATCGGCAACCGCAGCGAGGTGGGTGCACTGGCCACCATCGGCTACGACGACGACGGCGTGGTGCCGGAGGACTTCCCCATCATCAAGGACGGCATCTTCGTGGATTACCAGACCAACCGCGAGCAGGCGCCGTGGTTGCGTGAGTACTACGCGAAGACCGGCAAGCCCGTGCGGTCGCACGGCTGCTCGTACGCGCAGAGCTGGGCGGACGTGGCGTTCCTGCGTATGCCCAACGTGTCGCTGCAGCCGGGGGACAAGGACCTTGACTGGGACGATCTCATCGCCGCGACGGACAAGGGGATCGCCATGATCGGCCGCGCCAGCTACTCCATTGACCAGCAGCGCTACAACGCGCAGTTCGGCGCCCAGCTCTGCTATGAGATTCGCAAGGGCAAGATCGTGGGTCAGGTGAAGGACGCCGCCTACCAGATGCGCACGCCGGACTTCTGGAACACCCTCGACATGCTGGGTGGCAAGAAGAGCTACATGTTCGGCGGCACCTTCAACGACGGCAAGGGGCAACCCGGCCAGAGCAACGCGGTGAGCCACGGCTGTCCGCCGGCCCGCTTCAAGAACGCGAATATCATCAACACGGGGCGCGCGCTGTGAGCACCTTCATCCACGACGACGCGCCGAAGTCGCTGTTCCACATCGGTCGCGCCGCGGCGCCCACCGGTGTGCTCTCCCGTGAGGAGGCACAGGCATTGGTGGAGCGCACGGTGAAGCTCAGCACGGCCGACGCCGTGCGCGTGAGCGTGAACAGCAGCCGCGAAACCAACCTGCGCTTCGCCGACAACCAAATGTCCACCAGCGGCGTGACCACCAACACCACCATTCGCGTGCAGAGTGTCTTCGGCAAGCGACGGGCGAGCGTGGTAACCAATGACCGCAGCGACGAAGGGCTGCGACGCGCGGTGCAGCAGTCGGAGGCCATCGCGCGTCTCGCGCCGGAAGACCCGGAGTATCTGGGGGAGCTCGGCGGCCAGCAGTACACGCCGGTGAGCGCGTGGAGCGACGCCACCGCCGAGCTGACCGCCGAAGGGCGCGCGCGGGCGGCGCTCAGCGCGCTGGCGCCAGCGCGCGCGGGCAAGGAGCTCACCGTGGCCGGCTTCATCATCTGCAACGCCAGCGCCAGCGCCATTGGCACGAACGCCGGACTCTTCGCGTATCATCGCGGCACCACCGCCAACTACACGCTCACCGCGCGCACCAACGACGGAACCGGCAGTGGCTGGGTGGGGGCCGAGGACACCGATTGGGCGAAGCTCGACTTCCAGAGCGTGGCTGACCGCGCCATCGAGAAGGCCCGCCGGTCGCGGAGCCCGGTGGCCATCGAGCCCGGCCGCTACACGGTGATCTTCGAACCGGAAGCCACCGCGAATCTGGTGGGGCTCATGGGCAACGCCTTTCAGGCGCGCGCCGCCGACGAGGGACGGTCTGCCTTCGCCAAGCCGGGCGGTACGAAGCTGGGCGAGAAGATTCTCGACGAGCGCGTCACGCTCTACTCCGATCCCGCCGACCCGCTCATTCTGGCGTCCCCCTTCGATGCCGAGGGGCTGCCGCTCTCCCGGCAGACCTGGGTGAGAAACGGGGTGCTCAACCAGTTGGCCTACAATCGCTACTGGGCCAACCGGCAGGGGAAGACACCCACGGGTGGCAGCGCGGGGCTGCGCATGGCCGACGGCCCCGATTCGCTCGAATCGCTCATTGCCGGCACCACCCGCGGCATTCTGGTCACGCGGCTCTGGTACCTGCGCCCGCTCGACCCGCGCACGCTCATGTATACCGGGCTCACGCGCGACGGCACCTTCCTCATCGAGAACGGCAAGATCGCGCGCAGCATCAAGAACTTCCGCTTCAACGACTCCCCGCTGTTCATGCTCAACAACCTCGAAGGCGTGGGCAAGGCGGTGCGTACCGCCGGCGGAGAAGGCGGCCCGGGTGTGGCCATGCCGCCCATCAAGGTGCGCGACTTCAACTTCACCAGCCTGTCGGACGCGGTCTGAGGTATTAGCTTTTTTTCATGCGGAAGTCCCGGACGGCCCGGTTTCTCGCCCTCTTCATGGGCGTGTGGCTGTCGCTCGTGCAGAGCGACGCCGGGCTTTTCCATGCCTGCGCCACCGGCAATCGTGCCGTAGCGGCGTTCGATGGGGCGGACGCCGTAGCCGCCCCCGCGATCGGGGGCGATCATCTGGGTCATGCGACCGGGCATGCCGCCGGACATGTCCAGCATACCGGGCATGTGGCGGAGACCTCCCCCGACGCGCCGGAGTCCTCCCACCACCATCCGTCGGGTGACGGCGAGTGCCACTGCATTGGGCACTGTTGCGCCGCCACGCCACCTGCGCTGCGTGCTCCAGACACGTTTGCGCTGGTGGCGCTGGTGCGCACCACCGCCATGCAGCCTGGCCGGACCGCCCACGCCGTGGTGGCCGAGTGGGCCGACTATGTCCTGCCCTTCGCGACCGCTCCCCCGCCGGTGATCGGCGCCTGAGTGCTCCCGCCGCCCCGTGTGCATTCCGGGGCGGTCACTCGGCACACGCCTGTTCGTGACCTGCGCCGTGCGCGCGAGCAGTTGCTCGCCGCGCCGGGCCTCCGATCATCCCGTACATCCCACAATCCATGCTGCTCCCGTCCTTTACGGCACGGGGCGTTCGTGGTGCCCGCACATTTTCGTGTGTGAGCACGGCGGCGCTCGTGTCGCTCATTCCCGCTATCGCGCGCGCCCAGGCCACGCGCGCCGAACGCGCCGTTGCCGATTCTGCGGCCCGCGCTCGCGCACTCAACCCCGTGGTCACCACCGCCACCCGTGATTCGCGCGAGCTGCGCAAGCTGCCGGTGTCGGTGTCGGTGGTTGATACCACTACCCTGGCCCGCACCAGTCAGGTCTCGCTCACCGAAGCGCTGCGCACCGTGCCTGGCGTCATTGCCGGCAATCTCTTCGGCGGCGACGACGTGCGCCTGTCCATTCGCGGCAGTGGCGCGCGCGGCGGTTTCGGCGTACGCGGCGTGGGGATCCTGCTCGACGGTGTGCCCATTACGGAGCCTGACGGACAGACCCGGCTCGACCAGCTCGACCTGGGCGCCGCGCGTTCCATTGAAATCGTGCGCGGCCCGGGCAGCGCCATGTACGGCGGAACCGCGTCGGGCGGCGTGGTGAACGTCATCACGCGCAGCGGTCGCGAACTGCAGGGGGTCTCCGTGCGCATGACCGGCGGCGGCTTCGGCTTCGACAGCGTGAACCTGCGCAAGGTCGATCTCTCGGCCGGTGGCGCGCGTGGCGCGTTCGACGCGTACCTGCAGGCCAGTGGCACACGCCTCGACGGCATCCGTGTACAGGGGCGCAACGACATGAACCGCGCCAACCTGCGCCTCAACTACACGCGGCAGGTGGACGGAGCCCCGGCGGCCGCGCCGCACGCCACACGCGTAGGGCTCGATGTGTCCTACAGCGATCTCGACATGCAGATCCCCGGTGCGCTGACCGACGGCAGCTGGCGCAACGAGCCCTGGGCCGCCGACCCGCTCAACGTGACCGGGGCCTACGGGCGACGCGAACAGCGCTGGCGCTTCGGCCTGCGCGCCTCGCAGGGACTTGGCAGCCGCTTCGGCACCGTGGAGGCCTTCGCCTTCGGCACCGCGCGCACCATCGACCATCCTATCTTCCGCGTGGTGGACCAGAACACGCATCGCGTACAGGGCGGGCTGCGCCATGCCGTGGGGTTCACCGCCCCCGGGGATGTGGCCGTACGTCTCAACACCGGGCTCGATGTGGACCGGTGGTACGGCGAGTCGCGGCAGTGGACCAACGTGGGCGGTACGCAAGGACGCGCGACACCATGCGTGAACGACCGCGTGCGCAACATCGTGTCGGTGCCCTGCACCAACCAGTACATCGTGCTGCCGGGATTGGGCACCTACACCAGCGCCGACATCACCCGCGGGCGTGCCACGCTCACCGCCGGGGCGCGCTATGACCGCGTGACGTACGATATCGAGGATCGCATTCGACCCACGCAGTCGGTCACGCAGTCGTTCGATCAGGTCTCGCCCCGGGTGGCGTTGCGGTACGAAGTGAAGCCGGGGGTGAGTGTGTACACGAGCGTAGCCCGTGGCTTTGAAGTGCCCACCAACAGCGAGCTCACCGCCAGCCCCGACACCATCCGCGGGCTCAACACCGACCTGCGCCCCTCGTCGCTCATCAATTACGAGGTGGGCGCCAAGGCCCTGATAGCCAGTCGTGTGCTGCTGGATGTGGCCGTGTATCGCACGAACGTGACGGGGGAGTTCCTCTCCCGCACCGTGGTCATTCCCGGCGTGCAGTTTCCGCGCACCATCTTCGAGAACGTGGGACGCACGCGACGCACCGGCTTCGAGCTCAGCGCCACCACGCTGGTGGCCCCCTGGCTGGACGTCGTCACGTCGTACACCTACGCGCGCTACGTCATGACGCAGTTCACCGGCACCGAGATCAACGCGCGTGGTCAGTCGGTGCCCGCCGACTATGCCGGCAAGCTCATTCCCGGCGTGCCGCAGCAGCGTGCCGCCGCGGAGTTCCGCCTGCGGCCGGCGCGCGGGCTCGACGTGACACTGTGGGGCGAGGCACAGGGACGCACCTACGTGGATAACGCCAACACGGTGAACGGCACGGTGTTTACGCAGGTCACCCGCCCCGGGCAGGCACCGTTGACCGTTCCGGTGGCCTTCGGCGCCGTGCCGGCCTACGCGCTGGCCCACGCCACCGTGACGTACGCGCTCCCCGAAACGCGCGGTGCCCGCACTGGTGCCTCGCGTGCGTCGCTGTTCGTGAACGTCGAGAATCTGTTTGATCGCCGCTACGTCGCGGCGCTGGCCACCAACGCCGGGAATGGCCGCTTCTACTTCCCCGGTGCCGGGCGTGTCGTCAACGCCGGCATGACGCTCTCCACTGGAGGACGGTGACATGGGACAGCTGCAACCGCAACCGGTGCGATTCACGACCGTGCCGCGCATCCTTGCCGCCGGTACGATCGCGTGCAGCGTGGCCTGCGCCGGTGATGCGGGCAATCGGGCGGACAACGACCGCGACACCACCGCGAGCACCGTATCGGCGGCCGTCGTGCGCTTCGACAGCACGCACGAGCTGTCGGCGGTGTCGAATGTGGGCGCGGCGCCCATTCTCGCCCTCGCCCCCGACGGACGGCATGCCACCGCGTGGGTGTCGGCGCCCAACGGGGGTACCGACGGACGCCTGCACGTGCTCGTCACGCGCGACGGCGCCCCGCCGGGTGACGGCCTCATGCGCGAACTCACCGACGTACTGGGGCCCATCGAGCCGCACGGCGAGGCGCCGCCCAAGCTGGCCTGGGTGACCCGCAAGGATGGGGGGCTCACGCTTGGTGCGCTGTACGTGGTGGGCAAGCTGGTGCCGGGGCGCCGCTTCCCGGCCAGTGCCCTGCGCTTCGTGCGCAGCGATGACGGCGGCAACAGCTGGAGTGCGCCCGTAACCGTGACCGACGATACCACCAAGGCGCTCGCCGAGGGGCTCGATACGGACTTCGGCTCGCACAACTTCCACGCGTTGCATGGCGCGCCCGACGGCACGTTTCACGTGGCGTGGCTCGACGGCCGTCATGGCAAGTCGGCGGTGTACGCCACGCACAGCACCGATGGTGGCGTAACGTGGGCGCCCAACGTGCGCGTGGTGCCTGGCGGTGCGCCACTCACCGAAGCCTGTCCCTGCTGTCGCACCGCCATCGCCGCCGACCAGAGCGGGCGCGTGTATCTCGCGTGGCGCGCGGTCATGACCGACAGCGCGGCGCCCGCCGACGGATCGGCCGGTACGACCGGTGCCCCACCGGGTGCGGGTGCAGGTGCGGGCGACAACCCGCACGCCGCACATGGCGACGGCGCAGCACGCCGTACCATTCGCGATATCGTGGTGGCCCGCAGCGATGACAACGGGCGCAGCTGGGGCACGCCCGTGCGGGTGCATCACGACGATTGGGTGTTCGACGGCTGTCCGCATGCCGGCCCCTCGCTGGCCGTCGACAGTGCCGGGGCGTTGCACGCGGCCTGGTGGACGGGCAAGCCGGGCGCGGCGGGCGTGTTCTACTCGCAGTCGCGCGATGGCGCGCAAACCTTTGCGCCGGCCCAGCCGCTGGGAGTGGCCGACGCGTCGCAGCCGGCCCACGTGCAGCTGGCGGTGCGTGGCCAGTCGGTGGTGGCGACCTGGGACGACGGCACGCGCCGGGTACCGCAGGTGGTAATGCGGGTGTCGAGCAATGGCGGCGGCAGCTTTGCCGACGCCGTGCCGGTCAGCGAGAGCGGCCGCGCCGCGGCCTTCCCGGTGCTCATGGTGTCGCCCACCGGAAACGCCGTCACCGTGGCGTGGAGCGAGCAGGCGCCCGATGCGGCACAGGCCGCCGCGAAGGCACGTCCCAACATGCGTGATCCCAAGGCGGTGATGCCGCTGCCGCGGGTGGGCAACTCGCAGGTGCTGGTGCGCCGTGGCGTGATCGGCGGCGCGGCCGTGGCCGAGCGTACCAGCAGCGATCGCTTCCGTCCGTTGGCCGTGGGCGACGCGGCGCCGGCCTACGCGGGTGCCGTGCTGACCGGAGCCGGTGTGGGCGACACGGTGCAGCTGGCCGCGAACGGTCAGGTGACGCTGGTGAACATCTGGGCCACCTGGTGCACGTCGTGCAAGGAGGAGATGGCCGATCTGCAGGCGCTCTTCGAGCGCTACCGCCCGTCGGGGCTGCGGGTGGTGGCGGTGAGTGTGGATCAGGGAGGCCCCGCGAAGGTGCAACGCTTTGCCCAGGCCGAGCGACTGGGCTTTTCGGTGGTCCATGACCCTGCCGGTACCATTCAGGCGCGGTACGGCGTGGTGGGGGTGCCCGAAACGCTGCTTATCGACCGGGCCGGCGTGGTGCGATGGAAGACGGCGGGGAACATCCATGGTGCGCTCCCCGCCGCCCGCGCCGCCATCGACGCCGCATTGCAACCGGCGCTGGCCATGCGCCCCACCGTTTCGCCGCAGCGGCCATAGATTTCCGGCATGTCGTCTGCCCGGTCCCCGCGGCGGTGGCCTCTGGTCGCCGCCGCCCTGATCATGGTCGTGCTCCTCGCCGGCCCGCGCCCGCGCGTGGTCGAGCCCGATGCGGCCGTGGTCCGGGGTGGCATTCCCGGCGACCTGGCGGCGTTGCCCGCGTGGCTGCAGCAGCGCGAAGCGAAGGCCGGCGTGTTCGATACCGCTGTGGCCAAGCGTGTACGGTTCGCCAACGTCGACGCACCGGCGACGACCGGCTGGAGCGTCGTGTACCTACACGGGTTCTCGGCGACGCGACAGGAAACCGCACCGGTCGCGGAACTCGTGGCGGACGCGCTGGGCGCCAACCTTTTCGAGACGCGTCTGCGGGGGCACGGGCTTCCCGGCGACTCCCTGGGGCTGGTCGCCGCGCGCGATTGGCTGGCCGACGCCACCGAGGCCCTCGAGATCGGCCGCCGCCTCGGTGATTCGGTTCTGGTCATCGGCACCAGCACCGGTGGCACCCTCGGCGTCTGGCTCGCCACCCTGCCACCGGACGCCCGCCGTGGTTTGGCCACGCTGGTGCTCATCTCTCCCAACTTCGGTCCCAAGGACCCCAACGCGGCGCTGCTCACGCTCCCGTGGGCGAAGGTGCTGCTGCCGCGCTTGATTCCGCAGCGGGAATGGACCGCGCGCAACGACGAGCAGCGTCGCTTCTGGACCATGAAGTACCCCAGCACGGCGCTCTTCCCCATGCAGGCGCTGGTGGAGTACACGCGCGACCGGTCGCTCGACGGGTACGATGTGCCCACCGTCGTGTTCTTCCACGAGGGTGACGAGGTGGTAAGCGCCGTCCGCACGCGCGACTGGCTGGACCGACTGGCCACGAAAACGCGCGCGCCGGTGGAACAGGTGCTGGTGACACCCACCAACGGCGAAGACGGGCACGTGATTGCCGGCCGTATCGTCGCACCGGGCCAGACCGCCATGGTGCGCGACCGCATTGTGGCATTCGTGCGGGCGCGCTAGAGGCGTCCGGGCAACGGCTCCCTATTTCTTGAGCCGCAGCAGCCCTTCCTGCGCCACGCTCGCCACCAACTGGCCGCTGCGCGTGAACACCTGCCCGCGCACGAAGCCGCGCGAACCGAAGGCGTTGGGGCTGTCCATCACGTACAGCAGCCACTCGTCGGCGCGGAACGCACGGTGCATCCAGAGCGTGTGATCGAGCGAGGCCAGGAAGAGCCGCGGGTCACCGTAGCGCACCCCATGCGGACGCAGCGCCGTAGGGAGAAAGCCGTAGTCCGACGCGTACGCGAGAATGGCCTGATGAATGATGGGGTCGTCGGGCAGCGCATCGATCACGCGAAACCACACGTATCGCTCCGGCTCACCCGCGGCGGAGCCACCGGGCAGGTGACTCTGCGGCGACCGGAAGTCGATGGGCCGGTCTTGCGTGAGCACCGTGCGCAGCTCGGGCGGCAGCACGGCCGCATGCTCCCGCACCTGTTCGAGCTCCGGCTTGATGCTGTCGGGGTCGCGCACCTGCGGCATGGTGACCTGATGATCCAGCCCGGGCTCTTCGATGTGAAACGAGGCCGAGAGCTGGAAGATGGCCTCCCCATGCTGGATGGCCGTAACGCGGCGGCTGGTGAAGGTGCCCCCGTCACGCGGGCGATCCACGAAATACACGATGGGGGCCTTGAGGTCGCCGGGGCGCAGGAAGTAGCCGTGCACCGAGTGCGCCTCGCGGGGTTCATCCACGGTGCGGCGCGCCGCCACCAGCGCCTGCGCAAAGACCTGGCCGCCAAAGACCCGGCCGGTGCCCAGGTCCCGGTTCTGGCCGCGGTAGATGTTCACCTCGAGCTTCTCCAGCTCGAGCAGGGACAGCAGTTCCGTCACGATGCTCATGAGGGCAATATGTGGCATGAGCCGCGCATTCCGCTCCTTCTTCTTTGCCTTCCTGTGCCTCGTGGCGGGCACGTGGCTGCTCTGCGGCCCGCGCAAGTCACAGGGCCCCGGCGCCGTTTCGGCCGCGCCCGCTGCCGCGTCGCCCGCCGTGGAGGCACCCGCTGCCGCCCCCGGGGCCTCGGCCCCAGCGGCGCCTCCTCCCCCGCGCAGCGCCATCGGGTTCCGCAATCGCCAGCGGCTCGATGAGCACTTCGACAAGCATGGCGCCGAGTTCAACGCCCCGAACGCCGATGCGTATCTCTCGCTGGCCCAGGCGCTGCGGGCCGCCCCGCCGTCGGCCACGGTGCGGGAGCTGCAGCGCCCCACCGACGGCGTGATTGCCAAGTTCGACCGGGCCACGGGGGCCTTCGTGGCCTTCGACGCCGACAGCATCATCCGCACCTTCTTCAAGCCCAACGACGGCGAAGCGTACTTCGAGCGGCAGGCGCGGCGCCGCCCGCGCAGCTGACGCATCCGTTCGCCGGTCCGCCGAAACTCCGACCGCCTCCAATGCACGAACGCGACGAATGGCTCGCTCAGTGGTCCCGCACGGTGACCGAAGTGGAGCGCGGCTACGAACTCACTTTCGACGATTACCTCAACGACCTCGACATGCGCCACAAGCTGCGCGTGATCGGGGAACACGACGATCAGTGGGCCGATCTGCTGGAGCTCGACACGCGCTTCCGGAACGCGACCTTCCCGAGTGGGCGGTGCGTGTGGGGGGAGGAGAATGCCCAGGCCGAAGGGTGGGACCGGGAGAAGCATTGGTACTACTGGCTGCTCCCCAAGAAGCAGGGACTGGCGTTCGAGGCGGAGTACTGACCCCAACCATCGCGCGAGTCGGTAAATGCTCAACATTATTCGTTTCGTATTGCAATCGATCACGCTGGCAGCAACGATGATGGCCTGGGCCGCCAATGAGGCCCAGGCACAAGGGGCGCAGCCGACCTTTACACTCCGGGTGAATGTCACCGACACTGCCGGTAATGCGCTCGCCGACACGGAGGTGTTGGTTCGCAGCGCCAACCGCATCTCGGCCAGCGGCCGCACCGGACGCGCGGGAGTGTGGACGGGGTCGTTCACCGGGGAGTCACCCACGGTGGAAATCGTTGTCCGAAAGCTCGGCTTCCAACCGGTCGACAGCCCTCTGCAGCTTTCGCCGAACGATACGCTCAATCTTCAGATTGCCCTGACGCCATCGATACAGACGCTGGGCACGGTGGAAGTCAGAGCGCGCGAAAGCCTCAGGAGGCAGGCGTACTTCCTCGATTCCGACGCCATCGTCGGCAGTAAGCGCCGAATTCGGAACGCACTCGACGCGATGGTGCAACTGCGACCGTACATGATCACCAGCATGTCCGGACCAGGAAGCAGTTGCGGTGTGATCCGGGAGGTGTGGATCAACGGCGTGCAGGTTCCAAAAACCTTCGTGCCTGATCCGCGGATGGTGAATCGGGCACTTCCCGGCCTCCCAAGAAATGCTGTGTCTCCCGTGGTGCTGACGATTCTGTCGTCCGTACGACCGGAACACATCGAGCAGATGAACTACGTCGATTGTTATGGCGGACCGGTGGCTGCCGTCGGCAGCCGGAACGCGGTGTTCATCATGCTCAAGGAGGGAGTCGAGTACCGGTGGCCCGATGGCACGTTCGCGGTGAGTGAAGGCAAATCACGCCGGTAGCTCGCTTCTTCGATTGCGCCGGCGGGTGTCGAAGCGTGGCGCCGAAGCTCGAGCATCACAAATATGATTCCGGACTCGGGGTCGTTATCTTTCGAGGCTATGTCGGAAACTCCACTGCCTCAGACTGCCACGGTCGAATCGTCTTCGGCTGATTCCATCTCGGCCGAGCAGATCGCTGCCGCCACCGCGCTGCTTGAAAAGCTCGCGGCCGACCGGGCAAACCTGCTCGACATCCCTGACGCCGAGCGCACGCGCCTGCTCAAGGCGGCGGGCGAAGTCTCGCGCCCGGATGCCATCCTGCGCCGCCAGATGGTGAAGGCTACCAAGCGCCAGAAGAAGGCCGAGCGTACGGTCAAGCTGCAAGAGGCGGAGAACCAGCTGCAGGAAACCGGCATCCGCAAGCTGCGCCGGCAAACGGTGTTCACCACCCCCAACTATCTGCCGCCGGGAAACGACGAGCAGATCACGGTAAACGAGCCGGACTTCACCGAGGCGCTGGAGCCACAGCACTGCTACGTGTGCAAGCAGCAGTACACGGTGCTCCATCACTTCTACGACCAGCTCTGTCCCACCTGCGCGGAGTTCAACTACCGCAAGCGCACCGAGCTGGCCGATCTGAGCGGGCGCACGGCGCTGCTCACCGGTGGTCGTGTGAAGATCGGCTACCAGGCGGGCATCAAACTGCTGCGTGCCGGTGCCCATCTCATCGTCACCACGCGCTTCCCGCGCGACTCGGCGCAGCGCTACGCAGCGGAGCCCGACTTCGAGCAGTGGAAGCACCGGCTCGAGATCTACGGGCTCGACTTGCGTCACACGCCCAGCGTTGAAGCGTTCTGCCATCACCTGATGGAGACGCACGACCGTCTCGACTTCATCGTGAACAATGCCTGTCAGACGGTGCGGCGCCCGCCCGACTTCTACAAGCACATGATGGATCTCGAGCGCGCGTCGCTCGGCGATATGCCTGAGCAGGCCCGCAAGCTGCTGGGCGCGTACGAGGGCGTGCGCGGCTATCACCTGCTCCCCGAAGCGGGCGTGTCGCGCGAGGAGGAGATGGTCACGCCGGCCACGCTGCCGCGCGCGCTGGCCGAGGTGGCGGGCATCACGCATGCGGCGGAGCTGTCGCAGGTGGCGCTGCTGGCCGAAGAGTATCAGGACCAATCACAGCTCTTCCCCGAGGGGCGGCTCGACCAGGACCTGCAACAGGTGGATCTGCGCGAGCGCAATTCGTGGCGGCTGCTCATGCACGAGGTGCCCAGTGTGGAACTGCTGGAAGTGCAGCTGGTGAACGCCATTGCGCCGTTTCTGCTGAACGCGCGTCTCAAGCCGCTCATGCTGCGCACCGCCAACCGCGACAAGCACATCGTGAACGTGAGCGCCGTGGAAGGGCAGTTCTACCGCAAGTTCAAGACGACGCGCCACCCGCACACCAACATGGCCAAGGCGGCGCTCAACATGATGACGCGCACCAGTGCGGCCGACTACGAAACCGACGGCATTCACATGAACGCCGTGGATACCGGCTGGGTGACGGATGAGGACCCGGTGCATATTGCCGCGCGCAAGGTGGAGGAGCATCGCTTCCATCCGCCGCTCGACATCGTGGACGGTGCGGCGCGCATCGTGGACCCCATCATCGACGGGATCAACACCGGCACCCATGTATGGGGCAAGTTTCTCAAGGATTACAAACCCACGGATTGGTAGACATGCCCATGCGCCGCACCCTTCGCCACATCCCGCTTGTCCTGCTCGCCGGCTGCACGTCGCTGACCGGCACCACCGACAACTCCGGCTTTCTCTACGCCACCTTGCGCGGCACGGTAACCCGGGCCAACGGCACGCCGGTGCCCAACGTGGAAGTGGGCGTGTCGTGCGTGGGGGCCAGCAATGATCCCGTCGGCTTCACTACCGACGCGACCGCGACGGGGGCTTTCGAGGTGGCGCTCAACATGCCCTCCATTTTTTCTCCGTTGGAGGGGCCGAGCTTCGTGTGCCGCGTGCTCACCCCGGTGACGGGGTTGCCGCTGGCGGAGCGTTCCGTGACGGTGGTGGTGGGTAGCAACCGCAATGCGCGCCCGGTCACGACGGTGTCGCTGGTGGTGCCATAACGCGCCGGCCGCTGCTCAGAACGGCCGGCATGAGAAGCAACACGCCCAAGGTGCCGGCCACCGTGCCGCCAGCGGTGGCCAGGGCGATGCCGCCAAACAGGGAGTCGGCGTCGGTGCCAAGACTGAGCGGCGCGAGGGATGCCAGCGCGGCGAGCGTGACCACGACGATCATCCCCGCACGATCGAGCGCCGCACGCATCACGGCAGCGGAGCGAACGGTGCCGGTGCGACGACGGGCTTCGAGCGCGGCATCCACCAGCAGAATGGCCTGATTCACGGCGAGCCCCACCACGAGGATCACGCCCACGGCGGCTTCGCGCGTGAACGCGGTATCCGTGGCCCAGAAAGCGGCCACCACACCGGTAAGGGCGATGGGCAGCGAGAGCAGCACCATCACTGCTCCCCACACGCTGTCGAACACCAGTGCCACGGTGAGCACAACGAGCACGATGCCGAGCGCGAAGACGAGCCACAGCCCCTTCGCGCTTTCGTCGTCCTCTCCGAAGAACTGCTCGGTGAGGTCCACGAAGGTGTAACCGGCGGGTGCGGAGAGTGACCGCATGAACGATTGGTGCGTACGCTGCGCCAGCTTGTTGGGGCCGCGGAAGTCGTAGCTCACCTGCCGGATGTATTGCTGGTCTTCGCGCTCCACACTGCCGAGGGCCTCGCGTTCGGAAATGGTGGCCACATCGGCGAGGCGCACCGGCGTGCCTGCGGGCGACACCATGATCGCCTGTTCGAGCGCGGCGAGCTCGCGGCTGGCGGCGCCGGCGTCCTTCACCGTGACTGGCAATTCCTCGCCGCCAATCTCGAGGCGCTGTGCCCCCACCTGCCCGCGAATCTCGCGCGCCAGCGCCGCGGTGAAGTTGGCGGTGGTGAGCCCCACCCGCGACAGCTTCACACGATCGGGTTCGAGCGTGATGAGCGAGCTGCGCTGATTGCCGAACCAGCCACCGCTGGTGATGCGCACATCGCGCACGCGTGTGATGCGTTCGAGCCGTTTTTTCACGTCGAGCGCCAGCGCTTCCACTCCCGCGTACGAAAAGCCCTTCACCTGAATGCGGAAGGTCGCGAAGCCGCCACCACCGCCGCCGTTCGAGAAGCTCAGCCCCTCGCCGTACACGCCGACACTCGCGCCACCCAGCAGCACGCCGCGCTGCGTGAGCTGCTCGTACAGCGTGAGCGGCGCCGCCGTGCGCCCACCCTCGCGGGTGAAGCGCACCACCAGCGATGCGCCCGTGCCGCCGCCCTGCGCCCGCACCTGCTCCACGCCCGGCGTGCCCACCGCGAGCCGCTCGAAGTCGCGCATGCCCGCATCGAGCGTGACCGGATCACTCCCGCGCGGGAACGACAGCGACACGTTCACCGTGGTGCGCCGATCGCCCCAGTTGCCCCAGCTGCTGCGCGGCACCTTGGCGATGAACACCCACGCCATCGCCCCCACCAACCCCACACTCAGCAGCCGCGTGCCCCACCGCCACCGCAACGTGAACACCAGCACCCGCACATACCCACGTCTCACCCACCCGGTCAGCCCCGAAGCGCGACGCAGCGCATGCCCCGCCTGTAGCGTTTCCGCCCCCCAAGCTTCCGCCGTCCGAGCTTCCGTAGTACCGCTGTTCCGCGTAGTCCCCACTCCCGTAGTTCCAGCTCCCGTCCCATCAGCTCGCGCCCCACCAGCCCCCCCCCCCCCCCCACCC